>DXAO01000031.1 GCA_019117005.1 Candidatus Collinsella stercoripullorum | reverse complement strand
GTGCCGTTCATGTCCATCATGACCGAGGACTGCATCGCGCGCGGCCAGGACTACAACGCCGGCGGCGCGCGCTACAACACCACCTACCTGCAGGGCGTGGGCATCGGCTCCATCACCGACGCGCTGGCGTCCATCAAGTACAACGTGTACGACGAGGGGCGTTTCGGCATGGATGACCTGCTCGGCGCGCTCGGGCGCAACTTTGCCGGCGAGGACGACGCGGCCATCCACATGCTGGTGAGCCGTCGCACGCCCAAGTACGGCAACGACGATGATTACGCCGACGATATCATGCGCGCGGTGTTCGCGTGCTTCCATGACAGCGTGACCGGGCGGCCCAATATGCGCCGCGGCGAATGGCGCATCGATATGCTGCCCACGACCTGCCACATCTACTTCGGCGAGGTCACCGGCGCGTCGCCTTCGGGCCGTTTGGCGGGCGAGCCGGTGAGCGACGGCATCTCGCCGGAAGCGCGTGCGGACGTGAACGGACCCACCGCCGTCATCAAGTCGTGCGCCAAGATGGACCATGCGTCCACGGGTGGTACGCTGCTGAACCAGAAGTTCACGCCGTCGTCCATCGCCGGCGACCGGGGGCTGGACAACCTTGCCGATCTCGTGCGGTCGTACTTCGACATGGGGGGTCATCATGTCCAGTTCAACATCGTGGATCGCGAGACGCTGCTCGATGCGCAGCAGCATCCCGAAGCGTATCGCGACCTGATCGTGCGCGTCGCGGGCTTCTCCGAGAAATGGTGCAATCTCGGTCGCGAGCTGCAAGATGAGATTATCAACCGTACGGAGCAGGCGTTTTAGCGGCAAGATCGGCCCGGTGGCCAACTTGCCGGAGAGGAGTTTGGTATGGCTAAGGAATTCGCGCTGATCGGCTGCGGCAACATGGGAACTGCGATCGCCAAGGGCATCGTCGCCGCAGGGCTTATCGCTCCCGCCGACATCGTTGTATCCGATGTGAACGAGGCCTCGCAGCAGCGGCTTGCGGCCGAGCTCGGGTGCACGGGAACCTGCGACAACATCGAGGCGGTGCGCGGTGCGCGCCTCGTGCTCATCGCGGTCAAACCGCAGTATCTGGACGGTGTGGTGCGCGACTTTGCACCCGCTATCGCTCCGGACGCCGTCGTGGTGTCCATTGCCGCCGGTGTGGCCATTGCGCGTCTTGAGGGGCTGCTCGGCACCGATCGCAAGATCGTGCGCGTTATGCCCAACTTGCCGGCGATGGTGCTCGCCGGAATGAGCTCGCTCACGCCGAACGCGAACGTGTCGGCGGAGGAAACCGTGCGCGTCAAAGAGCTGTTTGAGAGCTTTGGCCGCGCCGAGATCGTGCCCGAGCATCTGATCGATGCCGTGATCGCGGTATCGGGTAGCTCGCCGGCGTACGTTTGCGTGTTCATCGAGGCGCTCGCCGATGCGGCGGTGGCCGAAGGCATGCCGCGCGCCCAGGCATACACGTTCGCCGAACAGGCGGTGCTCGGAACCGCCAAGTATCTTCTTGAGACCGGCACGCACCCGGCGGTGCTCAAGGACATGGTGTCCTCGCCCGCGGGCACGACCATCGAGGCGGTCGCCGCGCTCGAAGCCGGCGGAATGCGTGCAGCTGTGGTCGATGCCGCTCGTGCTGCCGCCGCGCGCAATCGCGCCATGTGACGGGCACTCGCGATTCGGTACATCCAGGTAGGCGTCCGGGTTGTCACAGCGTGACGACCCGGACGCCTTTCGGCCGGCGCGCGTCAACGGGGCATGCGCATGCGGGTGATAAGCCCGGCTTATCTCTGGTGGCCGCCATTCCGCGCGAGAAGCGGGCGGCGTGCAGCGGCGATGTATAGGCGGACATTATCCTGCCAGATTGCGAATCCTGTTCCGCATAAAAATGAACCGAATCAAATTCGCCGTTTCGCCCGGATGCTCTAGGGCGCGATTTATCGGTGCCTGTTGTCGATATGCCGGATACCCGTGGATAAAGCCGCAGGAACGAACTGGGGTTTTCGTAAGGGGTATCGTCCATACCGGCGAAGGGCACCGAAAAATCGCGCCCTAGAGCTATGCATGGTTTTTGCGTCCCGCGCGTGCGCGCAAAGCGGTTGCCGGCCGTTATTTCGCGATACGGTGGATGAACAGGCCGCTGCGCAGCTTGGGCTCGAACCACGTCGACTTGGGCGGCATGAGCAGGCCGGCATCTGCCACGGATAGCAGCTCGTCGATGGATGTCGCGTGCATGGAGAACGCTACGCCCGTATCGCCTGCGCGCTGTTCGAGCTCATCGGTCCCACGGATGCCGCCTACGAAACTGATGCGCGGATCGGTGCGCACGTCTCCGATATCCATGATCGGGGTCAGTACGCGCTCCTGCAGGACCGACACGTCGAGGGCGGATACAGGGTCCGCCGAGGCGACCTCGGCGGCAAGCGCCTCACTGAAGGTGAGGCGCCACCAGCGGCCATCGGTGAACATGCCGATCACTCCAGCCGCCTCGGGCTTTACGGCTGCGTCCGCTTCGAGAATCTCGAAGCCTGCCACGCGCATGCGCTCCAGCAGCTCGTCGACGGTAAGTCCCGCACGGTCGGCGATCACGCGGTTGTACGGCAGGATCGCGAGCTGACTGGCGGGAAACAGAACCGACAGAAAGAAGTTGAACGGTTCCTTGCCGGTGAGCGTGCCGTCTTCGCGCGCTTGGTCGCGCATCGCCTGGGCGACTTTCACCGCCGATGCGGTGCGGTGGTGCCCATCGGCGATGTAGGCGCAGGGCACATGGTCGAACATGGCGTGGATCGCTTCGACGGCGTCTTCGCGCACGACCTCCCACACCGTCTGCTCCACGCTCTCATCGTCGCAGAAGCGATAGATCGGCGTGGACTCCTTCGCGGCGTTAATGATGATGTCGAGCACTGGCTGGTCGCGGTAGGTCAAAAAGATCGGGCCGGTCTGGCAGCCGAGCGCGCGCATGTGCTCGATGCGGTCGCGTTCCTTGTCCTCGCGCGTGAGCTCATGGCGCTTGATGGTCCCATCCTCGTACTCATCGATTGCGCAGATGCCCACGAGGCCGGTCTGAACATGCGCGCCCATGCGCAGTTCGTAAATGTAGTACGCGCGGTTGGTATCGGCGATATAGGTCCCATCGTCCATGCGCTCCCGGAGCAACCCGGCAGCGCGCGCATAGACTTCCGGTGCGTACATGTCCTGGTCGGGTGCGAACTGCGTCTCCGGGCGGTCGATGTTCAGGAACGACAGCGGACGATCGCGCACGTACTCGGCCGCTTCCGCGCGGTCGAAGACGTCGTAGGGCAGCGCAGCCACCTCGGCGGCGTGCGCGGGAATGGGACGGATGCAAGGGAAGGGGAGCACGCGCATATCGGTGCCTTTCTCGCCGAATCGGGTTTGCCGTCTCGTCATGATACCGCAGCAGGCGGGTGTATCCTGAAGACCTTACGCACTGGAAATGTCGGGGGACTGCTTCACATGGGATTTATCGACACCGCTTTGACGATGGTGACGCTCGCCATACCCATCATCATCGGATATGCCGCCCACAAGCTCGGCTTCATGGGGGGAGAGTTCGATGGCGCGATGTCCAAGCTCGTGATCAACATCACATTGCCGTGCATGATCTTGGTTTCCGTGTGCGACCGAGAGCTGCCGCCCGCCGAGGTGCTGCTCCAGCTGCTGGGGCTGTCGGCAATCGGTTACGTCATCGCGGTGGCTGCCGCTTTCGTCGTACCGCGTCTCTTGCACGCCTCCGAGAGCGGTGCCTACAGCTTCGTTATCGCGTTCGGCAACGTCGGCTTCATCGGGTTTCCTGTGCTCGGAGCGGTGTTGGGGCCCGATGCGGTACTCTATGCCGCCATCGCCAACATCCCCTGGTACATCCTATCCAGCAGCGCCGGTGTCCTCATGATCTCGGGCGTTCCCGAGGGGGGTGTCGCTAAGGTGGCGCGTGAGAGCGCGAAGCGGCTGCTATCGCCTATGCTCGGCGCCAGTGTGGTCGTGCTTGCGATGGCGCTGGCTGGCGTCAACGACCTGGGCGTTCTGGGCGACGGCCTGTCCAACTGCGGCGCGTTCACCACCCCGGCCGCCTTGCTCATCTGCGGCTCATCGTTGGCGAACTATTCCGCATGCGAGATGGTTACCAACTGGCGTGCCTATGTCGCCTGCGCCATGCGCTTGGTCGGCGTGCCGCTTCTACTGTTCTGCGTGTTTCGCGGCATCGCCCCCACGCAGCTCACGCTTGCGGTCATCGTGCTCGGTCAGGCTATGCCCGTCGCCACGAACGGCATCCTGTACTGTCTCATGTACGGTATGGACGCCAAGCCCGTGATGCAGGGTATGTTCCTGTCGGTATTCGCCTCGGTCGTCACGATCCCCCTTATGGCGCTGCTGGTGGCCTAGAACGTGGTGTCTGTTTGGCAGTTCGTATGCCAAAGCGTTTTGCGCATGAGAGCCCGAAGCACGGCCTCCACGCGCATCACGTCGGCTTTCGGCACGTACTCGTTGGGCTTATGGGCAAGCGCGAGCGAGCCGGGACCGTACGACAGGCACGTGCGGTTGGAACAGGTGCTGGCGATGACAGCGGTATCGGTGTAGCCGGTAAAGAACCCGATGTCGGCGGGTTGCCCGGTTGTGGCGCGGACGGTGTCGGACAGGGCGGCGAGGAGCGGCGAGTTCGGATCGCGTTCGACGGCGGAGCGGTCGCCGGTGATGCGGAAGCCGCCATGTGCGCCTGGCACGCTGGACTCCGCCTTTTCGATCGCGTCGGTGACGATGCGGCACGCGGCGCGCGTGTCCGTTGGCGGCGCGAGGCGCATATCGATCCACGTCGTACAGGAATCGGGCACCACGTAGGGCTGGTACCCGCCTTCGATCTGACCGAAGGTGACGGTGGAGGGGCCGAGCTCGTCGTGGGCAGGAAGCGAGGCGAACGAGCGGCGTATGCTCGAGATGGCCTCCGCCATCGCGGCGATCGCATCGGCACCCTCCCAGGGCTGGCTCGCGTGGGCGGTGACACCTGTCATCGTCAGTTCGAACCATGTGCGGCCCTTGTGCGCCACCTGGATCTGTCCATCGGTCGGCTCGGTGTCAAGCACCCATTCGCGCGGCCCGACCCAGCCCGCCGCGATAGCGGCCTCGGCACCGCGCATCCGATCCTCCTCGTCCACGGTGCAGATCAGCGAGAAGCCGCGCTGGGGAAGCGAACCGCTCATCGCGATGTCTTCGAGAAGGCCGAACAGCGCCGAGAGCGCGCAGGCAAGTCCGCTTTTCATGTCGCAGGCGCCTCGGCCGTAAAGCCTGTCTCCGTGCACGACGCCGCCGAACGGCGGGGTCTCGCGCGACCATCCGTCGCCTGCCACGACCGTGTCCATGTGGCAGATGTAGACGAGGCGGGGATCGGGACCCGTTCCCGGGACCGTCACCATGAGGTTGCTCCGGTCGGGTAGCACCTCGAGCCGCTCGAGGGAGATGTGCCGACCGATATCGCCCGGCAGCTTCGTCAGGTTCGCCTCGACCATCGACTCGATCGCGCGGGCGAGATCGCCCTCATACGCTCCGGGATCGGTGCTGTCGATACGCACCAGCATTTGCGCAAGGCTCCAAGCGTCCATGCCAACCTTCTGCAGATTTCAAAATGGGTGGGCCCTGTCCCATATTGTAGGACAGGGCCCTGCAAGCGGCGGGGCAGTGCTTCACGCCGCATGCGACCGTGTGGCTACTTGATCACGCGCACGCGGTAGACGGCCGGGATGCGCTTGAGCGCCTCGATGGTGGAGCCGTCCAGGTGCTCGTCGGTGTCGAACATCGTGTAGGCGTTCTCTCCGGCGCTCTCGTTCACCATGCGCTGGACGTTGGCGTTGTCCTCGGCAAGGATGCGGGTGATCTGGCCGATCATGTTGGGGACGTTGGCGTGCAGGCAGGCGATGCGGCTCGCCGCGCGCGCCTTGCCCATGGAGCAGGCGGGGTAGTTGACCGAATGCGCGATGTTGCCGTTCTCCAGGTAGTCCTTGAGCTCGGAGATCGCCATGTCCGCGCAGTTGGCCTCCGCCTCCCCGGTCCCGGCGCCCGAGTGCGTGGTGATGAAGGTGTTGGGCATGAGCACGGTCTTGGGCGTGGCGAAGTCGGTGGCGAACCAGGAGAGGCGGCCCTGATGGAGCGCCGTGTTGACCGCGTCCTCGTCGACGATGGTCTCGCGCGCGAAGTTGATGAGGACCGCGCCCGGGGCGAGCAGGTCGAGCTGCTCGGTGGAGATCATGCCCACGGTGTCGGCCTTGCTGGGCACGTGGACGGTGAGGTAGTCGCATCCGCGGCAGAGGTCCTCGAGCGTCCCCACGCGCTGCACGTTCTGCGACAGCGCCCAGGCGTGCTCGACTGAGATGAACGGGTCGTACCCGTAGACGTCCATGCCGAGGTCGACCGCGGCGTTGGCCACCTTGGAGCCGACGTTGCCCAGGCCGATGACGCCGATGCGCTTGCCCTTGAGCTCGCGCCCCACGAACGCCTTCTTGGCCTTCTCCGCGTTGACGAGGATGTCGGGGTCGTCGGCGTGCGCGCGGACCCACTCCATGGACTGCACGACGCCGCGGCTCGACAGGATCATCATGGCGATGACGATCTCCTTCACGGCGTTCGCGTTGGCGCCGGGGGAGTTGAACACCACGACGCCGCGGCGGGCGTACTCCTCGATGGGGATGTTGTTGACGCCCGCCCCGCAGCGCGCGATGGCGCGGATGCCCTCGGGCAGGTCGTAGCCGTGCAGGTCGGTCGAGCGCATGAGGATGGCGTCGGCGCGCGCGGCGTCCTCCACGAACTCGTAGCCCTCGCCGAAGGTGACCTCGCCGTC
Organism: Candidatus Collinsella stercoripullorum; assembly: GCA_019117005.1. Classification (GTDB taxonomy): domain Bacteria; phylum Actinomycetota; class Coriobacteriia; order Coriobacteriales; family Coriobacteriaceae; genus Collinsella; species Collinsella stercoripullorum. The sequence continues at coordinate 102,756 of DXAO01000031.1, read as the reverse complement.
GCGGGTGATGTCGTCGATGGTCTTGATGTAGCGCATGGTGGTCCTTTCCGCCCGGGCCCCGTGGGGGCGCAGCGGGCACGGGCGCGCGGGGAGGGCGCCCGGGGGATATCGGGGGAGGGGCGGCGCGGACACGGCCCGCGCGGCCCGATGCACGGTCGGGCGCGTCGGCCCGGGTTCGGGGAGGCCCGCGGGAAGCGGGCTACGAAGATCGCCCGTCCGCGGCGGCCTCCGCCTCGGCGGGGTGCGCCGCCTCGAACGCGCGCATGTAGGCGACGAGGGCTTCGACGGACTCCATCTCGACCGCGTTGTAGATGCTCGCGCGCATGCCGCCCACGAGGCGGTGCCCCGCGACGCCCTCGATCCCGCGCGCGCGGGCGCCCTCGATGAAGGCGGCGTCCAGCTCGGGCGTCGGGGTGCGGAAGCAGACGTTGGCGATGGAGCGGGACCCGCGCTGCGCGGTGCCCGAGAACAGCGGGCTGTCGTCGAGGGCGCGGTACAGGAGCTCGGCCTTGGCGCGGTTGCGCCGCTCCATGGCGGGAAGGCCGCCCGTCCGCTCGATCCAGGAGAACACCTTGCCGCACAGGTAGATGCCGAAGGTGTTGGGCGTGTTGAGCATGGAGCCCGCGTCCGCCTGCGCGCGGAAGTCGAGGTAGCTCGGGCAGCAGGGGAGGGCGGGGCCCTCGCCGAGCAGGTCGTCGCGCACGATGAGCACGGTGACGCCGGCCGGGCCGGCGTTCTTCTGGGCGCCCGCGTACAGCAGGCCGTAGCGCTCGACGTCGAGCGGGAAGGAGAGGAAGCAGCTCGACACGTCCGCCGCGAGCGGGACGCCCGCGGCGTCGGGGAGCTCCCGGTACATGGTGCCGAAGATGGTGTTGTTCTGGCAGATGTGCACGTAGTCCAGGTCCCCGGCGGCGCAGCGCGCGGGGATGCCCGAGAGGTCCGGGATGCGGTCGAAGCCGGAGCCCTCGCTCGACGCGAGCAGCTCGGCGTCGCCGTAGCGCGCCGCCTCGCGCCAGGCCTTGCGCGCGAAGTGCCCGGACACGATGTAGCCGGCGCGGCGGGTGCGCATGAGGTTCATGGGCACGGAGGCGAACCCGAGGGTGGCGCCGCCCTGCAGGAACAGCACGCGGTAGGAGGAGGGGATGCCGAGCAGGCGGCGCAGGCACGCCTCGGTCTCGTCGAAGATCGCGCGGTAGGCGCCCGAGCGATGGCTCATCTCCAGGACCGACATGCCGCACCCGCGGTAATCGGGGAGCTCGGATGCGACCTCGGCGAGCACGCTGGCGGGCAGCGCCGCCGGACCGGCGGAGAAGTTGTGCACCCGTCCCATCGGCGTGGACCTCCTAAACTGCATAGATCGGCGAACAGTGTGCATAACTCTAGCATAGTGGAGTATGCGCGGCACATTCGTTAATCATCGCGAAACCGTCCCCGCCGACGCTCCCCGCCGCCCGCCGCCGGCTCTCGCACCCCGGGTTGCGACGCGTTACAATAACGTTCAACTTGAACCTTAAGGATTGTGAGGGCAGCCCATGGCGACGTACGTGACATCGGATGCGCACGGTCACCTGCGCGCGCTCGACCGCGCGCTCGAGCTCGCCGCCCCCGGCGCGGACGACATCGTCTACGTGCTGGGCGACATGGTGGACCGCGGCCCCGACCCCGTGGGGGTCATGCGCCTGGTCCGCGGGCTGCACAACGCCCGCGTGCTCATGGGCAACCACGAGCACATGATGCTCTCGACGCTCGCCACCGGGGACCAGGTGGACCTGCTCACCTGGGAGATGAACGGGGGTTCCGCCACCGCCGCGGGCCTCGACGCCTGCCCGCACGCCGAGTACATCGACCTCATGGACTGGGTGGCCAACCTTCCGCTGGCCGATGCGGTGCGCGCCGGCGGCCGCACCTACCTGCTCGCGCATGCCGGGTTCGACGCGCTCGAGCTGCGCGCCTACCTCGCCACGGCGGGGTTCGGCGGGGAGGGCGGCTACGGCGGCGTCCCCGCCGACCTGCTCGCGCGCGCCCTGGCGACCCAGGACGCCGAGAACCTGCTGTGGATCCGCGGCGACTTCTGGGGCGTGCCCACCGGCCTGGTGGGCCGCGACGGCGCGGGCCCCGTGGCGATCTCCGGCCACACGCCCACCGTCCTGCTCGGACGCTACGCCGACCTCATGTGCGGCGGCGTGCTGGACGAGGGCGGGCGGGCCCTCATGGTCGAGGTGGGGGCGAGCTGGGACACCGGAGGGGTGGCGGACCGCGTCGACATCGACTGCTCCGCCGCCGCGGGCGCCCCCGCGGGCCGCGTGGGGGTCCTGCGCCTCGACGACCGGCGCGTCTTCTACGCGGACATCGAGGAGGGGGAGTAGGGCCGCGGCCCTTCCGTCGCGCCGCCGCCATGGTCCTGCGCCCCGCGGGACGGGCGGCCGGCGGCCCCTGGGGCTCTCGCCCCTCCCGGCTCCGCCGCCTCGGTCCCGCGGGTGCCCGCCGCCGTATCAGGCGAAGGGGTCGCGGCTCCGGTCGATCTCGCGGCGGATCCGCGCGTACTGCCAGATGAGCAGGCCGAGCAGCAGCGCCATCACGGCGAGGTAGCTCGCCACCGCGCCGGCGAGCCCGATGACGCGCACCAGGACGAACGGGAGCGCGGCCGACGCCGCGAAGGCGATGAGGTACAGGCGCATCACGTCGCCCTGGCGGCGCAGCACGGTGATGATCGCGTAGATGAAGTCGATCGCGGCGGTGACGCCGCCGGCGGCCACCATCGCGTAGGCGAGCGGGCGGAAGGGCTCGAAGTCCAGGCCGTACATGAAGCTCATGAGGGGGATGCCCGCCCACCCCATGAAGGCCCCCACCGCGACGGAGATCGCGACGACCACGGCGAGCACCGCGGCGATGACGAGGTCGAACCGCCGGCGCTTGCGGGGGTTCGACCAGATGCCGGCGAGCCGGACGAGCTGCGGCTTGTAGATGAACCCGGTGGCGAGCAGGATGCCCTGCGCCGGGAAGTAGAGCGCGTTGAAGTAGAGCTGGTTCTCGTAGGGGAGGGCGCCCTCCATAGCGAACTTCGGCATGCTCTCGATCAGGTTGAACAGGAACAGCGCGGCGAACAGCGCGGCGCCCTGGCGGAACAGCCGGACGACCTCGCGCGAGCTCGCCCGGCGGGACTTCTCGGTCTCGAGCAGGGCGAGCGGGACCGTCACGAGCACGAAGGTCGCCGCCGCGGCGACCGCCATCCCCACCGAGGCGGCCTCGAGGCTCCGGGTGACGAGCAGGACCGCCGTGAAGCCCGCGATCGCGGCGGCGGAGCGCAGGGCCTGGCTGACCCCGGCGAGGTAGAGCTTGTCGGCCTGCTGCAGGCGCCCCTCGTAGACATCGCCCACGCCGTCGAGCACCTTGTACACGAAGACCCCCAGGCAGATGGTCGTCATGGAGGCGTCGTAGTCGCGCAGGGCGCAGTACAGGATGCCCGCGACGAGCGCCAGGGCCCCGGTGAGCCAGCGGTTCACCTGGTAGGACGCAAAGGAGTTGACCTCCTCGAGGTCCGAGACCTGGTAGTTGCGGATGCCGTAGTTGGCCGCGATCATCAGCAGCGTGCCCACCGCGAACGCCATGGAGAACATGCCCGCGCCCTCGGCGCCGGCGAGCTGGGTGGCCACCACGGTGAGGGCGGGGAAGGTGAAGCCCCACAGCGTCGTGCCCACCGTGTTCCACAGGTAGTCGCGGACGGTGCTGCCCTCCTCGTAGCGCGCCTCCTGCTCGGAGAGGGACCCCTCGTACACCGCTTCGAGCAGCCGCGTCCACCAGCGGTTGACGAGGCGGGCGAGCGGGCCGGGCTCGCGCCGGCGCTCGGAGCGCGCCCGGGGCGCGGCGCCGACGGGGACCGAGCCCGCCGGCGCCTCCCGGAACCGGGGGCCCGCGTCCGCGCGCAGGCGGGCGCGGCGTGCGAGCTTGTCGCGGACTATGTCGATGGGGGTGCGGGTCACGGGGCTCCTCGCTCGTCGCGGTTCGGGTCGGTTGGGCCGCATTATACCCGCGCCCGCCCCCTGCCGCCCCGCCGGCGCCGTCTCGTTACATGCCTCCCGGGCGGTTCGGGGCGTCCCGGGCGCCCGTCCGCCGCGGCAGTCGCGGAGGTTGTGGCCCGGCATGCGCGAAGGTGCGGGCCCGCCGGGGGCCTCCTGCGGTATCATGGCGGGGAGGAAAATTATTTTCCATTCCTTTTTTTCTTCTTGGGCCATGAGGAGGGACCATGGATCCGCTCGCCTTCGTCCTCGCACTCGCTCCGATCCTGTGGCTGGTCGTCGCCCTGCTGGCGTTCAGGCTCCCCGCCTGGAAGGCTGCCGCGGGGTCGTTCGCCATCGCCTGCGCGCTGGCCATGGCGCGCTGGGGCATGGGGCCGGCGGAGGTCGCCACGGCGAGCCTCGAGGGCTTCCTCATGGCGCTCTGGCCGATCGTGCTGGTCATCGTCGCCGCGGTCTTCACCTACAACCTCTGCGTGAGCACGGGGGCGATGGACGTCATCGGGCGCATGATCGCCTCGGTCTCGAGCGACCGGCGCATCCTGGCCCTGCTCATCGCCTGGTGCTTCGGCGGGTTCATGGAGGGCATGGCGGGCTTCGGCACCGCGGTGGCGATCCCCGCCGGGATGCTCGCGGGCATGGGGTTCGACCCGCTGACCGCGGTGCTCATGTGCCTGGTCGCCAACGGCGTGCCCACGGCGTTCGGCTCCATCGGCATCCCCACCGTCTCCCTCGCCGGGCTCGTGGGGCTCGACGCCAACGGGCTCGCCTTCACCGAGGCGCTGCAGCTGTCCCCCTTCTACGTGGCGGCGCCGTTCCTGATCGCGCTCATCGCGGGGCGCGGCAACACCGGGACCGCGGGCGCGCTCGAGCGCCTGCGCGGCGTGGCGCCGGTCGCGCTCGCCTCGGGGGCGTCGTTCGCGGCGGCGTGCGCGCTCGTCGCCGCGCTCGTGGGGCCCGAGCTCGCCGTCGTCGTGGGGAGCCTGTGCTCGCTCGCCGCCACGGCGGCGCTCGGGGCCCGCGCCGAGCGCTCGGGCGCCCTGGACCCCCGCTTCCACATGGACGCCGGGGCGGAGGAGCCCGTCGGCGCCGCCGGCGCGCTGCGCGCGTGGTCGTGCTTCATCCTGATCTTCGTGCTCCTGCTCGGCACCTCGAAGCTCTCCGGCCCGCTGAACGCGTGGCTCGCGGGATTCTCGTCCACCGCCACCGTCTACTGCGGCGAGGCCCCCGGGTCGCTGACGTTCAGCTGGGTGAACACGCCGGGCGTGTGGATCTTCGCCGCGGCGGTCGCGGGCGGCCTCATCCAGGGGGCGGGGCCCCGGCGGATGCTCTCCGTGCTCGCCGCGACGCTGCGCCAGATGGCGCCCACGGCGGCGACGATGCTCGCCGTGCTCGGGTGCGCGAAGGTGATGGGGTACGCGGGCATGATCTCGGATATCTCCGCGTTCTGCATCGGGGTGACCGGCGCGCTGTTCCCGCTCGCGGCGCCTTGGATCGGCGCGGTGGGGGCGTTCGTCACGGGGTCGGGCACGAGCTCGGCCATGCTGTTCGGCCCGATCCAGCTCGAGGCGGCCACGGCCCTCGGGACGGACCCCTATTGGATGGTCGCCCTGAACGAGCTGGGCGTCGCCGCGGGCAAGATGCTCTCCCCGCAGACCCTCGCCATCGGGCTCGCCTCCGTGCGCGTGGTGGGCCGCGACGCGGAGCTGCTGCGCGCGGTGCTGCCCTATGCGCTCGGCTTCCTCGTCGCCATGTCGGCGCTCGCCCTGGCGGGGGCCTGGCTGTAGCGGGTCCCGCGCCCGGCGCGCCGGCCCCGCGGACGGCGCCCGCCGACCCCCTCACCGGGTCTCTTGCACAACCGCAGCCGCCTTGTCAAGGGTACGGGCCTCATGTGCCACCGGGGGTCTTTTCGCTGTCTTTCGACGGAATGGCCCTGTACGCCGTCGAGCGGGGGCGGGTATGATGCGAATGGTGTGCCGCCTTCGTCGAGCGGCGGCGCGGCGCATCGCCCTGCTTCGGGTATCGTTTATGGCGCGCCGCACCGCGCGCCGGGTGTATGAAAGGTAGCTGCATATGATCGAGACCATCCTTTTGGAATCGGGCATCGACTGCGACATGGATCGCGTGCACGTCGACTGGAGCCCCGCCAAGCTCATCGAGCACGCCATCTCGCACCATGAGGCCTACCTGACCTCCACGGGCTCGCTCTCCGTCTCCACCGGCGCCTTCACGGGCCGCTCGCCCGAGAACCGCTATATCGTCGACGCGGGCGAGGCCGAGAAGAACGTCAACTGGAACAGCCCCACCAACAAGCCGATCGACGAGAAGACCTACAAGCGCGTCCGCAAGAACGTCACGCGCTACATGTCCCAGCGCCGCCACCTGTTCGTGATCCGCGGCTTCGCCGGCGCCGACCGCCAGTACGCCCGCAAGGTCATGGTGGTGTGCGAGCGCGCCCACCAGGCCCTGTTCATCCAGAACATGCTCGTGCGCCCCACCAAGGACGAGCTCGAGGTGTTCGGCCGCCCCGACATCCTCGTCTTCGCCGCGCCCACCTACGTGTGCTCGCGCGACCGCGACGGCGTGGAGCCGGCCGCCGTCATCCTCGACATGAACAAGAAGAAGATCGTCGTGGCCGGCACCGGGTACTGCGGTGAGATCAAGAAGGCCGTCTTCACGATGATGAACTACCTGCTGCCCATCGAGGACGGCGTGCTGCCGATGCACTGCTCGGCCAACGTCGACCCGGCGACCGGCAGGACCTGCATCCTGTTCGGCCTGTCCGGCACCGGCAAGACCACGCTGTCCGCCGACCCCGAGCGCCTGCTCATCGGCGACGACGAGCACGGCTGGAGCCCGCGCGGCGTGTTCAACATCGAGGGCGGCTGCTACGCCAAGACCATCGACCTCACGCGCGAGCGCGAGCCGGACATCTTCGACGCCATCCGCTTCGGCAGCGTGTCGGAGAACGTCAAGCTCGACCGCAAAACCCGCGAGCCGATCTACTCCGACAGCTCCATCACCGAGAACGGCCGCGCCGCGTACCCGCTCGAGCACATCGAGCGCGTGGTCGAGTCCGGCACCGGCGAGATCCCGAGCGTCGTGCTGTTCCTCACGGCCGACGCCTACGGCGTGCTGCCGCCGATCTCCAAGCTCTCCCGCGAGCAGGCCATGTTCCACTTCCTGACCGGCTACACCGCGAAGGTCGCCGGCACCGAGCTCGGCGTCAAGGAGCCGCAGCCCACCTTCTCCGCGCTGTTCGGCGAGCCCTTCATGCCGCTCGACCACATGACCTACGCCTATCTGCTGGGCGAGAAGATCGCGCAGAACAACACCCGCGTCTACCTCGTCAACACCGGGTGGACCGGCGGCCCTTACGGCGTGGGTCACCGCATCGCGCTGTTCCACACCCGCGCGCTCGTCAAGGCGGCGCAGACCGGCGAGCTCGACGTCGCCGGCTACCGTCACGACGACGTGTTCGACGTGGACGTGCCCATCGCCTGCCCGGGCGTCCCGACCGAGCTGCTCACGCCGCGCAACACCTGGTCCGACCCCGAGGCGTACGACCGCGAGGCCGCCGGCCTGGCGCAGAAGTTCCGCGACAACTTCAACAAGCGCTATCCCGGCGTCCAGCTCGAGGACCTGGCGAACATCAAGCGCTAAGATAGGGAGCGGGGCCGTCGCACGCGGCGGCCCCGATGTATCGACAGAGTGCCCCCTTCTCCGGATGGGGGCGGCGCTGAGGGCGCCCACGTGCCGGCACCGTAGGACTTGGAAGGCGGTCGGCGGGTGGGCGCCCTTCCGCATCGACGCGGGGCGCCCGGGGCCCGGGCGGCCGCGGAAGGGGGAGCGACATGAAGCGCTTCGTGACGGAGGATTCGTTCTGGCAGCTGTTCCCGGATGCCGCGATCGGCGTGATCGTGGCCCGCGGCATGAGGAGCGCCGACGAGGTGGGCGAGCAGGGGCGCGCCGAGCTCGCCTCCCTGCTCGAGGGCGCCAACCGCCTGGCCGAGCGCCACATCACCAGCGACACCATCTCCGAGAACGAGCCGGTGCGCGCATGGCGCGAGGCGTACCGCAGGTTCAAGACGAAGAAGGGCGCCCGCTGCTCGATCGAGAACCTGCTCAAGCGGGTGATCAAGGGGCGCCCCGTGGGGCCGATCACGCCGTCGGTGGACGTGTACAACGCCGTCTCGCTCAAGTACGCGCTGCCGGTGGGCGGCGAGGACATCGACTCCTTCTCGGGCGACCTGCGCCTCACCGTCACGCAGGGCGGGGACGCCTTCGTGCCGCTCGGCGAGGACGGCGCCGAGGACCCGACGCTGCCGGGGGAGCTGTGCTACCTGGACGACGAGGGGGCGGTCTGCCGCTGCTGGAACTGGCGCGACGGCGTGCGCACGGCGCTCACCGACGACTCGGTCAACGCGTTTCTGATCATCGAGTGCGTGGAGCCCGGGCGCGTGGGGGACTGCCGAGCCGCCCTCGACGAGCTCGCCGAGCTGGTCGAGCGCTACCTGGGGGCGACCATCGCGGTCAAGAGGCTCGTCACGGCGGCGGACCGCGAGGTCGTCATCGAGGACTGACCCCGATCGGGGCGCGACGCACGCCGGGCGTGCCGGGGCGCCGGCGTGCCCGGCGTGTGGTGTTCGTGTCCTCCGTCGCCCGCGCCGCGCCGCCGCCCCGGAGCGGCCGATGCGATGTTAACCTGTCAACAAGACAGGCGGGGAGACGGCGGACGGAGGCCGACATGGAGCAGACGCGGTTCGAGGACTTCGTGGGGCTCATCTCGCTCATCTCCAAGGAGATCCAGCGGATCAAGGCGGTCGAGGCGGCGCGCCTGGGGATACGCGGCTCGGATGTCATGTCCCTGTACTACCTGGGCCGCCACGAGGAGGGGCTGACCGGCGCCGAGCTCGCCCGGGAGGCCGACCTCACGCGCGCCGCGGTCTCGCGCTCGCTGGCCCGGTTGGAGGAGCAGGGCCTCGTGGAGGTATGCGAGGGCGATGCCGGCGGCTCGCGCTACCGCGCGCCGGTCCGCCTCACCGAGCGCGGCAGGCGCAGCGACGCCGAGATGGGGGAGGTCATCCGCCGCGTGGTCGCGGAGGCGGGCGAGGAGCTGGGCGATATCCAGCGCGTCCAGATGTACCGCTCGCTCGCGTTGATCCTGGAGCGGCTCCGGGGGATCTCGCGCGATTAGGGGGCGGGCCGGCGCCCGCGCCGCGGAGGCCCCTGCATGCGGGGTCCGGTCCGCCTGTGCCGGGACGGGTCCGTCAGGCTGAGCGCGCCGCCTTCGCGCGGCAGGCGGGGCACACGCCCTCGAAGATGGTGCTGTGGGAGGCGATCTCGTAGCCGGTCTCGCGGGCGACGGCGTCATCGGCCCCCGCGTCGTAGGGCACCGTGGCATCGATCACCGCGCCGCATTCGGTGCACACCACGTGGCAATGGGCGTCCAGACGCAGGTCGAACCGGTCTCCGCCGGGGGCCTTCACGCAGGTGATGGCATGCGTCTGCTCGAGGAGGCGCAGGTTGCGGTAGACCGTCGCGCGGCTGATGCGGTCGTCCTGGCGCCGGACGTCGAGGTAGATGTCCTCCGCGGTCGGATGGTCGCACCGCGCGCGAACGGCGTCGAGGACCAGGGCGCGCTGCTTCGTGTTCCTGCGCTGCACCGCCATGCCGACCTCCCTTATCGTGAACCGTTCTTGACAGCATTTCAGCAGAAGCGCCGGCATCCGGCAAGCGCACGCGCTGCGTCCACATAAAATGCCATAGTTTCGGTAGCGTTCCGGGGAACGGGGGGTCGGTGTCCGCCGTTCCGGCAGCGTCGGCGCGCCGACGGGGTGCGGGCGCATGAGGGGTCGGTATATGAGGGGGACGGGGTCCTCGCGGGGGCGCGGGGCCCGTCACGCCACGGGGCGTGCGCCCGTGGCGCTAAGGCTCGCGGCGCACGGCGAGGTTCCGTCGCGGGCCCCGCCGTGCGCGGCCGCGGCCCCGGTCGCCCGTCCGTCAGTCGGCGTCCCCCTCGACGAAGCCCTCGTCGACGACGCGCGGGCCCTCGTCGGCCGCGGAGGTGGCGAGCTGGTCGCAGCGCTCGTTGAAGGTGTGGCCCGCATGGCCCTTCACCCATCTGAAGGTCACGTCGTGGGGCTCCATGGCCTTGAGCAGGCGCTTCCACAGGTCGGGGTTCTTGACGGGCTTCTTGGCGGCGGTCTTCCAGCCCCGTTTGATCCAGCCGTCGACCCAGTGCTTGTTGAACGCGTTGACCACGTACTGCGAGTCGGAATGCAGCTCGACGGTGCAGGGGCGGTTGAGCACCTCGAGCGCGGCTATGGCCGCCATGAGCTCCATCCGGTTGTTGGTGGTCCGCTCGTATCCGCGGGAGAGCTCCAGGACGTGCTCCTTCCCCGAGGGGGCGGTGTAGCGCAGCACGGCTCCGTATCCGCCGCGCCCCGGGTTGCCGCGCGCGGCGCCGTCGGTGTAGATGGTGACGTTCAAAGGTCGCTCCCTTTCGCGTGATGATCGGCCAGCCCATTATGGCGGCGCCCGCCGGTTCCCGCCCGCTCGGATCCCATCTCCCCGAAAAAGGGATGCGGCCCCGGCTCAGTAGCGCGCGTCGAACTCGTCCTCGCCGTCGACGGGCTCGATCCGCTCCGCCTCCTCCAGCCAGATGCGGTTGCCGTACCTGCGGTAGGAGTCGTGCAGGCGGTCCAGATGGACGATGAGCCCGCCCGGCGTCCCCTGGATCTCCATCTCGACGGAGCCGTCGTCCAGGTTGCGCACCCACCCGGTGAGCCCCCGCTCGCGCGCGAGCCCCATGTTGGTCCAGCGGAACCCCACGCCCTGCACGAGGCCGGTGAAGCGCATCCGGAACCTCATGGGCTCCCCGGCGCGGGACGGGTCGGGGAGCGCGTCCTGAAGCCGTTCGATGAGCTCCCGCTCGAGCGGGCTGCGCGGTTGTACCCCGCCCTCCGGCGAGCCTCCCCATGCCTTGATGCGGTCGATCAGCCCCATGCGCGCCTCCTGGATCATCGACGCCGACGACGGCCCCATTGTACCCCTCGGCCATCGGACCCCCTCGCTGGCGGTTTCGTGCACCCCGCGGATGAGCGGCGCGCGGGCCCGTGCGAGAGTGGATAATGCAAGGGACCGTCCCCGACGAAGGGCTGCCATGGACATCCTGGTCATCATCGCCGCGCTGCTGGTGCTCGCCGCCGTCATCTCGCTCGCGCTCTCGTTCGTGGGAGCGGTGCTGTGGGGCGCGCTGCGGCTGCTGCCCTTCGTGTTCACCGTGCTCGCCGTCGCGGTCCTCGTCCGCTGGTATCGCGACCGCCGCTGAGCCCCGCGGCACGGGCCCCGGCGCTCCTCCGGCCCCGGAGCGCGCCGATCGCCCGCCGCGCACGCGCCCCCTTCGTTCGGATTCGGGTCTTCCCTTCGGGTTAGCTATATGAAACAATTCGAGTGGCAATTATTCCGACCGTTTCCGACCGAGGAGGTCGCCATGGGTAAAGCGCGGGTCAGGTTCTGCAAGAAGTGCTCCGGTGTGAAGCCGAAGGACCTCAAGGGCGTGCTCGAGAAGGGGGAATGGAAGGAGGGCTGCGTCCACGCATGCTCGAAGCGGCGCTCCGACCCGGGATGCGCCTTCGCGCGCATCGACGGGGAGCTCGTGGTCTGCTCCTCCAAGAAGAAGCTCGTCAAGCGCGTGCGCGAGGCGGTCGCGTAGCCGATCCGCCCTGCGCGGGGCTTCCCCGGCGCGGCGCCTTCGCGGGCGCGGGCAGGGGAAGGCCCCGGGCAGCGCGCACACGTCGACCCGCATGATGAGGAGGGGTATGCAGTACCGTGTCGATCCCCGCGGCGGGCGCGTCTCCGCGCTCGGCCTCGGGTGCATGAGGTTCCCCGGGTTCGCCGTCGGCCGGCCCGATCCGCGCGCCGCCCGCGAGATCGTCTCCCGTGCGGTGGAGCGCGGCGTCAACTACCTGGACACCGCCTATCTCTACCCGGGGAACGAGGAGGTCGTCGGCAGGGTCCTCTCCGAGCTCGGCCTGCGGGACCGGGTGCTCGTGGCGACCAAGCTCCCGCACGCCTCCTGCCGGAGTCCCCGCGACTTCGACCGCTACCTCGACGAGCAGCTCCGCCGGCTGCGCACCGACCGCGTCGACTACTACCTCATGCACAACATCACGAGCCCCGGGCAATGGGAGCGCTTGGTCGGGCTGGGGATCGAGGGGTGGATCGAGCGGCAGAGGGCGTCGGGGCGCATCGGGCGCATCGGGTTCTCCTTCCACGGCAGCTCGATCGACTTCCCCGTGCTCCTCGATGCCTACGACTGGGATTTCTGCCAGATCCAGTACAACTACACCGGAGAGCGCTATCAGGCGGGGACCGCGGGCCTCGAGGCGGCGGCCGCCCGCGGCCTGGCGGTCTTCGTGATGGAGCCCCTGCTGGGGGGCAGGCTCGCGGACAAGATGCCCGCGCCCGCCCGCCGGGTCCTTGAGGAGGCGTCCGACGGGGAGCTGACGACGCCGGCGGCCTGGGGGCTCTCCTGGGTGTGGAACCATCCCGAGGTGACGATGCTGCTGTCGGGCATGTCGTCGTGCGAGCAGGTGGACGAGAACGCCGACATCGCCTGCCGCGCGCTGCCCGGCTCGATGACGCGTGCGCAGCTCGATGCGATCGCCCGCGTCGTGCGGGTCTTCGAGGAGACGAACCGGGTCCCGTGCACGGGATGCTCCTACTGCATGCCCTGCCCGCACGGCGTGAACATCCCCGGGTGCTTCGCGGCGTACAACGCGAGCTTCGCGCACGGACGCTTCACCGGCATGCAGCAGTACTTCACCGCGAGCGCGATCAGGACCGGGCACCCGCGCCTGGCGAGCAACTGCGTGGGCTGCGGAGCCTGCGCGCGCCACTGCCCGCAGCGGATCGACATCCCCGCGCGCCTGGCCGACGTCCGCCGTCGCCTGCAGCCCGGTCCGCTCGACCCGGTGCTCAGGCTGCTCGCGCGCACGCCGCGGGACTGAGCTGCGCCGGCCTGCGCCCCCATCGCCGCCCGTCTCCGGCCGCGCCGCCGTTCGCGCGGCCGGCCCCGGACAGGATGACATCCGGCTCGGGCCATGGGTATCATGGCTAGACGAACCGGCGCCCCGCCGTATCGAGGTATCCGCGCGCCGTCGCGGCGGGCGGGGCCTCACCGAACCCGAGACGGGAGGGAGCGATCGATGTCAGACGACCGCGAGAACCTGATGAGGATGCTGCGCATGCTGGGTATCCCGGTCCCCGAGGGGGATGCCGACGACGGGGCGATCCCGGTGGACGCCGTGGTCGATGACGCCGGCTCCTCCGATGAGGGGTCCGCGGACCCGCCCCCGAAGGGCGCGACCGGCGGCTCCCGGGCCGGCGGGAGGCGCCCGTCCGGCAAGGGTGGCTCCGGCCGCCGCGGCGGGCGCCATGTCGGCGGCGAGCTCCTCGACCGCATCGCCCGGTGGAGCCGCCGCGCCCTCGTCATCCTCCTGGTGGTGCTCGCCTGCGCGCTCGCGGTGGGCTACTGGTGGTTCCATCCCGCCCTCAACCTCCAGAGCCCCCAGGTCTGGAGCTGGATCATCGTCATCGCCGCGGTCGCCGCGGTGGCGCTCAAGGTCATGTCGCTGCGGTCCGGCCGCCGCGCGGCCGTCTTCCGCCGGCTGATCGCCCTGCCCGTCGCGGTCATCGCGGCGTTCGCGATCGGCGTCATCGCGGGCATGCCCATCGTTCCCGGCAACGCCGAGCGCTACGCCTCGATCCTCCAGACCACCGACGGCGACTTCGCCGAGGACATCGAGGAGGTCGATTACTCCGAGGTCCCGGTCATCGACCGCGCGTCGGCCATCCTTCTGGGCGACCGCGCCATGGGCTCCATCCCCGAGTACGTGAGCCAGTTCGAGATCTCCGACGCCTACAGCCAGATCAACTACCGCGGGCGCCCCGTGCGCGTGAGCCCGCTGGTGTACGCCGACCTGTTCAAGTGGTTCTCCAACCGCGACCAGGGCATCCCCGCCTACGTGCTCGTCGACATGGTCACGCAGGAGGCCGAGGTCGTCCGCCTGGACGAGCCGATCCGCTACAGCGAGTCCGAGCCGCTCGCGCGCAACGTCGACCGCTACGTCCAGCTCGCCTACCCCACCTACATGTTCGACCAGAAGTCCTTCGAGCTCGATGACGACGGCGCGCCGTGGTGGGTCTACCCCGTCCAGCGCCGTACCATCGGGCTGTTCGAGGGGACGACCATCCAGCGGGTGGTGCTCGTCAACGCCTGCACGGGCGAGACCGAGGATTACGCGGTGGACGAGGTGCCGAGCTGGGTCGACCGCGCCTACCCGAGCGACCTCATCATCGAGCAGTACAACTGGAGCGGCATGTACGCCAACGGCTGGCTCAACTCCTGGCTCGGTCAGCGCGACGTGGTGCGGACCACGCGCGGGACCGACGGCGAGCTCGGGTACAACTACATCGCGCAGGGCGAGGACATCTACCTGTACTCCGGCGTCTCGAGCGTGACGGCGGACAGCTCGAACATCGGTTTCATCCTGGTGAACCAGCGCACCGGGGAGTCCCACTTTTACCCGGTCGCGGGGGCCACGGAGGACTCGGCCATGCAGAGCGCCGAGGGCGAGCTGCAGAACCTGCGCTACCAGGCGACCTTCCCGCTGCTGCTGAACGTGGCGGGCGAGCCGACCTACTTCATGTCGATGAAGGACGACGCCGGCCTGGTGAAGATGTACGCCATGATCAACGTCGAGCACTACCAGAACGTGGCGACGGGGAGCACGGTCGCAGCCTGCCAGGACGGCTACCTGGCCATGCTCGCCGCCGACGGCACGCTGTCCGACGAGCAGGCGGCCGCATCGGGCGCGCAGCGCGAGGTGAGCGGCACGATCGCCACCGTGGCGCAGGCGGTCGTCGACGGGAACTCGCACTTCTACGTGACCCTCGAGGGCGATGCGGCGATCTACGACTTCGCCCTGCCCGATCAGCTGGAGATCGTCCGCTACCGCGTGGGCGACGCCATCTCGTTCACCTGCATGGCCGAGGAGGACGCCGCGGGGTCCGGTTCCGCGGGCGACGCGGACGGGGACGCGGCCGAGCCCGCCTCCGCCTCGGAGGTGCTCGCCGTGACCTCCATCGGTTCGTAGCGCCGACCCCGCTTCGAGGGACGGAATGCGAGAGACCCCGGCCCGCGCCGTGCATCGCGCGGGCCGGGGTCCCTCCGGTGCCTGTCGATCCGCCCCCGTCCCCGGGGGCCGCCGCCCTATGCGAGGGGTTCGAGCGTGACGGCGGTGCCGCTCGCGGTCACCATGAGCATGCCGCCCTGCCCGAGCACCTCGTAATCGATGTCGACGCCCACCACGGCATGGGCGCCCATCTCGGAGGCCCGCTGCTGGAGCTCGGCGATCGCCTCGTTGCGGGCGGTGATGAGCTCGTCCTCGTATCCTTTGCTGCGCCCGCCCACAAAGTTGCGCAGGCTCGCGCCGATGTCCTTGATGAAGTCGATGCCGGTAATGACCTCGCCGAAGACGATGCCGTAGTACCCGCTCACGCGGTATCCGTCGACGGAGGGGGTGGTGGTGACGATCATGGACGCATCCTTTCTCTCGCGGCCGCTGTCTCCCGTATACCCAGACGGCTCCGCGGCGAATCGGGGGCGCGGGGCGGTCGACCGGGACGCTTCCGCTACCGGTCGCGGGCGAGCCGGGCGCGCAGGATGAGGACCGCCCCGACGTCGGGCTCGTGGGCGGGCCGGACGAGGCGGCAGCAGGAGGGGAGGGCGGCGGAGAGCGGGCGCAGGATGTGCGCGCCCGCCTGGAAGGTGCCGCCGATGCAGGCGACGGGCACCGCGCCCTCGTCCGCGATGCGGTCGGAGAACAGCTCCCCGACGAGGGCGCGCACGAGGTCGGCCTCCTCCCGCGCCGCCCGCTCGAAGATGGCGCGGGCGCTCGCGTCCCCGGCCTCGGCGGCCTCGGTGACCAGAGGGCTCAGCGCCGCGGTGCGGGTGCGGTCGGGGAGCAGCTCGCGGGCGCGCGCGATGACCTCGAAATCGTCGTCCAGGCGCAGGCGCTCCCTGACGAGGGCGTGCAGCGGCCCGCGCGGGTCGCGTCCGTCGGACTGGCGTGTGAACGCCCTCAGCAGCTCGCGGCCCATCCAGCCCCCGCCGCCCTCGTCGCCGACCTCGTAGTCCCAGCCGCCGCAGCGGACCTGCCTGCCCGCGCGGACCCCCAGGGCGATCGACCCGGTGCCGGCGATGAGCGCGATGCCGTCTGCCATGTCGAGGCCCGCCGCCCAGGCGGCCTCGACGTCGTTCACGACCGCGTGGGGATGCGGCCCGGCGATGGACTCCGCCGCCGCGCGCGCGGCCCGGTCGGCCTCGGCATCCTCACCGTATCCGCAGATGGAGAACCCGATGCCGTAGTCGTCCCCGAGCGCCCCGCAGGCCCGCGCCCGCGCGCAGCCCCGGTCGAGCACCTCGCGCATCCCCTCGAGCCCGGCCTGCGCGTAGTGGCAGGTGGGCAGGGTGAAGCGGTCGAGCATCCGCAGCCTGTCGTCGAAGATCGAGAAGGCCGTCTTGGTGCCCCCGCCGTCGATTCCGAGCCAGCGCATGGCCCGCCTCCCTCCGCGCGCCCGGCGCCCCGGTCCCAGACGGGGGCGCCGGGCGCATCCGTTACGACAACGCGAACCAGAGCACCGCGATGACGAGCACGACCGCGGCGACGGCGGCGAGCGCCGCGATGAAGCGGACGCGCGACCCGCGGGTGCGCTCGCGGACGCTCGCCTCGGCCTCGGCGAGCGCCTGCACGGCCTGCGCCTGCTCCGCGCGCTCCGCGACGTCGGCGGCGAGCGCGGAGGCGATGCGCTCGGTCAGCTCGGGGTGGTTGCGGATGTCGGTCGCCTCGTCGATGGCCGCCTGGGCCTCGGCGGCGTCCCGCTGGGCGTCGCGCTCCGCGTCCTGCTGCTCCCTGAGCGCGCGCTCCTGCTCGTGGATCTGGCCCTTGAGCTCCTTCTGACGGCCGGCGGCCTCGATGCGCGCCGCCTCGAGCGCGTCGCGCGCGGCCTCGGTCTGCTTGGTGATGCCCCGGAAGGACTCCTTGGCGTCCGCGATGGGCTTCTCGGCCTCCGCCACCGCCGCCCGCGCCGCGGCGAGGGTCGCGTCGGCGTCCGCGGTCACGCGGGGCAGCTCGTCCTTCGCGCGGCGCAGCGCCTCGGTGGCGTCGGCGATCTCGGCGCCCAGCTCGTTTCCGCGCACGCTGTACGCCGCGGAGTTGGCCGAGGGGTTGCGCTGGATCTCCGCGTACTCGCTGCGCAGGCCCGCCAGGCGCGCCTCCGCCGCGTCGACGGCGGCGCGGGCCTCGTCGACCGAGGTCGTGCGCGCCTCGGTCGCCTTCTCGACGGCGCGCTGCGCGTCGGTCAGGCGGCGCTTCAGGCGGCCGGCCGACTCGCGCGCGGCCTCCTCGGCCGCCTGCGCGCGGTCGAGCTCCTCCTTCAGGGCGCGCTCCGCCTCGGCGTCCGCGGCCTTCATCTCGTCGAGCGACTTCTTGAGCCGGTCGATCTTGGCCTGCAGGGTCTTCTGGAGGCCCTGCGCGGCCGTAGCGGACGCCTGCGCGCTGCGGCCGCGCGCCGTCTGCTCCGCGACGATGGTGTCGAAGTTGTCGGCGATGTCGCGGCGGTGCGCGAGCTCGCGGGTCTGCTCGGCGATTCGGCCCTCGAGCTCCTCGAGCTGCTCGCGGGCCTCGGCGTGCGCGCGCTTGGCGGCGCTCATCTCGCGCACGGCGCCGACGCCCTGCGTGATGAAGGCGCCGACGTTGCTCGCGGCCTCCGCCGCCGCCCGCGAGATCGTCTCGCCGGCGGACGGGCCGGCGGGCTCGGGCTCGGGCTGCGGGCGGACGAGCGACGCCGGGGGCACCGCCCCCGGGCCGCCGTCGATGACCTCGAAGCCCTCGGGGAGCGGCTCGGGGTCGTCGCCGATCTTCTCGTACTCCTCGCGGGTGAGGAAGCGCGGCATGGTGCCGAAGTGCTCGGGTTCGGGCTCGGTCGGGGCGGGGGTCCCGTCCACGGCGGGATCCCATCCAGCCTCCGTCCCGTCGCCCTCGGGTTCGACGACCGGGGCGGGGTCCCCGCCGTCCGTCGCCGCACCCTCCGCCTGCCCGGCGTCGACGGCGGGCGCGCCCGCCGGCACCGGATCGGCGTCCGCGCCATCGGTCGGGGGCTGCGGCGAGGCCGCCGCCCCGTCCGGCTCCGTATCGGCGCCCGCGGGCGCGTCGGGGTCCGCCCCGACCTCCGCCGCGGCCCCGCCGTCCTGCGGGACGTCCTCCTCGGCCTGCGGCGCGGGTCCGTCTTCCTGTATCGTCTGCTCGGCAGCCTGCTCGTCGCGGATGCCGGGATCGTCGGTCTTCTGATCGTCGCTCATGCTGCGGCTCCTATTCCCATGCGCGCGGCCGCCCGCCTCGCGCGTGCATTCACCGCTCCATGATATACCCTCGCGCGGACGCGCCGCCGCCGGCTCGTCTCCTTCAGCCGTTCTGCATCAGGGCCGCGCCCGCGCCCGACGCGCCCGCCGCGACGTGCGGGGAGGGGGGCGCCCGGGGCCCTGCTTCCCGCTTGACTTGGAGCGCGCTCCAGCATCTACCATGGACGTGCCGGCGCCCGATCGCCCGGGCGCATCCGACGCACCATCCGCACAGAGGAACGGAGCCGCGTATGCTGTACAAGAAGTTCGAGGACCTGGAGCTCTCCGCGCTCGGCTTTGGCGCCATGCGCCTGCCGGTCGTGGACGGCGACGACACGAGGATCGATCAGGATGCCGTGAACGAGATGGTCGATTACGCCATGGAGCAGGGCATCAACTACTACGATACGGCATGGGGCTATCATGGCGGCAACTCCGAGCTCGCCACGGGCGCGGCGCTGGCGCGCCACCCGCGCGAGAGCTACTATCTCGCGACCAAGTTCCCCGGCTACGACCTGTCCAATATGGACAAGGTGGCCGAGATCTTCGAGCGCCAGCTCGAGAAGACCGGCGCGGGCTACTTCGACTTCTACCTCATCCACAACGTGTGCGAGATGAACATCGACGAGTACCTGAACCCCGCGCACGGCATCATGCCCTACCTGCTCGAGCAGAAGGCCGCCGGGCGCATCCGCCATCTGGGCTTCTCCGCCCACGGCGCGATCCCCGTCATGGAGCGCTTCCTGGACGCCTACGGCGAGCACATGGAGTTCTGCCAGATCCAGCTCAACTTCCTGGACTGGGAGTTCCAGGATGCGAAGGGCAAGGTCGAGCTGCTCAAGAAGCACGGTCTGCCCGTGTGGGTCATGGAGCCGGTGCGCGGCGGCAAGCTGGCGCAGATCGCCGAGGCGGATGTCGAGCACCTCAAGGCGCTCCGTCCCGACGAGTCGATCGTGGATTGGGCGTTCCGCTTCATCCAGGGCGTCCCCGAGGTGTGCGTGACGCTGTCCGGCATGTCGAACATGGAGCAGCTGAAGGAGAACATCGCCACCTTCGGCGAGGACAAGCCGCTGGACGGCGAGGAGTCCGCCGCCCTCCAGGCGGTGGTCGACAAGATGCTCGGGCGCGGGACCGTGCCGTGCACCGCGTGCCACTACTGCACGAGCCATTGCCCGCAGGGCCTCGACATCCCCAAGCTGCTCGAGATGTACAACGAGGCGATCGTGACCGGCGGCAAGGGCGGGTTCATCCCCAGCATGTTCGTGGGCACGCTGCCCGAGGACAAGCGCCCCGACGCCTGCATCGGATGCGGCAGCTGCGCGGCCGTCTGCCCGCAGCAGATCGACATCCCCGGCACCCTGGCCGAATTCGCCGCCAAGCTCGCGGGGTAGACCGCGGCTCGGGCCGCGTCCCGCCTGAGAGCGGGGCGCGGCCCTTTTCCCTCCGGCTTCCTACTCGCGCTCGAGCAGCTGGCCGAATGCGACCCGGTCGTCGCCTTCGAGCGGCGTGACCAGCGGCTTGCCGTCGGCATCGACCAGGACGGAGACGCCGCAGCCGCCTGTCATGTTGGAGGACAGCAGCAGGTAGTTCACCCCCGTCACCGTGTCGACGACGACCTTGCGGACGTTGGTCACTCCCTGGGAGTACACCTCGACGAAGCGTTCGCGTGCCATGGATCTTCCTTTCCCTGAGACGGTTGCGGTCCTATCGTTCAAACATGTTTGACTGATGTACGTGCCGGCCTGCCGGCGCTCCCGTCCGCGTCCCCGCATGCGGTCCGCGGGGCGGTTCGCGCCGCTATCCGAACAGCCGGGAGATGATGCTCGCAGCACCCCAGCCGCAGCAGAGGCCGAGGATGATGAAGAGCACGGTCTGCGCGACCCGCCGCGCGACCCAGTGCTCGCGCGCCCGCTGGTTGTAGCGGTTGCTCACATCGGGGTCCTCGCCGGCGAGGAACGCCAGGACCGATTGGTAGGCGAACAGCTGGTTGTCGTGGCGCATCTTGTCGACGAGGAAGGCCGCGCACATGGCGGGGGCGAACAGCGCGGCGGCGGGGACCGCGATGAGCGCCGTGTCCCAATCCAGCGCGATCCCGACGACCACCCATGCCGCGCAGGCGAGGCCGAACGCCGCCATGACGGCGCCGAGTCGGTTCATCTTCCTGGACCCCGCGGCGAGCGCCTCTTTCATCTCCTGCGAGTCATCCTTGAGCAGCGAGTCGACGCTGACGCCGAACAGGCCGCTCATGAGCAGCAGGCTCTGCGCGTCGGGGTAGGTGCGGCTCGTCTCCCAGTTGGAGATCGTCTGCCTCGTCACGAACAGCGCCCTGGCCAGATCCGCCTGGGACATCCCGAGGCGGGCACGATGCTCCTTGATGCGCCTTGCGAGCTCCACGCGAATCCTTCCGGGTCAGGGGGCCGGTCAACGGCAACTGTAGCATCCGGCCGCGCGCACGGGCGCCGAATCGGCCGAATCGGCCTTGCAAAAAGTCTTTGACAGCCCTCTGAGCAGGCACGCCGTCCCATCTTCCGGATATGCGGACCGTCCCGCCGAACGGCGCGCCGGGACCGTGCGGCCGCGGGAGAGCGTGCGCGGTGCCGCCGCCGCGCGCGACATCGCGGCCGGCGGCCGGGCGCTCCCTTGAGATCCGTTCGCCCGCCTAAAGCTTTCCTCAACCTTCGCCGCCTATGATGTGCCCCAAGGGCGGCCGACCCGGACGGTTCATGCGATCGAGGAGGCAGACGATGGATATAAGGACGGACATCCCGGGACGCGCGCTCGCGGTATGCGGCGCATGCTGCGCCGCCGCCGTATCGGCCGCGGTGCTGGGGGCGCCGCGGCCGGCGCAGGCCGATCCGGCGTGCGGGGGCGCGATCATCTCGCTGGGAGAAGAGGTGGGCAGGGGGAACGGGATGGTCGCCTACGCCGTCTCCTCCTACGAGGTCCTCGGCGCGGAGCCGGATGGGTCCGGCGATGCGGCAGTCGACCTGACGGTGTACGTGCCCGAGGCGCTTGCGGACGAGGGCGGCGCGCGGTAGGCGACCGCCCCGCCCCGAGGGGCCGCCCCGCAGGTGCGGGGCGGCCCGGTTTGGAGTTTGCCCATGAGGATCTTGCTGGTGGAGGATGCGCGCCTGGTCGCCGAGCCCCTGGCGCATGCGCTCTCGCGCGCGGGCTACGCGGTCGATACGGCGCGCGACGGCGCCCGAGGCCTCGAGCTCGCGGCCTCGGGCGCCTACGATGCGGTCATCCTCGACATCATGCTGCCGGGGCTCGACGGCCTGTCGGTCCTCGCCAGGATGCGCCGTGCGGGCTCGGATGCCCCGGTCATCCTGCTCACGGCGCGCGGGGATGTGCGCGACCGCGTGCGCGGGCTCGATGCGGGCGCCGACGACTACCTGGCGAAGCCCTTCCATGTGGAGGAGCTGCTCGCCCGCGTCCGCGCCGTGCTGCGCCGCCGCGGCGCGCCCGACCCGGTGGACCGTCTGGAGGCGCTCGGCGTCTCGTACATCCCCGCGTCGCGCGAGCTCTCGTGCGGGGCGGAGACGGTCGAGCTGACGCCCAAGGAGGGTCTGGTCCTGGAGGCGCTGCTGCGCCGCGCCGGTCGGACGGTCCCCCGCGGGGCCGTGGCCCGCGCGGCATGGGGGCCCGGCGAGGATGCGTCGGACACCCGTCTGGAGGTGCAGGTGTCGCTTCTGCGCGGGAAGCTGCGCGCCGTGGGCGCGCCCGCGCGCGTCCGGGCGGTGCGGGGGATCGGGTACCTGATCGAGGGAACGGGGGACGAGGATGGAAAGCGCTGAGCTCAAGAGGTTCCGCCTGCGCATCGTGTGCATCGCATGCGCGGCGCTCGCCGTCTGCGTTGCCGCGTGCATGACGGCGCTGGGGTACGTGGCGATCGAGGTCAACATGGACGGGTACCGCACCCGGCTCGAGAGCGCCTCGAACGCGCCGTTCGAGGGCGTCTCGGTCGATGCGCTCGACGCCGGCGAGACGGACGGCCCCGCATACGCCACCTACCCGTCGCAGACCGTGTGGCGCGTCTCGGCGGACGCCGAGGGGCGCGCCCTCGAGGCGGTCCCCCCGCAGGTCGGCGACCAGTCGACATGGACGCTCGAGGGGGACGGGTTCACCTCCGAGGACCTGGAGGCGCTCGCGGCCCTGCGCGACGAGCGCGGCGAGGCCCCCTTCGAGTACGGCGGCTGCACCTGGCTGGGCATGTGGCAGCCGGCGGACGGCTCCTCCGGGGGCGTGGTGGTGTCGGCGGACGGGACGGTGAGGGACGCCGGGGGCGGGGCGCGGTCCGACGCCGAGCGCGTCTACACGTTCATCGACATGTCCTATCACGCCGACTACGCGCGCCGCATCGCGACCCGCGGGGTCGCGGCCACCGTGCTGCTGTCGGCGCTCGCGGCGGCGGTGCTGTGGGTCGCCGCGGGCAGGCTGCTGCGCCCCGTGTCCGAGGCCGCCGAGCGGGAGCGGGCCTTCGTCCTCGCAGCGTCGCACGAGCTCAAGACGCCGCTCATGGCCCTGATGGCCAACTGCGACGTGCTCGATGCGGAGGCGGGCGCCGACGGGCGGCTCGCCCCGTGGATCGCCAACATCCGCGCCGCGGCGGATGAGATGGCGTCGAAGGTCGCCGGCCTGCTCGGCGCCGTGCGCGAGGGGGCTCCCCGCGACGGCGCGTGACCGGGGGAGGGCCGTGCGGCCCCGGGGCGTGCGGGCGCAGAGGGGCCGGCTCCGCGCCCGCCCCCGTCGCCCCGCGTCTCTGGTTTTCCCGCGCACGCCGAATGCCGCCGGTATACTGGGTTGCTGGAAACCACGACGTCGCGCCGCAGGGCGGCGCGCGGGAACGGACGGCTCATGGACCACAAGCTCTTCACCTACGACATCGTCGCCGAGGACCCCGGCACCCATGCCCGCGCGGGCGTGCTGCACACCCCTCACGGCGACATCGAGACGCCCATCTTCATGCCGGTGGGCACGCGCGCCACGGTGAAGGGCGTCCCCTGGGAGACGGTCGCCGACCTGGGCGCGCAGATCGTGCTGTCCAACACCTACCACCTGGCCATGCGCCCCGGTGCGGACCTCATCGCCGAGCTGGGCGGCCTGCACGACTTCATGAACTGGCACGGCCCCATCCTCACCGACTCCGGCGGCTTCCAGGTCTTCTCCCACAACGACGCCGTGAAGCTCACCGACGAGGGCGTCCGCTTCATCGCCACCGACTACGACGGCAGCCATGTGTTCTGGACGCCCGAGGACAACATGGCCATCGCGCAGAAGCTGGGCTCCGATATCTGCATGCAGCTCGACCAGTGCATCGGCTATCCCGCGGAGCGCCGGGACGTGCAGCGCGCCATGGACCTCTCCAGCCGCTGGGCCGAGCGCTGCTATGCGGCGCATACCCGCCCCGATCAGGCGCTGTTCGGCATCGTGCAGGGCGGTATGCACCTCGACCTGCGCATCCGCTCGCTGCAGCGCCTGGAGGACATGGGCGAGTTCCCGGGGTACGGCATCGGCGGGTACTCGGTGGGCGAGGACCACGAGACCATGTTCGAGAGCCTGGCGCCGCTGGCATCCGAGTACATGCCGCGCGCCAAGCCCCGCTACCTCATGGGCGTGGGCAACCCCACGACGCTCGTGCGCGGCGTCGGCGTGGGCATCGACATGTTCGACTGCGTGCTGCCCACCCGTACCGGCCGCATGGGCACCGCGTTTTCCAGCCAGGGCCGCCTGAACTTCCGCAACGCCCGGTTCGCGCGCGACACCGGCCCCATCGACCCCGCCTGCACCTGCCCGGTGTGCACGGGCGGCTACACGCGGGCGCACATCCGGCACATGGTCACCACCAAGGAGATGCTCGGCGGCATCCTGCTGTCGATGCACAACATCTACTTCCTGCTCGATCTCATGCGCCGCGCGCGCCGGGCCATCATCGAGGGGCGCTACGCCGCGTTCGTGAGCGATTGGATGGACAGCCCCGCTGCGGCGGACTACTGATATCCGGAGGCGCGCGGGAGCCGGCGGGCGGGCGGCGCACCTGCCGGCCCGAAGCCCGGCCGGGTTCCGCGCGGGCTTCGGGCGGGGCCGGGGCGCGCGGGCGGACCCGCCCCTGACGCCGCGTCGCCCCTCCGCATCGGCGCCCCCATCGGCTCCCGCCTGTACTTTTCTTGCGCGGACGGGACTTTCCCGCACGCCGGCTATACTGGTACGGACCGCTTGCGGGCCGCCGCGCCCGCTTTGGACGAAATGGGGACGACGCATGGGTCGCTTGGGCTATATCTTCCGCTGCATCGCGCATATGGATTACGGCGCGCTGTTCGACACCGTCGGCCGCGTGCACGACAAGAGCGGCAAGAACCGCATCTGGCTGTTCTTCGACGTGGTCAAGTGCGGCTTCAAGTTCGGGGCCGGGTACAAGGACTACGACCTGCTCGAGTTCTACAACATGGATGACGCGCACCGCGCCACCTTCGTCACGCGCGGGGTCAACAACACGATCGTCCGCATGCTGAACGATCCCGCCTACTACCATATCGTCGACAACAAGAACGAGTTCTACGAGCAGTTCGACGAGTACCTCCACCGCGGGTGGCTGCATTTCTCCAACAGCTCGAAGGAGGACTTCGCGGCCTTCATGGAGGGTCGCGACGAGATCATCGCCAAGCCGAGCGACGCCTCCTGCGGCCAGGGTGTGGAGAAACTCGCCCGCGCGGACTTCGATTCGCTCGACGCCCTGTACGACCACCTGGTCTCGAGCGGCGCCGACCTCATCGAGGACGTCGTCGTCCAGCATCCCGACATGGCGCGGCTGAACCCGGGCTCGGTCAACACCATCCGCGTGTACACGGTGCGCGTCGACGGCGAGCCGCATGTGATCTACGCCTGCGTGCGCATGGGCAACTCCGACCGTCCCGTCGACAACATCAACGCCGGCGGCATGTACTCCGCCATCGACCTCGAGACCGGCAAGATCTCCGGCCCCGCCTGCGACAAGAGCTACCACGTCTTCGAGCGCCACCCCCGCACCGGCACGCTGCTTCCGGGCTTCCAGATCCCGCTGTGGGACGAGGTCATGGGCCTGTGCCTGGAGGCCGCGGCCAAGATGCCCGGGATGGGGTACGTGGGCTGGGACGTCGCGGTGACGCAGGACGGCCCGCTGTTCATCGAGGCCAACAACCTGCCCGGGCACGACGCCTTCCCGCAGATGCCCTCGCAGGCCCCCGACCACATCGGCTTCAAGCCCGCGTTCCAGAAGTACCTCAAGAACCTCTAGGGCCACCCCGCCCTCCCGTCTGATACGACAGCCCCCTCGGGGTCGCCGGCACGCCCCGCCCTGCGCCGCGCCCTCCGTCCCGTCCGGCGGGTCGATGCTCCGGCGCCCTTCTCCCGCCGTTCGCGGTCCGGTCGCATGAAACGATAATCGGTACTGATAAGATGGCTCTCGAGGAGGCCTCCCTGCGCGCATGCGCGGAGGTCCGGAAGCGATCGACCTCTGATGAGGGAGGAACCATGGCCAAGTACCGGTGCCCCATGTGCGGTTGGGTCTACGACGAGGAGGCGGAGGGGGCTCCGTTCGCCGAGTTCGGCGCATGCCCCCTGTGCGGCACGCCCGCGTCCGAGTTCTACCCGGTGGCCGACGGCGGGGTGACGCCGATCGATGCGGGGTCCGCCGGGTCGGGGGGCGGTGGCGAGGGGGATGCGCCGCACGACGCCCCGCCGGCGCCGTCCGATGCCGACGACGGGGCGTCGGGCCTCTCGGTGCCCGCGTCGCTGCGCCGGGCGGACCCCTCCATCCGCCACATGGACACCATCCACCGCCTGGCGGAGCGCGGGCGCGTCCCCGACGGCGCCATGGCGACCGATCTGCCGCTGCCGAGCTGGGACGACGTCCTCGTGCTCGGCGCCCAGCTCGACCCGATGCCGCTCGCCGAGGACGCCGAGGTTGACATCTCGTGCACCATCGGCCCCGGCGCCGCGCGCCCGCTCGTGCTCGAGGGCCCCGCGTTCGTGTCCCATATGTCGTTCGGCGCCCTGTCGCGCGAGGCCAAGGTCGCGCTCGCCCGCGGCGCCGCGGCGGCGGGCACCGCGACCTGCTCGGGCGAAGGGGGCATCCTCCCCGAGGAGCTCGCCGCCGCGGGCCCGCGCTACATCTTCGAGTTCGCCCCGCTGCGCTACTCGGTGACCGACGCCAACCTCCGCGCCGCGGGCGCGGTCGAGATCAAGATCGGCCAGGGCACCAAGCCCGGGATGGGCGGCCATCTGCCCGGGAGCAAGGTCACGCCCGAGATCGCCCGCATACGAGGCCGCGAGCCGGGCGAGGATATCGTCTCCCCGTCGACCATTCCCGGCGTGGAGAGCGTCTCCGACCTCGCCGCCCTCGTCGACGAGCTGCGCGAGCGCAGCGAGGGCGCCCCGATCGGCATCAAGCTCGCCGCCGGGCACATCGAGCGCGATATCCGCGCGGCGACGGAGGCCGGGGCCGACTTCGTCACCCTGGACGGGAGGGGAGGGGCGACGGGCGCCTCCCCGGTCATGCTCCGCGACGCGGCGTCGGTCCCCACGCTCTACTCGCTCGCGCGTGCGCGCCGCTGCCTGGACAGGCTCGGCTCCCCGGCGAGCCTGGTCGTCACGGGAGGGCTGCGCGTCGCCTCCGACATCGTGAAGGCGCTCGCCCTGGGCGCCGACGCCGTGGCGCTCGCGACCGCCTCGCTCATGGCGCTCGGCTGCCAGCAGTACCGCATCTGCGGGACGGGGCTGTGCCCCATGGGGATCGCGACGCAGGACCCCGAGCTGCGCGCCCGGCTCGATGTGGACGCGGGCGCGGCCCGTGTCGCCAACTTCTACCGTGCGACCTTCGACGACCTGCGGATGTTCTGCCGGGTGATGGGGCACGGGAGCATCGGCGAGCTGGGCCCGGAGGACCTCGTCACCACCGATCCGGCCATCGCGGAACGCTGCGGGATCGCGCGGGCGTAGGCGCCGCGCGGCGCCCGGTAATCCGGTGGCGCACGGGGGAATACTGGATTGGAGAGCGCGGACGCGGGGGAGCCCGGCGTCCGCGGGAACCGAGCGAAAGGACCTCCCGATGTCCCGTCGACCCAGCCTTGACGACCCCGAGCGCCCCGGGGACGCGTCGTGCCCCCTAGATAGTCACTGTTCGGACAACAATCGGGATGCCGGCGCCGCGCGCCCCGCCGGTCCCGATCGTCGCCGGGCGGACGAGGAGCCGCCCGACGGGGTGTACCACCGCGGACCGGTCATCCTGCGCGGCTCCATGATCCCGCGCGAGACCACGACCGAGCGCCTTCTCTCGGCCGAGGACGCGACCGACTGGCTCCACATGGACCCGTGGCGCGTCATGCGCATCCAAGCCGAGTTCGTCGACGGGTTCGGCGCCCTCGCGGAGCTGGGGCCGGCGGTCTCCGTCTTCGGGTCCGCCCGCACCGAGCGCACGGACCCGATGTACGAGGCGGCGCGGAATGCGGGCAGGCTGCTCGCCGAGCACGACGTCGCCGTCATCACGGGAGGAGGCCCCGGCATCATGGAAGCCGCCAACCGCGGTGCGGCGGTGGCGGGCGGCCGCTCGGTGGGGCTCGGCATCGAGCTCCCCCATGAGCAGGGGATCAACCCGTGGGTCAACCTCGGCATGACCTTCCGGTACTTCTTCGTGCGCAAGACCATGTTCGTCAAGTACTCGTCCGCGGCCATCGTGTTCCCCGGCGGGTTCGGTACCTTGGACGAGCTGTTCGAGCTGCTCACGCTCGTGCAGACCCATAAGGTGAAGCGCATGCCGACGGCGCTCGTGGGCACGTCCTACTGGCGCGGGCTGTTCGACTGGATCTCGGGCACGGTGCTCGAGTCCGGCAACATCTCCCGCCTCGACCCCGCGCTCGTCCAGATCACCGATGACGTGGAGGAGGCCGTGGCCGTTGCCCTCTCCGGCGTCGAGGGGAGGAGGGGCTGAGGCCGCGACCGTTCCCGTCGCGCTCGGGGAGTTCGCCTTCGTCACCTCGCGCGCTGCGCCGGCGAAGGCGCTCCCGCGCTTCGCCAGGCTCCGCGCCCTGCGGGTTCGATTCCCCGGAGGGCTCTACAAAAAAGAGCACCTACCTGCGTAGATGCTCTTTCGAAGTCATTGGTGGAGACGAAGGGAAGTCCCCGCCGCCTCCGGCGGCGGGGCCGCTTCGGGGCCCTGCGGGCCCCTCGCGCGCTGCGCCGGCGAAGGCGCTCCCGCGCTTCGCCAGGCTCCGCGCCCTGCGGGTTCGATTCCCCGGAGGGCTCTACGAAAAAGAGCACCTACCTGCGTAGATGCTCTTTCGAAGTCATTGGTGGAGACGAAGGGAATCGAACCCTCGGCCTCTGCCATGCGACGGCAGCGCTCTCCCAGCTGAGCTACGTCCCCAAGACGAGTGACTATGATAGCAGGCTCGCGCCCGGTGTCAACGGAAAAGTT
The DNA here is from genome assembly GCA_019117005.1 of Candidatus Collinsella stercoripullorum. Lineage (GTDB taxonomy): Bacteria > Actinomycetota > Coriobacteriia > Coriobacteriales > Coriobacteriaceae > Collinsella > Collinsella stercoripullorum. The sequence continues at coordinate 73,826 of DXAO01000031.1, read as the reverse complement.
GACGGAAAAAAGCCCGCCCCACACTTCACGATAATGAACCCACCTCTACAAGGTGGGTGCCCTCATCGCTCCCTCCAGCGTCCTTAACAGCGAAGGATACCTGTACTAGAAACGACTGTGTGGGCTCCCTAGAAAAATTCGACGGTTCACCCAGTTGCTCCGCGTGGGGCGGAACATCTTCATCATAGAGCACGCCGTCCGCAATACCAGTCTTGACTTATGCGGGCGGGTGATGGAAGATGAAGGCGCACACCTGTATTTTCTCAAATCAAGCGCTTAACCAGCGCTTTTTTCATGCGGAAGGAGGGCATGCGCATGCACGCCACCCGCATCGCGAACCCGTCCGACCCCGCCGCCCCCGGCAGCCCGGGAGCCCCCGCCGACCCCGCGGGAGGCCCCTCGCTCCTCGACCCCGCCGGGCTCGCGTCCTGTTCGCTGTGCCCGCGCCGATGCGGTGCGGACCGTGCGGCGGGGGAGCGGGGCGCCTGCGGGGCGGACGGCGCGCTCAAGATCGCCCGCGCGGCGCTCCACCTCTGGGAGGAGCCGCCCATCTCGGGCGAGACGGGATCGGGCACCGTCTTCTTCTCGGGCTGCCCGCTCAAGTGCGTCTACTGCCAGAACCACGAGATATCGACGGGCGGTTTCGGCATCGAGGTCCCGCCCGGGCGCCTCGTGGAGATCATGCTCGAGCTCGAGGCCCAGGGCGCGGCCAACATCAACCTCGTCACCGCGACCCATTTCGCGCACCTGCTCCCGGCTGCCGTCGCGGATGCCCGGCGCCGCGGGCTGACCGTCCCCATCGTCTACAACACGAGCGGCTACGAGCGCGTCGCCGCCGTCCGGGAGCTGGGCGATATCGTCGATGTCTGGCTCACCGATTTCAAGTACGCCGACGCCGCCCTCGGACGCCGCCTCTCGAACGTGCCCGACTACCCCTCCCGCGCGCGCCGCGCGCTCGCGCAGATGGCCGCTGAGGTCGACCGCCGCGGCGGGGTCGCCTTCGACGACGACGGCATGATGCGGCGCGGGATCATCGTGCGCCACCTCGTGCTGCCCGGGCACGCCGACGACTCGTGCCGCGTGCTCGACGTCATCTGGGAGACGGCGGGGGACGTGCCCGTCTCGGTGATGAACCAGTACACCCCCAACGCGGCGGTCCGCGCCGCAGGCGGCGACCTGGCGCGCGCCGTGTCCGACGAGGAGTACGAGCGCGTGCTCGACCATGCGGATGCGCTCGGCTTCACCACGATGTACTGGCAGGAGGGCGGGGCGGTCGACGAGAGCTTCACGCCGGCCTTCGACACGGCCGGGGTGCTCTCCCCGGCTTCGGGCCCCATCGAGCGCCGCGGATAGGGACCGCAGGCGACCGGCGTGCCGAGGAGGCGGGGGCGGTCCCTCGCCCGTGGCGCACGGGGGAGGACGGCTCGCGGGCGGAGGCGGCAGGGGGTTGCCGCTCGCGACGCCCCGGCCGCGGCAAACGGGGTATACTGCAACCCAACGAATCGACGGGCCGCGCGAGGGCGGCCCATGTCAGATCGGAGGCCCGACCCATGGCCGATAACGACACCGCGCCGCTGAGCGACGAGGAGCGCGCCGAGCTGGAGGCGCTGCGCGCCGAGAAGGCCGCCCGCGAGCAGGCCGAGCGCGCCCGCCGCGAGCGCGCCGAGCTGGAGGCCCTGCGCGCCGAGCGCGCGGCGTCCGAGGAGGGCGCCGCCGAGCCCGCGCCCGCCCGCGCCGCCGAACCCTCCCGCGCCGCCGCCGAGCGCCCCGTCGTCGACCCGGACAACCCCACCTTCGGCCAGCGCATGGTCATGACGCCGGAGGGCACGGACGAGGACGGCATCCCCGGGATGCCCCCCGCGCAGAAGCTCGTCATCGGGCTGTGCCTGCTGCTCGCCGTGGGCGGCGGCATCTGGGTCGTCCTGTCCAACGCGGGCGTCGTCTAGGCCCCGCCCGCCCATCCCCCTCCGCGCGCCGGTATGCGCCCCGGCGCCGGCACCCCGGGCCCCTCCGCGGCCCGCGCTTCCTTGAACGAGAAGGAGCACACCATGGCATTGACCGACATCAGCAAACCGACCGACATCGCGATGCTCACCGACCTCTACGAGCTCACGATGGCGCAGGGCCTCTGGGAGCAGGGCAAGCAGGACGAGCAGGGCTGCTTCACCGCCTTCTACCGCGACCACCCCTTCGGCAGCGCCTACGCCGTCATGTGCGGCAGCGCGGAGCTCGCCGACCTCGTGGAGAACATGCGCTTCACCGACGAGGACATCGCCTACCTCGCCGGGCTCACGGCCCCCGCGGGCGGCAGCATGTTCTCCCCGGCGTTCCTCGAGTACCTGCGCGGCTTCACGCCCCATGTGGACATCGACGCCGTCCCCGAGGGCGAGCTCGTGTTCCCGCGCGAGCCGCTCGTGCGCGTGACGGGTTCGACCCTCGAGTGCCAGCTGCTCGAGACCGCCCTGCTGAACGCGATCGGCTTCCAGACGCTCGTCGCCACCAAGACGGCGCGCGTGGTCGCGGCGGCGAAGGGGCGCCCGGTGGCGGAGTTCGGCCTGCGCCGCGCCCAGGGGCCCGACGGCGGCATGGCGGTCGCGCGCGCGAGCTACGTGGCGGGGTGCGCGTCGACCTCGAACGTGCTCGCGGGCCGCAAGTACGGCATCCCCGTGTCGGGCACGCACGCCCACAGCTGGGTGATGTCCTTCGATTCCGAGCTCGAGGCGTTCCGCGCCTTCGCCGCCAGCAGCCCCAACAACTGCACGCTCCTGATCGACACCTACGACGTGCGCGAGGGCGTCGAGAACGCCATCACGGTCGCGCGCGAGATGGAGGCGCGCGGCGAGCGCCTCGCGGGCATCCGCATCGACTCGGGCGACCTGGCGAAGCTGTCCGCCTACGTGCGCGACCGCTTCGACGCCGAGGGCCTTCCCTACGTGAAGATCGTCGTCTCCAACGACCTCGACGAGTACACCATCCAGTCCCTGCTGAACCAGGGCGCGCCGGTCGACAGCTTCGGCGTGGGGACCAAGCTCGCCACCTGCTACGACCAGCCGGCGCTCGGCTGCGTCTACAAGCTGTCCGCCCACCGCGCGGGGTCGGACGCCCCCTGGACCCCCGTCGTCAAGCTCTCCGAGCAGCCCTACAAGCGCACCATCCCCGGCGTGCAGCGCGTGCGCCGCTACATGGACGCCGACGGCAGCCCGGTGTGCGACATGATCTACGACGAGGCCTACCTGGCGGGGGAGGGCGCCGCGCGCGGCACCGAGCTCGTCGCCGTCGACGACCCGGCCCTCGTGACCGAGGTGAGCGGGCTGGCCTACCGCGAGCTGCTCCAGCCCGTGGTGCGCGACGGCGCCGCCGTCGCCCCGCGCGAGCCGCTCGGGGAGGCCCGCGCCCGGTGCGCCGCGGCGCTCGGCTCGCTCGACCCCGTGTACAAGCGCTTCCTGTACCCGCAGTCCTATATGGTCGGCATGGAGCTCGGCCTGTCGCGCGTCCGCGACGAGCTCGTGCGCGAGCGCATGGCCGCCAGCAGCTCCGCCATCCCCTGGAAGCGCATCTAGCAGACGGACAGTCCCGGCAGGGGCGGGTCCGGGTCGGGGCGCCGCGCGCGCCCGGCCCGGGCCCGCCCTTTGCGGGCGCATCGACCCGAAAGGCTTGCCATGGCCGCATCAGCATCCTCACCGGCGAAGACGATGGTCGTGAAGATCGGCTCCTCCACGCTCGTGGGGCCCGACCGCGCGCTGCGCCGCGACTTCATCGCCGACCTCGCCGCCCAGGCCGACGAGCTCGCCGGGCTCGGCTGGCGCCTCGTGGTGGTGAGCTCCGGGGCCATCGCGTGCGGGGCCCCCGTCCTCGGCTTCGGGTCGCGCCCCGCGGACATGCCGAGCCTGCAGGCGTGCGCCTCGGTCGGGCAGTGCGTGCTGTCGGCCGCCTACGACGAGGAGTTCCGCGCCCGCGGCCTGCTCACCTCGCTCGTGCTGCTGACGCGCCAGGACACCGCCCGGCGCACCTCTTACCTGCATGCGCGCGACGCGCTCGGCAGGCTGGTCGAGCTCGGCGTGGTGCCCGTGGTCAACGAGAACGACACCGTCACCGTGGACGAGATCCGCTTCGGCGACAACGACACGCTCGCGGCGCTCGTCTCCTGCCTGGTCTCGGCGGACCTGTGCGTCACGCTCTCCGATATCGACGGGTTGTACACGGCCAACCCCGCGCTCGACCCCGACGCCCGCTTCATCCCGCGGGTGGACCGCATCGACGCGGGGATCATCGCGTCGGCGGGGGACTCGACGACCTCGGTGGGCACCGGCGGCATGATCACCAAGATCCGCGCGAGCCGCATCCTCATGACCGCCGGCATCGCGAGCGTGATCTGCAGCGGGGCCGAGCCCCGGGCGCTCGTGCGCCTGGCGCGCGGCGAGTCGGTGGGGACGCTGTTCGCCCCGCCCGCCGGCAGGCTCGACATCGCCCCGCGCAAGCTGTGGATCGCGCTGGGCGATTCGGCCCACGGCGCGGTGACGGTCGACGCCGGCGCCGTCCGCGCCATCGTCGAGGGCGGGTCCTCGCTGCTGCCGGTGGGCATCACCGCGGTCGAGGGCGATTTCGACGCCGGCGCGACCCTCGACGTGCGCGACCCGGACGGCTTCACCGTGGCCCGCGGGCTTGCGCAGGCGGGGTCCGACGAGCTCAGGCTCGCCGCCGGCCGCCATCAGGACGAGATCGCCTCGAACCGCCTGCTCGCCGCGCTGGCGGGAAGGCCCGCCATCCACCGCGACGAGCTCATCGTCTTCGCGTGAGGGCCCTCGCCGCGCCCGCGGGCCGCGCGGCCGCCCCGGCGCGGCCGCACCGGGCCTAGCGCAGGGGCAGGCGGCCGAGCGAGCCCGCCTCCTCGAGCAGGTGCGCGAGGACCCGCGTGCCCGCGCGCAGGCCGTCGTGCTCGAACTCGTTGGTGACCCATGCCCGCGCGGAGCCCACGCGGGAGAGGGTGTCGAGCTGCAGGCCGGAGTCGACGTACATGTCGTCGAAGTAGACCGCCGCGGTGAGCGGGACCTCGTTGGCGGCTAGGCGGACCGGGTCGTAGACGCGGTCGAACCGCGTGTCCTCCATGAGCAGGTCCATGGCGCGGGCGAAGGGGGCGAGCTCCGGGCACTGTTCGAACATCCACGGGAAGCAGGCCTCGCCGGTGAACAGCAGCGGGCGCGCCGAGGCGTCGAACTCGGGCATGCGCGCCTTCTGCGAGGCCGCCGCCCAGCGGATGGGCGCGCAGTCCCCGTCCGCGTAGATGAGCTCCTGCAGCGTCCAGTAGAGCGGGTTGGCGCGCGTCGTGGTCCGCGCGAGCACGTCCATGAGGAAGCCCTCGGACAGCGCGGGCGCGTGCCCGCCCGACCGTGCGCCGAGGCCCCCGTCGAGCGCCTCGAAGGCGTGGTCCATGAGCCAGTGCATCCGCTCGAAGCTCGGCTTCATGCCGAAGTCGCTGCCGAGCAGCTGAAGGCGCTCGACGGTGAGCGGGCTGCCGTCCGGCAGCAGCACCGGCCGCTCCCCGAGCAGGTCGGCGAGGGCCGCCACGCGCTCGACGTCCTGCGGGTAGCGCTCGTAGTAGCGGCGCGTCTTGTCCGCCATGCGCGGGAAGGTGCGCGCGTAGACCTCCGCCGCGTCGCCCGGCACATGGGGGATTCCCCCGCACACGAGGCTCGCGCAGACGCCCTCGGGGAACAGGGAGAGGTAGGCGAGGGTGAGGAAGCCGCCGTAGCTCTGGCCGAGGGTGGTCCACCTGCGCCCCTCGAACCGCGTCAGGCGCAGGTACTCGAGGTCGCGCACGATCGAGGGGGCGAGCAGCCGCTTCAGCAGGTCGGCCTGGGCGCGCGCGGGGTCGGCCCCCGCCGCCTCGGCGCGCTCCCCGAGCGCGGCCGTGCCCCTGCCGCTCACCCTGCTGCTGCGCCCGCACCCGCGCTGGTCGGGGAGGATGACGCGGTAGCGCTTGACGGCCTCCGAGAGCCAGGCGGGGTCGTCGGCCGAGCACGGGCGCGGGGACTCGCCGCCCGGCCCGCCCTGGAGGAAGACCATGAGCGGCAGGTCCTCGTCGGCGCGCGCGGGGTCGCAGACCACGCGGTAGAACAGCTTGATGCTCTCGGGCGCCCCGGGGATCGGCGCGGGGGCGGCGCCGCGCCGCATGGTGCTGCCCAGGGCGAGCAGGGCGGGCTCGAGCCCGCGCCAGTCGAGGGGGACGTCGATGGAGTGGTCCTCGACGAGCAGGCCGGGGACGAGGTAGCGGGCGAGTGCGGTCATGGGGCATCCTTTCGTCGGTCCGCCCGGCGCGCGGGCCGGGCCCTCCCATTGTCGCACGGGCGGCGCGCCCGCGCGCCGGCGCCGGATGGGCCCCGGGCATTTCGGGTACCATGGGTGGGACGCCTCAGGAAAGGAAGACCCATGTCCCAGGAAATCAACGCGTACGTCGAGCGGCTCGCCCGGGATGCCAAGGCGGCATCGCGCCCCCTCGCCGCGGCGTGCGACGCCCAGCGCAGCGCGACGGTCCGCGCGATGGCGATCGCCCTGCGCGACCGCGCCGACCTGATCCTCGCCGCCAACGCCGAGGACATGGCGGACGCCCGCGCGGCGGGGACCGCCGACGGCCTGCTCGACCGCCTGCTGCTCACGCCCGAGCGCATCGAGGGGATGGCGGTCGGGCTGGAGCGCCTCGCATGCCTGCCCGACCCGGTGGGCCGCGTGCTCGAGCACCGCACCATCGACTGCGGGCTCGACCTCACCCGCGTGAGCGTGCCGCTCGGTCTCGTGGCCATGGTCTACGAGGCGCGCCCCAACGTGACCGCCGACGCCGCGGCCATCTGCATCCGCACCGGCAACGCCTGCATCCTGCGCGGCGGCTCGCTCGCCCAGCGCTCATGCGTCGCCATCGCCCGCGCCTTGGGCGACGCCGTGGAGGTCTGCGGGCTCCCCCGCGCGGCGGTGAGCATCATCGAGACGACCGACCGCGCCGCCACGGGCGCCCTCATGGGGCTGCGCGGCATCGTCGACGTCCTCATCCCGCGCGGCGGGGCGGGGCTCATCCAGCGCTGCGTGCGCGAGTCGCTCGTCCCGGTGATCGAGACGGGGACGGGCAACTGCCATGTGTACGTGCACGAGAGCGCCGACCTCGAGCGCGCCGAGGCCATCGTGGTGAACGCCAAGACGCAGCGCGTGGGCGTGTGCAACGCCTGCGAGTCGCTGCTCGTGGACGAGCGCGTCGCCGGGCCCTTCCTCGCGCGCATGCTCCCGGTGCTGGCGGAGCACGGCGTGCTCGTGCACGGCGACCCGGCGACCTGCGAGGCCGCCCGCGCCGCGGGGCTCGGGGAGGGGACCGCGTTCGTCCCCGCCACCGAGGAGGACTGGGGCCGCGAGTACCTCGCGCTCGAGATCTCGGTCAAGACCGTATCCGGCCTCCCCGAGGCCGTCGAGCACATCAACCGCTACGGCACCATGCACTCCGAGGCGATCGTCGCCCAGGACGAGGAGGCCTGCGAGCGCTTCCTCGCCGAGGTCGATGCGAGCTGCGTCTACGCCAACGCCTCGACGCGCTTCACCGACGGCGGCGAGTTCGGGCTCGGCGCCGAGATCGGCATCTCCACGCAGAAGCTGCATGCGCGCGGCCCCTTCGCCGCCGAGGCCCTCACCACCTACAAGTACGAGATCCGCGGGACCGGGCAGGTGCGCCCCTAGCACGTCGGTCGGGACGGGACGCATCGGCGCATATCGCCGGCGCCGCCCCGCGGCTATCATAGGGGTGTCGGCGACGCACGAGACACGGGAGGCTGCATCATGTTCGACGTGACGACCCTGGGAGAGGTACTGATCGACTTCACCGAGGCGGGGACCTCGGACGGCGGGATGTCGCTGTTCGAGCGCAACGCGGGCGGCGCCCCGGCGAACGTGCTCGTCGCGCTCCAGCGCCTCGGGCACTCCACCGCCTTCATCGGCAAGGTCGGGGCCGACATGCACGGCGAGTTCCTGCGCCGGACCCTCGAGGGGGAGGGCGTGGACTGCTCGGGGCTCGTCAGCGACCCCGCCTTCTTCACCACGCTCGCCTTCGTGGCGCTCGCGCCGTCCGGCGAGCGCACCTTCTCGTTCGCGCGCAAGCCCGGCGCCGACACGCGGATCGCGCCCGATGAGCTCCCGCGCGACGTCATCGCGTCCTCCCGCGTCTTCCATGTGGGGTCGCTGTCGCTGACCGACGAGCCGGCGCGCTCGGCGACGCGCGCCGCCATCTCCCTGGCGCGCGAGGCGGGCTGCACCCTGTCCTACGACCCCAACTACCGTGCGAACCTGTGGTCCTCGCCCGAGGCCGCGGCCGAGCAGATGCGCTCCGTGATCGCCGATACGGACCTCATGAAGATCTCGGACGAGGAGTGCGCGCTGCTCACGGGCGCCGCCGACCCCGAAGACGCCGCCCGCGCGCTGGTCGACGCGGGCGTGAAGGTCGCGGTGGTGACCCTCGGGGGGTCGGGCGCCTACGTGCGCTGCGCCGAGGGCGGCCGGACGGTGCCCGGTTTCCCCGCCGAGGTCGTGGACACCACGGGTGCGGGCGACTCGTTCTGGGGCGGCTTCCTGGCGGCGTTCTGCGAGAGCGGCCTTCCCGCCGATGCGGTGACGCTCGATGACGCCGAGCGCTTCGCGCGCATGGGCAACGCCGTCGCGTCGCTGTGCGTGCGCGGCCGCGGGGGCATCCCGTCCATGCCCGACCGCGCCGCCGTCGAGGCCCTGCTTCCGTAAGGGCCGCGGGGGCGGACGCCGCGGCGGGGAGGATCCATGCGAAAGGGGCCGCCCGCACCGCGCGATGCGGTGCGGGCGGCCCCGAAGCGCTCTGCCGTGCGGGCGCGGTCCCTTCCCGGCGCCTGCTCGCCGCTACCGGGCGTCGGCCGCGCCGAAGGTGTCGCGGTCGGGGGCGAAGGACTGCATCGCCTCGATGGTGCGCGCGAACAGCTCGTCGAGCTCCCAGCCGAGCATCTCGGCGCCCGAGCGGATGACGTCGCGGTTCACGCCGGCCGCGAAGCGCTTGTCCTTGAACTTCTTCTTGAGGGACTTCACGTTGAAGTCCATCACGCTCTTGGACGGGCGCATCACGACGGCCGCGCCGATGAGCCCCGTGAGCTCCTCGCAGGCGAACAGGATCTTCTCCATCTGGAGCTCGGGGCGGGGCAGGTCTTGGTTGAAGTCGCTCGTGTGCGTCTGGATGGCGCGGATGAGCTCGGGGGTGCCGCCCGCCGCCTCGATGTCGGCGGCAGCGTAGACCGTGTGGTTCATCGGGTCGTCGGCGTGCTCCTCCCAGTCGAGGTCGTGAAGCAGCCCCACGATGCCCCAGAACTCCTCGTTATCCGGGTCGAATTCGCGGGCGAAGTAGCGCATGACCTGCTCGACCGTCTCGCCGTGCTCGATGTGGAACGGGTCCTTGTTGTGCTCGAGCAGAAGCGCGCGGGCCGCCTCGCGCGTCATGCCCGCAGAAAGCCTGTCAGCCACAGATCCTCCCATCCGCCGCCCCGCGGGGCGGCATCTACGAAAAAAGGCGCCCGTGACCCTGCCTTATAGCGCGTGCGCGCCGTACCTGCGGTCAGAGCCGGACACCTTGGTTCCCCCATCCGGTGAAGGGGGAGGCTTGATATGAGGTGAATGTAGCACGCGCCCCGATGCCGGTCAACGGCCCGGAGGGCGAGCGCGGGGCAGCCGCCGGGGGCCGCCCCGCGCACCCTAGTTGTCCGCGATCTCACCTGCGGCGACGGCGGCGGCGTGCAGGCGCGCGTCGGCATCCTGCTCGCTCACGCCGAGCGCGACGGCGAACTCCTCGACGGAGCGGCGGCGCGCCTCCTTGTAGACGCGCATGTAGTAGCTGCTCGGCTTGCGGGCGTGCTCCTCGGCGTCGCGGATGCGGCTGCGCATCGTCTTGGCGACGCGCAGGGTCTCGGGCGCCCCGAGCTTGAGCTGGCCTTTGAAGTAGCTCTCCTCGAGCGAGCTGTTGCGCTCGGTGAAGGGGTCGCATTCGAGGGAGGCGTAGCCGTCGATGAGCGCCTCGGCCTCCTCCTTCGAGATGCAGGCGTGCAGGCGGGCGGCCTGCGCCACGGGGTAGAGCAGGCGGGTGCGCGCGTGGCCGGATCTGGCTTCCAGGACGATCATGGGCGCGGGCCCGTCCTCGAAGTCCATGACGGTGCAGACCCCTTGCCCGGGATGGATGACGTGCTCTCCGATACTGAACATGCTTCCTCCAACTGATGAGCTGTGACACTTGTATAAGAATACCATGTTTACGTGCGGTTTTTCTAAAAACAGCCACATAAACGGCACATTTGGCGTTCCGACCCCCTGCAAGGCGGCCAAGCCGGACGGAGCTGCCCGCATCTGCCCGGAAGGCGCAAGACGGCCAGCTCGCAGGGCGAATCGGGCGCCCATAACTTTTGCATATTGGGGGAGCGCACGGGGGCGTGCAGGCGCCCTGTGCTAGAGTAGGGGCACGTTGCAGCACAGATCCCGTCGCCGGTGCGGTGCGGCGGGCACATTCGGAGGAGGACACATGCCCGAGAAGATCGAAGAGCTGGTTCGCGCCGCGCTCGCGGCCGCCCAGGAGGCGGGCGACCTGCCCGCGTTCGAGCTGGAGGACTGCGGTGTCGAGCGTCCGGCGGACACTTCTCACGGCGAGTGGACGTCCACCATGGCGATGCGCTCGGCCAAGCTCGCCCACTGCGCGCCCCGCAAGATCGCCGACGCGCTCATCGCGCATATGCCCGCTGACCCGAGCATCGAGAAGGTCGAGGTCGCCGGCCCCGGCTTCATCAACTTCCACCTCTCCGTCGCCGCCAAGAACGCGGTGTTCGCCGAGGCGCGCGAGCAGGGGATGGGCTTCGCCCGCTCCAACGTCGGCGGCGGCCTCAAGACCCAGGTCGAGTTCGTCTCCGCGAACCCCGTCGGCCCCATGCACGTGGGCCACGGCCGCTGGGCGGCGCTGGGCGACTCCATGTGCCGCGTCATGGAGCACGCCGGCTACGACATCGAGCGCGAGTTCTGGATCAACGACTACGGCAACCAGATGAACACGTTCGGCAACTCCATTTCCAAGCGCTATATGCAGCTTGCCGACATCATGGACAAGCAGGGCTGCGATATCGACGCCGCCCGCGACTTCCTCGCCAAGGATCGCGACAACTACGTTCAGGACGAGGCCGACGAGCATCCTGATAGCCATCCCTACATGGATGAGTTCACCGCCGACCTGGGGCATGACTCCTACGGCGGCACCTACATCATCGACGAGGCGGCCGCCTTCTGGAAGTCCGACGGCGACAAGTGGGTCGACGCCGACCCCTCCGAGCGCATGCTCTCGTTCCGCGAGCGCGGCTACCAGAAGATGCTCAAGGACATGCACGACACCTGCCATGACGTGCGCTGCGACTTCGACGTGTGGATGAGCGAGCGCACCATGTACCAGAAGGACTGGACCGGCACCTCCCCGGTCGAGCGCGCCTACGCCAAGCTCGACGAGATGGGCTACCTCTACACCACCGACGACGGCGCGCTGTGGTTCAAGTCGACCGCCTTCGGCGACGACAAGGACCGCGTCATCAAGAAGTCCAACGGCGACTACACCTACTTCTCCTCCGACATCGCCTATCACTGGAACAAGTTCCAGCGCGTCGACCACGTCATCGACATCTGGGGCGCCGACCACCACGGCTACATCGCGCGCGTGCGCGCCGTGTGCGACGCGCTCGGCTACCCCGGGCAGTTCGAGGTGCCGCTGGGCCAGTTCGTCAACCTGCTGCGCTCCGGCAAGCCGGTCCGCATGTCCAAGCGCAAGGGCACGATGATCACCTTCCGCGAGCTCATCGACGAGGTCGGCGCGGACGCCACCCGCTACACGCTCGTCTCGCGCTCCTCGAACCAGACCATCGACTTCGACATCGACGCGGTCAAGGAGAAGAGCCAGTCCAACCCCGTCTACTACGTGCAGTACGCGCACGCCCGCATCTGCTCCATCCTGCGTCGCGCCGCCGGCGTCACGCCGGAGCAGGCCGAGCTCATGGGCATGGAGGCCGTCGCCGTGAAGGCCATCGGCAGCGACGTGGACTACTCGCTGCTCACCGACCCCACCGAGCTCGCGCTCTCCCGCAAGCTCTCCGAGCTGCAGGACCTCATCGCCGGGTGCGCCCGCGACCGCGCGCCGTTCCGCCTCACGCACTATCTGGAGGAGCTGGCCGCCGGCTTCCACAGCTTCTACGCCGCCTGCCAGGTCCTGCCGAGCGAGGGCCATCCGGTCGACCCCGAGCTCACCCGCGCCCGCCTCGCCGCGTGCGACGCCGTGCGCTCGGTGCTCGCCCTCGTCCTGTCGCTGATCGGCGTCTCCGCGCCGCAGCAGATGTAGCGACCTTCGCGCGGCCGTCCGGATGCGTTCCGGGCGGCCGCCTTTTTTCTTTCGCGCCGCCCGGGAGGCCCGGGCACGGCGCGGGCGCTCGCCGCGCCCCGCATCCTTCCCGCCGGCGCCGCCCCCGCGCCGAGCTGCGGCATCTCACCGCCCGGATGGGCGCGTCGGGCGAATTGTGCTATAGTTGCGTTGCTGTTTGCAGCATATCCTGTCTACAACCCCCATGCGAACCGCCGCGGCGCCTGTTCCCGGCGGCGCATCGTGCCGTTTTCCTGCGCGGGCAGTCCGCGCCATCTCATCTCCCCAAGGGTACGGGCCGCGACCGCGCGGCTGCATATAAGGAGGTACTGCCATGAAGTTCTTCATCGACACCGCCGACCTCGACGAGATCGCCGAGGCCAAGAGCTGGGGATGCCTCGCCGGCGTCACCACCAACCCCTCGCTGTACGCGCGCACCGGCGGCAAGCTCGCCGATTTCGAGCCGCATATGCTCAAGATCGCCGAGCTGTGCGAGGGCCTTCCCGTCTCCGCCGAGTCCACGGCGACCACGGCCGAGGGCATGATCGAGGAGGGCCGCCGCCTGGCCGCGCTCGCGCCGAACATCTGCGTCAAGCTCCCCGTGTGCGAGGCCGGCCTCGCCGCCTGCCGCGCCCTGGCCGACGAGGGGGTCCGCATCAACATGACCCTCGTGTTCTCCGCCCCGCAGGCGCTGCTCGCCGCGAACGCCGGCGCCCGCTACATCTCCCCGTTCGTCGGCCGTTTCGATGACATCGGCGAGGACGGCATCTCCCAGCTCGCCGACGTCGTGGCCTGCATCAAGAACTACGACTGGACGGGCAAGAACGTGGACGACACGGTCGAGATCATCACCGCCTCCGTGCGCACCCCCAACCACGTGACCCAGGCCGCGCTTCTCGGCGCCGACATCGCCACCGTGCCGTTCGGCGCGCTGAAGAAGTGCCTCAAGCACCCGCTGACCGATCAGGGCCTCGCCTCCTTCGAGGCCGACTGGAAGAAAGTAGTTGAGCAGGCATAGTGGCAGACGAACGCAACGATTCGATGAACGGCGAGCAGACCGCGGCCGCCCCGGCTCCGGCCGCCCCTGCCGAGCCCGCGGCACCCGAGGCCGCCGCCCCGCGCCGCCGTACCCGCAGGACGAAGAAGGAGGCGGACGCCGTCGAGGCGCCCGCCTCCCCGGCGGGCGGGGACGCCCCGACCGATGACGCGCCCGCGCGGTCGCGCTCGCGCAAGAAGGCCGAACCCGCCGAGGTCAGCCCCGAGGTCGCCCAGGCGCGCGCCCTCGCGCAGATCTCCCAGGCCCAGGTCGTCCGCCGCCAGCGCCGCGAGGAGCAGGCGGCCGCCGAGCTGATCGCCTCGCCGGGCGAGGGGGCGGAGGCCCCCGCGAAGCCCGCGCGCACCCGCTCGCGGAAGAAGGCGGAGCCCGCGGAGCAGGCGGCAGCCGACACCCAGGCCGCGGCCGCGCCGATCGAGATCCCCGCGGTCGACCCGGCGCTGCGCCCCCACCGCCGCGGGCGCAAGCCCAAGGCGTACGTCGAGGCGGAGCGGGCCGCAGCCGCCGCGGCGGCGGCGCTCGCGCAGCAGCAGGCCGCGGAGGAGCCCTCCGCGCAGCCCGCCCCCGCACCCGAGAAGGACGTGAGGCCCGGGCGCGGGCGCCGCGCGAAGGGCGCGCCCGCCGAGGAGCGCCCCGCCGATGCGGGCAAGGCGGCCGAGGACGGCGCGAAGCCGTCGAAGGCCTCCCGTGCGGAGGCGCGCGAGAAGGCCCCCCAGCCCGGTCGCGACGCGAAGGAGGGCAAGGAGCCCAAGGACGCCAAGGACGGCGGCAAGGGCGCCGACCAGCACGCCGAGGCCGCCGAGGGCGGCTCGCGCGAGGGGCGCCGCCGCCACGACCGCGCCTCCCGCAACCAGGAGCGCAACGGCGGCCGGCAGCGGGCCGACCGGGCGGAGCGCAACCGCAACGGCAAGCGCGGCAACCGCTACAACGTCCCCAACGAGCCGACCCTCACCCGCGAGGAGCTCGCCGCCTGCAAGGTCGCCGAGCTGCGCGAGAAGGCGCGCGAGCTCGACCTCGACGTGACGGGCAAGAAGAAGGCGGAGCTCGTCGAGGAGATCTACACCGCGGCGGCGCGCGCCGAGGGCTTCCGCGACATCGAGGGCATCCTGGAGATCGCCAACGAGGGCTTCGGGTACATCCGCGCCCACGGCTACATGCCGACCCGCGACGACGCCTTCGTGCCCGCCAACCTGATCCGCGCGGCGCGCCTTCGCTCCGGCGACCTGATCTCGGGCACGCTGAGGCCGTCGCGCGCCAACGACAAGTACCCGGGTCTCGCCAAGATCCACACGGTGAACGGCCTCGACCCCGAGCAGATCCGGCACCGGCCCAAGTTCTCCGAGCTCACGCCCATCTACCCGAACGAGCCGCTCAAGATGGAGCACGGGCGCGAGTCCATCACGGGCCGCGCCATCGACATCGTGAGCCCCATCGGCAAGGGTCAGCGCGGCCTCATCGTCAGCCCTCCCAAGGCCGGCAAGACCACCGTGCTCAAGCACATCTGCCAGTCCATCGCCATCAACAACCCCGAGGTGCACCTCATCTGCCTGCTGGTGGACGAGCGCCCCGAGGAGGTCACGGACATGGAGCGCTCCATCAAGGGCGACGTGGTGGCCTCGACCTTCGACATGCCCGCCGACAACCACACGCGCGTCTCCGAACTCGTGATCGAGCGCGCCAAGCGCATCGTGGAGATGGGCGGCGACGTGGTGGTGGTCCTCGACTCCATCACCCGCCTCGCCCGCGCTTACAACCTCGCCGCGCCCGCGTCCGGCCGCATCCTGTCGGGCGGCGTCGACTCCGCGGCCCTCTACCCGCCCAAGCGCTTCCTGGGCGCCGCGCGCAACATCGAGAACGGCGGCTCCCTCACGATCCTCGCCTCGGCGCTCGTCGACACGGGCTCCAAGATGGACGAGGTCATCTTCGAGGAGTTCAAGGGCACCGGCAACATGGAGCTCAAGCTCGACCGCGACCTCGCGGACCGTCGCATCTTCCCGGCGATCGACCCGGTCGCCTCCGGTACGCGCAACGAGGACCTGCTGGTGGACGAGAACATGCGCCCCTTCGTCTGGGGCATCCGCCGCATCCTCGCCAACATGAGCAACACCGAGCGCGCCGCGGCCTCCTTCATCAAGGGGCTCAAGGGCACGAACTCCAACGAGGAGTTCCTCATCAGGACCGCCAAGAAGGCGGCCGACCATCCCGAGGCGCTCTAGGCGCACGGTCCCGCCCGCGTCCGCGGAGGGAATCGGCTATCCGGGCGGCGCGCTTCCGATCGAGGGGCGCGCCGCCCTCGTCGTCTCGGCCGGCTTCACACGGGTGCGGCCGCGCCGCGCGGGCGGGCGGCCCGCCGGGCCCTAGAGGATGCCGAGCAGGCGCTCCGCGGCGAGCGCGGCCCGGTAGGGGGCGACGTGCGAGACGGCGTAGAGCGCCTTCATGTCGGGCGAGGGGATGCACAGCGCGCGTCCGGCGCGGACGGCGCGCAGGGCGGCGTCCGCCACGCGGTCGACCCGTTCGAACCCGATCGCGGTCATGCGCGCGGCGGCGCGCCCGTCACCCGGGTCGTCCAGGAACTCGGTCCGCATGAACTTGGGGCACAGGGCGGTGACATGGATGCCGGCGCCCCCGAGCTCGGCATCGAGCGAGCGCGACAGGTCGAGCACGAAGCGCTTCGCGGCGGAGTAGAGGGCCAGGCGCGGCTGGGGGATGAAGGCCGCCACGCTCGAGACGTTCAGGATGCGCGATCCGGGGCGCATGAAGGGGAGCGTGCGGTAGATGAGCTCGACCGGTGCCCGAACGAGCAGCGAGAGCATGCGGGAGGCCTCCTCCCGCGCGATGCCGGCGAAGTCCCCGAACGAGCCGGCCCCCGCGTTGTTGACGAGCAGCGCCACGCGCGCCGCAGGGGTCTCCCGGAGGGCGGACTCGAGCAGGTCGAAGGACACGGGGTCGGTCAGGTCGAGGCAGAAGGGCCTCACGGTCAGGGTGCAGGTGCGCACGAGGGCGTCGAGGCGCTCCGCGCGGCGCGCGACGACCCAGATCTCGTCGACGGGGCCCGCCGCCCCGCTGTCGATGCGGCGGACGAGCTCCCGTCCGAGGCCGGAGGACGCTCCGGTTACGATGGCGATGGATGGCATGGACGCTCCCTTCCTGCGACATGGCATGCGGCACGCTTACCGGACCTTGTTCCCGAAAGGGGGGTGCGCCATGCGCATGCGCCGGCCTTCGTGCGGCGGGGAACCGGCGAGCGCGCGCCGAACTGCGCGAGCGGTTGAGGCATACGGCCCGAAAGGTGGCGACCTTGCATTCGGGCAGTGGTTCTCGCATAATGGCACCAGACGATCGCGACGGAAAACGCAGATGAAACGAACCACATCCGTTGCTCGGAACCGATTTCACGGACTCCCGGCTTCATAATCGACGTTTCCCGCGAGCGCAGGCAGGATGCCCGGGCCCTGTGCCCGGCATGCGGTCGATTCGAGGAACCGGAGGAGACGGCTATGGACAAACCCACGCGCACGCATCTCGCACTGACGGCCGGCCTGTCGGCGGGGGCGGGCGTCGCGCTCGGCGCCGCCGCGTTCGCCGCCACCATACCGTTCGACGGCGCGCACGCCGTCGTCGGCGCGTCCGCGGTGCCCTTCGCCGTGGGGACGGTCGCCGGCGTCGGGCTGTTCGCCGCCGGCCTGCGCATCGCGGAGGCACGGGAGGAGCGCGTCGAGCGCGACTACGACGAGGCCGTCCGCGCCGCCAACGCCGACGCCGCCGCCTACCGCCGCGCCCGCCAGGCCGCGCCCAAGGGCGTTCCGGTGATCGCGCGCGCCCAGGACGCCCTGTCCGAGGAGGAGGCCTGGGCGGACATCGACGAGCTGCTGAGCGCGGACTCGCCGGTGAGCTGCGACCCGGCGCGCTCCAAGGACATCTACGAGATCGCGCTCGAGGAGATGGCCCGCGGGACCCGTGCCGCCGCGCAGGCTCCCGCGGCGGACCCGGCGGCGATCCGGGCGGGTGCCTGGGCGGCGTCCCAGCCGGGTGCGCAGACCGGTGCCTGGGCGGCCCAGACCGCGGCCGGGACCGGTGCCTGGGCTGCCCAGACCGCGGCAGGGACCGGCGCCTGGGCGGCGTCCGGCTTCGCGTCCCAGGCCGCGGCCGGGACCGGCGCTTGGGCGGCAGCCGCTCCCGAGGCGGCGCCCCGCCAGGCGAACCCGTCGGACACCTGGGTCCAGATGGTCGCCCCCGCGCAGCAGGGCGGCTGGCAGGCGCCCGCCGTGTCGTGGCCGCAGCAGCAGGCGCCGGCGTACGCCGCGCAGGCCCCTGCGTACCCCGTGCAGGCGCCCCAGCAGGCGCCCGCGGCCGAGTTCGACCCCTTCGCCCCCCAGGATGTGGACGCGTTCCTGTCCTCGGCGGGCTACATCTCGCAGGAGGGGGCCGATGCCCCCGCCATGCATCCCGCCGAGCCCGAGCCCGCCGCGCCGGTCATGGAGGTTCCCATGGCCGACTACTCCGGCCATGAGGACATGTGGGCAGCGGCGCTCGCGATCCTGGCGGAGGACGGCGCGCCGTCCTCGCCGGTCCTCGGCTCCGCGGACCTGGGGAGCACCGACGCCGTCGACCCCGACCGGATGGAGGCCGTCGCGGAGGGCGCCAGCGCCACGGGGATGCACACCCGCGTGAACGAGATCCTCGAGGAGGAGTTCGACCGGGTGCCCTCGCAGAGCATGCGCCATACGAGCCGCGAGTACCTGCGGGTCATCCAGGGCGGCACGATGGCGCTGCCGCGGCTGTCCGCCCAGGCGTGAGCTGGTCGCCTTGACGCATCGCGAACCCGATACCGGTAGGGCGGCGGTCTCGCTGCCGTGGCTTCTCGCGGCGGTCGCCATGATCGCCCTGATTTGGGGCAACTCCCTCGTTCCGGGGGAGGGGAGCTCGTCGATCAGCATGGCGGTCGTGGACGCGGCCCGCGGGCTGCTGGACGCGCTCAGCCTGCCGAGCGGGTGGGTGACGAACTTCCTCGTCCGCAAGACCGCCCATTTCACCGAGTACGCCGTGCTCGGCGTACTCGTGTCCCAGGCGCTCGACCCCGGGGCCTCCGCGCGCGTCGAGCGCATCGTGCTCATCGCGGGCGTGCTCGTCCTGGTCCCCTCCGTCGACGAGGCCATCCAGCTGTCGGTCGCCGGCCGCTCCGGCCAGGTCGCGGACGTCCTGCTGGATTGCTGCGGGGCGGCGTTCGGGTCCGCGCTGCGCTATGCCGTGCTCCGCCGGGGGCGGGCGGGTGCGCGCCGGAGGGGGGACGGGTAGGGCCGGCGTTCAGCCCGTTCCGATGCGCCCGGGTGCCGCACTCCGGCCTTCTCGAAGATTTTCAAAAAAGTGCTTGCGCCGCAGGGGTGCGCCGTGCATAATATACAACGCGCTTTGCAAGAGGGCACATGGTGGGTGTAGCTCAGTTGGCTAGAGCGACGGGTTGTGGTCCCGTAGGTCGAGGGTTCGAGTCCCTTTACCCACCCCATCCTCTCTTGCGCACGTTGAATGGACCGTTAGCTCAGCTGGCTAGAGCAGGGGACTCTTAATCCCAAGGTCCAGGGTTCGAATCCCTGACGGTCCACCATCTGCACACAGGCCCCGGCACAGGGGCTTTTTCATACCGGTCGTCCCCGCATGGATTCGAACCGATGAGGTCGCGAGGCCGAGCGAACGCGTGAGCGTTCGCCGGCGAGCGCTCGAGGGCGGCGCGAGCCGCCCGGAGCAGGCGGACGCCGCAGGCGGACGCGAATCCCTGACGGTCCACCATCCGCACACAGGCCCCGGCACAGGGGCTTTTTTCATACCGGTCCCCCCGCATGGATTCGAACCGATGAGGTCGCGAGGCCGCGCGAACGCGCGATGTTCCCGGGGTGTTCAAATTCACGGCCGTTCGCCGATTTCGCGCTGGCGATTCGCGCTAAAATAGACCCTGCATGTCAGTGCCCGATGCCACCGTCTCGCCGCGGGGCATCGGGGTTGAACACGAAAGAGAGGAGAGGCATGCAGTACACAGCAGAAGTGGAGAACATGTGCCCTGTCACCAAGGGTGCATACCACGGTCCCGCGCCCATCCCGGAGGAGGGCAAGTGGGTTCAGGCCAAGGAGATCTCCGACATCTCCGGCCTCACGCACGGTGTGGGCTGGTGCGCCCCGCAGCAGGGTGCGTGCAAGCTCACCCTCAACGTCAAGGACGGCGTGATCGAGGAGTGCCTCGTCGAGACCCTCGGCTGCTCCGGCATGACCCACTCCGCGGCCATGGCCTCCGAGATCCTCCCCGGTAAGACCATCCTCGAGGCCCTGAACACCGACCTCGTCTGCGACGCCATCAACGTCGCCATGCGCGAGATCTTCCTGCAGATCGTGTACGGCCGCAGCCAGACCGCGTTCTCCGAGGGCGGTCTGCCCGTGGGCGCCTCCCTCGACGACCTCGGCAAGGGTCTGCGCTCCCAGGTCGGCACCATGTTCGGCACCAAGGCCAAGGGCGCCCGCTACCTCGAGCTCTCCCAGGGCTACGTCACCCGCATGGCCCTGAACGACAACAACGAGATCATCGCGTTCGAGTTCCTGAACCTCGGCAAGTTCACCGACGCCCTCAAGAACGGCAAGACGCCGGAGGAGGCCATCGCCGGCGCCATGGGCCGCTACGGTCAGTGGGATGCCGCGGCCAAGTACATCGATCCGCGCACCGACGAGGAAACCCACACCGTGGACAACGTGTTCCCGGTGCACGAGTAGAGAAAGGGAGGGAATAGAACAATGGCTGTTAGCTTCGAAGGTTACGAGCGCCGCATCGACAAGATCAACGCGTGCCTCGCCGAGAACGGCATCTCCTCCCTCGAGGAGGCCCTGCAGATCTGCCAGGACAAGGGCGTCGACCCGCGTGAGATCGTGGCGGACGTCCAGTCCATCGCGTTCGAGAACGCCAAGTGGGCCTACACGCTCGGCTGCGCCATCGCCATCAAGAAGGGCGCCAAGACCGCGTCCGAGGCCGCTTCCATGATCGGCGAGGGCATCCAGGCCTTCACCGTCCCGGGCTCCGTCGCCGAGGACCGCAAGGTCGGTCTGGGCCACGGCAACCTGGGCGCCATGCTGCTCGGTGACGACACCGAGTGCTTCGCGTTCCTGGCCGGCCACGAGTCCTTCGCTGCCGCCGAGGGCGCCATCGGCATCGCGATGAACGCCAACAAGGCCCGCAAGAAGCCGCTGCGCGTCATCCTGAACGGCCTCGGCAAGGACGCCGCCCAGATCATCGCCCGCATCAACGGCTTCACCTACGTGAAGACCCAGTTCGACTACTACACCGGCGAGCTCAAGATCGTGGAGACCATCCCGTACTCCGACGGTCCGCGCGCCGAGGTCAACTGCTACGGTGCCGACGATGTCCGCGAGGGCGTCGCCATCATGTGGCACGAGAACGTCGACATCTCCATCACCGGTAACTCCACCAACCCCACGCGCTTCCAGCACCCCGTCGCGGGCACCTACAAGAAGGAGCGCATCGAGGCCGGCAAGAAGTACTTCTCCGTGGCCTCCGGTGGCGGCACCGGCCGTACCCTGCATCCGGACAACATGGCCGCCGGTCCCGCCTCCTACGGCATGACCGACACCATGGGCCGCATGCACTCCGACGCCCAGTTCGCCGGCTCCTCCTCGGTGCCCGCGCACGTCGACATGATGGGCCTCATCGGCATGGGCAACAACCCCATGGTCGGTGCCACCGTCGCCTGCGCCGTCGCCGTCAACGCCGCGCTGAACGCTTAGCGACTCGTAGGACAGGTTCCGCTGTCACACCGCTCCGCCCGGGCCGGCACGCCGCCGCCCGGGCGGTTTTTCATGGCACGGGGGCTGCCCGCACTTGGGAAAATAGTGCCTGTCACTTTTTTCCCAAGTGCGGACAGCCCTCCGTGCCATGCAATTCCTTCGCGCAACCGAATCGCAACCGGAAGGTGGTGGCGCAACCGCGGCGGCGCATCCAGGATGGGGGCAGGTTAGGACGATCGGAAAGGAGCGCGCCATGAGCTTTTCGGACAACCTCTATCGACTGCGGGCGGAGAGGAACATGACGCAGGAGCAGCTCGCGATGCTCATGGGGGTAAGCAGGCAGGCGATCTCGAAATGGGAGTCCGCGCGCGCGTACCCGGAGATGGACAAGCTCGTGAGGCTGTGCGACGTCTTCGGATGCTATCTTGACGAGCTGGTGCGCGGGGACATTCCGACCGGCGCGGCATATCCCGACCGGCGCGTCCCCGTCGATGCCGAGCCGACCGACATCAGCGGTTACGACAGCTGCATGCGCGGCATCGCGCTCATGCTCGCGTCGTCTGCCGCATCGGCCCTGCTCGGAATCGCGGTGCTGTTCGGAACGGCGGGAACGTTCGCGTACGACGGCGGCTCCGGGTTGGTCTTCGCGCCGCTGGTCCCGTTGCTGTGCACCAGCCCGTTCGGTCTGCCGGCACTCGTGGTCGGGCTGGTTGCGGCGCTTTCGCTTGCGGCACTCGCCGCCAATCGGTATCTGGGATTCACGGGTCGGTTCCCGTACGTGGAGGACTTCTATACGGAGGGGCAGCGCGAGCAGACGACGGCGCTCGCACGTCGAGCGCGCATCGTCGCTGCGGTTGCGGGTGCGATCGCCATCGGGGCCTGCTTGGTCAAATCGGGTCCGCTCTGCCATGTGAGCGGCGGGCTCTGCTCCCTGTTCGCCTGGGGCGGCGTCGCGGCGTGGTCATGCCTGTACGCGCAGCTCATGGTCCGCAGGCTCGACGTAGAGCGGTACAACCGGCGCAACGCTGCGTCGATCGAGCAGCGCGAGGCCGCGCGCGCCGTCGCGGAGCTGCCGGCGACGCGTGCGCTGGTGCAAGCGAATCCCGAGGTGCCCCGCCTGGCGAAGGTGTGGGTGAAGCGCCAGACGGCAATCGCCGCCGCGACCGCGCTCGCCGGGTTCGGGTTGCTCGCCGGTGTGTTCGCGTTGCTGGGATGGCCGATCTGGTTCATTCCGCTCGCGGTCGGCATCACGGCGGCGGTCCTCATCTGGGTCTACATGCCGGTTGCACGGTGAGTGGGAAAAAAGTGACAGGCACTATTTTCCCGGCTTGTCGGTTGGTCGCTTCCGCTTGGGGCGGTAGGCGATGCCGGCGGGGCGCTCGAGCGAACCGCGCTGGCCGCGCGCGACGCGCTCGATGTTCCTGAAGCGCCGTGTCCAGCGCCGGTAGATGCTCTCGCCCGAAGTCGAGCGCATGCCCATGCAGGGCGCGGCGATGAGCACCGGGAGCAGGTACTCGACGCTGCGCCAGATCACGAGGCCGGCGGAGAGGTGCCACCCGAACATGCCGCCGAACAGGTAGGAGAACCCGACCTCGGCCCCGCCCGCGCCTCCGGGCAGGGGGATGGCGTTCACGAGCAGCTCGACCATCGACCCGGACGCCAGGCATACGACCGGGTTCGCCTCGAGGCCGAAGGAGCGCAGGACGAAATAGGGGAGGGCGTACATGCATCCGAGCTGCAGCAGGGTGATGATCTCGACGGCGATGAGCACGCGGCCATGCCGGGCCGCGGACCGGAAGGCGCTCGAGAACGTGGTCACCTGCGTGTCGAGCATGGTCTGGAAGCGCTCGTGGCGCTCGGCGCTCAGGATGTGCAGCGCGCGCCCGACCCTGAGCGCGACGCCCCCGACCTTCTGGATGGGGCCGGGGAGCAGGCAGAGCAGCAGTACGCCGCCCACCTGCACGAACTTGTAGGCGAACATGAAGATGCCGATGAAGGTCACGTCGAGGCCGAGGATCGTGACGTCGGCGAAGGTCTCGAGGAAGTACCCGCCGCAGATGAGGAGCATGAGTGCGGCGAAGATGCCCTCGCCCGCCTCGTAGAGCGTGAAGCGGACGAACTGCAGCGCCGAGGCGTCGGTCAGGGAGAGGCCGGCGCGCGTAAGGCGGTAGATCTGCGAGGGGATGACGCCCGCCCCGCCGGGCGTGAGGCGCATGAAGAAGACGCCGGAGGCCTCGACGCTCATGAGGTCGCGGAACCCGACGGGGGAGTCGTGGTCGGTCGAGGCGAGCACGGCGTAGGCGAGGACGCCGAAGACGTAGTAGCACAGGAAGCAGGCGATGCCCGAGACGATCCAGCCGAGGTCGACGCCCACGAGCGCGCGGAAGAAGTCGTCGATCTGCCCGCTGAAGAAGAGGTACGCCACGTAGACGAGGGCGACGACGCCGAGGAAGACGAAGGTGATCCTGACCTGCTTCATGGAGGAGCGGTCGGCGTCGCGGTCGCGGACCGTGGTCGCGCTGCCGACGTGCAGCTTGGGCGCGCCGCCGCGCCGCTGCTGCTCGGAGCGCTTGCCGGCGCTATCGCCGGGACGTGCGGCGTCGGTGTCGCCCGTGTGCTCTCGCGCCATGCGCCCTCCCGTTCGAATCAGATACCTGTTGAGCAGTGTACCTGCAAACGGGACTCGGTGCCATGCGGTACGGCGAGGCTACAGAATGAACCGAAGCGCGCCGCGCGGCGCCCGCAGCGGAAGCGGGCCGCCGCGCGGCGCGTCATGGCGGTGGTGGCAGCGGGGACGTCCTACGTGTCACCGCTTGTCGTCGAGGATGCCGTCGAGGGTCCGCCAGGCGAGCTCGGCGCACTTCACGCGCGCCGGCATATGCGAGATGTCGCGCAGCTGGGCGGCCTCGTCCAGATCCTCGAAGTCCTCCTCGGTGAGCTCCTCGCCGCGGATCATCGCCAGGAACAGCGCGGACAGGCGACGCGCCTCGTCGACGGTCTCACCGGTGATGAGCTCGGCCATGATGTCGGCGGAGGCCTGGGAGATGGCGCAGCCGTGCCCGGTGAAGCTCGCCTCCTCGATCACGCCGTCCTCGACGCGGAGCTGCAAGGTGAGCTCGTCGCCGCAGCTGGGGTTGATGCCGTCGTGCTCGTGGGTGGGGGAGTCCATCTCGTACTTGTAGTCGGGATGGGAGTTGTGCTCCATGAAGGTTGTCGAGGTGTAGAGGTTGCCCATGGGGATCGCTCCTTCGTGAGAAAAAAGTGCCTGTCCCTATTTTCCCATCAGGCGTGGAAGGTGGACCAGACGGTTTTGAGGCCGGCGACGAGCGCGTCGATGTCGGCGCGGTCGTTGTAGAAGGCGAGGCTCGCGCGGCAGCAGGCGAGGTTCTCGACCTTGAGCCAGGCGAGCAGCGGCTGGGCGCAGTGATGGCCCGCGCGGATGCACACGCCGTCCATGTCGAGGATGCTCGCCACGTCGTGCGGGTGGACGCCGCGCACGTTGAAGCTGATCACGCCGTGATGGCGGTCGGCTTCGGCGGGCCCGATCAGGTCGACGAAGCCGAGGCCCGCGAGCTCGTCCATCGCGTAGCGGACGAGCGCCCGCTCGCGGGAGGCGACGGCCTCGTATCCTACCTGGTCGACGAGGTAGGAGAGGGCGGCGCCCGTGGCGTAGATGCCGGCCGCGTCCTGGGTGCCCGCCTCGAACTTCTCGGGGACCGGGGCCCAGACGGCGCCGGTCTCGGTCACCGAGTCGATCATCTCGCCGCCGGTGAGCATCGGCGGCATGCGCTCCAGCAGCTCGTGGCGGCCCCACAGCACGCCGATGCCCATGGGCCCGAGGGCCTTGTGCGCCGAGAACGCGTAGAAGTCCGCGCCGAGCGCCGCGACGTCGACCGCCATGTGGGGCACGGACTGGGCGCCGTCGACCACCAGGTAGCCCCCGTGCGCGTGCACCGCGCGGCCGATCTGCTCGACGGGGTTCTCGACGCCCATCACGTTCGAGACGTGTCCCACCGCGGCGATCTTGGTGCGCGGGCCGATCTTGGCGGCGATCTCGTCGGCCGGGAGCGTCCCGTCGGGGGCGGGGTAGAGGTAGACGAGCTTCGCGCCGGCGGCCGCGGCCGCCTGCTGCCAGGGGATGAGGTTGGAGTGGTGCTCCATGATGGTGATCGCGACCTCGTCGCCCGGTCCGAGCACGAGCGGGGCGAAGGATTTCGCCACGAGGTTCAGCGACTCGCTCGCGTTGCGCGTGAACACGATGTCGCGCGCGCATGCGCGGCCGCGCTCGTCGACCGCGCCGAGCAGGCGCGCGATCTGCGCGCGCACGGCCGCGATGGCCTCGGTCGCCTCGACGGACAGCGAGTACAGGCCGCGCAGGGGGTTCGCGTTCATGGTCTCGTAGAACCTGCGCTGCGCGTCGAGCGCGCAGGCGGGGCGCTGGGCGGTGGCGCCGCTGTCGAGGAAGGCGAGGTTCGGGTTGCCCGCGAGCAGCGGGAAGTCCGCCTTGTAGGGGTTTCGGTCGATGTCCGCCGCAGCGGGCGCCGTCAGGGTGTCGCTCATGCGCGCTCCTCCTCGGTCTCGTCTCGGTCGTCGGCGTCGAAGCGCGGGTCGACGCGGGCGGCCAGGCGCTCGACGTTCGCGCGGACCTGGGCGTCCGGGGCTCCGTTGGCGGCGTCCTCGAGCTTGGCGGTCACGAACAGCGCCTCGGCGGCCTCGGGGGAGAGGCCGCGGCAGCCGAGGTAGAACAGCTGCTCGGGGCGGACGTGGCCGATGGTCGCGCCGTGGTTGCCCGCGACGTCGTCCTCGTCGCACAGGATGGTCGGGACGGTCTTGTTGTCGACGCCCTGGCTGGCGAGCAGCACGGTCTCGCGCTCCGAGCCCTCCGACCCCTTGCAGCCGTGGACGAGGTCGATGGTGCCGCGCAGGACCTTCTTCGCGGTGCCCGTGAGGACGCCGTTGGCGTCCATGTTCGAGACGGTCCTACGGCCGCGGTGGCGGATCGTGTAGGTGAAGTCGCGCTGCTCCTCGCCGGACGCGAGGTAGCTCGTGGCGACGTCCATGCGGGCGGTGTCGCCGCGCAGGTCGGCCGCGAGGCCGGTCGCGGTGCGCCCGCCGCCGAGGACGACGTGGCGGACGCTCACGCGGGCGCCCTCGTCCAGCACGTACCCGGAGTCGTCGAGGACCGTGAAGCCCTCCTCGGCGGTCACGTAGACGCACACGTCCACATGCGAGCGCGCGCCGGCGAAGACGCGGAGCTCGGACCCGACGAGGCCCGCGGCGCCCTCGGAGCCCGCGCCGTCGAGCGACACGGTGAGGGAGAGCGTCGAGTCCTCGGCCGCCACGACGTCGACGCTCGCCGCCGCCGCGCCGCCGGCCTCGCCCGCCACGCGCACGCAGGCGGCCTCGTCGGCGCCAGGCTCGGTGGCGAGCACGACGGTGCCCCCGGCGAGGAAGTTCAGGTAGGAGCGGGCGTCCACGCCGATGCCGGTCTCGAAGGCGGCCGCCACGTCGCCGGCGACCTCCTCGCGGGTCGCCCGCAGCTGGTAGGCGGACAGGGCCGGGGTGTCCAGGTCTTCCAGGGACTCGGCCTCGGCGGTCGCGGCGCGCACGCAGGCGCGGCCGTCACCCTCGTCCCCGCGCGCGGCGTCCAGGCGCTCCTGGAGCGCGGCGAGCGCGCCCTCGAAGCTCGCATGGGTCTCGGTGAGGTCGGAGTCGGCCTCGACCGTCACCGCGCGCACGCGCTCGAGCCCCTCCGGGACCTCCAGGGTCGCTGCGTTCATGCGCAGCCAGCTCCACGTGGGGGCCGGCATGGCGCTCGCGTTGCGTATCTTCAGGGCCTCCATCAGCCGATCGCCCCTTCCATCTCCAGCTTGATCAGATTGTTCATCTCGACGGCGTACTCGAGCGGCAGCTCCTTCGAGATGGGCTCGGCGAAGCCGTTCACGATCATGGTGCGGGCCTCCTCCTCGGAGATGCCGCGGCTCATGAGGTAGAACACCTTGTCGTCGCCGATGCGCCCGATGGTGGCCTCGTGGCCGATGTCCACGTTCTTCGCGCGGATGTCCATGGCCGGGATGGTGTCGCTGCGGCTCTCGTCGTCGAGCATGAGCGACTGGCAGCTGACCGTCGCCGCCGAGCCCTCGGCGGCCGGCGTGGCCACGATGGAGCTGCGGAAGGTCTGGATGCCGCCGCCCTTCGAGATGCCCTTGGTCTCGACGGTGGCCGTCGTCTCGGGCGCGGCGAGGACCACCTTGCAGCCCGTGTCGAGGTTCTGCCCCGCGCCGGCGAAGGTGATGCCGGTGAAGCTGGACTTGGCGCGGCGGCCGGCCAGCACGCTCATGGGGTAGAGGTAGCCCACGTGGCTGCCGAAGGAGCCCGAGATCCACTCGATCTCGCCCTCCTCCTCGCAGCGGGCGCGCTTGGTGTTCAGGTTGTACATGTTCTTGGACCAGTTCTCGATCGTGGAGTAGCGCAGGCGCGCGCCGTCCTTCACGAAGAGCTCGACGGCGCCGGCGTGGAGGTTTGCCTCGTAGTACTTGGGCGCCGAGCAGCCCTCGATGAAGTGCAGGTCGGCGTCGTCCTCGACGATGATGAGCGTGTGCTCGAACTGCCCGGCCCCCGCGGCGTTCAGGCGGAAGTAGCTCTGCAGGGGGAAGTCGAGCTTCACGCCGGCGGGCACGTAGACGAACGAGCCGCCGCTCCACACGGCGCCGTGCAGCGCCGCGAACTTATGGTCGGTGGGCGGGATGAGGGTCATGAACCTCTCGCGGATCAGGGGCTCCCAGCGCTCGTCGTGCAGGGCCTCCTCGATCCCGGAGTAGACGATGCCCATCTTGGAGGCCGTGTCCTGCATGTTGTGGTACACGAGCTCGCTGTCGTACTGGGCGCCCACGCCGGCGAGGTAGGAGCGCTCGGCCTCGGGGATGCCGAGGCGCTCGAAGGTGTTCTTGATGTCGTCGGGCACGGATTCCCAGTCGGCCTTCTGGTCGGTGTTGGGCTTCACGTAGGTGACGATGTGGTCCATGTCGAGCCCGGCGATGGAGGGCCCCCAGGTGGGGTTGGGCATGGAGTTGTAGATCTCGAGGGACTTCAGGCGGAACTCGAGCATCCAGGCCGGCTCGTCCTTGCGCTCGGAGATCTCGGTGACGATCTCGGGCGTGAGGCCGGCGTCCAGGCGCTCGAAGCCCTCCTCGGAGTCTCGGAAGTCGTAGAGGCTGCGGTCGATGTCTGCGACCTCGGTGCGCTGCTTCGCCATGGCGTCCCCCTAGCGCGCGCCGGCGGCGGAGCCTGCGTCCGCCTCGCGCTCGAAGCTCTCGAAGCCGTGCTCGTCGATCCAGGGGATGAGCGAGGCGTCGTCCTCGCGGACGATGCGGCCGCCCACCATCACGTGGACGCGGTCGACGTCGAGGTGCTCGAGGATGCGCGTGTTGTGGGTGATCACGATGAGGGAGCCGTCGCAGCTGGCGCGGTAGGCCTCCATGCCGCGCGAGACCACGGACAGCGCGTCGACGTCGAGCCCGGAGTCGGTCTCGTCGAGGATGGCGAGCTTGGGCTGGAGCAACAGCAGCTGGAGCATCTCGACCTTCTTCTTCTCGCCGCCCGAGAAGCCCACGCCGAGCTCGCGGTTGAGGTAGGCGGGGTCCATGTCGAGCTCGGCGCAGAGCTCCTTCATGCGGCGGCGGAACTCCTTGCCGCGCATCTCGAGGCCGGGGCGCCCGGCGATGGTGGCGCGCAGGAAGCTCGACAGCGGGACGCCGGGGATCTCGACGGGGGCCTGGAACGACAGGAACAGGCCGGCGCGGCTGCGCTTGTCGCAGGTAAGCTCGGTGATGTCGGCGCCGTCGAAGGCGATGGAGCCGCTGTCCACGGTGTAGGCGGGGTCGCCCATGATGACATGGCCCATGGTCGACTTGCCCGCGCCGTTGGGGCCCATGAGCACGTGCGTCTCGCCCGCGGCGACCGAGAGGCTCACCTGGTGGAGGATGGTCTTCTCGTCGACCGAGGCGGTGAGGTCCGCGACGTTGAGCAGTGCATCTGTTGACATCGGATGTCCTTCCTCGCAGCTATCGGGTTAAACCCTAGGAATTCTCTCGGGATAAGGATAAGATGTAGCGGACGCGAGTCAAGGGAGAAACCGCGTAATCCCGAGCAATCCACTAAGATTTGGCTTGCTTCCCGGCGCCCCGGTCCGCGCCCGCGGCTCCCGCGCCGGGGAGGGCCGTTCGACGCGACGGCCGCCCCGCGGCGTCGCCCGCGCACCGGACGGCCCGTCCCGGTCCGCCGTGTATCGCAAGGAGGCATGCCCGTGCTCATATCTTCCAAGGGGCGCTACGCGCTGCGCCTGATGATCTACATCGCCGCCTTCGGGGACGAGGAGGGCAAGATCGCCCTGCGCGAGGTCGCCGAGCGCGAGGGCATCTCCCTCAAGTACCTGGAGCAGCTCGTGCGCCCGCTCATGGCCGCGGGGCTGCTGCGCAGCGTGCGCGGCAAGGGGGGCGGCTACATGCTCGCCCGCCCCGCGGACGAGGTGCGCGCCGGCGACATCCTGCGCGCCGCGGAGGGGGACACCGCCCCGGTCGCCTGCGACGGGCTCGAGGGCGCCTGCGGCCGCTCGGACCTCTGCTCGACCGTCCGCTTCTGGGCCGGGCTCGAGGCCGCCATCGACGAGTACGTGGACGGCGTCACGCTGGCCGAGCTCGCCCGCGTGCCCGAGATCAGGCTGGAGGTCGACCTCTCCTCGCTTCCCGCGGGGCGGCCGGACGACCCCGCGCGCTGAGCGGCTCCCCCCGCCGCCGCGGCCGGCCGACCGGCGTATGCCGCATTTCCGATCGACGCGGTGACCTTCGCCGCGCCTGCGATACACTGTACGCACCACTGTAACGAGTCCCGGAGCGCCGCGGGCGTCTCGGGGAGAGGAGCGTGCGCATGGCGGATTACATCATCAGCTGCGAGTCGACCGCGGACCTCCCGCGGGAGTTCTTCGAGCGGCGCGAGGTGGGCTACGTCTGCTTCCATTACGAGATGGGCGGGCGGACCTACATCGACGACCTGTACGCCTCGACGACCCCGGCCGAGTTCTTCGGCAGCCTGAAGGCCGGGGCGCAGGCGAAGACCTCGCAGGTGGGGACCGGAGAGTACGTCGACTTCTGGGAGCCCTGGCTCAAGGAGGGCAGGGACGTGCTGCACGTCTGCCTCTCGAGCGGCATCTCGGGTACCTACAACTCGGCGTGCCTCGCCGCCGAGACGCTCGCCGCGCGCTACCCCGAGCGCACGGTGCGCGTCATCGACTCACTGGCCGCCTCCGCCGGGTACGGCCTGCTGATGGAGTACCTGGCCGACAAGCGCGACGAAGGGATGGGCTTCGATGAGCTGGCCACCTGGGCGGAGGGGCACAAGCTCGAGGTCAACCACTGGTTCTTCGTCTCCGACCTCGACTGCCTGAAGCGCGGCGGACGCGTCTCCGCCACGAGCGCCCTGATCGCGACCGCCCTCAAGATCTGCCCGGTCATGAACGTCGACAGCCAGGGCCGCCTCATCCCGCGCGAGAAGATTCGCACCAAGAGGAAGGCCATCACCGAGCTCGTCCGCAACATGATGGAGCATGTCCGCGACGGCGCCGCCTACACGGGGCGCTGCGCGATCTCGCACTCGAACTGCCTGGCCGACGCGCAGGAGGTCGCCCGCCTGGTCGGCGAGCAGATCCCGGCGCTCGCCGGGAAGGTCGAGATCTGCGATATCGGCACGGTCATCGGCTCCCATACCGGCCCGGGCACCGTCGCCCTGTTCTTCATGGGGGACGAGCGGGTCGACTAGCGGCGCCCCGGAGCGCCCGTCCCCGCCGTCCCCGTCCGGTCCGCCGGGGGAGCCTCTGTTCTTTCTCGGTGCCCGTGCGGGCGCGCCCCGAGGGGCGCGGGACCTCTGGTACCCTAGGGGGACGCCTGCAGCGCAGATGGGAGGTCGGACGCATGAGCGTCATGGATATCGTGGTCCCGGTGGGCATCTGCATCGCCGCTATCGCGTTCGCCGCGGCGGTCTACTGCATCGTCGTCGCCGTGAAGAGCCGCTCGGAGCGCGAGCGCCGCACCCGGTGACGCACGGCGCCCGGTTCAGGGACCCTCGGGAACGGGCCCTCCCTCCCCACGGCATCGGGGAGGGAGGGCCCGTTCCGCTATCCCGGGGCGCGCCGCGCCCCGCATCGCGCGCGGGGTCAGGACCGCCGCCGCGCCGCGGCCCCCTTCTCGATCCGCACCATGAAGAAGCCCTCGAAGGCGCGGGTCGGGCAGACCGTCAGTGCCCCGGCGACCCGCCCGGGCAGAAGCGGCAGGCCGAGCTCGCCCTCGTCGGCGCCCGCGAGGGCGATGGGCTTGACCTCGCAGTCGCGATGGCGCCTGAGCGCCCGCTCGACCTGGTCCTCGTTCTCCGCGGGCAGCACCGAGCAGGTGGAGTACACGAGCGAGCCGCCGGGCTTGAGGGCGGACAGCGCGCGGTCGAGCAGGGCACGCTGGGATCGGGTGACGCGGTCGAGCAGCTTGGGGGTGATGCGCTCGGCGGCGCGGGGGTCGCCGGCGCGGACGGTGCCCGAGCCGGTGCAGGGGGCGTCGAGCAGGATCTGGTCGAAGGAGAAGAACTCGTCGAGCCTGCGCGCGTCGGTGCGCATGACCTGCACGTTGCGGCAGCCGAGCTTGGCGAGGTTGTGCTCGAGCCGCTCGGCGCGCGGGACGCTCATCTCGCAGGCGGTGAGGTGCGCCGCCCCGCCGGTCAGCGCCGCGATCTGGCTCGTCTTGCCGCCGGGGGCGGCGCACATGTCCAGGATGTCGGCCCCGGCGCGCGGGGCGAGGGCGAGCGGCGGCAGCATGGAGGAGAGGCTCTGCAGGTAGACGAGGCCGTCCCCGTAGATGTCGAGCTCCCAGACGTCGCGCTCGCGGACGCCGTCGGCGAGCGCGAAGGCGTCCGGGTACCAGGGCGCGCGCGCAAAGCCGATGCCCGCCCGCTCGAGCTCGCCGGCGACCGTGCCCGCATCGGTCTTGAGCGCGTTGGCGCGCAGGGTCACGGGGCGCTCCCGCGCGGCGTCGAGGCCCGCCAGGATGCGGTCGGCGACCTCGCCGGGATAGGCGGCCGAGATCTGTTCCTCGAGGAAGGCGGGGAGCGGGGCGGTATCGGTCATGGGATGCCTTTCGGACTGGTCCGGTACGTGCGGGGCGCGCCCGCGCACCCATTGTGCCGCACCCGGCCCCCGGCGTCGAGCGCGCGGCGGCCGGGCGCGGGCCTCGCGCGGTGCTGCCGCGGGGCCGCGCGCGGGCCGGGTGCGCCGCCGACGGGATCCGCGGCTACAGCAGGATGCCCGCCGCCACGAGGGCCGCGCACAGCGCGAAGGCCGCGGCGTCGAGCGCGCCGAAGGGGTAGCGCCGGTAGGAGCTCTCCCGCGTGCGGAGGTAGAAGCCGCGCTGCTCGGCGGCGAGCGCGGTGGCGTCGGTCTTGCCCACGCTCGAGATGAGCAGCGGGATGCACAGCGGGAGCATGAGCCGCATCTTCCTGAAGGGGTTGTTCGTGTCGTACTCCACGCCGCGGGCGGTCTGCGCCTCCATGATGGCGTTCATCTCCTGGCTGAACACCGGCACGAAGCGCAGCGCCGTGGTGAAGGTGAACGCGTACTTGTAGGGGATGTGCAGCTTCTCCACGCAGGCGTTGGCGAGGTCGGTGAGCTTGGTCACCATGAGCATGAGCACGAGCGGCAGCGCCACGCCCAGAAGGCGCAGGCACGCCTTGCCGCCGGTGACGAGCCCCTCGTCGGTCGCGAAGCCCGCGACGGGCCGCCCGCCGCGCACGAAGACGAGCTGCAGCGCGAACATGATGAGCGCGATGGGGACGAGCAGCTTCAGCAGGCGCGCGAGCCGCCCGAAGACGCCGGCGTAGGCGGCGAGCGCCAGGGTGAGCGCGAGCAGGCCCGCGAGCGGGGCGAAGCCGTCGGACAGGAACGTCGCGGCGATGATGGCGGCGGCGAGCGCCAGCTTGGAGACGGGGTTCAGGCGGTGCAGCAGGGTGTCGCCGGGGACGTAGTCGATGACGTTAAGCACGGCCCATCAGCTCCTTCACGGTGGATACGATATCGCTGACCTCGGTGATGCCCGCGAAGGCGGGGGAGACGCCGCGTGCGAGGCGCCCTGCGAGGTCGACGACCTGCGGCGGTGTGACGCTCGCCCGCGCCATGAGGGCGTCGTCGGCGAACAGCTCGCCGGCCGGCCCGCGGCCCAGGATGCGCCCGTCCGCCATGACGACGATCCGCTCGGCGAAATCGGAGACGACCTCCATGTCGTGGCAGACCATCACAACGGCGCACCCGTGGTCGGCCATGTCGCGCACGGTCTCCATGACCGTCATGCACTCGCGGTAATCGAGCCCGCTCGTGGGCTCGTCGAGCACCACGACCTCGGGTTCCATGACCACCACGCCGGCGAGCGCCACCATCTGCCGCTGCCCGCGCGACAGGGCGAAGGGAGCCTCGGTCGCCGGCAGGCCGAACCGCGCGATGACCCTGCGCGCGCGCTCGCGCGCGTCGGCGGGATCGACCCCGGTGAGCTCCAGCCCGAAGGCGACCTCGTCGAGCACCGTGTTCTTGCAGATCTGGCGGTCGGGGTTCTGGAAGAGGGTCGCCACGTGCGCGGCGATGCGCGAGACCGGTGTCTCGCGCGTGTCCAGCCCCGCGATGCGGACCTCGCCCGCCGCGGGCTTCAGCAGGCCGTTCAGAAGCTTGGTGAGCGTCGTCTTGCCGGCTCCGTTCTGGCCGACGACGCCCACGAGCTCGCCGGGGTACACGGTCAGCGAGAGGTCCGTCACGCTCGCCCCGCCGCCGGGGTAGGTGTAGCCGACGTCGCGGAAGGTGAGGACCGGCTGCGCGCCCTCGGCATGGGGCCGCGCCGGGGCGTGGGGGGAGCCCGCGCGCCGAGGGCCCGACGCCGTCCGCACCCCCGCGCCCCGCGCGCCCGAGAGGATCTCCGCGATGAGCCCGTACGCCTCGTCGACGTCCAGGCAGGGCTCGGTCCGCGCGGTGAGCCCCGCGCGGGCGAGGCTGTTGGAGATACGCGCCGTGCGCGGGCTGTCCACGCCGATCGCCCGCAGCCGCTCGCCGTTCCCGAAGACCTCGTGCGGCGTCCCCGACAGCGCGATGCGCCCGCGGTCCATGACGAGCACGCGGTCGCAGAAGGCCGACAGCAGGGCGACCTTCTGCTCGATCACCACGACGGTCACCCCGAGGCGCCGGTTGACGTCGGCGAGGGTCTCGAAGACCGTGCGGGAGCTGACGGGGTCGAGCGCGGCGGTGGGCTCGTCGAGCACGAGCACGCGGGGTTCGAGCGCCAGGATGGCCGCGATGGCGACCTTCTGCTTCTGGCCGCCGGAGAGCGTCGCGATCTCGCGGTGGCGCAGCTCGCGGATGCCCACCGTGGACAGGGCGCGGTCGATGCGCTCCTCGATGCGGTCGTGCGGCACGCCGAAGTTCTCGAGGCCGAACAGCAGCTCGTCCTCGACCACCGAGGCGACCATCTGCGCGTCGATGTCCTGGGCGACCGACCCCACGGTGCGCGAGATGTCGGTGAGCGTGACGTCGCAGGTGTCGCGCCCCGCCACGACGGTGGAGCCGAACAGCTCCCCGGTGTAGTGGTGGGGGATCGCCCCGGACAGGCATGCGGCCAGCGTCGACTTGCCGGCGCCCGACGGGCCGATGACCCCGACGAACGCGCCCTCCTCGACGGTCAGGCTGATCCCGTCGAGTGCGTGGGCCGCGTCGGAGCCGTAGCTGAACGAGACCTCGTCCATCTCGATGATCGTAGCCATGCGAACCTCTCAGTGCGGGCGCCCCGATGCGGGGCGCCCGCTCGAATCCAACAGATGCCTCGCCGGGGACGGCGGCGCGACGGGCGGCGTCGTCCGGATGCGCGCGGCGCAGGCGGGCCGCCGGCGGGCGGCCCCTCCATCATACCCGAGCGCTACCGCTTGAGCGCCGCGCGCAGCGCGGGGTAGAGGGCCTGCACCACGATGGCGTTGAAGACCGCGGTGCCCGCCACGAGCGGGACCTTGACCACGGCGGTCTCGAGCGCGAACCCCTGGATGACGGTGCCCGCGGCGGCGAACAGCGCGCCGGAGACGAGGGTGGCGGCGAAGGCGGCGAGAAGCGGCGTCACGTCGCGTCCCGCGACGCGCAGATCGAGGCGGGTGAGGGCGGCCATGGTGAGGGCGCCGGCGACCTCGGTGGCGAAGTTGAGGCCGGGGATGGAGGTGCTGATCTGGATGACGGCCGCCGAGACGAGGCCGAAGACCGCCGCCTGGGCGAAGGTGCCGCGGACGAGCAGGATGGCGAGGGCGTAGGCGGCGATGATGAACTGCGGTTTGATGCCGGTCATGGCCAGCGCGTTGCCGAGCGTCATGTTGAGGATGAGGCCGGCGGCCAGAAGGACGGCGAGCAGGACGAGGGCGGACAGGTCGCGCACGCCGGAGCGGGCGGCGGGGGCGGTGCGGGCGGCGGTGCTCTGGGACATGGCGGGATCCTTTCGTTCGGGTGCGGCGGCGCGGCATGCGGCGGCCGCCCCGCGGCGGGCGGCCGCGGGATCGTTCGGGTTCACGATGCGGGTATGGAGAGGGGACGGCGGGGCGCTCGGCCCGAGCGGGCTAGTCGTTGAGCTTCAGGGCCTTCTTGATGGGAAGGTACAGCGCGCCGACGAGCACGGCGTTGAACACCGCGGTGAGCGCGACGACCGGCAGCATGGCGGCGGCGATGGCCATGTCGAACTGCATGAGCGCCATGCGGATGAGCATGAAGATGAAGCCGGAGACGAAGGTGGTCGCGAAGGTGCCCACGGCGGGGATGGCGGCGCGCGCCCCGGTCCGCATGCCGGCGTTGACGATGAGGGCCATCAGCACGGCGGCGACGCCCTCGGCGACGAAGTCGGCGCCGGGCAGGCTGGTGGTGAGCTGGATGACGGCTGCCGACACGAGGCCGATGACGAGCGCCTGGCCCGGGTTGGGGCGCACGACGAGGATGGTGAGGCAGAAGGCGGAGATGATGAACTCGGGGTTGATCATGCCGGCGGACATGGCGCCGATGGCCTTGCCGAGCGTCATGTTGAGGATGAACCCGGCGGCGAGCAGGATGGCGAGCAGCACGAGCGCCTTGATGTCGAGCTTGCCGCGGTCGATGGAGGTGACGGTGCGGGCGGAGGTGGTGCGGGGGTTCTGGGACATGGCGGAGGTCCTTTCAGGGGAGGGGTGGGTCCGGAGGGGGCGGGGGCGCGTGATGCGGGGGTCGGCGGCGGGCGCAAAGAAAAAGGCCCCCGGTCAAACCGGAGGCCTTGCGCGCGCTATGAGGATAGGCGTGAGGGACTCACCGTCGACCGACCGGATTCGCATCACGCCACCACCAGTTGTTGAGAGCGGAGGTGAGCTGCTTCATGCTGGTGGCTCCTTTCTGGTTCTTCGAGGATGCGCAGCGGGCGCTGCGTTGAGGCGCACTATAGCACAGCGAAGCGGCGTCTGGGAAGACGGGGGCGGAGATTGTTTCCGCGGCGTTACGCCCCGTCGCCTCGGACGGCACCCGCAGGCGGGCCCCGCCGCCCGGGCGGTCCGCCTGCGGGGAGGGGCGCACGGGAGGCGCCGGGAGATGCCGGGCGGGGCCTACGCCAGCTTGGAGAAGTCGTCGATGATGATGTCGAGGCAGCTCGGCAGCACGCGCGCGCCGAACATCCCGCCGTTGTTGGGGATGACCTCCCCGTCGAACTGCATGCCGAGCGAGGGCGTGCAGGTGATCTTGGCCTCCTTGGCCTGGAAGGTCGTGAACTGCGGGCGGCCGAGGCCCTTGCCCGCGGGGTCGAACACCCCGGCGAGCAGCGTGGGCAGCAGCTCGACGGTCCGGGCGGGCTCGATGACGGCGATGTCGATCATGCCGTCGTCCATGCGGCAGTCGGGGAAGAGGTTGATGTCGTTCTGGATGACGGCGGTGTTGCCCACCATGCACCCGATGCCGTCCAGCTCGTCGACGACCCCGTCGTGCTCGATGGTGAAGTGCGCGACCTGCGGCTCGGGCGTGGAGAGGGCGGCGAGCGCGTAGGCGATCTCCCCGATCTCGTTCTTGCTGGGCGCGGCCTTCTCCATGATCGCGGCGTCGAACCCGGACCCCGCGATGATGATGAACCCGTGGCGCTGGATGTCGCCCGCCTCGTCGCGCCAGTACAGCTCGCCCATGTCCACGCTCGCGCAGCGCCCGCGACGGCAGGCGGCGGCGAGCGCCGCGGCCTCGGGGGCGTTGCCGATGTTGTTGAAGAACAGGTTCGCGGTGCCCGAGGGGAACACGAGGATGGGCACGTGGGTGCCGCGCAGGCAGTCGAGGACGTTGGAGACCGTCCCGTCGCCGCCGGAGACCACGACGCGGTCGAAGGCGCGCACGTCGGCGCAGGCCTCCTCGGGCTCCATCCCCTCGCCGATGAGCCTGAAGCAGATCTCGTCGCCCGGGGTCGCGAGCGCGTGGGCGAAGGCGTAGATCTCATCCGAGCTGGGCCCCGATGCGGGGTTGTGGACGATCAGATACCGCATGAGTTCCCTCATCTCGCGAAGCCGGGTATAGTTACGATGTCGTTAATCCTACCCTCCGCGCGGGGGTTGAGCCAAAGCACGGGTGATGCATGTATATCTCCACACATCTGGAGCTGAAGGGGTTCTGCGAGCGCGCCGCCGCGTTTCCCGCGGTCGCCATCGATACCGAGTTCCTGCGCGAGCGGACCTATCATCCGCGCCTGTGCCTGGTGCAGGCGGCCACGCCCGACGAGTGCGCGGTCATCGACCCGCTCGCCATCGACGACCTCTCCCCGCTGGCGGGGCTTCTCACCGACCCGTCGGTCATCAAGGTCTTCCACGCCTGCTCGCAGGACATGGAGGTCCTCTGCCACGCCCTCGGGGTGCTTCCCGCCCCGATCTTCGACACGCAGATCGCCGCCGCCTTCCTGGGCGAGCGCATGCAGATCTCGTATAATGCGCTCGTGCACGCCTTCTGCGGGGTGAGCCTGCCCAAGAGCGAGTCGCTCACGGACTGGTCGCGCCGCCCGCTCACCGACAGCCAGGTCGAGTACGCCGTCGACGACGTCCGCTACCTCATCGACGCCTACGCCGTGATCGAGCGTCGCCTGGCCGAGCTCGGCCGGGTCTCGTGGGTGGCCGACGAGATGCGCCCGCTCACCGAGCTGTCCCATTACGCGCCCGACCCGCGCCTCGCGTACCGGCGCATCAAGCGCATCAACTCGTGCACGCGCCGCCAGCTGGGCATCGCGCGCGAGCTCGCGGCGTGGCGCGAGCGCCGCGCCGAGCGCCAGGACGTGCCGCGCAAATGGGTCATGTCCGACGAGGTGCTCATCGCCCTCATCAAGCGCACCCCGCGCGACGCCGGGGACTTCCGCCGCATCCGGGGCACCGAGCAGCTCTCCGACCGCGACGTCGAGGCGGCCATGCTCGCCATCGACCGCGGACGCAGCTGCCCGGCCGACCGCCTTCCCGCGGCGGGGCACGCCCGGCGCGCCCCCAGCCCGGAGACGGAGAGCGTGTGCGACCTCATGTACGCCCTGCTGCGGCTCGTGTCGGAGCGCTCCGGCGTCGCCACCGCGCTCATCGCCGGCCGCGACGAGCTGCTGGGCTACATCGACCATCCCGAACGCAGCCCGCTGCGCGAGGGGTGGCGCTTCGAGCTCGTGGGCTCGCTGCTGGACGACCTGCTCGCGGGGGATATCGGGCTGACCGTGAAGGACGGGGCCGTCGAGATCCTGTAGCCCGCGCCCGCCCCGCCCGACGGGCGGGTCTCCCGTCCGCGCCCCGCGCCGGCGTTTGCCGGGCCGCCGTCGGGGTACAAGCACATGCAACACGAACGCAGATCCGCGAAGGGGTGCCTCATGCCATATTACGGTTTCGGTTACGGGTTCGGGATCGATCCCGCCTACCTGCTCCTGGTCGTCGTCTCCCTCGTCTTGGGGATGGCCACGCAGGGCTACATCAACTCCACGTACCGCACCTGGTCAAAGGTCAAAGGCGACGGGGCGTCCGGCGCCGACGTGGCGCGCCGCATGCT
The DNA here is from genome assembly GCA_019117005.1 of Candidatus Collinsella stercoripullorum. Lineage (GTDB taxonomy): Bacteria > Actinomycetota > Coriobacteriia > Coriobacteriales > Coriobacteriaceae > Collinsella > Collinsella stercoripullorum. The sequence continues at coordinate 34,481 of DXAO01000031.1, read as the reverse complement.
CGATGCGAACGGCTGCGGCCGCGTGGGCATCAAGAGCACGGCGGGGCACCTCACCGACCACTACGACCCGCGCGACAACAGCCTCTACCTGTCGGGGGAGAACCTCTCCGGCGGCTCGGTGGCGAGCATCGCGGTCGCCTGCCACGAGGCGGGGCACGCGGTCCAGCGCCAGAGCGGCTACTTCATGATGCGCGTGCGCAGCGCGCTCGTCCCGGTGGTCAACCTGTCCCAGAGCATGTGGATGCTCGTCTTCATCATGGGGGTCGCCCTGAACATCGCCGGGCTGACCACGCTCGCCATCGTCCTGTTCGCCTTCTCGGTGCTGTTCCAGATCGTGACCCTGCCCGTCGAGCTCGACGCGAGCCGCCGCGCGGTGGACTACATCCGCGCCTCGGGCATGAGCGAGCTGAACGTCCGCGGCGCGCGCAAGGTGCTCACGGCGGCCGCCCTGACCTACGTCGCCGCGGCGCTCACCTCCATCCTGCAGCTGGTCTACCTGCTCGGGCGCACGAACCGCAGCCGCGACTGAGGTTGCGGGCGCCGCCGTGTCCGCGCGGCGCGCTAGACTGGGTTCAGCACGGACCGCGCGCCCCGCGCGCGGGAGGGTCGATGTGAAAGGGGGAGCCGTGTCCGCATGGAACCTCACGGGGACCGTGCCCCGCGCGCGGGATGATGGTGGCGAGCGGGACGGCGGCGCGCTGTCCGTCTCGCGGGCGGTCGAGCTCGCCGCGAGCGCGCTCGAGGCCATCCCGCAGCTCACGGTGATCGGAGAGGTCACGGGCTTCCGCGGGCCCCATGCCCGCAGCGGCCACTGCTACTTCCAGATCAAGGACGATTCCTGCGCGGTTGACTGCATCGTGTGGCGCGGGAGCTACGCCAAGCGCACCTTCGACCTGCGCGACGGCATACAGGTCCAGTTCACGGGGTCGTTCAACCTCTACAAGGCGACGGGGCGCATGAGCTTCGTCGCCCGCTCCTTCTCGCTGGCGGGGGAGGGCCTTCTGCGCCAGCAGGTCGCGGCGCTCGCCGAGAAGCTGCGCCGCGAGGGGCTCATGGACGAGGCGCGCCGGCGCCGGATCCCGGTGTTCTGCACGCGCGTCGCCGTGGTGACCTCGCTGTCCGGCGCGGTGATCGACGACGTGAAGCGCACGCTGCGCCGCCGCAACCCGCTCGTGGAGCTCGTCTGCGTCGGCGCGCGCGTCCAGGGCGAGGGGGCGGCCGAGGAGCTCGTCGAGGCCCTGGGCCGCGCCGCGGCGCTCGATCCCGCGCCCGACTGCATCCTGCTCGTGCGCGGCGGCGGCTCCTTCGAGGACCTGATGACCTTCAACGACGAGGCGCTCGCACGGGCCGTCGCGGCATGCCCCGTCCCCGTGGTCACGGGGATCGGGCACGAGCCGGACACCTCCATCTGCGACATGGTGAGCGACCGGCGCTGCTCGACGCCCACGGCCGCCGCGGAGTCCGTCGCGCCGGCGATGGCGGACCTCGCCGAGGTGCTCGCCGCGCGCGAGCGCCGCCTCGCATCCGCCGCGTCCGCCCGCGTACGCACCGCCTCCGCCGAGCTCGACGCCCGGCGCGACCGCGCGCGCCGGGCGATGTCCGCGCGCCTCGACCGGCTGTCCGTCGCCCTCGACGCGCTCGCGGCGCGGCCCTCCCTCCAAGGGCCCGCGGCGATCATAGACCGGCGCCGCACGGACCTCATGCAGACCTCCGAGCGCCTCGCGTCGGCGGTCGAGCGCTCCCAGGAGCGCTTCGCCCGCGAGCTCGACGGGGTGTCCCCGCGCCTCGTGCGCGCCGGGCAGGCGCTCGTCGCCGGCAGGCGCTCCGCGCTCGCCTCGCGCGCGGCCGCGCTCGACGCGCTCTCCCCGCTCAAGGTGCTCGCCCGCGGCTATGCGATCGCGTACGGGCCCTCCGGCGTCGTCACGAGCGCGGGCCAGGTGGCCTGCGGGGACGACCTGCGCGTGAGGCTCGCCGACGGGGACGTCCGGGCGCGTGTGGAGGAGGTCGCCTGCGCCACCGGGCCGGACGGGGGAGCGCGGGAGGGCGCCTTGCGCCCCTGAGCGCGGGCGCGCCGTGAAGAGGGAACGACGGAGCCGCGCCGCGGCCCGAACAGGAAGGAAGACGATGGCAGACGAGAAGAAGGTCGAGGATCTCACGTACAAGGAGGCCTCCACGGAGCTGGAGCTCATCATCCGCAACCTCGAGTCCGGCGACATGGAGCTCGAGGAGTCGCTCGCGAGCTACACGCGCGGCGTCGAGCTGCTGCGCAGCCTGCGCGCGCGCCTCGAGGACGCCGAGCAGAAGGTGAGCGTGCTCATGAAGGACGTCGACGGCAACGACGTCCTCGAGGAGGGCGAGCCCGCGGACACCTCGGACGCGCTCTCCTTCTAGGGCTGCGGCACCCGGGACGGCATGACGACCCGGACGGGGCCCGCGCGCCGCAGCGCCGGCGGGCTTGCCCCGTCCGCCGCGGCTGTACGACAATGGGTGCGTGCCGCCTCTCCGAAGGCGACCCGCCCCTCGCACCCGAAACGAAAGGAGCGCTCATGGAAGACTGCATCTTCTGCAAGATCGCCGCGCACGAGATCCCCTCGACCGTCGTGTACGAGGACGACCTCGTCATCGCCTTCGACGACCTGAACCCCCAGGCGCCGGTGCACACCCTCGTGATCCCCAAGGGCCATTACGCCGACATCGTCGACGGCGTCCCGGGCGAGGTGCTCGCCGCCATGGCGCACGCGGTGTCCGAGGTGGCGCGCATCAAGGGCCTTTCCGACGGCTTCCGCGTCATCTCCAACACGGGCGCGGCGGCCGGTCAGACCGTCATGCACTTCCACATGCACGTGCTCGGCGGAACCGACCTGGGGGAGAACCTTCTGTAGGACGCCTGTCGCCCGTCATAGCCCGCGCCCCTCGCGCGCGCCCGTTCCCGCGGTTCCGGCCGCGGGCGATGGTGCGTGTCCCGTTATTGTCCGCATGGGGCATCCTCGCCCCGTTGAGGGGGTGTTTGGGCGTATGATAGAACCCGTTGTGATGCCTGCCGGGCGAACAGCTCGCCGGCGGGGATAGCTAGACCTTGAGATGGGAGACACATGAACGTTCTCGTTGTCAACGCGGGCAGCTCCAGCCTGAAGTACCAGCTGCTCAACACCCAGACGCGCGAGGTGTTCGCAAAGGGCAACTGCGAGCGCATCGGCATCGACGGCTCCTTCATCGGCCACGAGGAGAACGGCATCAAGGACAAGCTCGAGGTCGCGCTGCCCGATCACAAGACCGCCATCCAGCACGTCTTCGACATCCTGAAGACCGTGGACCAGCCCATCGAGGGCATCGGCCACCGCGTCGTCCAGGGCGGCTGGTACTTCCCCGAGTCCGCCGTCGTGACCGACGAGACCCTGGGCTGGGTCCGCGAGGTCGCCCCGCTCGCGCCGCTGCACAACTACGCCGAGGCCGACGTCATCGAGATCTGCCGCGACATGTTCCCCGAGCTCGGCAACGTGATCGTGCCGGACACCGCCTTCCACTACAACATGCCCGAGCACGCCTGGCGCTACGCCATCCCGCGCGACATCGTGGACAAGTACCATGTCCGCAAGTACGGCGCCCACGGCACGAGCCACCGCTTCATCTGGCGCACCGTCAACGAGTTCATGGAGGGCAAGGCCCACAAGCTCGTCTCCTGCCACCTGGGCTCCGGCGCCTCCCTGTGCGCCATCGAGGACGGCAAGTGCATGGACACCACCATGGGCCTCACCCCGCTCGACGGCCTGATCATGGGCACCCGCTGCGGCACCGTCGACCCGGCCACCGTGTTCTACCTCAACCGCGTCGCGGGCATGAGCATCGATGACATCGACACCATGATGAACAAGCAGTCCGGCCTGCTCGCCGTGTCCGCCAAGTCCTCCGACTCGCGCGACATCGAGGAGGGCATGAACGCGGGCGACGAGAACTGCAAGATGGCCATGGAGATGTTCTACTACCGCACCTCCCAGCTGTTCGCCGAGATGGCCGCCTCCATGGAGGGCGTCGACACCATGGCGTTCACCGCGGGCATCGGCGAGAACTCCGTCACCATGCGCGCCGGCGTGGCCGAGCGCCTCAAGTGGATGGGCGTCGAGATCGACCCCGAGCTCAACAAGATCCGCTCCGACGACCCGCGCGTCATCTCCACGCCGGACTCCGCGATCACCGTCCTCGTGGTCCCCACCAACGAGGAGCTCATGATCGCCCTCGACGTCGAGGAGCTGCTGGGCTAAACATCCCAAGCGGGCTGCGCAAGATCCTTGCGCCCCGTCATGCTCAAGCATGTTCGAAGGGCCGGTTTATCCGGCCCTTCTTCGTAACCACTTGTGGGTTCCGCCCGGCAGGAGGGGGCTTTCTAGGTAAGCTGGCCGAGCGGCCCCCGAGAACGCAGGAAGCCCCCGCACGTATTCTTCCGAGCGATTCCGCAGCGCGAAGCGCGAGGACCAGCGAGGAAGAAACGTGCGGGGGCTTCCGGTGGGATCAGCCTGGCTACTCGGCCATCTGGGCCTGGACGGCGGTGATGGCCACGACGCCCACGATGTCGTCGGCGGAGCAGCCGCGGGACAGGTCGTTCACCGGCTTGGCGATACCCTGCAGGATCGGGCCGTAGGCCTCGGCCTGGCCGAAGCGCTGCACGAGCTTGTAGCCGATGTTGCCGCACTCGAGGTTGGGGAACACGAGCACGTTGGCGTGGCCGGCGACGGCGGACTCGGGGGCCTTGAGCTCCGCGACGGCGGGCACGATGGCGGCGTCGAGCTGCAGGTCGCCGTCGACGGCGAGCTCGGGCGCCTTCTCCTTGGCGAACGCCGTGGCCTCCTGGACCTTCTTGGCGGTGTCGCCGCCGGCGGAGCCCATGGTGGAGTAGGAGAGCATGGCGACCTTGGGCTCGACGTCGCCCATGAAGGTCTTGAAGGAGTTGGCGGAGGCGATGGCGATCTCGGAGAGCTCGTCGGAGGTCGGGTCGATGTTCAGGCCGCAGTCCGCGAACACGAGCGTGCCGTCGACGCCGAACTCGGGCGTCTTGGTGCACATGACCATGAAGGCGGAGACGAGCTTGGTGCCCGGGGCGGTCTTCAGGATCTGCAGCGCGGGGCGCAGGGTGTTGGCGGTGGAGTGGCAGGCGCCGGAGACCAGGCCGTCGGCGTCGCCCATCTTGACCATCATGGTTCCGTAGTAGGTGGCGTCCATGACCTGGGCGCGGGCCTGCTCGATGGTGACGCCCTTCTTGGCGCGGAGCTCGGCGAACTTCTGGGCGTAGGCCTCATGGTTGGGGGCGTCGGCGCTCGAGGGGTCGATGACGGTGACGCCCTCGATGACGATCTCGTCGGGGTTGCCCAGGATGACGAGGTTCGCCAGGTCCTCCTCGACGATCTTCTTGGCGGCCTCGATGGTGCGCGGGTCCTCGCCCTCGGGCAGCACGATCGTCTTCTTGTCCGCCTTGGCGGCGGCCTTCATACGGCTCAGGAAATCGCTCATGTCTCTCCTCAAAACGCAAGCTCGCAAGGGCAGTCTGCACCCTCTCTTGAGCTTTCCTTGTGTGGCAAGGTTCATTATAGGAGCATGAGCGCTATAATCCTGAAAACATTTTGCGGCGAGGTGCGCCGTGGGTGTTTTTTAGTACCGGAACCTACCGAGGAGCTTCGATGCAGATCACGTCTGGTCTACCTGAGACGTTCAACCCCGACTTATACGACATGATCGTCGTGGGGGCCGGGTTCGCGGGCGCGGTGTGCGCCCGTCGCCTGGCGGAGACCTCCGGGTTCCGTGTCGCCGTGCTCGAGCGGCGCGACCACATCGCGGGCAACGCCTACGACCGCTATGACGGGAACGGCATCTTGGTCCACGAGTACGGCCCGCATATCTACCACACCTTCAACGAGCGCGTGCACAACTTCCTGTCCCGCTTCACCGAGTGGACCGACTACCAGCACAAGGTGCTCGCCAACATCCACGGCACGCTCATGCCGGTCCCCTTCAACCACACCAGCCTGAAGCTCGCCTTCGGCGAGCAGCGCGGGGAGCAGCTCTACCGCAAGCTCGTCGAGACCTTCGGCGAGGGCCGCAAGGTCCCCATCATGGAGCTCCGCGCCAAGAACGACCCCGAGCTCGTCGAGGTCGCGGACTACGTCTACGAGAACGTCTTCCTCCACTACACGATGAAGCAGTGGGGGCAGACGCCCGACCAGATCGACCCGTCCGTCACCGGGCGCGTGCCCATCTTCATCGGCGACGACGACCGCTACTTCCCCCAGGCGCCCTACCAGGGCATGCCCGCCGAGGGCTACACCGCCCTGTTCGAGCGCATGCTCGACCACGATCTCATCGACGTGTTCTGCGGCGTTGACGCGCGCGACGTCTTCCAGATCGGCGAGACCAACGTGCACGTGTGCGGCAAGTGCTACGGCGGCGAGATCGTCTACACCGGCCCGCTCGACGAGCTGTTCGGGCTCGACCTGGGCGCCCTGCCGTACCGCACCCTCGACATGAGGTTCGAGACGCTCGAGATGGACCGCTTCCAGCCCGTGGGCACCGTGAACTACACCACGAGCGAGGACTTCACGCGCATCACCGAGTTCAAGAACATGACCGGCCAGGTGGTCCCGGGCAAGACGGTCATCATGAAGGAGTACAGCCACGCCTACGAGCCGGGCAGCGGCCAGACGCCGTACTACGCCATCCTCGACCCCGAGAACCGCGCCCTGTACGAGCGCTACCTCGACCGCGTGGTGAACCTCACCAACTTCCATCCGGTCGGGCGCCTGGCGGAGTACCGCTACTACGACATGGACGCCGTGACCGACTCCGCCCTGAACCTCTCCGACGAGATCATCGCCTATCATGCCTAGCACCGCGCACCACAAGGTGGTGACCTTCGGCATCCCGTCCTACAACGCCGCGGCGGACATGGACCGCTGCATCTCCTCGATCCTCGAGGGGTCGGGGTACGCCCCGGATGTCGAGGTCATCATCGTCGACGACGGCTCGACCGACGAGACCCCGCGCAAGGCGGACGAGTGGGCCGCCCGCTACCCGGGGATCGTGCGCGCCGTGCACCAGGAGAACGGCGGCCACGGGATCGCCGTCCTCTCGGGCCTGCGCGAGGCCTCGGGAACCTACTACAAGGTCGTGGACTCGGACGACTGGCTCGATGCCGAGGCGCTCTCCACCATGCTCTCCATCCTGCGCGGGTTCGAGGAGCGCGGCTGCCGGGTCGACCTGTTCATCTCCAACTACGTCTACGAGAAGGTCCACGAGGGCAAGCGGACCGCCATCAGCTACCGCACCGCCCTGCCGCGCAAGAAGGTCTTCGGCTGGGACCAGATCGGCAGGTTCCGCCCCGATCAGAACCTGCTCATGCACAGCCTGTGCTACCGGACCGACGTCCTGCGCGCCGCGGACCTCCCGCTGCCCGCGCATACCTTCTACGTCGACAACATCTACGCCTACGTGCCGCTGCCGCGCTGCGAGACGCTCTACTACGCGGATATCGACCTCTACCGCTACTTCATCGGGCGCGAGGGGCAAAGCGTCAACGAGGCCACTATGGTGCGCCGTCTCGACCAGCAGTTCCGCATCACGCGCATCATGATGGAGTCCTACCACCTGTACGACGACGTGCGCTCCGCGCGCCTGCGCTCCTACATGATGGGCTATTTCACCATGATGATGACCATCTGCTCGGTGTTCTCCAAGCTCTCCGACGACCCGCAGGCCCGCGTCTGGCTGCGCGACCTGTGGCGCGACCTCAAGGTCTACGATGAGCGGATGTACCGCCATGCGCGCTACGGCCTTCTGGGCATGGGCACGAACCTGCCGACGCGCGCGGGGGAGAAGACCACCATCGGCCTGTACCACCTGGCGAGCAGGATCTTCAAGTTCAACTAGATGCCCGGCCCCCGCGCTCCGATCAGGATGGGCTGATTGGGGATGGGCTGATTGGGGACGGGGTCATTTTTACCCATGGGTTGGTGGGGGACGGGTTCGTTTCAACCCAAGTCAACCCATGCTGCCTCTCGGGGCGTCCCCGGGCCCGCGCGCTCAGATCGCGATGGCGCCGCAGGCGAGCATGGCGACGGCGGCGACGGCGGCGGCGAGTATGATGCACGCCAGGACCCTCTCCCGTCCGGTGAGCGCGGTCCCCTCGCCGTATTCGCGCCGTGCACGGATGAAGAACAGGATGCCGGGTACGTAGGCGATGCAGCAGAGCATGAGCTGATGTAGGCCGGACAGCGTGATGGCCGCGACGAGAAATGCCGTGGCGAACGCCCCCAGCGCGAAGGACCCCATCATCCCCTCACGACGCCGCGGCCAGGCGAGCTTCGCCATGTACGCGGCCGCGAGACCCCACGAGATGACGATCGACGCCGTGCACAGGGAGTAGGCGAACCGATAGGCCTCCTCGGACAGGAGCATCACGATGGAGAGCAGCTGGATCATCGCGCCGGTGACGACCAGGCACGACGTCGGTGCGCCGTAGGCGTTCAGCTTCGCGAAGGCGCGCGGCAGGAGCTCCATGCGGGCCATCTCGTGCATGGCCTCCGAGGCGAGGATGGTGTAGGAGAGCCACGCGCCGAAGATCGAGATGATGAGGCCGCCCGAGATGAAGGCGCCGCCCCAGGGGCCCACCACGCGCTGGAAGATGTAGGGCATGGACGGCGTCCCGACCGCCATGAGCTCCTCGCGCGTGAGGTAGCCGTAGGGGAGCACCGACGCGGCGACGTAGATGACGAGGAGCGCCGTGCATCCGAGGATCGTCGCGCGGCTGACGTCGCGCTTGTCGCGGGCGCGGTGGCCGAGCACGCTCGCGCCCTCCATGCCCACGAACACCCACATCATGACCATGTAGCAGTTGACGATCTGGGTGCCCGCGCTGCCCGGCGCCCCCTCGCCGCCGAGGTTGTCGGCGACGGTGCCCCAGAAGTCCGCCGTGAACACGCCGAAGTCGAACACGAGCAGCATCGTGGCGATGAAGACGAAGATGGGCACGAGCTTGCAGGTCATGACGATGGCGTTCAGGACGGACGCCTCCTCGACGCCGCGGTTGACGACGGCGACGATGATCCAGTTGAGCAGCGAGATGAACGCGACCGCCCCCACCGTGAGGCCGTCGGCGAACGGCGGGAAGAAGTACCCGATCGCGGTGGCGAGCATGACGCCGAACGCCACGTTGCCGATCCAGATGGACAGCCAGTACCCCCATCCCGAGACGAACCCGGTGAACGGGCCGAACCCCTCCTTGGCGTAGGCGACGATGCCGTTCAGGTCGGGCCGCAGGATCGACAGCTTGCCGAAGGAGGTCGCGAGCGCCATGAAGCCGATGCCCGAGATCGCCCAGGCGATGAGGGCGGGGCCGGGCGCCGCGGCGGCGGAGATATCGGTCGAGAGCGCGAAGACCCCCGAGCCGATCGATGAGCTCACGACGAGCGCGATGAGGCCGAACAGCCCGATGCCGCGCTTGGCGGGCGGCTCCTCGGTGGATGCGGGCTCGGGATCCATGGGGGCTCCTTGGAAGACGGGAGTGAATAGAAAACCCGCCGGCTCGCATACCGCGATGCCGGCGGGCTGCTGGTACCTCGTTGGATGGTATCCTAGCGTGCTATGTCCGCGTATGCGGGAAGTCCCAGAATTCCGTCTGCGGCGCGACAGCCCCCGCAGATGGCATCCTCGAGCGCACGGGTCGCCACGAGCCCGATGAGGTCGAGCGGATAGTCCTCCTTGGCCGTTCCGGAGGCCATGACGTAGATGGTGTCGCCGTCGTTGGTGGTATGGGTCGGCCGGATGGTGTGCGCGTAGGCGTCGGCGGCCATCTGGGCGACCTTGGTGCACTGCGCCTTGGTCAGCCGCGCGTTGGTGACGATGCACGAGATGGTCGTGTTCGTGCGGTCGAGCGGCATGGCCATGGTGTCGGCAGCGGCGATCATGGCGTCCTCCATGCTCACGATGTCCGCGGAGCCGGCGTCGGCGCGCATGCCGGCGATCGGCGCGCCCGTCTTCGGGTCGACGACGTTGCCGCAGGCGTTCACGGCGCTGAGCGCGGCCACCTTGAGCCCGCCGAGCGCGAGGGCGCGCGCCCCGAGGCCGCCCTTCATGGCGCATTCGGCCCCGTTCAGCTTGCCCACGGTGGCACCGGTGCCGGCGCCCACGGTGCCCTCCGCGAGCGGCGCGGGCTCGTCGTCGAGGGCGACGCGGGTCGCCGCGATGCCCGCGTCCACGCCGGGGCGCGCATGCGCATCGCCGAAGGCGAGGTCGAACAGGCAGCTGGAGCACACGATCGGCACGACGGCGGGGCCCACGTCGAGGCCGATGCCGCGCGCCTCGAGCTCGCGGGCGACGCCCGAGGCCGCCTCGAGGCCGAAGGCGGAGCCGCCTGAGAGGCAGACGGCGTGGACGGCGTCGACGGTGTTCTCGGGGCGCAGCAGGTCGGTCTCGCGCGATGCGGGCGCGCCGCCGCGCACGTCGACGCCGGCGGCGGCCCCCGCGGGCGCGACGACGACCGTGCAGCCGGTCGCGCCCGTGCGGTCGGTCCAGTGCCCGAAGCGGAAGTCGACGAGCTCGGTCGTGGGGATGGGGGTGAGGTGCAAGGTCATGGGAATCCCTTCGGATGGAAGCGCGCGGGGGAGCGTCAGCGGGCGGCGCGGTTCGGTTCGAGCTCGGCGATGGCGCGCGCCACGCGCGCGATCGGCAGGCCCACGACGGTGTAGAAGTCGCCGTCGATCTTTCTCACGAGCATGCGGCCGCCGGCGCCCTGGATGCCGTAGGCGCCGGCCTTGTCGAGCGGCTCGCCGCTCGCCACGTAGGCGTCGATCTCCGCGTCGGTCAGCGGGTAGAACGTGACGTCGGTGACGTCGACGAACGAAACCGGCTCCGCGGCGCACCCTGCGGCGGCGAGGCATACGCCGGTGGCGACCTGGTGGGTGCCGCCGGAGAGGTCGCGCAGCATGCGGCGTGCATCGGCGTCGTCGGCGGGCTTGCCGAGCACCTCGTCGCCCACGGCGACGACCGTGTCGGCGGCCACCACGAGCTCGCCCGGTTCGGCGGCACCGCGCGCGACGGCGAGCGCCTTGTCGCGCGCGAGCCTGCCCACCAGCTCGATGGGCCCCTCGTTCTCTAGCGGCGTCTCATCGATGTCCGCCGGGACCACGCGGAAGTCGTACCCCGCCTCGCGCATGAGCTCGATGCGGCGCGGGGACTGCGAGGCCAGGATCATGCGACCGGCCCGTCCAGCTGGATGCCCTCGCGGACCTTCTCCACCGCGACCTCCCCGGCGATGTCGCCGAGGACGGCGAGCGCGAAGGGGAGCGCCTGGCCCATGGCCGACGCGGTGATGATGTTGCCGTCGACCACGACGGTCTTCGGCCCGGCGAACACGCCGGCGGGGAAGGTCTTCTCGAACCCGGGGAAACAGGTCGCGCGGCGCCCGTCGAGCACGCCGAGCTCGCCCAGGATGGACGGGGCGGCGCAGATGGCGGCGACGTGGCGCGTGGCGGCGAACGCGCGCACGAGCTCGCAGACGCGCTCGTCGGCGCGCAGGTGCGTGGTGCCCGGCATCCCGCCCGGCAGGACGAGGTAGTCGAAGTCGTCCATGTCGATCTCGTCCAGGGTGCAGTCGCAGGTGACGGACACCTGCTGGGCGCTCACGACGTCGCGGGTGGACATCACGGAGACGAGCAGGGTGCGCACACCGCCCCTCCTCAGGACGTCGACGACGGTCAAACACTCGATGGTCTCGAATCCATCGGCGGCGAGGACGACGGCAGACGGCATGGCTGTTCCTTTCGACAGGGGGTGGCGTTCACGGGGCTTATACCCAGCGGGGGCGGCCGCGTGCGGCTTGCCCGCGGATTTCCCGCGGCTGGGGCGCCCGCGTGCCCCGGGGGCGCGCGGGCGCCACCGGGACGGGGCCTCGTCCCGTCCGGTCGGCGCCGCCGCGCCCGGGGGTGGGGCGGGAGCCGGGGATCACGGACGACGGCGCGTGAGGTGCGCCACGGTCTCGCAGTGGTAGGTCTGGGGGAACAGGTCGACCGGGGTGGCGCTCACGAGCTCGAAGGTCCCTTCCTCGCGGAAGCGGCGCAGGTCGCGCGCGAGCGTGGCGGGGTCGCAGGAGACGTAGGCGACGTCGCGCGCCGGGGTGGAGGCGATGAGCCCCACGACCTGCTCGGCGAGGCCGGCGCGCGGCGGGTCCACCACGAGCACGTCGGCGTCCTCGTCGGGGAACTCGCGCGCCGCGTCGCCGCCGATGACGTCGACGTTGTCGAGGTGGGCGTACTCGAGGTTGTTCCGCAGGTCGCGGACGGCGGGGCCGTAGGCTTCGACGGCGGCCACGTAGGCGCTGCGGCGGGCGAGCGGGAGGGTGAAGGTCCCCGCGCCGCTGTACAGGTCCACGGCGACCTCCTCCTCGCCCGGGCGCAGGGCGTCGAGCACCAGCTCGACGAGGATCTCGGCGGCGGCGGTGTTCACCTGGAAGAACGAGGGCGCCGACAGGCGCATCGACTCGCCCGCGATGCTCTCGGTCCACGAGCTCTTCCCCGAGAGCAGCTCGACGCCGGCGACCTTGCGGGCGCGCCGGTCCCCGCGCGACATCACGCGCACCACGCTGGTGGGCTTGAGCGCGTCGCCGAGCACGCGCGCGACCTGGGCGCGGGGGAAGGCGCCGGTCGGGGTCCAGAGCGCGACCTCGAGGGCGCGGGTGCGCCTGCTCGCGCGGATGCCGACGCGCTCGAGGGAGAGGTCGCGGGAGTTGCCGAGGTAGGAGAGGGCGCCGACGACCGACTTGATGGCGCGGGGGAACGCCTTCTCGAACAGGGGGCACGCATCGACCCGGATCACCTGCTCGGGGTCGCGCCCGTGCATCCCCAGGCGCAGCCTGCCGCCGTCGACGACGGGCGCGAGCTCGACCTTGTTGCGGTAGCCCCATGCGTCCTTCGCGTGGCGGATGGGGCGCACGACGCGCTCCACCTCCTCTGCGGGAAGGCCCCCGATGCGCTCGAGCGCCGAGCGGAGGTTCTCCTCCTTCGCGGCGCGCTGGGCGCCCACGGCGAGGCCGCCCCACGGGCAGCCCCCGCAGACCCCCGCGAAGGGGCAGGGGGGCTGCACGCGGTCGGGCGACGGCTCGAGGACCTCGCGCACGACGGCGCGGTCGAACGAGGCCCCGCTGCTCACGACCTCGGCCTCGACGACGTCGCCGGCCAGCCCGCCCGAGACGAAGACGGCCTTGCCGTCCGGGGTGCGGGCGAAGCCGTCCGGGCCGTAGGTCATGCGTTCGATGGTGAGCTTCATGCGGGGTCTCCTTGCCGTGGCGGATGCTGCGGACAGTGTATCGCGAACGGGGGCCGGGCGGAGCGCCCGGAGCCGGTGCCCGCAAGAGGTCCGCAACGCGAACGCGCCGCCCGTCGCAGCTGACGGGCGGCGCGCGAAGGGGGTCTCGGACCGCTCGCGGCTCAGCCGCGGCGGCGCTCATCCCCGCTGCCGAACAGCAGCGTCTTGATGCCGAGGCCGACCAGGGCGAGGCCGGTGGTCACGCGGCCGTGGCGCCGCACCACGATGGTCCCGTCCCCGCGGCGGGCGCGGACCCGTCCGCCGTCCGCCGGCTCGGGCTCCGGGTCGATGAGCTCCGCCTCGACCGCCGTCGGCTCCGGCTCCGGCTCTGGTGTCGGCTCGGATGGGGCGGGGCCGCCCGACGCCCGTCCGGAGGGCTCGGGTGCCGTCGGCGCCGCCTCGGTCCCGGGCGCAGGTGCGGGCGCGGGCTGGGGCTCGTGCTCGAGGACCCCGTCGCCGTCCTTCTCCACGGCCGTCGCCGGGGGCGTCCCCATGGGAACGCTCGGACGGGCCACGGCGCGCCGGGACTCGGCGCGCTCCGCCCGGCGGCCCTGCGCGCAGGCGAGCTGCATCAGGTACTCCTGCGCGACGAAGGGCTCCGCGCCCTCCTCGTGCGGCACGGGCGCCCAGGCGCCCTCGCTCGTGAGCTCGCGGGCCTTCACGTTGTCGCGCAGCTGGATGCGCATGAACTCGATGACCTGCGCGCGCAGCTCGGCATCGAGCACCGGGAAGGCGATCTCCACGCGGTGCTCGGTGTTGCGGGTCATCATGTCCGCGCTCGACAGGTAGACCGTGTCCGCGTCCTCGCCGAAGGCGTAGACGCGCGCGTGCTCGAGGAAGCGCCCCACGATCGAGCGGATGTGCACGTTCTCCGTCTTGCCGGGGATGCCGGGCAGCAGGCAGGAGATGCCGCGGATGATCATCTCGACCTCGACGCCGGCGCGGCTCGCCTCGGAGATCTTGTCGATCACCTCGCGGTCGGTGAGCGAGTTCAGCTTGAAGAAGACCCGCGCGGGCAACCCGGCCTGGGCACGGTCGATCTCGCGGTTCAGTCCGGTCATGATCAGGGGCTTCAGGCCCGCGGGGGCGACGCCGAGGAAGCGGTAGTCGCCGCGCAGGTTGCCGAGCGAGAGGTTGCGGAAGAACAGGTTCGCGTCCTCGCCGATGCCGGGGTGCGCGGTCATGAGCATGAAGTCGGAGTAGAGCTTGGCGGTCTTCTCGTTGAAGTTGCCGGTGCCGAGCAGCGTGATGCGCGTGAGCGCCATGCCCTCGCGGTAGGTGATCTGGCAGATCTTGGAGTGGCACTTGAAGCCCTCGGAGCCGTAGATGACCGTGCAGCCGGCCTCCTCGAGGCGCTCGGCCCACTCGATGTTGTTCTCCTCGTCGAAGCGCGCGCGGAGCTCCATGAGGACGGTGACCTCCTTGCCGTTCTCCGACGCGGAGATCAGCGACTCGCACAGGCGCGACTGCTTGGCCACGCGGTAGAGCGTGATGCGGATGGAGATGCAGTCCTCGTCGTAGGCGGCCTCGTGGACGAGGTCGAGGAACGGCGACATCGACTCGTAGGGGTAGAACAGCAGCTTGTCGCCCTCGAGCACCTGCTCGCGCATGGAGCGGGAGGAGTCGATGTCGGGGTTCGCCTGGGGCGTGAACGGGTCGAACAGCAGGCCCCCGCGCTCAGGCGCCGGGATGCGCGACTCGAGCGAGTACACGAACCCGAGGTCGAGCGGGATGTCCGTGACCGCGCACGCGCGGCCGGACAGCTCGAGGGCCTGGCGGATGCGCTTGGACGTGGGGCGCTCGAGCGCGCCGCGGATGTAGAGGTAGACCGGCTGCAGCCGCAGGCGCTTCTTCAGGATGCGCTTCATGTGCTGCCGGTAGTCCTCCTCCTCCTCGACGCCCTCGCCGTCCGGGTCGATGTCGGCGTTGCGGATGACGCGGATGATGGCGCGGTCCTGCGGCGCGTAGGAGCCGAAGCACCCCTCGACGCAGGCCATGATGATGTCCTCGACGAGGATGTAGTGGTACTCGTCTCCGGCGCTCGGGATCTCGACGACGCGCGGGAGCGAGGGCGGGATCTCGATGAGGCCGAGCAGCCCCGTCTCCTCGGTGCCCGCCGCCCCCTCGAGCCCGCAGACGAGGTAGAGCGCGCCGTTGCGCAGGTTGGGGAAGGGGTGGCGCGGGTCGATGACGAGCGGGGAGATGATGGGGGAGATGTAGGACTTGAAGAAGCTCTCCACGAAGGTGCGCTCGTCCCCCACGAGGGTGGAGGGCTCGAGGCGGATCAGCCCGTGCCCGGCCAGCGCGTCCTCGAGCCCGTGGAAAGCGGTCCGGGCTCGCTCGTAGAGCGGGGGGAGCGCCCCGAAGACGCGGTCGATCTGCTCGGCGGGCGTGAGGTTGCTCTTGTTGTCGCGCGGCTGGTGCTTCAGGGTGGCGAGGTCCGACAGGCCGCCGATGCGGACCATGAAGAACTCGTCGAGGTTGCTCTCGAAGATGGCGACGAACTTCAGCCGCTCGAACAAGGGGACGGTCTCGTCGAAGGCCTCGGCGAGCACGCGGTCGTCGAAGCGCAGCCAGGAGAGCTCGCGGTTCTGGGTGTAGGAGAAGTCGTGCCGCTCCGCCTTGGCGATCCGCCCGGCTTCCGCGCCCTTCTTCCTCTCGCCCTTCTTGCGGTCCTTGTCCTTCACAGCCATCGCGCATCCGCCCCAATCCGGTCGTCGGTTCCGATCTGCATCCAAGTATAGGATGCGCCCGACCCGCGGCGGCGGGCAGGCGCATCTTTCTAATATAGGGCACGGGGGGTCGTTTCAGGTCGGCGTCGGGATTCCTTATCCAATGCTTACACGGGCGGCGCGCGCGTCGCGGGCGCGATGCCGCCGCGAGCGGTACCCGTACGCCCGCAAGCGGTCGTTCGGAAGAAAAAATGAATAGACCGAAATAATTTCTGAATCTAACCCCGGGCGTTGCGCAATCGCCCGTATTCTCGCGAAATATACAAAACAGGGATAGAAATATGCAGAAACGGGAGTATGGTAATCGGTTTCTTTCAGATAGAAATACTAGGCATTTTGCCGTCAACGCAGGTAAATGCGCTTTAACTAGTTAGAGTGCATCGTGCTGATACTTTGGTCATATACCGTTTAGGCGAACTTTGATACCGTTCGCCCCCCTCGTGCAAGAGAGGGGCGACATTGGATAAAACTATCAATGTCCGCACACGGGGCCCAGGCACGAGAGGCCCCGACGACGGGGCCGCGGAAGCGGCCCGGATAGAAAGGTAGGAGGCTATGACGAAAGGACTGCATGTCACGAGCGAGATCGGGCAGCTCAAGAAGGTCTGCCTGCATCGTCCCGGAGACGAGCTCCTGAACCTGCCCCCCGACGAGCTGGAGCGCCTACTGTTCGACGACGTCCCGTTCCTCGAGGTCGCCCAGGAGGAGCACGACACCTTCGCCCAGATCCTGCGCGACCAGGGCGTCGAGGTGCTGTACCTCGAGCAGCTCATGGCCGAGGCGCTCGACGCCGTCCCCGGCGTGCGCGAGGAGTTCCTCGACCAGTGGCTCGCCGAGGCGGGCATCAAGGGCAAGATCGCCCCGGCCGCCGTGCGCGAGAAGCTGAACTCCATCACCGATAACCTCGAGTTCGTCAAGAAGACCATGGCCGGCATCACCAAGGCCGAGGTCGAGCTGCCGCTCACGAGCTCCGTCACGCTCGACTCCCTGGTGAACACCGAGTCCGAGAGCGACCTGCTCGTCGACCCGATGCCGAACCTCTACTTCACCCGCGACCCGTTCGCGGTCGTCGGCACCGGCGTGAACCTGAACCGCATGTACTCCGTGACGCGCAACCGCGAGACCATCTACGGCAAGTACATCTTCAAGTACCACCCCGACTACAAGGACGTGTCGCTGTACTACCGCCGCGACAGCACCTTCCACACCGAGGGCGGCGACGTCCTGAACATCAACGAGCACACCATCGCCGTCGGCATCTCGCAGCGCACCCAGGCCGCCGCGATCGACGTCATGGCCCAGAACATGTTCTGGAACTCCGACTCCAAGATCGACACCATCCTGGCCTTCGACATCCCGGTGTCCCGCGCGTTCATGCACCTCGACACCGTGTTCACCCAGATTGACGTCGACAAGTTCACCATCCATCCCGCCATCATGGGCACGCTGACCGTTTACAAGCTCACCCCGGGCAAGAACCCCGGCGAGGTCGAGATCGTCGAGATCAACGACACGCTCGAGCACATCCTGGCCGGCGCCCTCGGCATCGACGCCGTGAAGCTCATCCCCTGCGGCGGCGGCGACCCGATCGCGGCTGCGCGCGAGCAGTGGAACGACGGCTCCAACACGCTGGCCGTCGCCCCGGGCAAGATCTGCGTCTACCAGCGCAACACCGTCACCAACGACGTGCTGTACAAGGAGGGCATGGAGCTGCTCGTCGTGCCCTCGGCCGAGCTCTCCCGCGGCCGTGGCGGCCCGCGCTGCATGAGCATGCCCTTCTGGCGCGAGGATTTGTAAATCTTGATGTTGGCGGCGCTCCGGCCTCCGGTCCGCCGCCATACTTTTCCGATGGGCGCGATACGCCCGAACGCACGGACCCACGTACGAGAAAGGACTCATCCATGGGTGTCAACCTCTCCGGCCGCAGCTTCCTGCGCCTGCTCGACTTCTCCACCGAGGAGATCGAATACCTGCTCAAGCTCTCCCGCAACTTCAAGGACCTCAAGCGCACGGGCACCCCGCATCGCTACCTCGAGGGCAAGAACATCGTCCTGCTCTTCCAGAAGACCTCCACGCGCACCCGCTGCGCCTTCGAGGTCGGCGCCATGGACCTCGGCATGGGCGTGACCTACCTCGACCCGGGCAGCTCGCAGATGGGCAAGAAGGAGTCCATCGAGGACACCGCCCGCGTGCTCGGCCGCATGTACGATGGCATCGAATATCGCGGCTCCGACCAGGCGATCGTCGAGGAGCTGGCCGAGAAGGCCGGCGTTCCCGTGTGGAACGGCCTCACGAACGAGTTCCATCCCACCCAAGCGCTTGCCGACATCTTAACTATGCGCGAGGAGTTCGGCGACACCAAGGGCATGAAGATCACCTACCTGGGCAAGGAGCAGGGCAACGTGAGCGATTCGCTCATGGTGATCTGCGCCAAGCTTGGCATCAACTTCTGCTCGTGCGGTCCCAAGGGCGACGTGGAGGGCGCGACCCACTTCGACCCCGAGGTGCTCGCCGAGTGCCAGCGCATCGCCGCCGAGAACGGCTGCACCATTCAGCTCACCGAGGATATCGACGAGGGCGTGCGTGACGCCGACGTCATCTATACCGACGTGTGGGTGGGCATGGGCCAATCCGAGGACCTGTGGAAGAGCCGCATCGAGCTGCTCTCGCCGTACCGCGTGACTCCCGAAGTCATGGCAAAGGCCAACCCCGATGCGATCTTCATGCACTGCCTCCCGAGCTTCCATGACACCAATACCACCATCGGTGCCGAGATTGCCGAGAAGTTCGGCGTTACCGAGATGGAGGTTTCCGACGAGGTCTTCGAGTCCAAGCAGTCGCGTGTCTTCCAAGAAGCCGAGAATCGTATGCACACCATTAAGGCCGTGATGTACGCGACGCTGAAATAGGGACGGGGTTAAAGGACGATGGTGGGCTGGTGGCAGTTTAGTTGCTAGCCCGCCTTCGCCTTTTGTCGTGGGATGTGCCGCGGTCGGCCCGCCCCGGAGCAAAAGTCCCGCCAAAGGATCGGATTTTCATCGATGGGCCGGATAGGCCGGGCCGCGGGCTCAGGGGAGCCGCAGGTCAGGGCGTTGCCCCCATGCCGGCTATCGCGCCCGCGCCCAAAAATCCGATCCTTTGGCGGGACTTTTGCATGGCATCGCGCGCTAACGCCCCCAGAGCGGCTTTTTTCGGGCCCGTCGGCGCTTTTCCCGGCCGGGCGGGGGTCGCGGTGCATCCAGGCTGCCGGCGGGGGCGCCGGAAGGCGGCCCAGCGTGCCGTGGGACCAAATATAAAACAACGCATGTTATGCATAAAACCGCGTTCAGCAATGAGGGGATGCGCGGAGGGGAGAAAAGCGCTTCGTTTGATGCGCAAGGTCCTTCTTTACCGTCGCTTTACCTCGAAAAAGTGGAGCATCACGAAACCACGACACAGCGATACGCTGAGCGGCAAATACCTACCGCTCATCCGTTATCTATTCCCTCTAAACTCTAAATATGAATAAAAACGGGCATCTCGAGAATATAATGCAAGCCTACCCGAGTGACTTGGGTGGAATTGCATAAACGTTATTACAAACTTTCGGCGGAAAGGAATGACCATGTCCAAGCCCATCGGCAAGCCAGATCGTATCGTCGTCGCGCTCGGCGGCAACGCCCTCGGCGACACCCCCCAGGAGCAGATCGAGAAGGTCGGCCACGCCGCCCACGCGCTGCTCGGCCTCATCGAGCAGGGCAACGAGATCATCATCACCCACGGCAACGGCCCGCAGGTCGGCATGATCCAGAACGCCTTCGCCGCCGCGCACGACGCCATCGGCACCCCCTCCATGGACCTGCCCGAGTGCGGCGCCATGAGCCAGGGCTACATCGGCTACCACCTGCAGCAGGGCATCGGCCGCGAGATGCATCGCCGCTACAAGCGCTGGCACGCCGCCACGGTCGTGACCCAGATCGAGTGCGACCCGGACGATCCGGCGTTCCAGAACCCCACCAAGCCCATCGGCCCGTTCTACACCGAGGAGCAGGCCAAGGCGCTCATGGAGGAGAACCCCGAGATGACCTTCGTCGAGGACTCCGGCCGCGGTTGGCGCCGCGTCGTGGCGAGCCCCGAGCCCAAGAAGATCGTCGAGGCCGATTCCATCCTCAACCTTCTTGACAACGAGTTCATCGTCATCGCCTGCGGTGGCGGCGGCATCCCCGTGGTGCGCGATTACAACAACAAGGGCTGCTACAAGGGCGTGGCCGCCGTTATCGACAAGGACATGGGCGGCGAGCTCCTCGCCGAGGATTGCGACGCCCAGGTGCTCTTCCTGCTCACCGCCGTCGAGCACGTGGCCATCAACTTTGGCAAGCCCGACCAGCAGGACCTGACCGAGATCAGCGCCGACGAGGCCGAGAAGCTCGCCGACGAGGGCCAGTTCGGCAAGGGCTCCATGGAGCCGAAGGTCCGCGCGGCGATTAAGTTCGCCCGCAGTCGCAAGGGCCGCGTGTGCATCATCGGCGCGCTCGACAAGGCCGCCGAGACCATGGCTGGCCTCTCCGGCACCCGCATCTACGCGTAAGCGCCTGCGATTACCCTACATCGTGTGTCTCTTGGAGGCCCCAACCTGGTTGGGGCCTCCGTTTGTTTAGGGCCCTCTTCTTCAATGATTGGGCGCTGCGCCCGTTAGGCCACGGCGGCGGGGTCCGTCTTATTCCTGCGCCAGCTGATGCTCTCGCAGGTGCTATGGGGTTGGGCAAGCGTTCAACGCAGACTTTTTATCGTGATCTTGGCGTCTACCACACGGTGAACTCGGCGTTATCGGTATCCCAATGCACGTCGCGGACGTAGTCTCGAACGGCGGCGGCGTCGCGGGCCTTGAGAAGGTCGAGGATGTGCCGATGCTCATCGTTGGCCTTGAGCAGCAGCTTGGTGGTCATCTCTCGGTCAACAGTGCTGTAGTCGCGCTTGATGAAGCAGCGCTCGAGTTGCGTCATGAGGTCCATGAGGCGCTGGTTCCCGCATTTCTGGACATAGCTGTAATGGAATTCGCGCTGCAAGTCGTCGTATTTGAGGATGAGGCCACTCGATATGGCGAGGTCCATGGACCCCACAAGGAACTGCATCTGTGCGAGGTCTTGCTCGGTGAGCTGGGGACATGCCAAGAAGGCAGCCTGCCCGTCGAGGGGCCCGATGACCTCGAACACCTCGAGCGCTCGTTGGCGATCGAAACCGCGCACGCGGAAGCCGCGCCTGGGTTGGTTGTCGAGGTAGCCATCGCTTGCGAGCTGGATGAGCGCTTCTCGAACCGGCGTGCGCGAAACCCCCATCGCGTCGCAGATGGCTTGTTCGCTCACACGGTCTCCGGCGGAGAGCTCCCCGCTGTCGATGCGCCCGGCAATGTAGCTGTATACATTATCCTTGAGCGAGCTGCGTGGGGTGTCCACGGTCGCCTCCCTTCGGTGGATGGGCGATTGCGGCAAGTTGATGCGCCTGCAACAGCATACAACAGACCGTTGCTGGATGGATAGCGTGAGCATGCCAAGCATTCTTAAATGTATATTGTCGACCAACAGAGACAGAAATATAAAAGCCTGTAAACAGAATCAACCGTTCACCGAACAATAGATACCACTCATAATTGTATACAATATACAAAACGGAGAATCACCCATAGAATGAAGCCAGCGAGACGGGGTGAAGGAAACCCCGCAAACCTTCTCAAGGAGGACCTCATCATGACCAAGTTCAGCCACGTCATCATCCGTCGTCCCGGCAAGTCGCTTAGCAACGGCATCACGAGCGCGCCGGAGCTCGGCCAGCCCATTTACGAGCGCGCCATCGAGGAGCACTACGACTACGAGCACGCTCTCGAGCAGTGCGGCGTTGACGTCACGGTGCTTCCCGCTCTCGAGCAGTACCCCGACAGCTGCTTCGTCGAGGATCCCGCGGTCATCACCCGTTGCGGAGCCATCATCACCAATCCGGGTGCCGGCTCCCGCAACGGCGAGAAGGACGAGATTGAGCCGGTCGTTCGTCGGTTCTTCGACGACGAGCATGTGAAGCACATCGTGAGCCCCGGCACCCTCGATGGCGGCGACGTCATGATGGTGGGCGACCACTTCTACGTGGGCCGCTCCGCGCGCACCAACGAGGAGGGCATCCGCCAGTTCATCGAGATCCTCGAGGGCTGGGGGCTCGAGGGCTCCGAGGTTCCGCTGGAGGAGGTCCTGCACCTCAAGACCGGTGTGAACTACATCGAGAACAACAACATGCTGGTTTCGGGCGAGTTCATCGACAAGCCGGACTTTGCCCAGTACAACAAGATCGTTGTGCCCGAGGAAGAGGCCTACGGTGCCAACTGCATCTGGGTGAACGACACCGTCATCGTTGCCGAGGGCTACCCGACCGTGCTCAAGGCGGTCCAGGACCTGGGCTACAAGACGCTCGTGGTCGATACCTCCGAGTACCGCAAGGTCGACGGTGGCCTTTCCTGCCTGTCGCTGCGTTTCTAAGGTGTTCTTTTCGGGGGCCGGCCTGCGTGTCGGCCCCTTTTTACGTCTACGCAAGTAGGGAAAGGAGCTCGTATGGCACAGGACCATGAGGTCGTCGAGCGCGTTGGCGACGACGGTATCATCGATCCTAACGGTCTCGATCTTTTCCGCCTCACGATGATGGTCATTACCGCGAGTATCTGCGGCGGAATCTTCTCGCTCGCGGGCGATATGGCCGCTGGCGGTGCGAACTCCGGCGCCGTCATCGTCTCGTGGGCCATCTGTTTCATTGGCGTGTTCGCACTCATGATGGTGTTCAACGGCCTGTCGCAAGCGCGCCCTGATCTTACGGGCGGCATCTATGCGTATGCCGCTGCAGGATTTGGCGATTACGTAGGCTTTAATTCCGCTTGGGGCTATTGGATCAGCGCATGCCTCTCGAACGTGAGCTTCGCATTGCTGCTCTTCAGCGCGCTGGGGTATTTCTTCCCGGTGTTCGGCGAGGGCAACAACATGATTTCAATCATCTGCGCAAGCGTGTTCCTGTGGTTCCTCACGTTCTTGGTGACGCGCGGGGTCAAGGAGGCCGCTGGCATCAACACAATCGTTACGCTGGCGAAACTCGTTCCGCTCGGCATGTTCGTGTTGTCCATCGTGCTTCTGGGCAAATTCAATCCGGACATCTTCATGGATAACTTCTGGGGCGAGCCCGGAGGCCCGAGTTTTGGTGAACAGGTCGTCTCGACCATGATCGCGCTCGTCTGGGTGTTTACGGGCATCGAGGGCGCCGTCGTTATCTCGGGCCGCGCAAAATACGTGAAAGACGTGGGACGAGCGACGGCTTTCGGTTTCATCGCCGTCTTCGTGCTCTACCTCATCATCTCGCTGCTCTCTCTCGGCATCATGCCGCGCGAAGAGATGGCTCAGCTCGCAACGCCCTCCATGGCGGGCATTCTCGAGCATGCCATCGGCCCGGTTGGGGCGGCGGTCGTAAATCTCGGCGTGGTTCTCTCGCTTGTGGGCGCCATGCTCGGGTATGTGATCATCGCTTCCGAGACGCCCTTCGAGGCTGCGCGGCAGGGTTCGTTCCCCAAGTCGTTCGCCAAGACCAACGATCGCGGCGCCCCGATCGTGACGGTGCTTGTAAGCTCGAGCATCACCCAGCTGTTCCTCGTGCTATCTGCGGTTGCGGCAAGTACGTATCAGTTCTTCTATTCGTGCGCAGTCAACACCATCCTCATCCCCTATGTGTGCTCCGCAGCCTATTACATGGTGATCGGCTGGAAGAACGAGCATCTGGACGGTCCTCGTGCGCCCAAGCTCGCGACTGCGCGGTTCTTCGGCACGCTCGGCTTCATCTATACGATCTTCCTCGTGTGGTCTACGGGCCTTCAAGGTGTGATGATCACGACGATCCTGTTTGCCCCGGGCATCTTGGTGTATGCGGCAGGAGAGAAGGGGCGCGGCAAGCCGGTGCTTCCTGCTGCGCATGACAAGGTCATAGCCTTGGTGGTCGTCATCGTTGCTCTTATCTCGCTGTACCTGCATTTTTCGGGGATTGCCCCGATTGTGTAGGCGAGCGGCGTCCGGTGGGCGCCAGAAAACCTGCTGTTTGGCGATTGCCTGCTCCTATGGGGGCGTTGGCGAGGCTACACTTTAGTCCAAGAAAGCGGCGCGCCCTGGGTGGCGCGTCGCCTTGGATTCGCGCAATGCGCCTCGGGGCTACGGGGTCTATCGAGCGCGGGAAGGGGAGGTTGACATGTACTGTCCTCACTGTGGTTCTCAATTGCCAGACGGCGCTGCATTTTGCGGGCATTGCGGCAAGCCGGTAGCGCCCCAGCCTGTTGCGGGTGCAGCCGCGCCCGCAGGCCCCGCGCCCCAGACCAACGCGAGCGCGCCCCAGCCTGCTCCGGCACCCTCGCCAGTTGCGGGGCAGCAATCTGCGCCTCCGTTCGCCGCAGCTCCCGGTTCCGTCCCGCCGGGTGTTCCGCCGGCGCCAGCGGGCCAAAGCCCCTTCGATGTCAAGCCGCCTAAAAAGCCGTTCCGCGTGACCCGTGGCATGACCATCGGCATCTTGGCGGTCGCCGTGGTTGCCGTAGTGGCCATCGTGCTCGCGGTCTCCGGCGTATTTGGCGGCGGGGCGCACAAGAGCGCGCAGGGCATCGCCGACCAGACGGACGCTCTCTTCGACGACCTTATGCAGAGCGACTTCGATTCTGCTGCGTTCGAGAAGTTCGGCAGCGGCATCATCGACCTTATTCCGCCCGAGTTCATCGACTCGGCGCTTGAGGAGACCGGCCGTACGCGCGAAGAGCTGACCCAGTACATGGGCAGCTCGCTTGGCGGTAGCATGGAATACTATGCGTCAACGCTTTCAAGCTATACGGACATGTTCACCATCTCGATCGATGTGGAGCTGGGCGATAGGCTCGATAGCTACGACATAGAGAGCATCAACGACACCCTTGCGTCAAGCGGATGCGACGGCGTTGTTACCGAGGGCTACTATCTTACCGGCGAGGTCTCCGTTACCTTCAACGAGGATTATGAAGGCTATAGCGCCGGTGAAACCGAGAGCGAGGACATGGGGAACATCGGCGTGTGCGCGATCAAGATCGGCAATTCCTGGTACCTCTGGCCCGGCGTGTACTAGCGCGCCGCGCACCGGCTGCTGAGCTGGTTCTACATAACGATTAGGCGGGCGGCCTCGGTTCATATCGGGGCCGCCCGCCTTGCGTTGGTGAGCGCGAGCCCCGCAAAGCCCCTCAAAACGGCCTCGGCGCATCTCGGGGCCGCTTGCTATGCGGTAAAGGCCCAGCATGCGGTGGTCTGGCCCAAAATGCGGTCGACGCTCCACTTCTGAGCGCTCCGCAGGCTGCTGTTGGGGTCGTGGACCGTGAGCATGCCTGCATCGTCGATGCCGGAAAGTACGATGAAGTGGCCCACCGAGGTGAAGTCGCCAGGAGCCACGGCGCAGATGACCGGCTGCCCTGCCCCGAGCGCCGTAGATATCGCGTTTGGCGTGAGTTCAAGTTCTCGGCTGGAGAACCCAAGCTTGCTCGGCATCTCGGTCATGAAGCGCCACTCCGTTGCGCCGGTGGGCGCGTAGCTGCCTGCGTCGGCGCGTGTGCACATGTCGGCGGGCGTGAGGTCGGTGTTGCCTGTTAGGTAAATGTAGACCATGGTGAGGCAGGTGGGGCCGCAGCCGTTGAGCGCCACGGTGGCTCCTGCGTAGGGCTTCTGGGCCCAGAGCGGGTCGGTCTGGAAAAGGTAGGGCATGCTGCCCTGCTGCCACGATGAGCGCTGCGTGGACGCGGGAAGTTGCCCTATGCTCATGGGGGTGAGGTCGAGAAGCCCCGCCTCGGCAGTGGCGTCCGCGCCAGCCGAAGGCACGAAGAAAACGGTTGAGGCGAGCGTGAGCACCAGGGCGCCTATGCAGGACGGCGCGAGCACGGCGCGCAGCCGAACGGGTTGGCGGCGCCCCCGTCTGCTCCACGAGCTGCCCCGATAGGAGCCCCGTGCGAACGTGCTGCGCCCAGAGCGCGGCGCACCGCCCGACCAGCGGCGGCGCGATGAGCGGGAGGAGAATGCAGCGTGAGGGTTTCGCCGGCCAAACAAGCGGTCGAACAGCTTGCTCACGGCGCTTCCCAGCGCGCCTACGAGGGCGGCCGCGACCATGGCGATGGTGCCTAAGATGCGCACGGCCCTGTTGGCGGTAGGGGGATAGGGCCCGGTGGGGCCTCTTCGGGAGTCTACTGCCCGCTCAGCAGCCCGCCCGGCATTGCGCATGGGCGCGTGCCCGTTGCGCCCGGGAACATGGTTGCTTTCGCGTACCGGGATGTGCCCGCCGCGCGATTCCGGGCTGCGAGGACTTCCGGCATTGTCGCGCTGCTCCCGGCGGCGGAGGGGTCCGACGTCGCCGCGCGATTCCTGGCGCGGGCTTCCGGTTTCGCCTCGCTGGATGCGGCGAGGCATGGCATCGTTGGGGGAGGGACGACCTCTGCGTTCGTGGCGGGATGCAGCCCCGCTGCCTTTGGTGGAGCGGCCGTGCGGCATGGCACTACGCCCGCTGCGCTGGACGGGAGCGCCGGGCTGGCGTTCGGCTTGACGCTCTCCAGGGGCGGGCGCCCCCGCCGGCTCCTGTTCGTGAGGGAAGGCCGCGTTTTGGTGTGGCGGGCGATAGGAGGCGAGGCGTGCCGATCGGGGCGTGGGCATCCCAACGCCCGTATCCGAGCCGTGGGGTGCCTGGCCCTGTGGATGGCTATCCGCTTCGTCGCGTTGTCCCTGTGGCACGGCGACGCACCTCCCTCCCAACATCTGCATGTTTACGCACCATGGTATCGCATCGTCGCAGGGTTTCCCGACAATTCCGGCGGGCATCGTATGAGCGGTATGTTTCCCCGGGCATTGGCGGGTATCTTGCGGTTCGCGTTGGGCATAATGGAACAGAACGACTCGGAGGCGCATGGCAGCATGGGAATACGCCCGCTGCCGCGGTGCGCGGGAAGGGGCGACATGCCTGCACTCATCACCCATCACCTTTTTGGCGAGGAAAGCATCGATAGGTTACCGGCGGGAATCATCGGAAGCGATGATGAGCGCATGGCGTTTCTGCTGGCAAACCAAGGCCCTGATCCATTTTTCTTCCGCGTGCGCACGCCGCATATCGCTGAGTGCATGGGGCTCGCCCAGGCCATGCATCGCTGCCGCATCTCCCAGCAGTTCGCGGCGCTGCGCGACGGGGTGTCGCATCTGCGCCAGCACGATGCCCAGATTGGCCGTGCCTTCGCTTTGGGCATGCTCTCTCATTACGTGCTCGACCGTAATGCCCATCCGTTTGTCTACGCCCAGCAATGGGGCGTGCAGGAGGTCGATGAGACGCTCGAAGATGCGGGGAGCCAGGTGCATGCCATCATCGAAAGCGACCTGGACGTCCTTATGCTCCAGATTAAGCGCGGGGGCGCAACTACGGAGGACTGCCCGCCTGCATGCGAGCTCGTGACGACCGATCGTATCAACAAGGTTGCCGGAACGCTTATGAGCCATACAGCGCTCAGCGTATTCGGTCTTTCGGTGGGAGCTCCCGAGTACGGCGGCGCCGTGGCCGACATGAAGCTCGTCTACCAGCTCGTCGAGCCGGCGAACGCACCGATCTCGCAGGTTCTCGGGCTCATCGAGGGAGCCGTGCGCGGCCATTCGCTGCTGGCTTCGCTCGCGCACCGGGTGACTACCGAGCCTCCGCTTCGTGCGGGTAACATGGGGCACTTGGAGTGGGAGAATCCGTTCACCAGGGCGGTCTCGTTCGAGAGCTTCCCCGAGGTGTTCGACCGGGCGCTGGACGATTACGAAGGTGCTGCGCGCGCCTTCGTGGACGGGGTTCCCATGGAAGAGGTCACGAACCGCGTGAACTACTCCGGGCGTCCCCTTGCCGACGACGAGGAGCTTGACCAGGACGATTAGGGCGGTTAGGCGCTGGTTTGCAAAAACAGGACAGAGGGAATTTTGCATAGATGGCCATCTATGCAAAATTCCCTCTGTCCTGTTTTTGCAATCTCTCCTTTACCAAATCTTGACCGCGTGATCGCTGCTGGTGCCGTACCATATAAGGCTGTTTTGCATGCGCCTCGCGCGTGCGCATGGGGAAGGAAGCAGTCATGAAATACACCAAGCAGGAACGCAACTGGGTCATGTACGACGTGGGCAATTCTGCCCTCGTCCTCTTCAACACGTCGGTCGTGCCCATCTACTTCGACGCGATCAACACGGGGGCCTCCTCTGCGGAGCTCGTGACCGCATGGGCAAACGCCCAGACGGTGGCGTCGCTCGTGGTGGCGCTGCTCATGCCTGTGTTGGGGTCGCTCGCCGATTATGCGGGCAACAAGATAAAGTTCTTCCTCGGCTTCTTCCTCACGGGTCTCGTGCTCTGCTTCGCGCAGGCTATCCCCATGGGTGCCATGCCGTTCCTCGTGGTGTACGTGTTGTGCACCATCGGGCTCAACTCGTCGATGACGTTCTACGACGCCATGCTCCCCGATATCACCACCGACGATCGCATGGACACCGTGTCTTCCTCCGGGTACGCGTGGGGCTACATCGGGTCGTGCGTGCCGTTCATCGTGTGCATCCTGCTCATTTTGGTTGGGCCCTCGGCCCTCGGCCTCGACATGCTGTTCTGCGTGCAGGTTTCGTTTATCATCACGGGCATTTGGTGGCTTGCGTTCACCGTGCCGCTCGTGCGCACGTATAAGCAGCGCTACGCCAAGGAGCTCGCACCTGGCGAGACGTTCGGCGGAGAGGTGGTCAAGACCGTCCGCGGCCTCGGCACCACGATGCGCCGCATCGCTCAGGACCGGGCGATTCTCATCTACATGATCGCCTTCTTCTTCTACATCGACGGCGTGCATACGGTCATCTCGATGGCGACAACCTACGGCACGTCGCTCGGCCTCGATTCGACCGCGCTCATCCTGGCCCTGCTCGTCACGCAGTTCGTGGCGTTCCCCTCCGCGATTGCGTATGGATCGTTTGCCAAGAAGTATGGAACCCTGCGCATGATTCTCATCGCGGTGGCTGCCTACGTGGGCATCGTGCTCTTCGCGGCGTTCTTCCTCAAGAGCGAGGTGGAGTTCTGGATTCTCGCTGTGGTGGTGGGTATGTTCCAGGGTGGTATCCAGGCGCTCTCGCGCAGCTATTTCGGCAAGCTCATCCCCAAGGAGCGTTCGAACGAGTACTACGGCTTCTTTGATATCTTCGGGCGCTATGCGAGCGTCATGGGAACTCTGCTAGTATCTGTCGTGACATCGCTCACGGGGGATGCTTCTTTAGGAGTGCTTTCCATCGGGATCCTGTTGGTCGTGGGCTTTGTCATGCTCATCAGGCTCTCCCGAATCAAGGGCCTGGCGTAGGGCCGGGCGCGACGGCCCTGGTGGTCTCTTTTGGGACGGGTCCGTTTGAGTCGTTTTGGGACGGGTCCGTTTTGACCCACCGCGGCCGAGGTGGCCCAAATGGATCAAAACAGACCCGTCCCAAAAGAGACCACCCGCCAGCGCGTCTGATGAGCATTCAAGTAAAGCCCTCCAACATAGAAGGTGAATGCTCATGAAATCGAATGAAGTCGCCCGTATAGGGGTCATCGCTGCCGTGTACGCGGCATGCACGCTCATCGCGCTGCTCTTCCTTGGCAGCCTGGCCTGGGGTCCCATCCAATTCCGCGTGTCCGAGGCGCTCTGCGCGCTCGCGCTCTTCACCCCGGCTGCCATTCCGGGGCTTACGCTCGGGTGCGCTATCGCCAACGTCGCCAACATCGCGCTTTCCGGCACGGGCATGCTCGGCCTGCTCGATGTGGTCTTCGGCTCGCTCGCCACGTTTGCGGGCGCCTGCTTTACCTGGAAGATGAGGAAGCATCCTCTCGTGGCGCTCGCCGGCCCGGTGATTGCCAACGCCCTCATCGTCCCTGCCTATCTGCCCATTCTTTTGCAAGCAACCGGCTTCTACACGATTCCCTTCACGTCCATATCCCTCGATGGCGCCTGGCCTCTCATGTATCTCTTTGGACTGGTGACCACGGGCGCTGGCGAAGCGGTTATCATGTATGTGCTGGGATATCCGTTGAGTAAGTCGCTTGCTCGCACGCCGTACTTCAAGGCGGATTCGCCCTTTGCGGAAGCGCGGGGCGCCTCGCATTAGCGATTGGGGGATCGCTCGGGGCGGCCAATCGCTTCTCGCGGCGATATCTCACGCGCGTGCGGAAAGCCGGCGTGCTCGATGAGGTTCTGTACCTGGGGCAGGTGCAGGACCAGAGACGAGAGGTCGTGATGGACGTGGGGCCGGTTATCGTGATCCCAACGTACTGGGCAGATGTGCGGGCCGAACAGCAGGCCCCCGGCGCCTATGATCATTCGACCTATCTTAACCGCGAAGATACCGAGCTCGATCGCTGCCTTGCATCGCTCGAGAATGTGGACGATGTCGCGCCCATCGTCCTGCTCGTGGTGTGCCCGCTATCCGCCACCTCCGACGTTAGCATGCGCGTGCGGCGCATCGCCCAGGACCACCCATCGCTTGCCATTACCGTTGTGACCAACGTCGAGGCAATGCAGGTCATCGACCGCGTGGGCGAGCTCGCCCCCCGCGGGCTGGGGGAATGCGTATCGCTGCGCGGCTATGGGGCCATCCGGAACATGGGGCTCGCGGTCGCAGCGGTGCTGGGCCACGACATCGTGGTGTTCTTGGACGACGACGAGGTCGTTACCACCGCGGATTTCATGAAGCGCGCGGTATACGCTCTTGGGCACGAGACGCGCCAGGGCCTTCCCATCCTTGCTAAGAGCGGATATTTCTTCAATGAGGAAAACTCTCCACTCGCCGACACCTCAAAAGCGGGCATCACGAACCGCTGGTGGACCAAGCGCGTGGAATTCAACCAGTGGATGCGTCGGGCGCTCGGCGGGACGCGCATCTCGCGTTCCAACTATGTGTGCGGCGGATGCTTTGCCGTGCATGCCCGCGCGTACATGCGCGTGGCGTTCGACCCGTTCATCACGCGCGGCGAGGACCTCGACTACCTCTTCAATCTTCGTCTGCACGGTCTCGATGTCTGGTTCGACAACCGGTGGTCGGTACGCCATCTTCCCCCTGCGGTCGAACAGCGCGCACCGCGCTTTATGCAGGACGTGTACCGCTGGTATTATGAACGGGCGAAGCTCGCCGATGCGAACCGTCAGAACGACCTCAACTCGGTGACGCCCGCCTCGCTCATGCCGTATCCCGGTCCGTGGATCTCGTCGGAACTCGACTCGCGCGTGCGCAAGACCGCCATCGTGCGCACGTTCTTCACGCGGGAGCACCGCGCCTACTGGGGCATCTGGCGCCATGGACGCAGCAACGCGCTGCGGTATGCACGCGAGAACACTGGAAAGTACCTGCGCTTCCAAAGCTTCTGGCCCGCCATCATGGAGGGCTTGTGGCGCGACGCGCAGCTCGCGGAACTCTTCAAGGAGGCTTGATGAACCTTCGGGCCCGTGTGGCGGAAGGGCATACCGATATCCTCTCGCTGCTCTGGATGCTTGCCGTGATCGGTGCGTCCGTGGTGGCGTTCTACCTGCTCTGGTTGGTCATTGCGGGAGCGGAGTCGGTGCCGGTGACCATCGTGTGCGTGCTGCTCGCCATCTTCCTGGTGGTCTTCGCCTATCGCCTACTCAACCCGGACCGCCTGCGTTCCCAATACACCGAGGAGACGCTCTCGCTCGCTTCGGACATGCTCGAAGACATGCGCGGCGGCCTCACTCCCGAAAGCGCGGAGGCCATCTGCAGGCACCTGCTGCCCGAGACGCACGCGAGCACCATCGCTGTGACCGACGAGAGCCGCGTTCTCGCCTGCGTGGGCGACATGGCGGAGGATTTTCCTTCCGGCTCTGCCATCCATACGCCTGCGACGCATTACGTGATTGAGCACGGCATCATCCAATCGTTCACCCAGGCGGTGGAGGTGCGTGCCGAGAACGGGCGAGCCCGGCTGATCCCCGCGGGCATCGTGGCTCCGCTCAAGGTGAGCGATCACACCGTGGGCGCGCTCAAGTTCTATTTCCGCAGCCCGCACGCGGTCAACCGCACGCAGTACGCGCTTGTGTCGGGCTTTGCCGACCTCATTTCGACGCAGCTCGCCATCCACGAGCTCGAGCTCCAGGAGGAGCTCACCGCACGCGCCGAGGTGCGCGCCCTCCAAGCGCAGATCAACCCGCATTTTCTCTTCAACACGCTCAACACCATCGCTTCCTTCACGCGCACCGATCCGGCCCGCGCGCGCGAGCTGCTGCGCGAGTTCTCTTCGTTCTACCGCTCGACGCTCGATAATTCCGGCTCGCTTATCCCCGTATCGCGCGAGATCGCGCAGACCAAGCGGTATCTCATGTTCGAGTACGCGCGGTTTGGCGACGACCGCATCGCAGCCGAATTCATTGTGGAAGACGGCGTCGAGGAGTCGCCGGTGCCCTCCTTCGTCATTCAGCCGCTCGTTGAAAACGCCGTGCGTCATGGTATGAAGGACGAGGGCACGCTGCATATTCGCGTCGCGGTGCGCTCGTGCGGCGAGGGGGCGATTTCAATCGAGGTATCCGACGACGGCGTGGGCATGAGCGAGCAGACCGCGGCGCACCTTTTCGAGGTAACGGAGCGGCCGGTCGATGTAAACGCTCCCCAAGGCGGCGGCGCTGGCGTGGCCATGCACAACATCTTCGAGAGAATTCAGCGATTCTACGGCCCCAACTCCTCTGCGCACGTTGAATCGCACCCAGGGGAGGGGACGACGATTACCTTGCATCTGGATTTGCTGGGGAGTATCTTCGTTGATGGGTAGAATGAGAACATCCGGTTCCGTTTGGGCGCACGGTTCATGCCTAGCGGTTTGCGCGGACGAAGGGAATACAACGTATGCTACGTGCGATGATCGTCGATGACGAGGCTCCTGCCCGTTCTGAGCTTAAATTTCTGCTCGAGCAGACGGGCAAGATCAGCTCGATTACCGAGGCGTCGAGTGTTCGGTCTGCTATCGAGATGCTGATGGAGAGCCGCGTCGACGTGGTGTTTCTCGATATTTCGATGCCCGGGGCATCGGGCCTGCAGCTGGCGGAGGCGCTCCACAAGCTCAAGAACCCTCCCGCGATCGTGTTCGTGACCGCGTACAGCGACCACGCGGTGGAGGCGTTCGATGTCGACGCGGTCGACTACCTGCTGAAACCCGTCGAAGAGGCGCGGCTCGACCAGGCCATCGAAAAGGTCCTCACGCGTGTGAAGCCGCAGACCGAGAGCAAGGTTTCCATCGAGCGCATCCCGGTCGAAAAGGGCGGGCGCAAGGTGCTCATCCCCGTGGACCAGATCCGCTACATCATGGCGAAGGACGACTACTCTTGCATCTTTACCGACGACGACCGGTTCCTCTCCACGACGTCGCTCGCTCAGTTTGAGGCGAAGCTCTGCGACTTCGGGTTCTTCCGCGTGCACCGTCGCTATATCGTGAACCTTGCGTGCGTCGAAGACGTCGAGGCGGTGCCCTCGGGTGCCATCCAGCTGGGCATTACGGGTATGGAGGAGCGCGTACCGGTTTCTCGTCGTCGTGTGGTGCCGCTTAAAAAGGCGCTGAGTCTGTAGGGAGTGCTTGTGGAGGGGGCAACGGTGACCGAGTCGGGGCGTGTTGGGGCGGAACCCGAGGCAAAGCGGATCGATATCATCTCCGATACCCACGGGCACCTGTCGCCCGCATTGCTCGAACAGCTTGAAGGTGCCGACCTCATCATTCACGCAGGGGACATCACGTCCGAAATGGATTGGGAGCACCTCTGCACCATTGCGCCGATTCGCGGCGTGCTGGGCAACAACGATTACTACCGCGACTACGGCCCCGAGGTGCAGCGGCTGGCCCTGTTCACCTATGAGGGGCTTCGGTTTGCCGTGGCCCATTATCGCGAGGATCTTCCCGTTGACGATGTGGACATTGCCGTGTGCGGCCACACGCACCGCTCGCGCGTGCTCGAGATGGGCGGTTGCTTGGTGGTGAACCCGGGGTCGGCAACGTTTCCGCGCGGGTCCCGCGGGGCAACGATGGCGCGCATGATGGTTTCTGCGGGCGAGGTCCTTTCGCTTAAGATCATCGATCTGGAGTAAGTTTGTGGGCGCAGCCGGCAGTCCGCCTCGAAGCATGCCGGCCATTCTCCGTGCAGCCGCGGCCACAGCGTTCTCCTCACCGTGCGCAATAACTGTTTTTAGTTGCAGTCCCTCCTCTGAGCTGCGCTTATGGAGGCTTTTTTAGGCTCTTCGGTGGTTTCTGTGGGAGAGATTCCGGCATAGGCCCAGCTCAGCGGGCGAAAACAACGATCTGGAACTGAAACGGCCCCGGGAGGGGCCGTTTCCGCGTCATCCGCCTATGATTGCTAAG
>DXAO01000030.1 GCA_019117005.1 Candidatus Collinsella stercoripullorum | reverse complement strand
TGTTACCGCTAATGTAGTTTTCACCAATCGGGCAAACGAGGGCCGCCGGCTGCGCAAACGGGGCCCCGCCGATTCCGCAAACGCAGTTTCGCCGGCCGCGCAAACGCGGGGCCGCCGGACGCGTAAGCTCCTTTCCGTGCCCGGTGCACGGAAAGGAGGAGAACGGATTGGAGAGGAACCTGATGGGAGAGCTGAACGTATACAGGGAGCTGGGGACGGTGCCGAACTTCACCGACGTGGCGAGGCGCCACGGCATGGACAGGCACACCGTGGCGAAGTACTGGAGGGGCGGCCCCGCGGCCCGCGACGGCCGCGGCGACAGGGCCAGCTCGTTCGACGAGTTCAGGGAGGAGATAGAGGGGCGCGCGGCGCTGCCCGGGTCGCGCAAGAAGGCGGTCCACGAGTGGCTGCTGCACCGTCACCCCGGCGCGGGGCTGGCGGGCTACGGCGCGTTCACCGCGTACACGAGGCGCAACGGGATCCTGTTCGGCGCGGAGGCCGCCGCCGAGCCGCACCCGCGCTACGAGACGGGGCCCGGCGAGCAGCTGCAGTTCGACTGGAAGGAGTCCCTGAGGCTGCGCGACCGCGACGGGGAGGTGCACGAGTTCAACGTGCTCTCGGCGACGCTCGGCTGGTCGCGGCTGCACCGCTTCCGCTACTCGCGCACGCGCACCGAGGACGACACGCTGCTGTGCCTCGCCAGCGTGTTCAGGGCCAACGGCGGGGTCACCGAGTTCTGCGACACCGACAACATGGCCGGCGTCGTGTCGCTGTCGTCGGGCCGCAGGAGGGTGTCGCCCAGGGCGCTGGAGTTCGCCAGGGCGGCCGGGACCGAGCTGAGGTTCTGCCGGGTCCGCACCCCGCAGACCAAGGGCAAGGTCGAGTCGGCCAACCGCTTCGTCGAGCGCCTGCGCGCCTACGACGGGGACTTCTCGGGCGAGGAGGAGCTGATCGCGATCATCGCCCACATCGAGGCGCGCTCCAACGCCGAGCCGTGCGCCGAGACGGGCGTGCCGCCCGCGGCGCTGTTCATGCGCGAGAAGGAGCGCCTCAGGCCGGTCGGGAGCTGGGAGGCGCTCGAGGCCCTGGCGGCCGACGTCACCTACCAGGTGGTCCCCTCCACGATGCTGGTGCGCGCCCGCGGGCGCCAGTGGTCGGTGCCGGCGCGCTGCATCGGCAGGCGCGCCAGGGTGGCCTCCACGCCCGGAGGCCAGGTCAGGGTCGAGGTGGGAGGCGAGCTCGTCGCGGTCCACGAGCTGTCCGAGCCCGGAAGGGTCGTCTACGACCCCGCGCACTACTCCGAGGCGATCTCGGGCAAGGCGTTCTTCGCCGGGGCCGACATAGAGGAGGCCGCGCGGGCGAACCTCGAGCTGCTGGGAAGGCTGGGTGACGGCGCATGGATGGGCTGACGACGGCGCACGCGAGCCCCTACGTGAGGCTCCGCAACCGGCTCTCGGGCCTGGGGCTCGACACGATGGCGGCGGGGCTCGACCGCTACGCGAGGGCGGTGGCG
Organism: Candidatus Collinsella stercoripullorum; assembly: GCA_019117005.1. Classification (GTDB taxonomy): domain Bacteria; phylum Actinomycetota; class Coriobacteriia; order Coriobacteriales; family Coriobacteriaceae; genus Collinsella; species Collinsella stercoripullorum. The sequence goes on along the minus strand of DXAO01000030.1, from coordinate 1,031 downwards.
GCCGGCGAGACCGACTTCTGCACCGCGCTGCTCGAGATGGCCGACGCCGAGACGGCGCAGCGCGAGCGGACGCTCGTGGCCCGCAAGATCCGCTCGGCGGGGTTCCCGTACGAGAAGACGCTGGAGGACTTCGACTGGTCGTTCCAGCCGTCGGTGCCCAGGGCGGTCGTCGAGGACCTGGCGACGCTCGGGTTCGTCGAGCGCGCCGAGAACGTGGTGCTCGTGGGCAGCCCGGGCACGGGCAAGACCCATATCGCGATCGCGCTCGGCATCGCGGCGGTGCGCGCCCGCAAGGAGGTCCGCTTCGCCGACTGCGCGCAGCTCGTCGCCGACCTGGGGGCGGCCTCGGCGCGCGGCGAGCTGGACAGGAGGCTGCGCTACTACGCCCACTCGTCCCTGCTGATAATCGACGAGCTGGGCTACCTCGACATCGGGGAGCAGGGCGCGAACCTGCTGTTCCAGCTCGTTTCGCGGCGCTACGAGCGGCGCTCCACGATCATAACGACCAACGTCGGCGTGGGCAAGTGGGCCGACGTCTTCGGCGACGCGGTGACCGCGAGCGCCGTCGCCGACCGGGTGTGCCACCACTGCACGATGCTGAGGATAACGGGCAGGTCCTACCGGACGAAGGACCTGCTGCCGGAAGAGGGCCGCAAGGGGCCCGGGGAGGGGGACGGAAGATGAACGTCGGGCAGCTCGAGGAGTACCTGAGGCGGTTCGGCCCGGACGAGGAGGTCGCGGTCACGGCCGCGTTCCCGGGGCTCGGCGGATGGGAGGTGACGAGCTGGGCGGTCCGCGCGGCCGAGCGCGAGGGGTCGCCGGGCGTCCTCATCGAGGTCCACGGCGCCGACTTCGACTACCCGGGCCCCGGCCGGGAGCTCGAGCTCGCGGCGCGGGCGCTGCTCGAGAGGGAGGGCGGCGACGTGCCGCCGGGGTCGGCGCGGGCCCGTTAGCGCGACCGGTGAAACCGCGTTTGCGCGGTCGGTTGCGCCCCATTTGCGGAATCGGTGAAAAATGCATTGACGCTAACA
>DXAO01000029.1 GCA_019117005.1 Candidatus Collinsella stercoripullorum | reverse complement strand
CCCAGCCATGGAAACGCATGAAGCCCGGAGGCCGCTCGGCCCCGGGCTTTTCGCTCGAGGGGGCGCAGAGGGGTTCGAACCCGCGGGGCCCCATGGCGTGCAAAGCGCGCGAGCGCCTAGCGGTACAGCATGCGGTCGACGGCGCCCATCGAGGCGCGGCGGAAGTCCTCGCTGGTCAGGACCTCCTGCGGCACGCGGATGTTGTCGCGCAGCGCACGCTGGAAGGGGACCCGCAGGGACACGGGAAGGTCCTTGACCACGCCCGACAGGTCGCGCGGGGCATCCTGGTTCTTGGCGGCGTCCTCGCGCGCGATGCCCTGCTTGAGATGGGCGCGGTGCGCGGCGAGCATCGCCCGGTAGATGCCCACGTGCAGCCTGATCTCCGTCACGTTCACCTCGCGGGCGCGCTCGACGAGCCGGGCCCCTTCGCGGTCGATATCGCCGGCGTAGTACACGTAGGGGAAGCGGTAGCCGATGTCGTGCAGGTACTCGTCGAGCGCATGGGACATGCAGATGTTGTGCCCCGCCCCGAAGATCACGCCGCCCACGCGCGCGCCGAACAGCCGGGCGCTGCGCTTCCCCTTGAGCAGGTTGACGACCTCCTCGTACGCATCGATGTTCTCCATGACGATGAAGGGACGGTCGGATCCGATAGCGAAGAAGCCCTGCAGCTGCGTCGTCTGGTTCGCCTCGATCCGCAGGGACGCCGGGTTCAGGCCCTTGCCCGTCATCCGGCGCATGAGCTTCTCCCCGCGCTTGCCCTCGAGCGCCTTCTCGTCGCCGAAGATCTGGTAGGCCCGCTGGCGGCGGGTCGCATAGGCGGGGCGCTCGTCCCCCTGCTCCTCGAGCCAGCGCTGCACCAGCTTGAGGTCGTCGGGGCGGGAGTCCGGCTTGGGAGCGCCGCCGGAGCGCCGCTCCCCGGGCCTTCCGGCATCGCGGCGACGCGAGCGGTCGTCGGAGCCCTTCCGCCCCGCGGCCTTGGCGTCCGATCTCGCGGAAGCGCCCGATGCCGCGGTCTCACCGCCCGGGACCAGCGCGTCCTTGACGGCGACGGCGCGCTCCCGCACCGCCCCGAACAGACCTGTCAGCGCGCGGCGGGAAGCCTGGAGACGGCCCTCGCGAACGGGCTCCGGCGCCGGCTCCGCGGATTTCCGACCGGAACCGGAGGCGGGCTGCGCCTTGGAAGCAGGACCCTGCTCGGCGCCGCGCCCCTCGCGGCGGGACCGCTTGTTCTTGCGGGACCCCTCTTCGGAACGGGTCTTCCCCTCGGGCCGGGGTCGTCCGCCCGCCTTGCGGCCGTCTCCGGACCGCGGGCCGTCCTCGGTTCCGGACCCTCCCCGAACCGTCTGCGCTGCGGATGCCTCGGCCTGCGGGGAGGCGGAAGGCGTTTTGTCACCGTTCGGATTATGATCGCCCCCACCCGGATTCCCGGCGGGCACCTCGGACCCTGACCGCCGCCTGCGCCGCGACCGCCGTTTGGACGTCTCGTGCGCGGGGGACTCCGCGTCATCCGGCTCCTCGTGCGCCGCGCAGCCGCCTTCGGGAGCTGCGACCGGGTCCCCGGTCCCGCACGGCGCCCCCTCATCGCCCTCCGCGTCCTTCGGGAGCGCATGCCCCGCTCCCCGCTCCGCGCCGTCGCGCGACGCCCCCGACCCCGCGGGGGCATCGCCTTCGCCCGCCTGGGCCTCAAGCGGGGACTCATGCGGGGCCGGCGCAGGTGAGCTCGCGGCGGGGACGCCCGGATGCGCCGAGGCCGTGGCCTCGACGCGCACGTTGACCGCGATCCCCGCCCCCGCGACGGAGGCCGGAACCGACGCGGCGTCCATCCCCGCAGCGGGAACGGCGACCGCGTCCGCCCAGTCCGCAGGCGGCGCGCCGGCACCCTCCCCCGCAGCACGGCCCGCGCTCCCGAACGGAGCGGGTCCCGCCCCTGCGGCGAGATCGGCCTCCGTGGCGGCACCCGCCTCGACGGCGGTGCACCCGGCGGCGGAGCCCGACCCGGCCATCGCGGATGCGCGGGCGGCGGCGCGCACAGCACCGCGAACGGACGCGGCGGCGGGCACGGGCTCGATACCCGCCTCCTCCACATGCAGGATGTAGTAATCGGGGCCGTTGCGGCGCGTCGCGAGCTCCAGCAGGCCCGCCTCGACGAGCTCCTCGCGCACGGCCTCCGCATCGACCTGACCGCCGAGCGATTTGAGGAGCTGCTCGAGGGCCACCGGCTTGATACGGGGCTCCTTGCGGCACAGAAGCGTGCGGGCGAGGATCACGCGGCGCTTCCCGTCGAGCCCGACCCTGCCGTCAAGCCAATCGATCAGCGCGGTGACGTTGTTCTGGTCATCTGAAATCAGGGCATGCGCCATGTCGGGCTCCTCTGGATGGACAATCGGAACCCCCAGCGTAGCACAGCGGGCGCGAATCGGCTGCGCACCCGAGTCGCACCTCTCCCGGGACCCGCAACCGGCGGCCGCGCTTCCGATCATGGGATCGGCGGCTTCGGCCGTACACGGGCCGCGATGCCCGCCGCGATGCCGCACGACGGCGCGGCTGCATGGGCGGTCAATACGGCCGCGTCATCCCGCAAGGGCCCGCGCTCCTCGTTTGCGTTCGGCTCCCTGGCAGAAAATCGCCGTTTGGGGATAGGTCGACCCGCCGGGCAAGCGATTCAGTGGGACGCGCGGCCGGGTTCAAGCTGGACGCTCCGTCGCACGGGTCCACATCTGGCGATATTTTTATCCGAACACTGATTATCTTGCCGTTTTGTCAGGTATTCCGCGCGCGCACGGCGCCGACCGATCGGTCGGGAGACCCGCTCGCGCCCTCTCGGTGCCCGCATGGGAGACCGGGGCTCCCCGAAACGCCCGTTTTCCGCCAGGATCCCGTTTACGAACGAGAGATCGCGCTGCGGACCCCGGTATGCGGCGCCCGCTGTACGGGACCCTCGCGAAACGCCTCGAAACGAACGGCGGGGCCGCACCTCGAAAGGTGCGGCCCCGCGACCTCGGGCCATGGCCCCGCGGTTTCGGACTTCGGACGGCCGCGCTTACCCGCGGACGCCCTCACCGCCGGCGGAACGGGCAGCGTCGGCGGCCTCCGCCTTCACGTTGGCCCGACCCATCTCGGTCCACTCGGGCTCCTCGTCGGGCATGGACCCGGCCTTCTTGGTGAAGAACTCCTTCAGGCAGTTATAGGCCACGATCACGCCGAGGACCATGAGCAGGATCGCGAACACGAGCTGCAGGCCAGACGTCGCGATCACGGCGGTGCCGGATGCGGCGAGCGCGTTCACGCAGCCGATGGTGCTCTGCACGAGCGAGGTGAACGTCGAGCACAGCAGGAAGGCCACGGGCACGTACAGCATCCAGCCCTTGCGGCCCGTGCACTTGCAGAACACGGCGAGCGCGATCATCGTCATGCCTCCGAGCAGCTGGTTGGACGCGCCGAACAGCGGCCAGATGTTGTTGTAGCCGCCGAACGCGAGCGCCAAGCCGAGCGCGAGCGTCAGAACCGTGGACGCCCAGGTGTTGGAGAGCACATGGACCAGACCGGTGGTCTCGGCGGACGCGTCCTCCGCGGCGTCGTTGCCGCGGGCGAAGAACTCCTGGAACGACAGGCGGCCGATGCGCGCCACGGCGTCGACCGAGGTCAGCGCCAGAGCGGACACGCACATGGTCATGAACACGGTCGCGAGCGTGGAGTCGACGCCGAACGCCGTCATGCCGCGCGCGACGCCTTGGGAGAAGATCGAGAACGGGGTCGCGGCGACGCCTCCGTTGAGGGCGCCGGTGCCCGCCGTGTTGAGGTCGGAGAACATGATGGCGGCGAAGACGATGGCCAGCACGCCCACGAACGACTCGACGACCATCGCGCCGTAGCCCACGGGCAGCATGTCGGACTCCTTCTCGATCTGCTTCGAGGAGGTGTTGGTCGACACGAGGCTGTGGAAGCCGGAAAGCGCGCCGCATGCGACGGAGACGAACAGCAGCGGGAACAGGTAGCTTCCGTTCGAGGCGAGCGCGGAGAGGTCCGCCACCGCGGGCGCGGTCATCGTCGCCTGGCCGTTGGCGCCGAGTACGACGACGCCCACCACGGCGCACGCGATCATCACGATCATCATGATGCTCGTGAGGTAGTCGCGCGGCTGCTTGAGGGTCTGGATGGGCATCGCGGCCGCGAACAGCAGGTACACCGCGATCACGGCGAACCAGCCGTACTTGGGCAGATACACGGGGAACTGCATGCCCACCGCGAACATGAGCACGAACAGCACCACGGCGAGCGCGAGCTCCTTCACGCCGGTCAGGCCGATCTTGCGGTTGAGCCAGCCGAAGGCGATGGCGACGAAGGTGAACAGGATCGAGATGGTGCCCGCGGTGCCGCCTGCATAGGAGGCGGCCGTGTCGACGGCGCCGTCCGCAGCGGTCTTCATCGCGAAGGTACCGGCGACCATGTCCACGAACGCGGCGATCACGATGATGGTGAACAGCCAGCTGAACAGCAGGAACAGCCTGCGCCCGGTGCGCCCGATGTACTTCTCGATCAGCTGGGCGAGCGACTTGCCGTTGTTCTTGACGCTGGCGTACAGCGCGCCGAAGTCGTGGACGGCGCCGAAGAAGATGCCGCCCACGAGCACCCACAGCAGCACCGGCAGCCAGCCGAACATCATCGCGGCGATGGTGCCCGTGACGGGGCCCGCGCCGCAGATGGAGCTGAACTGGTGGGAGAACGCGGTGAAGCACGAGGCGGGCGAGAAGTTGCGCCCGTCCTCCATGCGGCGCGCCGGGGTGACGGCCTCGCGGTCGATCCCCCACTTCGCCGCAAGCCATCGGCCGTACCCCAGGTAGCCGGCGGCGAGGACCACCGCCGCTACCAGGACCACTACGATTCCGTTCATGTCCGTTCCTTTCCCCGGAAGGCCCCTCGGGACCGAGATGGTCGCCCGCTTCCCTGCCCGGGCGTCCGTCTCGTAAACAAAACGAGGGCCGCCGAAATCATTCAGCGGCCCTCGTCCACCAGCCGCCCGTATGGTACGGGCCGGCCTCAACGTACGCCAACCCGTATCAGATAATCTCGCGGATAATGGATAGCAGGTCTGTACGCATGATCTCGAAAACCTTCTCGTCTTCCGATGCGGGACCCCGCACCGTCCTGTAATGCGCAGCCTAGTCTACGCTTTAGCTGAGGAAAGTCAAACCTGCGACATCTATGTTTCGATGCCGTTTCATGTGCGGATTACCGCGCCCACGGGGGTCGGAGAAGGTCTATGGGGGCGTCCCTATGGTTTTGTCTCCCCTCGAAAAGAGTTCGACGTGCCGCGGTGTGCCCGGCGGGGCGGGCGAAGAGGGTGGCGGACTCCGGCAGGCGGGCGCAGACGAGGGGGCTTGACGTCACGGGCGCGGAGGCAACGGCAGGCGGCCCCGCCGTTGCAGCGGGGCCGCCTGCCCGAATCGCGGCCGGTGCGGCCGCGTCTATGTCACATCCGGTCAGCTGAGCAGCGCGCTGGCGACCTCGTCGGCAACGCTGTCGTCCTCCTCCCACGCGCCGTCGGAGTCGCGGTAGTACTGGAGGTCGAGGTCGCTCTGCTTCGCCTCGGTCTCGTCGACCGCCTGCATCATGAGCTCGCCCACGCGCGCGTAGAGCTCGTCCTCACCGAGCCCGATGACGCTCGGGTCCGTCTGCAGCTCGTACAGGAGCTCCTCGAAGCGCGGCATGATGTCGGCGAAGGACTTGACGGTCATGGAGACGTGCGCGACGGCCGTCCCGGCCTCCTCGTCCACCTCGACCGAGGTGATCTCGTAGGAGAACCCGTCGAACATCGAGGCGACGAAGTCCTCGGTGGAGACGCCGAACTGGGACAGGCCGCCGTCCTCGTCGATGTCCTCGATCATCTCGCGGTAATCATCCGAGGTCGGATCGGTGATGAGGTCGAGCTGACCGGAGATATCGCTGCGGATGAGCTCCTCGACGGAGGGGCCGGAGGGCATGAAGGCGAACACCGCCGCAACGATGACGACGACCGCCGCAACGGCGGCGACGATGGCGATGATCGGCCCGCGACCGCCCTTCTTGGCGGGCTGCGCCGCAGCCGGCGCCGGCTGGCCGGGAGCGGCGGGGGCGGCCTGAGGCCCCGGCGTCTGGGGGCCGGGGACCTGCGGTCCGGGCGCAGGTTGCTGCGGTGACGGCCCGGGTGCGGGTTGCTGGCCGGCAGGCTGCTGCGGCGCAGGCTCCGGTGCGGGCTGCGGCCCGGCGGGTGCCTGCGGCTCCGGCTGCGGAGGAACAGCGGGCTCGGCCGCATCGCGCGGCAGGAGCGCCTCGGTGATGGGGCCTCCGGGAGCTTGGCGCCGCAGCTCGTGCAGAACGTCGCGCCATCCTTCACGGGCGCGTTGCAAAACGGACAGTTCATGGCATCTTCCTCTCGCGCTGAGGCGGGCGTCCGGTTGACGCCAGCCACTCTCGACGCGCCCAGTATAGCAACGGTGCGCGGCGCGGCCGGCGGCTCCTCGCCCACCGGCCCACCGCGCACCGCAGCCGGACTTTTCCCATGTAAATGATGGTGTCGGTAAACTTGACGCCCTTACTCGGCCGCTCCGTAGCGCTCGTAGTAGGCGTCAATGGCCGCCTTCGTCGCGTCGTCGATCACCACGCGGCCGCGGACCTCGCGCCCGTGCAGGTGCTCGACGACCTCCGCCATGCTCACGATGGAGGCGACGGGGAACCCGTAGCGCTCCTGGATCTCGGCCTGCGCGGTCTTGACGCCGCCCTTGCCGACCTCCATGCGGTTGAGGCTCACGATCAGCCCCTTGACCTCGACGTCGGCCGCCGCCTTGAGCTTGGGGTAGGTCTCGTCGATGGACTTGCCGGAGGTGGTGACGTCCTCGACCATCACCACGCGGTCGCCGTCTTTAAGCTCGTAGCCCAGCATGCCGCCCTTGTCGGCGCCGTGGTCCTTGACCTCCTTGCGGTCGGAGCAGTAGCGCACCTCCTTGCCGTAGAGCTCGTGCAGAGCGATGGCGGTGACCACCGACAGCGGGATGCCCTTGTAGGCGGGTCCGAAGACCACGTCGAAATCGAGCCCGAAGTTGTCGTGGATCGCGCGGGCGTAGAACTCGCCCAGGCGCTTGAGCTGCTCGCCGGTCACATAGGCGCCCGCGTTCATGTAGAACGGCGAGGTGCGGCCGCTCTTGAGCGTGAACTCGCCGAACTTGAGCACGTCGCTCTCGACCATGAACTCGATGAACTCCTGCTTGTAGGCTTCCATGGACAGATCCTCTCATCGCGGGTGCGTATTGCCTCCGCCCCATTCTAGCAGCGCCCGCGGCGCCGCCGCCCGACCCCCTCGCGACATACGGCCGAAAACCCCGGCAGCCCGCTTCCCGGCGTCCCGGGCGCGGGCGGGCGCGCGCCTTGCGTGACCGCCCGAATCCCCCGCGTCATACGGCGACCCGGGTGCGGGCGGGCGCGGGCGGGAATCCCTCCGGCGACCCCGGCGCCCGCAAGCGCCTCCGCAGCTCCAGGCGTACGGCGCGCAACGGACCGCACCGCTAACGGGCGCCGCCGACGAAGCATGGCCCCCGGCGCGGACGCGGGCCCGTTGCGCCCCGCCGTCCGCAACTGCCTCCGGAGCCCCCGCCGCCCGGCGCGGGCGGTTCGACGGGCGTCCCCCCGTATGGAAAATTCTTTCGATAAAACGTCCCGACCCAGCCTGCTGAATCCGTGACTCCCTCCTCGCTGCTATGCAGCGCTACCAGCCTTTTTCAGTAGGGAAAAAAATTTTCTACGGTTGTCGAAAAACACTTGCAATACATCTCCGGAATACGCCACTATAGTGCTAGTACGCACCCCTGCGGGCAGTCCGCCCCGCGGATCACGACTCGGAACCGCACGGCATCCTCCCGCGCGGGCGCGCATTCCTTTTGTCGCATCGCCAGCGAAGGCGAGTTTCGGCTCCACAGAGGGGAGCCATAGGGAAAGGAGCATTCCATGATCCGTGCTGTCGACAAGCTCGAGCCCTTCCAGAGGGCGATCACCAAGGCGCACCTCGCCTCCACCGGCGTCGCCGTCGATTCCCTGGAGAACCCGGACAAGCCGCTGATCGCGATCGCCAACAGCTGGAACGAGATGTGCCCGGGCCATGAGCCCCTGCGCCAGCTCGCCGAGGAGGTCAAGAAGGGCGTCCTCGAGGCCGGCGGCGAGCCCATCGAGTTCAACACCATCGCCATCTGCGACGGCATCGCCCAGGGCCATGCCGGTATGCACTACAGCCTGCCCCACCGCGAGATCATCGCGGACTCCTGCGAGGCCCAGATCCTCGGCCTGAACGTCTTCGACGGCGTCGTCTACATGGCGAGCTGCGACAAGATCGTCCCGGCCATGCTCATGGCCGCCGGCCGCATCAACCTGCCGGCCGCGCTCGTGTCCGCCGGCCCCTGCTGGGACGAGATCAAGCCGAGCGACTCCAAGGCCCTGCGCGCGTCCTTCCTGCGCGGCGAGGCCACCGAGCTCGATGTCATCGAGGGCACCCTCAAGTACTACACCGGCCCGGGCATCTGCCCGTTCCTGGGCACCGCCAACACCATGTGCTGCCTGGCCGAGGGCCTGGGCATGATGGTCCCGGGCGGCGCGCTGCAGCCCGCCCCCACCGCCATGCGCCGCTTCCTGGCCCGCCGCACCGGCGCCGCCGTCGTGGAACTCGTCCGCCGCGGCATCAAGCCGAGCGACATCATGACCGAGGCCGCCTTCCAGAACGCCGTGACGCTGCTCGCCTCCATCGGCGGCTCGCTGAACGCCCTGCTGCACCTGCCGGCCATCGCCCACGAGCTCGGCCTGAACGTCACCTGGGCCCAGGTCGCCGAGACCACCAGCCGCGTGCCGCTGGTCACCAACATCACCCCGAACGGCGACATGTCCTGCATCAACCTCTACAAGGCCGGCGGCGTGCCCGCGGTCATGAAGACCATCGAGAAGGACCTCGACACCTCCTGCATGACCATCAACGGCAAGACGGTCGGCGAGAACCTCGAGGCCGACATCAAGATCGACCGCTCGGTGATCCGCACCCAGGACGACCCCGCCTCCGTCGCCAACGGCATCCAGGTGCTCTACGGCAACCTGGCTCCCGAGGGCACGCTCGTCAAGACCTCCGCGGTGCCCGAGGACCAGCACACCTTCGACGGCCCGGCCATGTGCTTCAACAGCGAGGAGGAGTGCTTCGCCGCCTACAACGAGCACAGGATCCCGGCCGGCACCGCGGTCATCATCCGCTACGAGGGCCCCAAGGGCGGCCCGGGCATGAAGGAGCTGCACCGCGTCACCGAGATCATGAAGGGCATCCCCGGCTCCGCCGTCATCACCGACGGCCGCTTCTCCGGTGCCTCGGGCGGCCTGTCCGTGGGCTACCTGTGCCCCGAGGCCGCTGAGGGCGGCCCCATCGCCCTCATCCAGGACGGCGACATGGTCCACATCAACCTGGAGGACAACGCGATCTCCTTCGACATCACCGACGAGGAGCTCGAGGCCCGTCGCCAGAACTGGACCCCGGTCGTCCACGACTTCAAGGGCAAGGTCCTCGGCCGCTACCTCAAGGAGGTCGGTCCCGCCAAGGACGGCGCCCTGCTCGGAGCCTAAGCGCTCCCCGGTCGCCGACACGCGGCTCCCCTCGGGAGCCGTCGGCCCGCGCAGCGATCGCCCCGGTCAGCCCCGTGCTGGCCGGGGCTTTTCCATGGGCCGTCCGGGGGCGGGTCCGTCTCAACCCATGCGGCGCGCCGCATGGGTTGAGACGGACCC
>DXAO01000005.1 GCA_019117005.1 Candidatus Collinsella stercoripullorum | reverse complement strand
GGCTTAGCAATCATAGGCGGATGACGCGGAAACGGCCCCTCCCGGGGCCGTTTCAGTTCCAGATCGTTGTTTTCGCCCGCTGAGCTGGGCCTATGCCGGAATCTCTCCCACAGAAACCACCGAAGAGCCATTTAACGTTACAGTAAAATTGTTTACCACGTCCGAAGGCCCCGAACGCACGCCCGGAGGACCCGGGGACCCGTACGAAGGCCCCAGAAGCGCGCCCGGGAGTCCTAAAAACCTTTCCCGGAACCCCGCCGAACCACCCGCAGGCCGTCAAACCGGCGGCGAGGCTCCTATTGGGCCGCCGCGGCGGCTCCCCTACTGGGCCGCGGCCCCCTCGGCCGCCGCGCCCTCGTCCGCAGAGGCGGACGCAGCGCCGCCGGTGCCGGTGAACACGCCGGAATCGCGCTGGGACTGCTCGAGCAGCTGCTCGGACGTCTGGTCGTCCAGGTCGTCCTGCGTCACCTCGGAGGAGTCCGCCAGCGAGGAGACGGAGTTCACCTGCTCCTGGATCTTGGCCGCGGTCTCGTCGTCCATACCGACGATGCGCAGCTCCCAGTCGATGTTGCTGGTCCCCGCCGCGACCTGCTTGGTCCAGATGAACGTCAACATCGCGCGCTCAGTGCCCTCGGCCTTCAGGAAGCCGAAGAACTCGTCGTGCACGAAGTTGCCGTTCTCGTCGACGCGCACGTACACGTTGTAGGTCACGCGGTTGATCTTGTCGTTCAGTAGGGCGTTGGTCGCCAGGGCCGCCGCCTGGATCTGGGAGTTCGACAGCAGCTCGAGCTCGTTTCTCGACGTCGCGTCCACCACGGAGACCTCGACCGCCCCGGTCGACTCGTCGGCCTCGTCGACCGTGAACTCCTCCGGGAACTGGGTGAAGCCGTTGCCCCACTCGACGCCGCTCTCCATGGCGTGCTCGACCGTGTCCACGGTGGTGCGCTCGGACAGGTTCGCCGTGTTCAGACGCCGGCTGACGCCGTAGACGACCTGCATGCCCACCACGAGCACGAGCACGCCCACGATGCTCAGCACGGCCATGCGCGAGATGGCCTGCCCGGCCTTCGAGCCGGAGGGGTCGTCGGCCGACAGCGGGTCGATCTTCGGCCGGCTCGCGCGGCGCTTGCTGCGATGGTCCGCCTCCAGCTTGTTGACGGCCTCGTCGCCACCCTCCTCGCGCACCTTCGCGCGGAACGCCCGGCGACGGGACGACTCGCGGGCACGCAGCGGGTCGACGACGCCGGATTCATCCAGCTCGGAGAAGAGCTCGGTGGCCTCGTCTGCTGTCAGCGGCGGTCGTCTTGCCATCGTCGTGCGTCCTTAGATACCGCGGCGGGCACCCCTCGGGCGCCCGCCGAACAACCTCTTCATCTCGGTCGCGTCCTGCGAGGACGGAGCCGCGCCGCACGCGGGGCCCGCCTTCGGCCGGCGCGCGATGCGCGACCGCGTCCCGCACGGGGACCTCGTCCGAAGCCGCCGCCCGGGCGCCTCGGCCCGCGACCTACGCGGAAGCCTCGCCCGAAGCCGCAGCCCGGGCGCTCGCTCCCTCGAACTGCATTCGATAATAGCGGGCATACGTGCCCCCACGTGCGAGAAGCTCGTCGTGAGTCCCGCGCTCCACGACCTGACCATGCTCCACGGTCGCGATCTCGTCCGCGTTCTTGATGGTCGACAGGCGGTGGGCGATGATGATCGTCGTGCGGTCGCGCGCCAGGCGCTCGAGCGACTCCTGCACCGCCTCCTCGCTCTCGTTGTCCAGCGCGCTCGTCGCCTCGTCGAGGATCAGGATCGCCGGGTCCTTGAGGAAGACGCGGGCGATGGCGACGCGCTGCTTCTGGCCGCCGGACAGCCTGCCGCCGCGCTCGCCCACCACGGTATCGTAGCCCTCGTCCAGGCTCTCGATGAACTCGTGGATGTTCGCCCGGCGCGCCGCCTCCTCGATCTCGGCGTCGGTGGCGTCGGGGCGCCCGTAGGCGATGTTCTCGCGGATCGTGCCGTCGAACAGGTAGACGTCCTGCTGCACCAGGCCGATCGCCCGGCGCAGGGACTCCTGGGTCACGCGGCTCACGTCCTGCCCGTCGATGGTGATGCTGCCGGCGTCGATGTCGTAGAAGCGGGGCAGCAGCGAGCAGGTGGTGGACTTGCCGCCGCCCGACGGGCCGACGAGCGCGATGGTCTCGCCGGGGCGGATGGAGAGGTTCAGGTGGTCGATCACCGGGCGGCCGGGCTCGCGCCCGCCGAGCTCGACGTCCTTGTAGGAGAAGCAGACGTCGCGGTACTCGATGGCGCCGTCGGTCACCTCGAGCGGGCGGGCGTCGGGCGCATCCTGCACGTCGGGCATGGTAGCGAGGACCTCGTCCATGCGCTTGAAGCCGGCGATGGCCTTCTGGAAGCTCTCCGTGGAGTCCACAAGCGTCTGGATGGGCGAGCTGAACAGGCTGATGTAGAGCGCGAAGGTCGCCATGTCCACGGCGGAGAGGCGGTTCTGCGCGATGAGCAGGCCGCCCACGACCACGATGGCGGTGTACAGCGCGCCGGTCATGAGCGCGCTCACGGCCTGGTAGGCGCCCATGGCGTGGTACTGGTCGACCTTCGACTGCAGGTAGGCCGCGTTGGAGCGGCGGAACTTGGCGCGCTCGGTCGCCTCGTTGGCGAAGGACTTGACCACGCGGATGCCGGAGAGCGAGTCCTGGAGCTGCGAGTTCACGCCGGAGATCTTCTTGCGGTTGTCGGCGAAGACGGCGCGCATCGAGAAGTTCTGGCGCACCATGATGGCGACGAAGACGGCCGTGATGAGCACCATGACGCCGGCGAGCTCGGGGGAGATGGTGAACAGGATGATGAAGGCGCCGATGATCTCGATCCCGCAGATGATGATCCACTCGGGCAGGTGGTGGGCGCCCTCGCAGATATCGAACAGGTCGTTGACGACGCGGCTCATCATGTCGCCGGAGTTGACGCGGTCGAAGTACGAGAAGCAGAAGCGCTCGTACTGGTCGAACAGGTCCTCGCGCATCTTGGACTCCATGCGCGCGCCCATGATGTGGCCCTGGGCCGCCACGAAGTACTTGCAGCCCGTGCGCACGAGGTACATGACGATGAGGCCGGCCGCCACAAAGGCGAGCGACCCCATGATGGCCTGCGGGCCCTCGGCGAACAGGCCGCCGGTGAGGGAGCGCAGGATGATGGGGAAGGCAAGGTCGATGCCGGCGAGGATCAGCGCGCAGACGGTATCGGCGATGAACAGGTGGCGCTGCGGGCCGTAATACGACACGAAGCGCCGGAACATGCTGGGTTGCTTGGCGTTAGTCACGTCTTTCCTCTCGTATGGCTGATGCGGCGGGCGGTGGGCGTCACGGCGGCGGGCGACGGGCGGTGCGGGCGCCGCGACAACGGGCCGCACCATCCCCCGCGCCATGACGGTCCCCCGGCCTTCTTGGCACGGGGGACCGTCCTACCTGTCGCACCTGCCGGCTGTTACAGGCGGTGGGAGATGGCGTCGCAGGCGAGCGCGCCCACCACGGTCTTGGCGTCCTGGATCTTGCCGTCGAGCACCGCGTCGATGAGCTCGGACAGCGGCACGAGGTCGACGTTCAGGAACTCGTCGTCGTCCGGGCAGGCTTGGTCGAACTCGAGCTGCGTGGCCATGTAGATGTGGATGAGCTCATCGGAGAAACCGCAGCTCGACGCGATGGTCGTGAGGTAGCGCATGCGGTGGGCGATGAAGCCGGTCTCCTCGTGCAGCTCGCGGCGGGCGCACTCCTCCGGGTCCTCGCCCGGGTCGAGCTTGCCGGCGGGCAGCTCGACGGTCACGCGGTCGAGCGCGGTGCGGTACTGGCGAACCAGGGCGATCTTGCCCGACTCGGTGAGCGCTACGATGGCCGCGGCCCCGTGGTGGCGCACGATGTCGCGGCGGGAGCGGTGGCCGTTGGGGAGCTCGACCTGCAGCGTGCTCACGTCGAAGATCTTGCCGTGCCAGGCGAGGTCCTCGGACAGGACCCGCTCGTGCAGGCCCGGGTCGCGCTCGTCGTCATCGCCGAGGACGAGCGCCGGAACGTACTCCTCCTCGATCTCGGACCCGTCCGCGGGCTCGATCGCCTCCTGACGGTCCTCCGCGGCGTCGATGGTCCCCGACTCCTCCTGCGGCGTCTCGATACCGCCGTCGAACTGCTCGCTGACTGCCATGTCCTCACGCCTTTCCGTAGCCATCTCGCAGGTTATGCAGCCTTGTATTGTAGCCAACTTGGCGTATACCCGCGCCCGCGCGCCGGCCCCACATCAAGACAGGGTCTTTAGGGCGGGCGCATGATCCGGGCGCAGGCTCCGTCCGGCCGACAGCAGAGGGGGCGGCCGGACCCGATGCCCGACCGCCCCTCACGGAAGCGTCCTATCCTCGCTCCGCGCGCCTATGCCGCGCGCGGGCCGCCGCTACCTGCTCGTGCGGCGACGCAGGACCACGCCGCCCGCGACCAGCGCGACCGCTGCCAGGGCGACCCCGCCCACGAGGGCGACGGTGTTGTCGCCCGTCTGCGCGAGCCCGCCGCCGGAACCGGTGCCGTCGTCGGTGCCGGTATTGGTGCCGTCATCGGTGCCGGGCGTAGTCGGCTCGTCGCCGTTTTATGCACACCGGCCCGCCAAGCCGCCGAGGCGGCGTCGGCCCGATGACGCAAAACGACCCCGTCCCCAAATGCACCATCCGCTGTCTACGCGGTCGGTTCCTCATCCTGGGTGTGCTCGAACTCGTCCGCATGGTACGAGATGTCGGTGGCGTGCAGCTCGATCTTCGAGACGTCGGCGGACTCGCCTTCGTCGAGGTGCTTGCCAACCAGGGGCTCCCCGTCCTGCTCGAGCGCCCGCTCCGTGTTGCCGCCCGCCAGCTCCCCGTCCAGGAACCGATCGTACCCCACGGTGAGCGCGGCGCGCTCCCCCGGCTTGACGAATTCCCCGTCGAGCGATTTGAGCGTGCCCAGCACGTAGAGCCCGTCATAGGTGGCGCGGACGGTGACGGACACGTCCGTCATCTTGTCATCGGTCTCGTTCACGATCGACCCGAAGTACAGGTTCTCACCTTGCGCCGTATAGCCGCCTTCGGACGTCCATTCGTTCGCCCAGGCGATGCCCAGCTCCACGTTATCCGCGGTCGGAGCCATCAGCTCCATGTCGCGGTAGGCGTTCGTCATCTCATGGAGGGCCTGCTGGCCCGTGTCGATGAGCGTGAACCCATCGAGCTCGACGCCCTCGTCGACCGTATCGAACGTGAGGTACTCGCCGTTCACATCCTCACCGGATACGTCATAGTCCAGGAAGAGCACCATCGTCGTGGACTCGTGCGGTGCGACGAACTCCCCGGACCAGAAGCTGTAGCCGTGGTACGAGTTCGAATCGAAGTCCATCTGCGTCCGCACCTCGTCGCCGTAATCGTCGGTATAGTGCACCGTCGCGCGCAGGGTCGGGGCGATGAGCCGCGGCTCGTCCGTGTTGTTCGTCACGTCGGCGGTCACCACGTAGTACGTCTCGTAGCTCTCGACGTCCCCCGCATTGTAGATGACCGGCACCACCTGCTGCTTCTCGACATGCAGCTCGCCGATCGTCACGGGTTCGCTCGGCGTCGCGGGCTCGTCGTCCACGGCATCCGAGGCTGCGGGGCCCTCATCGTCGTCCGACGCGGAATCCGAGCTGCCGGCATCGCTGCGGCGCACGGTCCGCGGGGGATCGTCCTGCTGCGCGGGCCCGGCAGCGCCCAGCCCGAAGGCGATGACGCCCCAAACGGCAACGGTCAGCACGAGCGCGACGGCGACGACCGCCGCGATGAGCGGCTTGGAGACGCGCTTGCGGCCGGTACCGGCACCTGGAGCGCCCGCAGCGGCGCCCGCGTCGGGGGCAACGGCGCCGGAACCCGGGACCTGGGTCGGTGCCGCTCCGGCAGCCTGCCGCGGAGCGGACGGCGCGGCGCCGGAGCCCCGGCGTCCCGCAGCGCCCCCTCGGAACGCGCCGGCCCCCCTCGGCGTTACCGGCAGGGACCCTGTCAGCGAGCGGGGCCCCGCACTTCGGGCAGAACCGCGCCCCGTCGGACATCTTGAAACCGCATTTCGGACAGAACATGGATCCCCCATCCCCCTGACACGCGCGCCGGCCCGATGACACAAAACGACCCCGTCCCCAAATGCACGGGGCGCCACCTGTCCGTGACGCCCCCGTCGCACGCTCCGTTGCGCTAGGCCCAGGCCTCGCGGCCGCGCAGGGCGCGCAGGCCGATGTCGCGGCGCAGGGTCTTGCCCTCGAAGTCGATCTTCCCGCAGGCCTCGTACGCCAGGTCGCGCGCGCCCTCGAACGTCGGCGCCAGCGCGGTCACGTTGAGCACGCGCCCGCCGTTGGTGAGCACGCGGCCCTCCTCGTCCACGCGCGTGCCGGCATGGTAGACCGTCACGTCCTCCATGGCCTCGGCGTCCTCGATGCCCGTGATGACCTTGCCCTTCTCGTAGCTGCCCGGATACCCCGCGCTCGTGAGCACCACGCTCACGGCGTACTCGGGTCGCCAGGAGAGCTCGACCTCGTCCAGGTGCTGCTCGGCGCAGGCGAGCATGACCTCCACCAGGTCGTTCTCCAGGCGCGGCAGGATGACCTGGGTCTCGGGGTCGCCGAAGCGCGCGTTGAACTCGAGCACCTTCGGGCCGGCGGGGGTGAGCATGAAGCCGCCGTACAGGCAGCCGCGGTAGTCGATCCCCTCGGCCGCGAGCTCGCCCACCACGGCCTCCATGATGCGCTCCATCTCGGCGTGCTCGTCCTCCGTCACGATGGGCACCGGGCTGTAGACGCCCATGCCGCCCGTGTTGGGGCCGAGGTCGCCCTCGAGGGCGCGCTTGTGGTCCTGGGAGGTCGCCATCGGGCGGACGGTGCGGCCGTCCGTGAACGCCAGCAGGGAGCACTCGGGGCCGGTGAGCGTCTCCTCGATGACCACCGTGGAGCCCGCCGCGCCGAACGCGCCGGCGAAGCACTCGCGCACCGCGTCCTCCGCCTGGGCGAGCTCGGTCGCGACGACCACGCCCTTGCCCGCGGCCAGGCCGTCGGCCTTCACCACGAGCGGGGCGCCCTGCTCGCGCACGTAGGCGAGCGCGCCCTCCTCGTCCGTGAAGGAGCCGTAGGCGGCCGTCGGGGCGCCCGCGCGCTCCATGACCTGCTTGGAGAACAGCTTGGAGCCCTCCATCTGCGCGCCGGCGGCACCCGGGCCGAAGCAGGGGATCCCCGCCTCGCGCACGGCATCCGCCACGCCGGCGACCAGCGGCGCCTCGGGGCCGATCACCACGAGGCCGCAGCCCGTCTCGCGTGCGAAGTCCGCCACGGCCGCGGGGTCGTTCTCGTCGAGCGCGACGTTCTCGCCGACGACGACCGTGCCGCCGTTGCCCGGGGCGATGTAGAGCTTGCCGCAGCGCGGGGACTGCGCCAGCTTGACCGCCAGCGCGTGCTCGCGCCCGCCGCTGCCCAGCAGCAGGATGTCGATGGTGTTGGTCGCTTCGTTCATAGAGGGCTCCTTGTCAGTGTCAGTCGAATAGCTCGCCGCCCGCGGGGCCGATGCACGCAGCCCGCAGCATACCTCCATGATACAACGCTTCCCGCCGCCTCCCGGGGTCGCCGACGGCGACGGGAGACGACGGGAAGCTGCAAGATCCCTCGTGTTGTGCGCGGTGCCTACCGACGGGACGGGCGCCTGCGCTCCTTCGATGCGACGGCCGCGGCCCCGAGCGCGACGACGCCGGCCGCGGCGACCGCCGCGACGCGCGCCGCCGTCGGGTCGCCGGTCTGCGGCAGCCCGCCCGCGCCGGTATCCGACCCGCCGTCCTGGCCGTCGCCGGACGCATCGCCGGTGCCGCCCGTGTCGCCGGTGTCGCCGGTGTCACCCGGATCGTCCGGGTTGTCGGGGTCGTCCGGGGTATCCGGGGTGTCCGGGTCGACGTAGTCGCCCGGCTGGTCGAGCGTCTCCGCCGCCGTGGCGCTGAACGCGCGGTAGGGCGCGTCCTGCGTCGCCGCGAGCACGTAAAACCATCCGTCGTAGGCCACGGCGCTCGGGATCAGCAGATGCTGCTCCGAGGCGCGCTTGCCGTAGGCGGTCAGCGACAGGTCGTCGGTGGACAGCCGGTAGGTGTCCTCCGTGCCGGCGTCGTTCGGGGCGCCGGCGATCAGGAAGCCGTCGGCCGTCGCGCCCGAGGCGTAGGCGACCTGCCCGGTCTGGTCCGTGATCGTGCTGAAATCGAGCGGGGTGGCGGACATGGTCCGGCCGCCGTCATCGGTCGAGACCCACCGCACCAGATCGGCCCCGGCCATACCGCCGCCCTGGACGGACCCGTAGATGCTCGCGCCCCCGGAGACCACGAACGCGCCGTCCCGATAGGAGACCTGCGGGCAGATGCGCGGCGCGCTCAGCAGGCCGACCGGCACGGCCGCCCCGGTCGCCGGGTCCACGCGGAAGATGTAGGAGGGGTAGTCCGCCACGACGCCGGCGGTGGACGAGATCATCCCGCCGAACAGGTAGAGCGACTCGCCGTCGCTCGCCAGGGTGCCCTGCTGCGGGGCGCCCGCGGGCGAATCCGTGAACACGCCCGTGGCCTCCCACGAGCCGTCGGCGGTGTAGCGGAAGAACCCGTTGGTCCCCTCCTCGGCGGACAGGTAGACCAGCAGGCTGCCGTCGTATGTGGTGGCCGTCACGTCGTAGACGGTCCGACGGCTCAGCCCCACCGGGGCCAGCTCCTCATCCGTCGGCAGGTCGACGCGCGACCACGTCCTTTCGGACGGGTCGTAGCGCAGCATGTGGTCCAGCGTCATGGTGGAGCCGATGGCCGTGCCGCGCGGCAGGCAGTAGAGGTCGCCGGCGAAGCCCACCAGCTGCCAGTAGGACCACTGCGTGAGCTCCTCGGGCACGGGCAGGTCCATCTGCTCGTAGTACGAGGCGCCCGCCGCCCGGCCGAGGTCGGCGCTCTGACGCGACTCCTTGCCGTCTTCGGACACGCGTACCGTCACCTGACCGCCCGCGAACGAGTCGGGCTTGGTCACGGTGAGCTCCACCTTGCCGTCGCCCAGGTCGGTGCACGAGGCCACCCGGGCGTCCATGCCGTCGAGCTGCACCTGCGCCGCCTGGGACATGAAGTAGCCCTGGATCGCGACGGTGTCGCCCCCGTCCTCGACCGCCGTGATGGCGGGGCCGGGGTCCGCAGCACCGTCCACCGTGGCGAACCCGCCGGTCGAGCAGAGGCCCTCGTAGCGCTCGTCGGGCTGCGCCGCACCGCGCACCAGCGCGGCGAGCTTCTCCGCGGACTTCGCGGGGTCGCCCTCGACATCCGCCGCACCCGTGCCGGCGATGGCCGCCGCCGCGCCCGCGACCGCCGGGCACGCCATCGACGTGCCGTACTCGTACGCGTAGGGAACCAGGTCGCTGCCGAGCCCGATACCGTCGAGGACGAGCTCGCAGGGCAGCGGATCGGAGCTCGGGACGATCGGGACGCCTCCCGTCACCCGCATCTCGTTCACCATGTAGGCGATCTGGAGCTGGAAGCTCTCCCAATCGATCATATCGGCCGTGAGCTGGACGACGTCCTGCCGGCCATCCGTTCCCACAGCGACCGCGGCCCCGCCCAGATCGAGTGAGGCGCTCAGCCATTCCTGAGCGGAGGAGGAGGGCGCAGGGAGCTGGGCCCAGGTGTACCCGGTCTTTTCCTTTAGCTTGACCCCGACAAGGACCTGGCCGTACGGGGCGCCGTCGGCGTCGGTGAGCGCGGCGTTGGCGAACGAGTAATGCATGCTCAGGTACCGGGGCTTCGCCTTGGTACCGGACAGGTCGATGGGCGTGGTGTAGGCGCTCGCCAGCGCCGTGGACCCGTCGTAGGGCAGGACGTAGGCGCCCGTCCCGTCGAACCCGGCGCCCTCCCGGATCCCGCCGAGGGGTGCCCCGGCGCCATCCTGGAAGCCGAGCACCGGCACGCCCTGCTCAAACGACGTCCCGTCGCCGTTGGAGCGGGTCTTGCCGTCGAAGCTCTCGTACAGCACGGCGTCGGCGTCGGCCTCGCCCAGGTACTGCTGGGTCGCGGCTGCGGGCGTGCCGGTTGATTTTCCGGTGAGCATCGTGGACACGACCGCGGAACCGGGCGCCATCACATCGGAGGTCGTCTCGCCGGTGTTGGAGAAATCGCTGGGGTCCCCGTCGGGGTCGATCGAGTCGACGACCACCACGTAGGGGTTGTCGGCGAGCGTGGTCACCAGGGTGGAGGCCGCGTCGCCGTCGGTCGTGGCGTTGCCGGAGGCGAAGATGCTCGTCACGCCCTTCTCGCCCAGCTCGGTCACCGCGAGGTCGATCGCCCGGCTCGCCTGCAGGCCCGTGCCCCAGGAGTTGTTGGTCACCCGGACGTCGACGCCGGCGTCGCGGGCGCGGCTCACGTAGTCGAGGCACTGCAGCAGGGTGTCCAGGGTGTCGTTGTGGCGCACCGACATGATGCGCACGTTCGAGGCCATGCCCGAGACTCCCTTGCCGTCCCACGCCGCGCCGATGATGCCGGCGACGTGCGCCCCGTGGAAGTTGGTCACCTGCCCGGTCGAGCTGGCGCCGCCGTCGGTCACGGTCGAGAACCCGTACTCGTCCTCCCCGCCGGTCCGCTCGATACCCGAGGTCAGGCCCTCATCCCACATCACCGGGGCGAGGTCGGGGTTGGAGGCGTCCACGCCCGAGTCGATGACCGCGACGATCACCTCCTTGAGGCTCTCATCCGCGTTCTGGGAGTCCCACTCGGAGGAGCGCATGTCCACCGTGCCGTTGTCTCCGTCGGCCTTGTTGTCGAAGCCCCACTGGTAGTCGGTGAGGTCGGCTGCCGCGGAATCGGGCTTGTCCTCGCCGAACGTGTCGGAACCCTCCGCGGCGGGGGCGTCGTCGGCCGGCGTGCCGTCGTCGGCTGCCGCGTCGCCGGCCGGCGTGTCGTCGGCCACCGCCTCGTCGGCCGCCGTCTCGCCATCGGCCGCCGTGCCGTCGTCGGCGGCGGCATCGCCCGATGCGTCCCGGGACTCGGACAGCTCGTCCTCCAGCGCGAGGTCGACGGCCGCCGCGAGGTCGTCCGCGTCCTCCTCGGGGACCTCGACCGTCAGGTTGGGCTCGGCGAAGACCACGCGCTCGTCCACCTCGAGCGCGGCGATGAGTTCCTCGGTGGTCTTGGACTCGTCGCGCACCAGCACCAGCCGGCCCTCGTCGGCGGAGGCGGCGCGGACGGAGGCGGCGTCCGCCCCGTCGTCGGAAAGCGCCTCCGCGGCCGTGTCGGCATCGACATCCATCAGGTCCTCGGCCCCGGACAGCACGTCGCCGCCGAACGAGAACAGCCCCGCACCGGAGCCGGCGTCCCCCACGACGTAGGCGATGGCCTCGTGCTCCACATAGGTCCCGGACTCGAGGTCGACGGAGGCGGAGGCGGAGGACGCCGCCTCCACGGGCTCCTCGGCCGCCGCGGGGAGCGGCACCGAGGTGAACGCAACAGCGAACGCCGTGAGCATCGCGACGCATCTTCTGATCATCGTGCACCCTTCTCGCTAGGTATTCGGTATGGATGGAAGCGCGCGGCAGCCGTCCGGAAACCGCGGCCGGCGCGCGCCGTGCGCAGCGAAAGGGCCCTGCGGGACGTCGTGTCCCGCAGGGCCCGGGCCTACGCGGACGCCGGCTTCGAGCTCGGCGCGTCGAGGAACATCTGGAACCCGTCCAGCAGGGGACTGTGCAGCGCCGACGGGTAGCACAGGATGCCGACCGCGCCGTCGCCCACATGTGTGGCGATGCACGGCCCGATGGTGGCCACGCCGGCGCAGGTGCCGTCCAGCTCGTTGGTCTCGAGCGGCTTCTCCAGCATGGCCAGCGCGCGGTCGGCGCGCGTGTGCAGCTCGTAGTAGGTGAGCGCCCCCTGCTCCTGGGAGCGGCGCGCCATCTGGCGCACCATGAAGCCGATGCCGTTGCGCAGGCCCTTCGCCTTGTGCGCGACCTCGATCCGGCCGCCCTCGCCCACCTCGATGACGACCTTCACGTTCAAGATGGAGGTCGCCAGGTGCTGGGCGCGCGTGGCGCGGCCGCCCTTCACCAGGTTCCCGAGGTTGTCCGGGATGAAGTAGATCTTCGCGGTGTCGCGGATGGCGAGCACGCGCTCGATCGCCTCGTCGATGGTGCCGCCGGCCTCGGCGATCGCCGCGGCCTCGAGCACCATGGCGCCCTCGCCGACGGTGGCCGAGTAGCTGTCGATCACCTCGAGGCGCATGCCGTCGGGCATCTGGCGCGCCAGGAAGCGCGGGGTCTCGATGGTCGCGGACAGCTCGCGGGCGATGTGGATCGACAGGATGTCGGTGTACCCCTCGTCCGCCAGCTGGCGGTACACCTCGACGAACTCCGCCGGCGAGGGCTGCGAGGTGCGCGGGAGCTCCTTCTGCTCGCCCAGCAGGTCGAGGTACTCGCCGATCTGGATGTCGACGCCGTCGCGGTAGTCGCGCCCGTCCACCATGATGTGCAGCGGCACGACGCGGATCCCCAAGCGCTCGGCGGTCTCGTGGTTGATGTCCGACGCGCTGTCGGTGACGACGGCGAACTTGCGCATGGCTGGCACCCTTAGCTCCAGAAGCGGTTGATGGTCTGCTCGCGGTCCGGGCCCACCGAGACGAAGGTCACACGGGTGCGGGCCAGCTTCTCGATGAAGGCGACATAGTCGCGCGCCTCCTGCGGCAGCTCGTCGAAGCTGCGGCAGGCGGAGATGTCGCACTTCCAACCCGGCAGCTCCTCGTAGACCGGCACGGCGCCGGCGAACACGCTCTCGTGCTCCGGGACGGTGGTGTAGCGCACGCCGTCGCACTCGTAGGCGACGCAGACCTTGATGGTGTCGAAGGCGGACAGCACGTCCAGCTTGGTGAGCGCGATGTCGGTGAGGCCGTTCACGCGCGCGGCATAGTTGGCGATCACGCCGTCGAACCAGCCCACGCGGCGGCGGCGCCCGGTGGTGACGCCGTACTCGTAACCGTCCTCGGTGAGGGTGCGGCCCTCGTCCGTCTCGTAGGCGAGCTCGGTCGGCATGGGACCGGAGCCCACGCGGGTGATGTAGGCCTTCATGATGCCGAGCACGCGGTCGATGTTCTTCATGCCCACGCCCGAGCCCGTCACGGCGCCGCCGGCGGTGCAGTTGGACGAGGTCACGAACGGGTAGGTGCCGTGGTCGATGTCGAGCAGGGTCGCCTGGGCGCCCTCGAACAGGATGGACTTGCCGGCCTCGGCCATCTCGTTGAGCAAAAGCCCGCTCTCGCAGATGTAGGGGCGCAGGCGCTCGGCGTAGGGCAGGTACTCGTCGCAGATCTGCTCGACGGTGTAGGTCGGCATGCCGAAGATCTTCTCGAGCTGCGGGTTCACGCGGTCGAGCGCGCGGGCGAGCTTCTCGCGGAACACGCCCTCGTCGAGCAGGTCCTGCATGCGCAGGCCGATGCGCGCCATCTTGTCCTGGTAGCACGGGCCGATGCCGCGCTTGGTGGTGCCGATGTTGTGGTCGCCCAGCAGCTGCTCATAGGCGCCGTCCAGGTCCATGTGGTACGGCATGATCACATGCGCGTTGCCCGAGACCTTGAGGTTGGCGGTCGAGATCCCGTCGTTCTCGAACATGTCGATCTCTTCCAGCAGGACCTTGGGGTTCACCACGCAGCCGTTGCCGATCACCGAGACGCACTCCGGGTACATGATGCCCGACGGCACCTGGTGCAGGCCGTACTTGCGATCTCCCACCACGATGGTATGGCCGGCGTTGTTGCCGCCCTGATAACGGACGACGCAATCGAAATCCCCGGCGATCAGGTCGCAGATCTTGCCCTTGCCCTCATCGCCCCACTGGGTACCGACCAGCACTGTCGACGGCATGTCTTCTCCTCACGTGAATGCGCGGCACCCGTTGCGCGGGCGCTCAAACAGCTCCGTCATGCCTGCGGCGCAGGCACTCAAACATTTCCATTATAGGCATGCGGGCAGGTCAGGCGAGCACATAGTCGCAAGAGGGCGGCAATCTCCCCAAAGGGCGCGCCCGCGGCGATGCCGCATGCCGTCGCGGGGCAGCCGACAATCGGAGCTCGCACAGCCCCGACCTTTTGTCGGCCAGAAAAGCCCATCGATCGCCCATTCATTCTATCGAGGAAGCCGACTTCGAAAGGCAGCCGGCGCTTCCCTTGGAACCCATTTCACTTTCCTCCACTTTCCGCAGCGCTTCTCAAAAGAGGGCAGATTGGTGATCGTCCGTATCTGAACCATAGAAATCCGCAGCTCAGAAGCGCATATCCAATCCAGAACCGAACATACTTTCACTTTCCGCCACTTTCCTCAGGGTTTCATGGTCCATAATATCCGTGAAGAGGAGGTCTTATGGAAAACCTTACCGCCTTGATCGATAAGCTCCGAACTCTCTCCAATGAAACAGAATGGGTCGAATTCAAGCACAACAATTTCGACCCCGATATGATCGGGGAAGACATCAGCGCTCTTGCGAATGGCGCAGCGCTCAACAATCGCCCATTCGCCTACATGCTTTGGGGAGTTCACGATAAAACCCATGAGGTTGTAGGCACCGTCGTCGACAATCAATCCCTCAAGATCGGGAAGCAGGAGTTCGACAATTGGGTGCGCTGCATGCTATCGGATAACGCGGAAATCGAATTTCACGATGCAGTCGCAACAAACGGTCGACGCGTAGTTGTCCTGCAGATATCGAAAGCGACCACAAGGCCTATATCCTTTAAGAAGGTCGAGTATGTTCGCGTTGGCAGCTATACGAAGAAGCTGCAGGACGTCCCCTCTCGCCAGACCGTCCTTTGGGACCGGCTGCGCAGCTCCCGCTTTGAAAATGAAGTCGCCGCAACGGACCTGAGAGAAGACGAGGTTTTGCGGCTACTCGACACCCATGCCTACTTCAATCACCTCGACCGCCCTTATCCCTCCACCTCGCAGGGAGTTATTCGCTATCTCGTCGACGAGGAGTTGGTACGCGAGGACGATAACGGGTTATTTCTAATCACAAACGCAGGCGCGATGCTATTCGCGAGAGACCTGGGCGCTTTTACCGGTCTCAAGCGGAAAAAGATAAGAATCAGCCGGTATTTCGGAGACAATCGCTTGTCGCCGAGTCGAGATGAAGTTATCGATGCAGGATATGCCGTGGATTTTCCAGGCACGATTCGTCTCATTCACGCAATGACACCCTCGGAGGAGGTCGCCACGAAAGACCTCAGGGAAGAGAGGAACGGATACCCCGATCTTGCCATCCGCGAGGCGGTAGCCAACGCGCTCATCCATCAAGACCTGTCAGTCTCTGGCACAAGTCCAACCATCGAGATATTTAACAACCGAATGGAGATCACCAATCCAGGAGCTCCGATGGTTGATCCGATGAGAATCATCGATGCGCCACCGAGGTCGAGAAACGAATCCACCGCAGCGCTCATGCGGAGAATGCGCATATGCGAAGAAAAGGGAACGGGATGGGATAAGATCGCCCTATCATGCGAGCTCTCCGAACTTCCCGCGCCCAAAATCAGGGGATACGAAGAGGGCACGCGTGTCACGCTCTACACAGCACGGCCGTTCACCCAAATTTCTCAAGACGATCGCGAATGGGCATGTTACATGCATGCGTGTCTACGCTACGTCAACGACAACGGGTACATGACCAACAGCAGCCTTCGCAAGCGGTTCGGCTTGGGCACAAAATCCCAACCTGTCATCTCGAAGCTCATCAAACGCACCATCGAGGATGGTCTCGTTCGTCCGCTCGATCCAAATACATCACCGAGATATATGAAGTATCTTCCCAGCTGGGCTTAGGGAAGCATCTCACTTTCCTTCACTTTCCGCAGCGCTTCCGGAATGGGGTTTCGCCAAAAGCCGGTAGCAGCTTAGCCCTGAAAGTACGCAGGTCAAAGGCATATAGCGCCTTCAAGGGCATATCTTTTTCACTTTCCGCCACTTTCCTCGATGCTCTAGGAAGCAGGTAGGACAGTTCGATAGAGGAGCGAACGGAAGAAGGCCCGCCTCCATTCGGCAAGTCATGTCGGCAAAAGCCGGGTGGAGGACCGGGCCGGACCCCCGCGGCCGAGAAAAAGGCGGCGGCCGGGTTCCCTCCCCGGGCGCCGCGCGCTGAGCTTATTCGTCCGCGTGCTCGTTGAGCTCGTAGAACTTCGTGGATGCCGGCAGGAAGACCAGGTCCACGTCGCCGATCGGGCCCGAGCGGTTCTTCGCGACGATGATGCGGGTGATGCCCTCGGGCGGGCGGTCGTCGCGCCCGGCCTCCTGCTCGGAGCTCGAGCGGTCGAGGAACATGACGATGTCGGCGTCCTGCTCGATGGAGCCGGATTCGCGCAGGTCGGAGAGCTGGGGGCGCTTGCCCGTGCGGGACTCGACCGCACGCGACAGCTGCGACAGCGACACCACCGGCACGGCGAGCTCCTTCGCCATGATCTTGAGGGCGCGGCTCATCTCCGAGACCTCGACGGCGCGGTTCTCCGCGCGGCGCCCCGCCGGCGGGCTCACGAGCTGCAGGTAGTCCAGGATGATGACGGCTTTCTCCTTGTTGTGGAGCATGCGGCGCGCCTTGGCACGGATCTCGGTCACCGTGGTGCCCGGCGTGTCGTCGATCAGGATGTCGAGACGCGACAGGTCCTGCGTCGCCTCGTTGATGTTGGCCCACTCCTGCGGCGAGATCCGCCCGGTGCGGAAGTTGGACATGTTGATCTGGGCGTGTGCGCAGATGAAGCGCTGCGCGATCTCCTTGCCCGACATCTCGAGCGAGAAGAACGCGACCGTGTAGCCCTCGCTCGCCGCGTTGAGCGCCAGGTTCAGCGCGAACGAGGTCTTGCCCACGGCGGGGCGGGCGCCGATGATGACGAGCTGGCCCTCGCGCAGGCCCATCAGCATGCGGTCGAGGCTCGGGTAGCCCGTCGGCGCGCCGTGCACCTCGCCGCCCGCCGCGCAGACCTCCTCGGCCTCGTTGTAGGCCTCGATCATGAACTCGGTGAGCGATTTGTACGAGCTGCGCACCTCGCGCGCGGTGACCGAGAGCAGCATCGACTCGGCGCGCTCGATGACCTCCTTGGTATCGGAGGGGGCGTCGTAGGCCAGCGCGTTGATCTGGTTGGTCGCGCCGATGATCTCGCGCAGCATGGAATCGCGCCGCACGATGCCGGCATGGTGCTGCCAGTTGACGAGGCTCAAGGTCTGGCCCATGAGCTCGAGGATGTACGCCTCGCCGCCCACGGCCTCCAACTTGCCCGTGGAGTTGAGGTAGTCGATGAGCGAGATGGCGTCGATCGGCAGGTTGCGGTCGTACATCTCGTGCATCGCCTGGAACAGCGTCTTGTGCGCCGGGCGGTAGAAGTCATCGGGCAGAAGCTCGACGAGGGCCTCCTCGACGACCTCGCCGGACAGCAGCATCGCCGCCAGGACGTTCGCCTCGGCCTCGACGTTGTTGGGCAGGCCCATGTGCGCGCCGCGCTCGGCCACGCCCGCCGGCTGCCAAGAGAAATCCTGAGAGGCCATGCGCGCCCCCTTCCCGGTCGTCCCGTCCATGTCCCTGTTCCCGCACATCCCGAGCGGCGCGCAGGTCGCCACCGCAGCGCGCAGCCAGCCGATACCGTTGAGGCCCGTGCAGCCGCGGATGCGTGCAGCCCGGAGACCCCGTGAGATGCAGGCAGTGCTCCTGAGGCGCAGGCGGCATCGAGCGCCCGCCGGTCGCTCTCGGTCCCGGAGCACGCGGGCCGTCCTGCGTCGCGGACCTCAATGGTACCAGCTCCACCCACGACGACGTCGCCTCGTCAACCCCTTGTTTGGAGGTCCTGCGGTATCGACAGCCGCTGTCGAAAAACCCTTCCGCGGATTCCCGGCCGAATCTGAGTTATCGACGTTTTGAACATTTTTTCCCGAACATGGAATCGGGTTTTGAACAGCTCTCCGTCTACCTGCGAGTATTCATTTTGAATTGAAGTTTTACGGCGTTTTGATTAAAGCCTTACTTGAAGGTTTTATGAAAGCGCAGGTAGTGTATGGCGTCTTATACATTCCGCAGGATAGGGGCGCTATTCCGTATGCATCCGACATCCGAAGCGTATCCGGCGGTGAGGCGCATGTCCATGAAGGCCGAAAACCCTCCTGTCGATTACTCACCCATACGGAGGGCCGTTCACCCGGGGCGGGATCATGCGCGAAAACCAGGCCCGTTCGGCCATGGCGAGTCCCCTGCGGGCGACGGCGCAGCTTCCGCCTGCTCCGGGGCGATGACCCGCCGCCGCCCGCCTGCAGGCGAGGAGGGCCATCCGATCCGCACCTCCCGCGGCGCGTAAACGGAAAACGGCCCGAGCGCACGGGGCGCTCGGGCCGCGGACTCGCGAACGGGTTGCGAGCTTGGGCTACTCGGCGGCAGCCTCGGTCTCGGTGGCCTCGACAGCCTCCTCCTCGGCGACCTCGGCCTCCTCAGCCTCGGCCTCCTCGGCGGTCACGCCGACCATGACGTTCACGGTGGCGCGGATGTCGCGGTACAGGGAGACGACCACGGGGTGCGTGCCGGCGACCTTGATGGGCTTGCCGAGCTCGACGCGCTTGCGGTCGACGTCCTGATCGAGCTGGGCCTTGATGGCGTCAGCGATCATGGCGCTGGTGACGGAGCCGAACAGGATGCCCTCGTCGCCGACCTTGGCGTCGACGGTGACGGCCTTGCCGTCCAGGACCTCCTTGAGCGCGTTGGCGTTCGCGATGCGAACGGCCTCGCGCTTGGCGATGTTGTTGCGGCGCTCCTCGAGCTGCTTCAGGTTGCCCTTGGTAGCCGCCACGGCGAGCTTCTTAGGGAAGAGATAGTTCTCGGCGTAACCCTGAGCGACGTCGATGACGTCACCCTCGCCGCCCTTGCCCTTGATCTCACCCAGAAGAACGACTTTCATGAGATCTCCTTGCAGATAGCACCGTTTGAAACGGCGCAGTGGTTACTGTGTGACCCGATCGCGCGAGCCGTCCCGCGGAAGCTTGCGGAAGTTGGCCCAGATGTCGATCAGGCCGACGATGCTCATGGCGAAGAGCATCATCTCGGACCAGAACAGGAAAAAGATGCAGACGGTCCTCGTCAGGCAGCCCATGCGGCTCCGCGTCATCAGCGCGCTCACCACGCCGAAGCCCTGAAGGGCGAAGATGATGCGGACGCTCATGAACACCGTCGTGCTGACGGTGCGCACGAGCCCGGATTCCGGGATCCCCGTGAAGGAGACCCCGAAGCCCACCACCGCGAGCGCGAGCACGGCGACGCTCCACATGGGCACGTCGAACCGTGCGAGCGACGGCCTGCCGGGCTCCCCCGTGCAGCGCACGCCCATGAGGTAGGACCCGATCCCCGCGACCAGGCAGTCGAAGGCGGCGCCCGTCACGTAGATGAGCGGCCAGACGGCCTCGACCACGGGTTGGATCTGCGCCAAGAGCAGGTCGCCCTCGACGCCCGTCCCCACGGACTCGCGCAGCGCCGCCATCAGGTAGGCGACGGCCGTCTCGCTGACGGAGATCCCCGAGATCGCGGCGATCGCCGCATCGATCCCGAAGCTCACCAGCGAGCCGATGACGACCGCCACGGACATGTTGGTGACCGTGGCGCCGCGCCACATGCAGAGCACGACCGCTGCCGAGCACACCAGGACGGGTGCCAGGAGCGCCGCGTACCCCACGCCCGCGACCAGCGCCGCCGCGATCAGCACCGCGCTCTCGGCAAACGAGATCGCGACACCGCGCGCGCCGGACGCCTCGGCGAGCTCGCGCATGCCGTACGCCATGAGGATGGCGCCGGCGAACGGGAGGAACAACGAAACCAGGCAACCGAGCACCAGCATCAGCGAGCCGTGTGCCACCCGGGGCGCGATGCGCTTCGGGGACGGGCCGCTCGGGACTATCGAGCCCTGCTGGGAATCGGCGCTCGGTTCCTGCATCTACCGGTCCTCGTCCCTCGCCTAGCCGCGGTTGCGCTCGCCGCGGGAGGAAACCACGGGAACGGTGTAGGGCAGGAGAGCCATCTCGCGGGCGCGCTTGATGGCGTTCGCGATGTCGTGCTGGTGCTGCGTGCAAGCGCCAGTGACGCGACGGGGCTTGATCTTGCCGCGGTCGGTCATGTACTTACGGAGAAGCTGAGTATCCTTGTAATCGATGTACTCGGTGTTCTCCTTGCAGAACTGGCAGTA
>DXAO01000028.1 GCA_019117005.1 Candidatus Collinsella stercoripullorum | reverse complement strand
CTCAAGCGCGCCGACGTGGCCGAGCGCGAGCAGCTGCTCGACGAGCGCGTCGCCCTCGTCAACGAGCGCAGCGACGACGTGCGCCGCCGCGAGGACGCCGTCGCCGAGCGCGAGGCCGAGGCGACGCGCCTCCTCGACGGCTACGACCGCGAGGCGACCATCGCGGACTTCATGCCCGAGCTGCCGCCGGACGCCGACGAGGGCGAGCGCGCGGCCGCCGACGAGCGGGCGCGCAAGGCGTTCGCCGGTGCGTGCTTCCGCAACGGATTGAAGCCCCCGACCGTCCACGTGCCGGGGCTGCGCGAGCGCGAGGCGGAATTGACCCGGCAGGAGCGGGAGCTCGTCCCGTTGCTCAAGGCCGTGCGCGCCTTCATCGAGGACCCCGTGACGTTCGTCGCCGACGCCCTGCGGCGCGTCCAGGGCTACATCGCCGAGGTCGCGCACTCCGAGGGCACCGACCTCAGCCAGCAGCTGACCAACGAGATGATGAACGACGCCATCAACGACGCGACGCGCCTCATGTACGCGCATCCGAGCGACCCGAGGATGCGCGAGGCGTGCGCCCCGGACGCCCCGGCGCTTCGCGACGACGAGCGCGCCGCGCCCATCTTCGACGCCGATGCGTGGCTTGAGGATAGGCGTCGCCGCCGTGCCGCGCAGCGTGTCGCGACGATACCGCGCCAGTCGCTCCAGCAGCGGCTCGCGCAGCAGCCCGAGCAGCAGCCGGTGTATGAGGTCCTGCCCGACTACGGCGCTCCGAAACCGAGTAGGGGCTACGACGGGCCTGAGATGTGACGCTTATTCGTGCGTCTTGAACACCGTGTGAAACACAGGTTTAGGCGCGAGTCCCAATTCGTGTCCGGACGAGGAGGTACAGTCGTGTCTTGTTTATCAGGTGCCGATGCGCAACAGGAACACAGTCATGGCGCTGATACAATAACGGATAACCAAGGAGGGGTCATGGCAAGGAAGAATGCGCTCGTTAAACCGATTTTGAAGTGGGTGGGCGGCAAGCGTCAGCTGCTTGACGACATCCTGCCGCTTCTTCCCAAGACCCCAAAGCTCTACGTCGAGCCATTCGTGGGCGGTGGAGCCGTGTTGCTCGCCAAGCAGCCCGCGCACGCGCGCGTCAACGACTACAACGCCGAGCTAGTGAACGTCTACAAGGTCGTGCGCGACGAGCCTGACGCTCTGCTTGAGAAGCTGCGCGAGCACGACGAGAACAACACGAGTGACTACTACTACGAGGTGCGGGCACTCGACCGTGAGCCGGGCTTCGCCGACCTGGGCGAGGTGGAGCGCGCGGCGCGTATCATCTACCTCAACAAGACGTGCTTCAACGGCCTGTACCGCGTTAACTCCGCTGGTCAGATTAACTCGCCCTACGGCCGCTACAAGCACCCGAACATCGTCAATGAGCCGGGCATCCGCGCCCTATCGAGATACCTGCAAGGCGACGTAACGCTTATGTGCGGGGACTACGCCGAGGCGCTGCGCGACCTCCCTAAGGGCGCGTTCGTCTATCTCGACCCGCCTTACATGCCGCTCACGCAGACGTCGGCTTTCACCGGCTATACTGAGGGCGGCTTCGACTACGACGAGCAGGTGCGCTTGCGTGACGAGTGCGTCAAGCTCCGCGAGCAGGGTATTCGCTTCCTTGAGTCGAACAGTGACTGCCCGGAGATTCGCGAGCTGTACGCCGGCTTCACCATCAGGACGGTTCAGGCGAAGCGTGCAATTAACTCGCGTGGCGACCGTCGCGGTGCTGTGAACGAGGTGCTTATCAGTGGCTAAGTCGAGTATCGACGTGGCGAGTGATGCGTGGGGCAGGGTTTTTCGGAACCATCCGGACATCATGCAGACCATCCGCGAGCGGGGCTACTGCGAGGTCAAGGCCGATACCATCAAGGAAGAGCGCGAGCCCCGCTTGATGACTAAGCACGATTTCTTGGACGGCGTGCCGTCACCCTTGAAGAGCCATCACGTCAACGTGCTGTCGGTCACGCGACACTCGTATGTACTCGGCGAGTTCGACGTGTTTCAGAAGTTCCCCGAGGAGAAGCCTTCACGCCTTGAGTTCTGCACGCTCCCGCCGTTCGAGACCCTGCGCGTCGACGACATCACGTCCGAGTCAAAGGCGATAAACGCCCTGATTATCTCGGGCGTGCTCAATCGGTTCCTCGGCACGGACGAACTCACGGAGACGTTCAACGGGCGTATGGGTACGGGACGTTTCGATTTCAGCATCGGTCTGCGCAAGCGTAACCCGCTCTGGCTTACGGTGAACGGTGCGCAGCTGGAGATTGACGGAGGCTTTGAGAATGACGAGTGCGTCGTCATCATGGAGGCCAAGAATCGTCTGCACGACGACTTCAACGTGCGGCAGCTTTATTATCCGCTCAAAAAGTACAGCACGTTCGTAACCAAGCCCATCCGCCTCGTGTTCTCTCAGTACGACAACCTGACGTATACGCTCTACGAGTACGAATTCGCAGACATTGATGACTTCAACTCGATTCAACTGGTCGGTGCAGCGTCCTACGCTTTTGAGGACTGCCGCGTCACTGCCGACGACGTCATGCGCGTTTGGGAGACTACGGAGGTCATTTACGACGACAGCGAGCATCAAATCGAAGGCGAGCCACCGTTTCCGCAAGCGGACAAGATTGAGCGTATCTTCAGCCTGCTTGAGTTTCTGAGAGACCAGCCGGAACAATCGGCAACCACTGTGGAAATCGCAGAGTTCATGGGGACCGTAGTCAGACAGGCAGCGTACTATCCTGCTGCGGGCGTATATCTTGGAGTGCTTAAGCGGTCGCGGAACAACATCACCCTGTCTCGCGAGGGTGTCGCGCTACTCAAGAAGAATCGACGCGAGCGTCTGCTGGATGTGGCACGGCTTATGTTCCGTCACGAGGTCTTTCATCGTTTGTATGACGAGATATCGCACCAGTACGGTGAGATTCCGAATACGGAGGTAATCGCGGAAACGTTATACGCGCTCAACGTGCTTGGTGACAGCACGAATAGCATGTACGTGCGTCGCGCTCAAACAGTTCGCGCTTGGCTCAAGTGGCTGTTTGATTTGCCTGATGAGGATTAGTCCGAAGTGTATGAAGAACGCCCGCCGTCAGGCGGGCGTTCTGTTATGCTGCTCTCTCGTGTGAGGCCTCGAATATGGTTTCGGTCGCATGAATCATCGCTGTTACGTATCCCGCGAGCCATGCGGAGTCGTATTCGTCGCGCTCCTCGTCGCTCATCATGTGTGCAGCGTTGTCGAGTAAGGCGTTGATCAGCCTCTCGTCGTGTTCGTTCATTATTAGTGTTCCTTCCACTTGATGTGAATTCCCTCGTAAACGAATGTGCGCTGGCCACGCTTGCGGTCGCGGTGAAATGGTTCGACAGTTACATCGACCAAGTATTCGACGACATCATGGAGTCGCACCGGGTCGTCAAGCAGGGCATCGAACGCAGCGACAGGGTCGTCGCAGGTTAGTACGCCACCGGTCGGGTCGGTGCCGATGCGTTCCCTCTCGGCGAGCAGCTTATCGCGCTTCTCGACCTCTCGCTCACGGATTTGGTGATACAGCTCGCCGTCGATGAGGTGCGCCGCGTAATCGTCGCGGATGCGCGCGAGTTCGCCCTCGATCTCGCGCAGGTTCGCGTCGATTTCGGTCATGCGCTCGGTGTTTTCGTGCGGCAACAGGGTCGCGAAGTCGCCGCGCCCGAGACGTTCGCGTATCGCCGCGAGCACGAGACGGTTGATAGGCTCCTCCAAGCGGCTGACGTGACCTTTCTCCGGGCAGCGATAGGAGCCTCCGGCGACGTAGAGCGGCTTTCCGCACTCAGCGCAGCGGAAGAGTCCCGTACCGAAGTGGATGCGCCGACCGGGTTGTTTCCCGCGCGCGGCGTCCCGCGTTAGTTGCACCGCCTTTCGCCATGTCGCTTCGTCGATGATTGGCTCCCAGTCACCTCGGACGAGATTGCCCTGCTTGTCGCGCACGAGGTTGTCGAGGACGGCCATGGTTCGCTGGCGACGGGGCCCGTTGCCGGTCGGCTCGGAAACGTGTGCGATGAATCCGGCATATTTCGGATTTACGAGGCAGTAGCGGAGGCGCGTATAAGTCCACGCCGGAGGCTCCTGAAGCCCGCTGACGGCCTTTTTCACGCCTTCGAGGGAGTAGACCGTCTTCTCGCCGTTCACGGCCCTCAGAAGGTCGTGAAGCGGGTAGCCCGCGACCCTCGCGGCGTACAGTTCGCGCACGAGCGCCGCCTCCTCGGGTACGATTTGACGGTCGGCGGTGTAGCCGAAGCAGGGCTTGGGGCCGCGCTTCGGTCGCCCTTGCTCGGCGTGCTGACGGTTTGCCCGGCGCTCTCGCTCACCCTTGCGGGCGCTCTCGAATTCGGCGTTGTTCGCTGCCTCGATGGCGCGGTGACGGCCGTCTGGCGTCGTTAGGTCGAGTAGACCGAGGTCGTCAGTACAAAACCGGACGTCGGGCGCGTCTCGAACCATATCCACGAGTGAACCGACGCGGCGCAGGATGCGGTCGAGCTTCCACGCAACCATGACGTCGAATTTTCCAGCTCGGTAGTCGGCGAGCATTCGGTCGTACTCCGGGCGCTCCTTGGCTTCGTTGAACGCCGACCGCGCACGGTCGACGTAGACCTTAACAACCTCCCATTTGCGCCACGCGCACAGCGCCTCGCAGTCCTCGCGCTGACGCTCCAAGGCGTCGCTTGCGTAGGTCCGCGTGTTACCGCGTTCCTGCGAGATGCGCAGGTAGATGGCCGCGCGATTGATGGTGGAGCCCTCGTCGTCGTAATATGGCATTTGGTCACACCCCTGCCCTGTTCGTCACGTTCGTCACTGCTTCGCATATTAACGCCAATGTGATGTATTTGTGACCACGAGCACGCCGACCAGGATCGCGTACTCGGTCGTCCCCTGCGCGCGCTCCTCGCGCAGCAGCCGCCCCGCAGCGCGCAACCCGTCCCTCATACGAACCGCCGAACCCATCTGTACCTCCTTAGATCATGCCGCCGGCCGCGAGCAGCGGGCCGACGATCGACAACAGCAGCGCGGGCAGGATGAGCGTGCCCGTCGGGATGAGCATCTTGACCGGCGCCTGCTCGATCCTGCGCTCGACGGCCGCCCGGTGCGCGGCGCGCATCTCGCGCGCCTGGCGCGCGAGGGTGTCGGCCAGCGGCGCGCCCAGCTCGTGCGCCTGCGCCACCGCGGCGGAGAAGGACTCCAGCTGCCGCACGCCGGTCTCCCGCGCCACCGCCGACAGGCCCTCCTCCCGCGTCTCCATCCCCATCTGCCAGCTCAGACGGGCCCGGGCCATGCTCGACGCCAGCGGGCCGGGCGCCTGCTCGCAGTACATCCCGAGCGACGCGTCGAACGAGAGGCCCGCCGAGAGCCCCAGGCGCACCACATCCACCATCTCGGCGACCTCGCCCAACCCGACGCGGCGGCCGCCCGGCGCACCGGGGCGGGCACCGCGCCGCGACGTCCGCGCCGCGACCTCCCGCACCCGTGCCGCCGCGGCTCGCAGCCGACGGACGAGCCGCCCCGCATCGACGCCCGGCGCGAACCACGCGAGCAGCGCGACCGACGCCCCGATGGAACCGATCAGCATCCGGTCGTCCACGGCATCCACCTCCTCAGAGCTCCACATCCATGATCTTGCGGATCGACCCCCATGCCACGGCGTTGAGCGCGAGCGCGACCGCCACCGAACCCGCCCCCGCGGGCGTCGCGAGCCCGGAGCGGAAATCCGGCGAGAGAAGGGACAGCAGCGCCGTCATCGCCATGGGCATGCAGGCCACCATCCGCGCCGACATGCGCGCCTGGGACGTCTTCACATCGAGTCTCCGGCGGAGCTCGATGCGCTCGCCCACGGAGCGCGAGGCCTCGGCGAGCAGCTCCCCCAACGGGGCGCCGGTGCGCTGCGAGACCTTCAGGGCGAGCACGACCAGGTCGAGCCCCGGTGCGCGCAGGCGCCCCAGCATCGCGTCGAGGGCCTCCACGGCCGGCACGCCGCAGTCCACCGCGAACGACACGCGCATGAACTCCGTGCGCACCGGCTCCTCGGCATGGCTCCCCACGTAGCGCATCGCCTGCGGCAGCGAGTACCCCGACCCGAGCGAGACGGCGAGCGCCCCGAAGGCCTCGGGCATCGCCTCCTCGAGCCTCGCGCGCTCTCGGCGCCGGCGCGCCGCCCCGGCCGCGGCGACCCCCGCCGCGGGGAGCGCGAACCCTATCGGCGCGGCGGCGAGCGAGCCCGAGACCGCGCAGGCCGCCGCAGCCGAGCAGGCGCCCATGAGCGCCGTCGCCCCCAGGGCGCCCTGCGCGTCGATGCCGGAGAACGGCTCCCTCCCGCAAACCCGCAGCCGCCCGACCTCGAGCACCGCCTCCCCGAGCCCGCCCGACGCGACGAGGCCGCAGCCTCCCAGCACCGCGCCGACCCGCTCCGCCAGCCCCCGCACCCCCGCGGCGCGCGGGGCGCGGCCGCGCACCGCGGACTCGTCGAGCGCGCGCAGGATTCCCGCTACGCACAGCGCCGCGAGGAACCCCGTGCAGCAGGACACGACGACCTCCATCGCTCCACCTCCTTCTCCCGCAGCGCCCCCGAGCGCAGCCCCTCCTCGATGAACGGCGGCTCGCGCACGAGCTCCCAGGTCGCGCTCGCCTCGTCGAACGACACGTACTCCGTGAGCTCGACGCCCCCGGCATCCGAGCGGGAGACCCCCGTGTAGGAGGACACGTAGCGCCGGCCGCCCGGGGTGCGCACCGACATCACGATCCCGTCGAGCGCCATCGCGATCTGCTCCTCGATCAGGTCCCCCGGCAGGTCGATCCCGTAGCACGCGAGCAGGGTCAGGCGCACCACGGCCTCACGGGCGCTCCCCGCGTGGAGGGTGGTGAGCGACCCGTCGTGCCCCGTGTTCATCGCCTGCAGCATGTCGATGCACTCGGCGCCGCGCACCTCTCCCACCACGATCCGGTCGGGGCGCATGCGCAGCGCGTTGGTGACCAGGTCCCTGATCGTCACCGCGCCCTCGCCCTCGATCGACGCCTCGCGCGCCTCCAGGCGCACCACATGCGGATGCCGCGCGAACTTGAGCTCGGCGGAGTCCTCGATGGTCACGATCCGCTCCCCCAGGGCGATCTCGCACGACAGGGCGTTCAGCAGCGTCGTCTTGCCCGACCCCGTACCGCCCGCCACGGCGAGGTCCTGCCGGAGCGCCACCGCGCAGCTGAGCAGCCCCGCGTACCAGGCTGGCAGCGACCCCAGGTCGACGAGCTGGGCGAGGGAGCTGATGCGGTCGGAGAACTTCCGGATGGTGAGCACCGGCCCGTCGATCGCCACGGGCGGGATCACCGCGTTCACGCGGTAGCCGCTCGGCAGGCGCGCGTTCACGATGGGGCTGCGCTCGTCCACGCGGCGCCCCAGCGGTGAGATGATCCGGTCGATCACGATCCTGATCTGCTCGTCGCTCTCGAACACCCCGGGCAGCGGGTGCAGCACGCCGGCGCGCTCGAAGAAGGCCGAGCCGCAGCCGTTCACCATGATCTCGCTCACCGAGTCGTCATCCAGAAGGGGCTGCAGCGGCCCGAGCCCCACCACGTCGTCGAGGATCTCCTCGACGACGCGCGAGCGCGACGGGGCGTCCACGACCCCGCCCGCCCCCGCGTTCAGGACGGCCTCGATGGCGGGGCGCAGCTCCTCGCGCGACCGCGCCGCGTCGCGCGCGTTGGCGATGCGCGCGACCTCCGCGAACCCCACGCGCTCCATCATCTCGCGCTTCGCCGCGCGCTTCACGCGCCGCACGCGCTCGCTCGACGCGGCGCGCGCGTCGGCGTCCCTTCCGTCGTCCCCGCCGGCTTCCCGCACCCGTTCCAAGACGCTCATCTCGCCGCACCCCCTTCGCGCTGCCTCCAGGGAAGCCTGATCCGCGGGCGCCCCCGCTCCGATAGGATCTGGGCGCGCTGGCGCTCCTCCCACGCCTCGAGCGGGCAGCCCAGCTCCTTCAGCAGCCCGTACGTGTGGGTCTGCACATCCCGGGCGAACGCGCCCGGCACGACCATGAGGTCCCCCAGACGGCCGAACGACAGCAGGTCGGACACGAACGAGCCTCCGTCGGCGATGCGCATCCGCGAGCGCAGCGCCACCGCCATCTCGAAGCGCATGGCGCGCTCCTCGTCGCAGCCGGCGGCCCCGAACCTGTTGAACACGCTCGTCATCCTCGTCTTAGGGACCCCGATGCGCGACGCGAGCGCGACGGCGCGGGCCGTCGACGCGTCCGACGAGACGCCGCCCGACCCCACCACGAGGCACCGGTCGCTGTGCGCCACGACGGCGGCCGCCGCATCGCCCCAGAACACGGAGGTGTCCGCGAAGATCACGTCGGCCTCGCCGCGCAGGGCGTCGACCAGGCCCTCCCCGGGGCCCGACAGGAGCTCGGCCTGCTCGGGGAGGGAGCACGGCCCCCACAGCGTGAGCCCGGGGGCGATGCGCATGGCGGTCGCCTCGATCGCCTGCTGCGAGCAGGACGGCGAGCCGTCCGACGCGACGAGCCCCGCGATGTCGCGCAGCTGGTCGACGCCCATCAGGTCGGCAAGGTTGCCGAACATCAGGTCGAAGTCGATCACCGCGGCGCGCAGCCCCATGTGCGCCGCCCACCAGGCCATGGCCGCCACCACGGTCGATTTGCCGCAGCCCCCGCGCCCCGAGATCGCGGCGATGACGGGGGCGCGACGCCCCGATGACCCCGCCGCGGGCGCTTCGGCCGCATGGCGGACCGGGGCACCCGGGGAGGACGCACCCCGTCCCGCGCCGACGGCGGGGGCGCCCGGAGCCGGAGCCGATACGGGCCTCTCCGGCCCCGCCGGAGCCGGAGCGCCCTCCGGCACCATCGCGCCCGCCGCCGCGGGCACCTCGCCGCCGGGCCCTGTCGCCCGACCCGTCGCCGCGGGCGCCGTCGCGGCGCCCGCCGGCTTCGTCCCCTCGTCGCAGCCGGCGCCCCCGGGCACCGGGTTCGCATCGGCCGCCTCCGGGGAGGGGCCCGTCTGCGCGGGCGATGACGCGGGAGCCTTCCGCGCCCCCGTATCGGCAGGCGCGTCCGCACCTGAGGCGCGGGCCCGCCCGGAGCCGGACGCGGCCGCGTGCGGCGCCCCGCCCGACCCCCTTCCGACGGACGGGGGAAGCGGCCAGGGAGGGATCTCGAGGTCGGGGCCATCGCAGGCAGGGGGACGCCGAGGACGCTCGATACCGGGACCCTCTTTCGTGCACGCACCCGACGCATCGTCCGGATCGGAGATGCCCCCTGCCGCGATGACCTCGGTCGCACCGGCGTAGAACAGGCGCGCGATCGCACCCGCATCCGGCTCGTCGGTGAACACCAGGATCGACTCCGCGCGGCCGTCGCGCGCGAGCTCGGCTACGGTGCGCTCCGTGCGCTCCTCCCCGCCGTGCGCGAAGATCGCCGCCCCTCCCCGGGCGCCGGCGAACACGTCCAGCACGCCGAGCAGCGTCCGCTGGTCGGCGAAGCGCACCAGCTGGGCCGAGGCGTCTCGCGCCCCGATCTCGCGGCGGACCGCCGCCATCTCGTCGCCCGAGCAGCACACGAGCCAGATCGTCCCCATCACGCGTCACCCTTCCCCTGATCCGCATCGGCGCCTTCGGAGCCCGTCCCCTCCGCGCCGGGCCCGGTGCCGTCGTCATCCGCCCCGTCGCCCTCCGGCTGCGCCCCGGCGACCGTGAGGGTCACCTGGGCCCGGGTCGTGGCGGCGATGAGCTCCTCCACCGCGGAGGGGTCGACCGCGAGCGTCACCCAGCTCACCTCGCCCCCTCCCGATGCGAGCGCACTCGTATCGAGCACGCGCGCCCCGGTCAGGCGGTCGGCGATCCCGTCGCGCGACACGTAGACGTCCACCTCGTCGCCGCGCTCGAGCGCCCCTCCCATCGCGTGCTCGGGGTCGCTCGCCACGCAGACCGCGGCCATGCCCTCGGGAACCTCGAGCCCGTCTCCCGGGTGCTCGAGGTACGCCGGGCACAGGACCGCCCGGCGCGGGATGCGCGAGGTCGCCACCTTGCCCGCCAGATCGCCCACCGAGGTGCTCGCATCGGCGGGCAGCAGGCTCGCGACCCACTCCTCCACCGCGATGTTGGTCTCGTCCAGCGTGTCCCCCGGCTCGATGTCGCGCGTCGCGACGCAGACCGGGACG
This sequence comes from Candidatus Collinsella stercoripullorum, assembly GCA_019117005.1. GTDB lineage: Bacteria > Actinomycetota > Coriobacteriia > Coriobacteriales > Coriobacteriaceae > Collinsella > Collinsella stercoripullorum. The sequence continues at coordinate 3,351 of DXAO01000028.1, read as the reverse complement.
AGGTCGCCGCCGTAGCGGGCGAGCGCCTCCCGCTGGGCGCGCTCCGCCTCGGCGCGGACCGACGAGGCGTACGCGAGCGCCGTCATCGCAGCCGCGACACCGCATACCATGCTGATCGCGAGTCTCACCCTACGCTTCACCGCGCACCCCCCATCGGAACCGCCTCGCCCCGCACGCCCCGGCGCGCCCGTCGGGCCGCCGGGCCCCTGCGGCCTCGCGACCATTGTGCGGGGCGGCGGCGGGGCGGCGAATCTCGAGTTCGGGAAGTCGCGCGCGACCTTACGGGGACCTTCCCCCGTTCTTTCCAGCGCGTTCGGATTCCGGTAAGGGGAGGAGGGGCCCGGGGGCGGGCCGGCGGCAAGGTGGGACGGCCTCACCGGGCGCGGCGGGGCGCACGGAGGCGGCCGGCGCGCTTCCGGATAGCGCGGCACCGAACGCCGTCTCGGAGCGCGCTGCGGATTACAGGAGGCCGCAAGGGCCAGGCGCCGGCACGCCCCCAGGGGCCGCGGCGGCGCCTTGGCCCTGCACCGGGCGCGGCGGCGCATGCGGGGGCAGCCGGTGACAGAAGCGATATGGCGCAGGGGGGCGATGAAAACGGCCCGCCGCACGGGGAGGCCGCGCGGATGCGCCCTACAGGTGCACGTCGGGATCGAGGCTCTGGGCGCTCACGCGCATCTCGACGGCGAGCGAGAGGAAGGCCTCGAGCCGAAGCTCGTCGACCTCGCCGTCCCCGACCGCCGCGCGCACGGCGCAGCCGGGCTCGTGCGTATGGGTGCAGTCGTTGAAGCGGCAGCCGCGCGCCGCGGCGACGATCTCGGGGAAGGTCCGCGCGAGACCGCGGTCATGGCCGACGAGCGGCAGGCTGCGCAGGCCCGGCGCGTCGGCGATCACGCCGCACGGGTCGGGCAGGGAGACCATCACGCGTGCGACGGTGGTGTGGCGGCCCATGTCGTCGCGCTCGCGCACCTCGCCGGTGGCGAGCGCCTCATGGCCGAGCAGGGCATTGAGCAGCGTGGACTTGCCGGCGCCCGATTCCCCCAGGATCATCGCGCAGCTGCCGGCGGGCACGCAGGAGCGCACCTCGTCCAGGCCCTCGCCCGTCGCCGACGAGGTCGCGAGCACCCGCACGTCCCCGCCCGCCAGGCGGTGCACCTCCGCCTGCGTGCGGGCGAGCTCCGCCACGTCGCAGCGGTCGGCCTTGGTGAGGACCACCACGGGCTCCGCCCCGCAGTCCCGCACGAGCACGAGGGAGCGGGCGATGCGGTCCCGCACGAGCGCCGGGGTGTCGCGGGAGGACCCGAGCGGCTGGACGATGAGGACGGTGTCGACGTTGGCGGCGAGCACCTGGCGCTCCCCGCGGCTCTTGCCCCGCCAGCGCTCGAAGACCGTGCGCCGCGGCAGGACGCGCTCGATCACGCCCATATCGTGGCCGGGCGCGACGCGGACGGCCACGCAATCGCCGATGGCGGGCAGCAGGCGCTCGCCCTCGCCGCGGCGCTTGGCGAAGCCGACGGCATGCTCCGCGCGGAAGGTGCCGCCGTCCGTCGCCACGAGGGGGAACCCGCGGTCCAGGCGCACCACGAAACCGAGGCGCATCTCGTCCGCGGCGCCCCCGTCCTCGCGCCCGACGGCCGAGGCGAACTCCTCGAACGCCGCGACCTGCGCCGCATCGGCCCGCAGGTCGGAGAAGGACGGGACGTCGCGAAGCACGTCCAGCTTGGGCAGCGCGGCGACGAGCGCCTCCCGATCGGGGGCCGCGCCTCCCCGGCGCCCCGCCGTCCCGCGCCTGCCCCTCGCCTTGGCCGTCTTGCCCACGCGCTCCCCTTTCGTCCGCATCATAGCCATGCTCGCTTCCGCCGGGCGGCCCGCCCGCCCCCCGCGCGCCCCGCGGGTGGCCGAGGGCGGCTCCCCGGCGTTTCCCCAGCCAGTGTATCCCATCGGGGGCCGTGACCGCATGCGGGCGCGGGATGCTCCCGCAAACGAGAGACGCCGGGCGGGCTTCAGCTCTTTCGCCGTGGAAGGAGGAAAGCGGCAAAAAAGCTGAGGCCCGCCCGGCGCAGGGGAGGGAAAGCGGGTTGCGCGGTTTTTCCCACCGCGTCGACGGCCATACGGTGGAAAGGCCGCTCGCGTCGCGGGCATCTGCCGGCGTCCCGACGATACGGACCGCCCTGTCGCGCGCCCCTTCCCCGTCATCTCCATGGTACGGGCTCCGCCCCGCCCCCACGTGTCCTTACGGTGTGCACGTGTCCTTGCGGTGTTCTCGATCCCCATACCCGATGACGGTTCAGACTATATGCGGGCGGGCGCCCCGATCCCATGGTCCGCGAACCACCTTTGCGCGCCGGCAGCATGTCCTCTTGCGGGCCGCGTCGGCGCCCTGCGCGCAACGGCATGCGGACGGGACGTGCCGCCCGCCGTCCAAACATGCCGCCCGCCGTCCAAACATGCCGCCCGCCGCCTCAGAACGAAAACGGGAGCCCCGAAGGGCTCCCGTTGCAGCGGATCTGTCAGTCCTGTCCGGTTCGGACGGGACGGATGCGAGGCGATGCGCTAGTCGTTCTTCTCCACGGCGCGCATGATGGCCTTGTAGACCTCCATGATCGGGATGATCAGGAAGGCCAGGCCGATGGCGCAGGCGAGCGCCTCGAGCGGCAGCTCCATGAAGCCGAACATGACGGCCAGCGGGTGGAACTCGACGACCACGACGGTGAGCACGAGCGCGAGCAGCGCGGCGCCCCACAGCCACTTGTTCTGCTTCTTCATGGAGAACAGCGACGCGCGGCGGCTGCGCATGTTGAAGCAGTGGAAGATCTCGACCATCGACAGGGTGATGAACGCCATGGTGACGCCCTCCTCGTCGGCGGTGCCGGCGATCATGTCGGCGATGTCGATGTAGCCCATGTCGAAATACACGCCCACGAAGAAGGAGGCGAGCACGAGCAGCGTGATGATGACGCCCTGGAAGACGATGTCGACACCCATGCCGCCCGCGAAGACGCCGTCGGTGGCGTTACGCGGCTTGCGCTTCATGATGTCGCCCTCGGCCTCCTCCATGCCGAGCGCGAGCGCGGGGAAGCAGTCGGTGATGAGGTTGATCCACAGCAGCTGGACCGGCTGGAAGATCGTGAAGCCCACGAGCGTCGCCACGAAGACCGAGAGCACCTCGGCGATGTTGGCGGACAGCAGGAACTGGATGACCTTGCGGATGTTGTCGTAGATTCGACGGCCTTCCTCCACCGCGTTGATGATGGTGGCGAAGTTGTCGTCGGCGAGCACCATGTCGGCGACGTTCTTGGTGACGTCGGTGCCGGTGATGCCCATGCCCACGCCGATGTCGGCGCGCTTGATGGA
>DXAO01000004.1 GCA_019117005.1 Candidatus Collinsella stercoripullorum | reverse complement strand
ACGGTGACGAAGTCCTCCTCGCCGAGCCCGCCGGGGGTCGCGGGCACATAGCCCTCTTCGCCCTCGGTGCCACGGGCGGGCGCATACTCCACGAGCGGGTCGGCGCCCAGCACGCGCTCGTTGCTCGTGATGGTCTCGGTCGCCGACATGCCCACGTTGGCCTCGTTGAAGCCGGCGGCGGCCCAGATGCCGTGGCCGGGCAGCGCGTCGGGCACCGAGCTGTAGCGCATGGGGTCGTCCGGCAGCCCGATGGTGAGGTGCGACTCGGTGGCCGTGTAGGTGCGCGGCTGGTCGGCGGGCTCCACCACCGCCATGCGCTTGGGTTCGAACTGCCCGCCCGGGGAGTCCTCGTTGCGGGCGACGATCGTGGACCCGTCGTAGCTCGCGCGCTTGCCCACCAGGATGGTCGTGCAGGGCATGGTGCCTCCTTCGCGCCGGGACGCCCCGGCTTATCGACTGCCGAACGACCACAGTGTAGCGCGCCGTGCGGACATTGACACGCCGCGGGGGCGCTGCGCCCCGGCGCCTACAGCCCGTGCTGCAGGCGCGCCGCCATGACGACGTTCGTCATGAGCATGGCGCGCGTCATGGGGCCCACGCCGCCGGGCACCGGCGTGATGGCCCCGGCGACGGCCTCAGCGGAGGCGAAGTCGACGTCGCCGCAGAGCCTCCCCTCCTCGTCGCGGTCCATGCCCACGTCGATCACCGTGGCACCCGGCTTCACCCAGGGCCCCTTGATCATCTTGGGGACGCCGCAGGCGGCGACGAGGATGTCGGCGCTCTGGCAGATCCGCGCAAGCTCGCGCGGATCGGTGTGGGAGTGGGCGACGGAGATGGTGGCGTTGCGGGAGAGCAGCATGAGCGACATCGGCTTGCCCACGATCGAGGAGCGCCCCACGATCACGGCGTTCTTCCCCGCGGGGTCGATGCCGTAGGCGTCGAGCATCTCCATGATGCCGGCGGGCGTGCAGGGGCGCAGGCCCGGCAGGTCGCGCACGAGCCTTCCCATGTTGAGGGGGTGGAAGCCGTCGACGTCCTTCTCGGGGTCCACCGCGAGCACGACGGCCTCGGTGTCCAGATGGGAGGGCAGCGGCATCTGCACGAGGATGCCCGTCACCTCCGGGTCGGCGTTCAGCTCGGCGATGAGCGCCATGAGCTCGTCCTGGGGCGTGTCGGCGGGGAGCTTGCAGTCGAACGAGCGGATGCCGCACTGCTCGCAGTCGCGCAGCTTGGAGCGGACGTAGGTCGCCGACGCCTGGTCGTCGCCCACGAGCACCACGGCGAGCCCGCACGAGATGCCGCGCTCCGCCAGGGAGGCGACATCGGCCGCCGCGCGCTCGCGCATCCGCGCCGCCAGCGCCTTGCCATCAATAATCGTCGCCACGGGCCATCCTTTCGTCGTCGGGCGAAACGCTCACTAGGCTACACCGCAGCAGCCCCGCCCGCCACCGGCAACCGGTCCCCCGGGGAACCGTCACAAACCGGAAACACGTCCGCCCGATACCCATGGGCATCCGCACCGCGCAGATGCCGGCAGCGAAGCGGAACCGAAGACAGGTCGGAGCCCTTCCCCGAGGGCGTTTCCCGCAGGCGCGCGAGCGCCGGGGACCGCTCCCCACCCAGGCCCGAAGGCACGCACCGCGCAGAAGCCGGCAGCGAAGCGGCACCGGGCCGTCAGGTCGGGGTCCCCATCCCCGGGGGCGTTTCCCGCAGGCGCGCAAGCGCCGAGGACCACGCCCCCGGGGATAGGGCCCCGACCGTGAGGAGAAAATGGCTTAGAACAGGCCGCTGATCACGCCGTTATCGTCGACGTCGATGTTCTCGGCCGCCGGATGCTTGGGCAGGCCGGGCATGGTCAGCACGCTGCCGGTGAGCGCGACCACGAAGCGGGCGCCCGCGGACACCTTGAGCTCGCGCACCGTGATGCGGAAGCCCCCGGGCGCGCCGAGCAGCTTGTCCTGGTCGGTGAAGGAGTACTGGGTCTTGGCGATGCAGACCGGCAGGTTGCCGAAGCCGTTCTCGCGCAGCTGGGCGAGCTGGCGCTTCGCCGCGGGCGTGAAGTCCACGCCGTCGGCACGGTAGACCTTGGTCGCCACGGCCTCGATGGCCTCGGCGATATCGGTGCCGTCCTCGTAGGAGAAGCGGAAGTCGCTCGGCTCGTCCACCAGGCGCATGACCTCGTCGGCGAGCTCGAGCGCGCCCTCGCCGCCCTTCGCCCAGACCTCGGAGAGCTTGACGTTCACGCCGAGCTTCTCGCACTCCTCCTCGATGAGGGCGAGCTCGGCCTCGGTGTCGGACGGGAAGCGGTTGATGGCCACGACGCACGGCAGGCCGTAGACGTTCTGGATGTTGTCCACGTGACGCAGCAGGTTGGGCAGGCCGGCGCGCAGCGCCTCGAGGTTCTCCTCGTTGAGGTCCGCCTTCGCCACGCCGCCGTTGTACTTGAGCGCGCGGGCGGTGGCCACGATGACCACGGCGTCGGGGACGAGCCCCGTCATGCGGCACTTGATGTCGAGGAACTTCTCCGCGCCCAGATCCGCGCCGAAGCCCGCCTCGGTGATGGCGATGTCCCCGAAGCGCATGGCCATGCGGGTGGCCATGATGGAGTTGCAGCCGTGGGCGATGTTGGCGAACGGGCCGCCGTGCACGAAGGCCGGCGTGTGCTCGAGCGTCTGGACCAGGTTGGGCTTGAGCGCGTCCTTCAGGAGCGCCGCCATGGCGCCCTGCGCCTTGAGCTCGGAGGCGCGCACCGGGCGGCCGTCGTAGGTGTAGCCGACCACGATCTCGCCCAGGCGCTGCTTGAGGTCGGAGATGGAGGTGGACAGGCAGAAGATCGCCATGATCTCCGACGCGACGGTGATGTCGAAGCCGTCCTCGCGCGGCACGCCCTGCGCGCGGCCGCCCAGGCCGTCCACGATGTGGCGCAGCTGGCGGTCGTTCATGTCGACGGCGCGCTTCCACGTGATGCGCTTGGTGTCGATGCCCAGCTCGTTGCCCTGCTGGATATGGTTGTCCAGCATGGCGGCCAGCAGGTTGTTCGCCGCGCCGATGGCGTGGAAGTCTCCGGTGAAGTGCAGGTTGATATCCTCCATGGGGATGACCTGCGCCCAGCCGCCGCCCGCGGCGCCGCCCTTGACGCCGAACACGGGGCCGAGCGAGGGCTCGCGCAGCGCGACGGTGCTCTTGATGCCGCGGCGGCGCAAGCCGTCGGCCAGGCCGATGGTGGTCGTGGTCTTGCCCTCGCCCGCGGGGGTGGGGTTGATGGCGGTCACGAGCACGAGCTTGGCCCGGTGGTCGGTCGGCTCGCTCAGCAGGGAGTAGTCGACCTTGGCCTTGTCGAAGCCGTACGGGACGAGGTACTTCTCATCGACGCCCGCCTCACGGGCGATGTCGAGGATGGGAAGCGGCGTGACGGAATGGGCGATCTCGATGTCTGACAGCATGCGTACCTCCGATGCGACGCGCGGGACGAGGACCGTTACAGCATACAACGAACCGCCCCGCCGGGCCCCGGACGCTCCGCGACCGGTTACGCGACGGTGAAGGCGCCGGTCAGACGCCCGACGGCGGCTCGATTCCCAGGTGGTCGAAGGCCACGGCGGTCGCCACGCGCCCCTGCGGCGTGCGCACGATCAGTCCGCGCTGCAGCAGGTAGGGCTCGTAGACGTCCTCCATCGTGTTGGGGTCCTCCCCCACCGCGCTCGCGAGCGTGGTGAGGCCGACGGGGCGCCCCCGGAAGGTCTTGACGAGGGTCTCCAGGATCCGGATGTCCATCCAGTCCAGACCGAGCTCGTCGATCTCGAAGAACTCGAGCGCCTCGCGTGTGATCGCCTCGTCGATCCGTCCTCCCCCGCGCACCTGGGCGTAATCGCGCACGCGCTTCAGGAGGCGGTTCGCGAGGCGCGGCGTCCCGCGCGAGCGGGAGGCGATCTCGCAGGCCGAGTCGTGGTCGATCTGGACGCCGAGGATCGTCGCCGAGCGGATGACGATGTCGGCGAGGTCCGCCACGGAGTAGTAGTCCAGGCGGAACGAGATGCCGAAGCGGTCGCGCAAAGGGCCGGTGAGCATGCCCGAGCGGGTGGTGGCGCCGATCAGGGTGAAGCGGGGGATGTCGAGCCTGATGGAGCGGGCGGCGGGGCCCTTGCCGATCACGATGTCGAGCGCGAAGTCCTCCATCGCGGGGTACAGGATCTCCTCGACCTGGCGGTTCAGGCGGTGGATCTCGTCGATGAACAGCACGTCCCCGGCCTGCAGGTTGGTGAGGATGGCCGCGAGGTCGCCGGTCCGGGCGATGGCGGGACCCGAGGTCGTCCTGATCTGCGCCCCCATCTCGTTGGCCACGACCGCGGCGAGCGTCGTCTTCCCGAGGCCCGGGGGGCCGGAGAAGATCACGTGGTCCAGGCACTCGCCGCGCGACTGGGCCGCCTGGATGAGGATGCGCAGGCTCTGCTTGATATGGTCCTGGCCGCAGTAGTCGTCCAGGCGCTGCGGGCGCAGGGTGCGCTCGACGTCGAGGTCCTCCGAGGTGAGGTCCCCCGTGACGAACCGCCCCGCCTCGCGCTCGCCGGCATGCGGCGCGCCCCCGCGGGCGGGGGCGGCGTCCGCCCACAGGTCGACGGAGTCATCGGCTTCCCACATCATGCCTCCATCCCGATGCGCTTGAGCGCGGACGCCAGCAGGTCCTCCACGCGCTGCGCGCCGTCGAGCCCGTCGAGGGCGAGCTCGGCCTCCTGCGGGCTGAAGCCCATGGAGAGCAGGGCGGCGCGGGCGTCGTCGACCGCGCTCGAGGCGGGCTCCGCGCCGAGCGGGAGCTGCCCTGCGGAGGGGACCTCGGCGGCGAGGAGCCCGCGGTCCTTGGCGAAGACGCTCTTGAGTTCCAAGATCAGACGTTGGGCGGTCTTCTTGCCCACGCCGGGCACGGTCGCCATGCCCTTGGCGTCCTCCGCCATCACCACGGTGTAGAGCTGCCCCACCGTGAACGTGGTGAGCACGGCGAGCGCCAGGCGCGGCCCCACGCCCGAGACGGCGACGAGCCGGTCGAACATGGTGCGCTCCTCCTTGGAGGCGAAGCCGAACAGGGTGAGGGCGTCCTCGCGCACCTGCAGCCGGCAGAACAGCCGGCAGTCCGACCCCGGGACGGGCAGCGAGGCCGCCGTGGTCCCGGAGATGCCGAGCTCGAAGCCGACGCCGCCCACATCGAGCACCGCGGCGCTCGGCGAGGCCTCGACGAGGGTCCCGTGTAGCAAGGTGATCATGAGTAGCCGTTTCCCCTCTCCTGGACGTACTCCCAGCCCGACAGCGCCGCGGTGCGGCGCGAGTTGGCGTGGCAGATCGCGCAGGCGAGCGCGTCCGCCGCGTGGTCGGGCCTGGGGTCGTGGTCGAGATGCAGCAGGTTGCGCACCATGTAGATGACCTGGCCCTTGTCCGCGGCGCCCGTGCCCACCACGGACTGCTTGATCTGCATGGGCGTGTACTCGCCCACCTCGACGCCGGCGAGCGACACCGCCACCAGCGCCGCGCCGCGCGCGTGCGCGGTCGGGATGGCGGAGCGCACGTTGGCCCCGAAATAGATGCCCTCGCATGCCGCCTCCTGGGGGCGGTAGCGCTCCACGACGGCCGTGAGGTCGTCCGCGATGTGCCGGAGGCGGACGGCGAGGTCGCTCCCGGAGGAGGTCTGGATGCAGCCGTAGGCGCGGCAGCGGACCTCGCCGCGGCGCTCCTCGACGATGCCCCAGCCGGTGTTCGCGAGACCGGGGTCGATACCCAGGATGACCATGCTCCCTCCCCTCCGGGTGAATCTCGAACATCTGTTCTAAACTATACCATACCGGAGGCCCGAGGTTGCGGAGAACGGCGCCGCGGGACGGGTCGCACGGGCGCGGCGGGCGGGGAAGGCGGCTGCGGCGGAGGGGCCGGCGCGCCTGATGCGCCGAGCAGGCGGCGCTGAAGGCGTCCCGCCGCCGGGGCGGGCGCCCGCCGCGAAGGGGCGGGGGCCGGCGCGGGCGCCGAGCGCGTCAGTTCTGCGAGAAGAACGGGAAGCGCCCCGGCAGGGCCGTCGGATGCCCCTGGCCGGCAAACGGCTCCTCGGGCTCCTCCCCGGCGTCGTCGCCCGACGAGAGCGCCTGGCGCAGCTGGCTCTCGAAGCGCTCCGCGCTCTCGCGCATCCGGCGCTGGCCCTCCTCGCTCGCCAGCTCGGCCTGCTGCTCGGGGGTGAGCCCGAGCAGGCTTCCCAGCAGCCCGAGAATCTCGCCGCGGACGCGCTGGCCGTGCTCGGCGCCGAGCTCCTCGATCCGATGGGACTCCTCCTCGACCAGGTCGGCCAGGCGCTCGGGCTCCTCGCCGTCGCGCCCCAGGTCGGACCAGGCCAGCGAGGCCGGCCAGGCGCGCTCGGCGAAGGGGCGCGCGGAGACCATGGGCGCGGGGGGCAGCGAGCGGCGGCGGGCCTCCCCGCGGCGCACGAGCATGAGCAGGACCGCCGCGGCCTCCGGCGAGCGCGCGGAGAGCGGGACCTCCTCGAAGGGGCGGTCGCGGTCCACGTGCGCCTCGAGCGCGCCGTCGACCTGCGCGGGCTCGAGCCCGGCGAGCAGCGCCGCCATCCTGCCCGTCCATGCAGCGTCGGCGGGCCGGGAGGCCACCGCGGCCGCCAGGATGGAGGACAGGCGCTCCTCGACCGCGGCGAGCGAGACGAGGCCCGCGGGAAGGGCCGGCGCGAGGGCGTTGCGGTGCCGCGCGAGGAACTCGAGCGCGGTGAGGTAGATGTCGCCGAACGGCGCCGCGTCAGCCAGCGCCGCGCCCGACACGAGGGCCGCGCCGGGGGCGAGGGCGGCGTCGGTCTTGGTCAGCGGCGACAGGATGCACGCGTCGAGGCCGTGCGCGACGTCGGCCACGCACAGCGCGTCGATCCCCGCCCGCAGGCCCGCGCCGTCGCGCGACGGGACGTCGCGGTCCATGCGGCGCGAGGCGTCGCCCTGGTCGCGCTCGACCAGGCGCATGTTGAGGTTGGACGCGAGCTCGCGCACGCGCTCGACGCGGCGCCGCTCGAGCTCCTCCTGGCGCGGGGTGAACACGTCGCTGCGGGCGCAGAGCACCCCCACCACGTTGCGCGACCCCAGCGCGTCCACGGCGAGCGCGGCGAGCAGCGAGGAGGGCAGGTCCCCTTCCAAGGGCAACACCGCGCAGGAGCGCCCGCGCGCCTCGACCGTGTCGCGCACGTACAGGCGCAGCGCCTCCCACAGCCATTCGTCGCGCTCGTAGCGGGGAAGGTCCCGGGCGTCGAGGGCGTGCGAGGCCGTGCCGCGGCGCACCTCGCACACGAGCAGGTCCTCCTCGAAGGCGGGGGCGGCGGCCACGACGGAGCCGGCGTCGTCCATGACGAAGGACGCGCCGGCGAAGACCGTCTCGTCGAAGGCGCCCACGGGGGCCATGTAGGCCAGCCAGGAGCCCGCCCGTACGGCCTCGTCGGCGAAATGCCCGTCCGCGACGCCGGCGGCCCCGTGCGTCGCGCCGTCGGATGCGCAGAAACCGGAGGTCTGGAACAGGACCGCCACGTCGCAGCCGCGCGGGATGCGGCGGGCGTCGGGGGCGGCGTCGAACACCGCCGCGACGCGCGTCCCGGCGACGTCGAACACGGGCGGCTCCCACGCGGAGGCGTCCATGCGGCCGGAGCGCGCCATCGCCATCGCCCGCAGCGGGATGCAGCTCCCCTCGCGCAGCAGGAAGGCCTCCATGAGGGGGAAGCCCTCGAGCGGCACCACGGCGGGGACCAGCAGCGCCGCGCCGGCGTGCGCGGTCTCCCGCGCCAGGTCGCGCAGACAGCGCAGCAGGGCGTGCTCGTAGTTGGGATAGCCGACCAGCGCGGTCGGCTGCATACCCGCGAACAGCGGGGCGGGGGTGCACAGCAGGTCCGCCCCCTGGGCGGCGGCGAGCCGGGCCTGGTCGGCGATGCGGGCGCGGGCGCCCTCCAGATCGCCCAGGCGCAGGTCTATCTGCGCAAGCGCAAGTTTCATGCTCGTCCCTCCCATGGTCGTCCACACCCCATCATAGCGGCATGGCCCCTCGACAGCGATGGGGCCGCCCGCATCCGCGGACGGCCCCCTGCTGAAACCCTGTGCCCGAACGGGCCCCGGCGATCCCTAGAACGTCGCCTTCCACAGGCCGTGCAGGTTGCAGTACGCGTAGACCGTACCGCTCTTCACGCCGCCGGCGAAAAACGTCACGGGCGTCTGGCCGGGCTTGAGGTGATGGACCTCGAGGCGGTCGTCGGCCTCGAGCGCGACCCACTCGATGTAGTGGGCCTCCTCCATGGGATGCTCCACCTCGCCGACCTGCACGCGGATGATGTGGCCGTCGCGCTGGACGTCCACGTAGGGGACGTGCTTCTCGGTCGCGGCGTCGACCGTGTTGGGCTCGAGCGCCTCGAAGCCGGCGGGGGCGGCGTCCCCGGAGATGCCGGCCAGGAAGGTGTCGTCGTTCTTATAGAAGGTAGCCATGTATCTTTCCCTTCTCGTCGCGTATGTACGTGAGCCTATTATGCCCACGGCCGAGGTCGGCAAACATCGGCGGCCGTCTGCACGCGAACGCCACGATACGGGCGCGGCGGCGCTACTTCACCGTCAGGACGGGCACGTCGACCGAGCGGAGCACGCCGAAGCTCACCGAGCCGAGCATGCCGCGCAGGGCGCCCAGCCCGCGGCGCCCCATGACGACGAGGTCGATGCCGTGGCTCTCCACGTAGTCCGCGATCCCCTCGACCGCCGACGGCGCGACGACCGCGTTCACGCCCACCCGGCACACCGCGCCGTCGCGGGCGTCGGCGATGACGCGCTCCATGTCCGTGCGCATGCGCTGGACGAGCGCCCCCATCATCGCGTCGTAGTCGAAGCCGCCCATCGCGTAGGGGTCGTCGAAGGCTCCCCCGGAAAGCGAGGGCGCGCCGACCGCCCCCACCGAGACGACCGAGACCACGTGCACGCGGGCGTCGCCGTCATCCCCCACCATGCCGAGCGCGACGTGCAGGGCGCTTCGCGCGTGTTCGGACTCGTCATAGGGTACCAGCACGTTCTTGAACAGCATCGGTGCTCCCTCCCTCGAGCGGATACGGCCTCACCGGCGTTATACCCGCCCGGGGCGCGGCGCGGCGCATATGCCGCCGCCGGCTGCTTACGCCCCCTGACCGGCTCCGTAGCGGCCGCGCATGGCGTACCACCCGTCGTGCTCGTCGACCTCCAGGGGCACGCCGAACAGGTCGGACATCGTCTCGCCGCGGAGCAGCTCGCGCTTGGGGCCGTCGGCGAACACCACGGCGTCCTTGATGAGCAGGACCCGCTCGATGGCCGGGATGATGTCCTCCGGGTAATGGGTGACGAGCACCACCGAGCGGCCCTCCTCGGCGAGCAGCCGCATGGTGTCGCGCACATGGTACATGCCCTCGGGGTCGAGGCCCGTGCACGGCTCGTCGAAGATGAGCACCCGCGGGTCGCTCATGAGCTCGCGCGCGACGAGCACGCGGCGGACCTGGCCGGTGGACAGCGTCATCACGTCGCGGTCGGCGAGTTCGGCGATCCCCAGGCGATCGAGCGCGTCGAGGGCGCGTGCGCGCACGTCGCCGGTCGCCTCCACGTGGCGGGGCAGCCCCAGCGTGCCGAAGGCGCCGCCGCAGACGATGTCCGCCACCGGGAGGTGGACGTGCACCTGGTCGTGCATGGTGGCGCTTACGATGCCGAGCGCGCTCTTGATGTCGGAGAGCAGGGGCCGGGCCTGCCCGCGGAAGCGCACCGGCGCCTCCTCGCGGTGCAGGGGGAAGACCTCGCGGGTGAGCAGCTGGATGAAGGTCGACTTGCCGGCGCCGTTGGGACCGAGCAGGGCCACGTGCTCGCCCTCCGCCAGGTCGAAGCGGTCGACCGACAGGATGGTGCGGCCCGCGCGCACCACCTGCGCGTCGCGCAGGGAGAACAGCGGCGGCTGGGCGCTGCCCCGGCTTTCCTCGGATGTGTCCATGGCGGCCTCCTTGCGAACGCGGTCGCGCGGGCACGCCGACGGCGCCGCGCGTTTTTGCTACGATACTTTACTACGAAAGAGCGATCGCACACGAAAGAAGGCGCATACCATGGCCGAGATGCTCACCTTGGACGCATTCGAACAGGCCTCCGAGAAGGTCCGCGAGGTCACGCAGACGACCGAGCTCGTCGAGAGCCCCCACTTCAGCCAGCTCACCGGCAACCGCGTCTTCTTCAAACCCGAGAACATGCAGCGCACGGGCGCCTACAAGGTGCGCGGCGCCTACTACAAGATCTCGACCCTCACGCCCGAGGAGCTCGGCCGCGGCATCATCACGGCGAGCGCCGGCAACCACGCGCAGGGCGTCGCCTTCGCCGCCACGCGCGCCGGCGCCAAGTCCGTCGTGGTCATGCCCACCACCACCCCGCTCATCAAGGTGGAGCGCACCAAGGGCTACGGCGCCGAGGTCGTCCTGCACGGGGACGTCTACGACGAGGCGTGCGAGCACGCCCTGGAGCTTGCGGCAGAGCACGGCTACACCTTCATCCACCCCTTCAACGACCCGGTCGTCGCCACGGGCCAGGGCACCATCGCCATGGAGATCATCCAGGAGCTCCCGCTCGTCGACACGATCCTCGTCCCCGTGGGCGGCGGCGGCCTCGCCTGCGGCGTGTCCACCTTCGCCAAGCTCTACAACCCCAAGATCCGCGTGATCGGCGTGGAGCCGGAGGGCGCGGCATGCCTCACCGCGGCGCTCGAGGCCGGCCGTCCCGTCAAGCTGCCGAGCGCCAACACCATCGCCGACGGCACCGCGGTGCTCGAATGCGGCGACGCCGTCTTCCCCTACCTGCAGGAGAACCTCGACGGCGTCATCCGCGTGCCCGACGAGGAGCTCATCGTCGCCTTCCTCGACATGGTCGAGAACCACAAGATGATCGTCGAGAACTCCGGCCTGCTCACCGTGGCCGCGCTCAAGCATCTGCCCGCCGAGAACAGGCGCGTCGTGTCGATCCTGTCCGGCGGCAACATGGACGTCATCACCATGTCGAGCGTGGTGCAGCACGGCCTCATCCAGCGCGACCGCATCTTCACGGTGAGCGTGCTGCTCCCCGACCGCCCGGGCATGCTCGTCAAGGTGGCCAGCGCCATCGCGGAGCGCAACGGCAACGTCATCAAGCTGGAGCACAACCAGTTCGTGAGCACCAACCGCAACGCAGCGGTGGAGCTGCGCGTGACCATCGAGGCCTACGGCGCGGAGCACAAGGCGCAGATCATCGACGCGCTGCGCGAGGCGGGCTTCGAGCCGCACGCGAGCCAGACCATGCTGTAGCCGAGTGCCGACGGGCCCGCCGGGGCGGGCACCGCGGCCGGGACGCCCGGACCCCTGGGCCGGCGCGCGGATTCCGCCGTCCGCTCGCCGGCCGATTGTTAACTTTCGTCGACTAAAGCGCCTCCGGGCACGATGACCCTTGCCCTTCGCCCCTGTGCTGTAGCATAGTAAAGCAACTCAGCAAATGCGACGACAGGGCGAGTACCGGACGTGCGTGCCACAGCGAGCGGGGACCGTGAGAACCCGCGGCGGACGGTCGGGAACACACCCTCGAGCAGCCCGGCTGAACGCGCGATGCCGCCGCGGGAGACCCCCGGCGCTGCGGCACGCGCAACTACGCCGCGCCGGACGCCCCCGTCACGGGCATCGATCGAGCAGCCGCCGTGCCCTCGCATTGCCTGATACGCAGTCGGACAGGAATCGAGGGACCATGCACCTGCGAAGCGATGCCATCAAGAAGGGGCTGGCGCGAGCACCCCACCGCAGCCTCCTCAAAGCCGACGGGCTCACCGACGAGGAGCTCGAGCGACCGCTCGTGGCGGTCGTCTCCGCCCAGAACGAGGTCATCCCCGGCCACATCCACCTCCAGCAGATCGCCGACGCCGTCAAGGCGGGCGTGCGGCTGGCCGGCGGCACCCCGCTCCAGATCAACACCATCGGCGTATGCGACGGCATCGCCATGAACCATGAGGGCATGCGCTACTCGCTCACGAGCCGCGAGGTCATCGCCGACTCCGTCGAATGCGCCATCCAGGGGCATCAGTTCGACGCGATGGTCCTCATCCCCTCCTGCGACAAGATCGTCCCCGGCATGCTCATCGCCGCGGCGCGGCTGAACATCCCCACCATGCTCGTCTCCGGCGGCCCGATGCTCGCCGGCCGCGACAGGTGCGGGAGGCAGACGGACCTGAACACGCTTTTCGACGCCGTGGGGCAGGTCACCGCCGGCACCATGACCGAGGAGGAGTGCGCGTGGCTCGAGAACACCGCCTGCCCCACCCGCGGCAGCTGCTCGGGCATGTTCACCGCGAACTCGATCTGCTGCCTGGCCGAGGCGCTGGGCCTGGCGCTTCCCGGCAACGGCACCGTGCCCGCCGTGTTCTCCGAGCGCATCCGCCTGGCCAAGCGGACGGGCATGAAGGTCATGGACCTCGTGCGCGCGGGCACCCGCGCCCTCGATATCCTGAACGAGCGCTCCATCCGCAACGGCATGGTGCTCGACATGGCCTTCGGCGGCTCGACCAACACCATGCTGCACCTCACCGCCATCGCCCATGCCGCGGGCTGCCCCGTCTCCATGGACGACTGGGACCGCGTCTCGGACGAGACCCCCAACATCGTGCGCATCGCCCCCGCGGGCCCGCTGCACATCGAGGACCTGAACGCCGTGGGCGGCATCCCCGCCATCATCGGCGTGCTCGGCCGCGCCGGCCTGCTCGACGGGGACGCCCTCACCTGCCACGGGACGATGGCGGACTGGATCGCCTCCTGCCCCGAGCCCGACGGGGAGATCGTGCGCACCGTGGAGGGCGCCTACTCCCCCATCGGCGGGCTCAAGGTCATGCGCGGCAGCCTCGCGCCGGACTGCGGCGTGGTCAAGCGCAGCGCCTGCGCGCCGGACATGTACCGCCACCGCGGGCCCGCGCGCGTCTTCGACAGCGAGGAGGAGGCCTGCGAGGCCATCTTCGGCGGGCAGATCCGCGAGGGCGACGTCGTCGTCATTCGCTACGAGGGGCCGGCAGGCGGCCCGGGGATGCGCGAGATGCTCACCCCCACCTCCGCCATCTGCGGCATGGGCCTCGACCACTCCGTCGCCCTCATCACCGACGGCCGCTTCTCCGGCGCGAGCAAGGGCCCCTGCATCGGGCACGTGAGCCCCGAGGCCGCCGCGGGCGGCCCCATCGCCCTGGTCCACGAGGGCGACATCATCGACATCGACATCGAGGCCGGCACGCTCGAGCTGTGCGTGGAGGCCGACGAGCTCGAGCGCCGGCGCGCCGCCTGGCAGCCGCCCGAGCCCAAGTACACCCACGGCGTGCTCTCGCGCTACGCGAAGCTCGTCACGAGCGCAGACAAGGGGGCGTACCTCTCATGACGGACACCGACCGCACATCCGCACCCGCCGGCAGCCCGCGCACCCCGGACATGCCCGACGACATCCGCCAGTCCCGCTGCACGAGCGCCGCGGGCGCGCGGCGCGCCGAGCCGGTCGACATGAGCCGCGAGGCGCGGCTGGCCCGCAAGGCGCGCGCCGCCTCCGGCGAGCCGTTCGGACCGGGGAGCGCCACCGAGCACGAGGGCGAGACCATGACCGGCGCGCAGGCGCTCATCGCCAGCCTCGAGGCCGAGGGCGTCGACACGGTCTTCGGCTACCCCGGCGGCCAGGCCATCAAGATCTACGACGCGCTGTACGACTCCACCAAGATCCGCCACATCCTCGCCCGCCACGAGCAGGCCGCGGTCCACGAGGCCGACGGCTACGCGCGCGCCACCGGGCGCGTGGGCGTCGCGCTCGTGACGAGCGGCCCGGGGGCGACCAACACGGTCACGGGCATCGCCACCGCCTACATGGACTCGGTGCCGCTCGTGGTGATTTCGGGCCAGGTCACGCGCGGGGTCATCGGCACCGACGCCTTCCAGGAGGCCGATATCGTGGGCATCACCATGCCCGTGGTGAAGCACAGCTTCCTGCTGCAGTCCAACGACGACCTCACCCGCACCATCCGCGAGGCGTTCTACATCGCCAGCACCGGGCGCCCCGGCCCGGTGCTCATCGACGTGCCGAGCGACCTCGCCGGCGAGCAGATGGTGTTCCACTACCCGGACTCGGTGGGCATCCCCAGCTACCGTCCCACCTACCGCGGGAACGCCAAGCAGGTCAAGCAGGCCGTCGAGCTCATCCGCGCGGCGCGCCGGCCGCTGCTCATGGTGGGCGGCGGCGTGGTGTCCAGCCATGCCTGCGACGAGGTGGTCGAGCTCGCCGAGACCATGCGGATCCCGGTGGTCACCACGCTGCTCGGCAAGGCCGCCATGCCCTGCTCCAACCCGCTCAACCTGGGACCGGTGGGCATGCACGGCTCCAAGTACGCCAACATGGCGGTGACCGAGTGCGACCTCATCATCGCCGTCGGTGCGCGCTTCTCCGACCGCGTGACCGGCAAGCTCTCCGAGTTCGCCCCCCACGCGAAGGTCATCCACATCGACATCGACCCCGCCGAGATCGGCAAGGTCCGCGACCCGCAGGTGCCCATCGTCGGCGACGCGCGCGCCGTGGTCGCCGCCATCAACGAGCGCATCGCGCGCATCGGGGCCGAACCGGTCGACGGGGACTGGGTCGACACCTGCTTCGCCTGGCGCGAGCGCTGGCCGTTCTACACCGCCGACTTCGCCGACTACCCCGACCGCATCGCCCCCGAGATCGTGCTGGAGAAGCTCTCCGCCAAGCTCGACCCGCACGCGAGCGTGGTCACCACCGAGGTCGGCCAGCACCAGATGTGGGCGCACCAGCACATCCACCGCGAGGAGTCGCGCACCTTCATCTCGAGCGGCGGCCTGGGCACCATGGGCTTCGGCTTCCCCGCGGCCATCGGCGCCAAGATCGGCAGGCCCGACTGCCAGGTGGTCTGCATCGCCGGCGACGGCTCCCTGCAGATGAACATCCAGGAGATGGCGACCGCCGTCGGCAACGGCGTGGCGGTGAAGGTCCTGCTGATCAACAACAACGCGCTCGGCATGGTCCACCAGTGGCAGCGCCTGTTCTACCACGAGCGCTACAGCTGCACCGAGTTCACCGCCAACCCCGATTTCGTCCTGCTCGCCGAGGCCTACGGCTGGGGCGCCGAGCGCATCACCCATCCCGACCAGGTCGACGGCGCCCTCGACCGGATGCTTGCCGCGGACGGCCCCTTCCTGCTCGACGTGGTCATCCCCACCGCCCAGACGGTCTACCCCATGGTGGCCCCCGGCGCGGCGATCGACGACATCATCGGCGCCATCGACGTCACCCTCGGCGGCGTCCGCGTGACCGAGAAGGGCATGAGCCCGGCCGGCGAGACGAGCGGCGCCATCGCGCATCCCCTGCCGCTCACCGACGACGACGCGGACGCGCACGTGGCGGGCGCGACGGCGGACACCGTCCTGGACGAGTCCGCCCGGAAGGGAGGTGAGTGACGTGAAGTACATCCTGTCCGTCCTCGTCGAGAACAAGCCCGGCGTGCTGTCGCGCGTGACCGGCCTCATCTCGCGCCGCGGGTTCAACATCGACTCGCTCACCGTGGCCCCCACCGAGGACCTCACCATGAGCCGCATGACGATCATCGTCGACGCCGACGAGGTCGCCTACGAGCAGCTCACCAAGCAGCTGCACAAGCTCGTCTCCGTCTACAAGATCTCCGACCTCACCGACACCGACGCCATCGAGCGCGAGCTCGTGCTGTTCAAGGTGATCGCCCCGCCCGACCGGCGCCACGAGATCATCGAGATCGCCAACATCTTCCGCGCGAACATCGTGGACGTGGGGAAGAACTCGCTCACGGTGGAGGCGACCGGCACGGCAAGCAAGCTCGACGCCATGGAGGACCTGTTCCGCAGCTACGGGATCCGCCAGCTCACGCGCACCGGCAAGATCGCCATGAGCCGCGGGGCGAGCGACCGCTAGCGCGGCCCCGGGCGCCGTTCGGGGCCGGCTGGGACTTTGGGGGGACTTTCGGGGACGGGGTCATTTTTACCCATGTCCCACGGAACGCCGGCGACACGGCGCCCATCGGAAGATGGGTAAAAATGACCCCGTCCCCGAAAGTCCCCCCAAAGTCCCGGACGCGCCTCCCGTACCAGGTAACACCAGCCACGATCAACTAAGGAGAAACGCATGGCTGTTACGATCTACTACGAATCCGACTGCAACCCCGAGGTCATCCAGGGCAAGAAGGTGGCCATCATCGGCTACGGCTCCCAGGGCCACGCCCATGCGCTGAACCTGCTCGACTCCGGCTGCGACGTGCGCGTCGGCCTGCGCGAGGGCTCCAGCTCCTGGGCGAAGGCCGAGGAGGCGGGCCTCAAGGTGGTCGACATGGACACCGCCGCCGAGGAAGCCGACGTCATCATGATCCTCACCCCCGATGAGACCCAGCCCAAGGTCTACGAGGAGCACATCAAGGACCACCTGAAGGCCGGCGACACCCTCGCGTTCGCCCACGGCTTCAACATCCACTTCGGATACATCGTGCCGCCCGAGGACGTGAACGTCATCATGTGCGCGCCCAAGGGCCCCGGCCACATCGTGCGCCGCCAGTTCACCGAGGGCTCCGGCGTGCCCGACCTGGCCTGCGTGGCGCAGGACGCCACCGGCGACGCCTGGGATATCGCGCTCGCCTACTGCTGGGGCGTGGGCGGCGCGCGCTCCGGCATCATCAAGGCCACCTTCAAGGAGGAGACCGAGGAGGACCTGTTCGGCGAGCAGGCCGTGCTCTGCGGCGGCCTCGTCGAGCTCGTGAAGGCGGGCTTCGAGACGCTCACCGAGGCCGGCTACCCGCCTGAGCTCGCCTACTTCGAGTGCTACCACGAGATGAAGATGATCGTGGACCTCATGTACGAGAGCGGCATCCACTTCATGAACTACTCCATCTCCAACACGGCCGAGTACGGCGAGTACTACGCGGGGCCGAAGGTCATCAACGAGGAGAGCCGCGCGGCCATGAAGCAGATCCTGACGCGCATCCAGGACGGCTCCTTCGCCCAGGAGTTCGTGGACGACTGCGCGAACGGCCACAAGTGGCTGCTCGAGCAGCGCGAGAAGATCAACGAGCACGAGATCGAGAAGACCGGCGAGAAGATCCGCTCC
>DXAO01000027.1 GCA_019117005.1 Candidatus Collinsella stercoripullorum | reverse complement strand
CCCGTAGGAGTCTGGGCCGTGTCTCAGTCCCAATCTGGCCGGTCGGTCTCTCAACCCGGCTACCCGTTGTCGGCACGGTGGGCCGTCACCCCGCCGTCTACCTGATGGGCCGCGGAGCCATCCCCCTCCACCTGGGTTTTGCCCGCTCCCGGATGCCCGGGTGCGGGGTCATCGGGTGTTACCCGCCGTTTCCGGCGGCTATCCCCGGGAGGGGGGCAGGTTCTCCACGTGTTACTCAGCCGTTCGCCACTCGCTTCCGCCCGAGGGCGGGTGCCGTTCGACTTGCATGTGTTAGGCGCGCCGCCAGCGTTCATCCTGAGCCAGGATCGAACTCTCCGTCCAATTGAGCCGCCCCCGCGAGAGGGGGCGGCGGTCAGGTCGTAGGAGCCCGCCCGGTCCGGCTGACGCCGATCGGATCCATCGTTCGCGTCACGACATCCTGGTGAAAGGAACCGCGGGCGCGGCCCCCTGCGGGGCCGCCCGCGGCGCGCTTCCACGCGTCGCTCATCGCTCGGGCGCCGCTCGGGCGCCCTGATGGTGTCTCTTATGTGATCTCCTGTCCGTCGTGAGGCCTTCCGGCCTCCCCGCGGTATCCGGTTCTCAAGGTTCCCGCCGCCCGGCTGCGCCGCGCGGCAAGGAGATATAATGCCAGCCTCCCCCCTCCCGCGCAAGGGGGATTCTTGGGTTCACACTTCCTCCATAATTCAAGTCACCCACGGTGCTGCGGGAGGCTGGCATCGGAACCGTCATCTATTGAGCTACCTGCAGCTTTCCCCTGTACAGCGATGCTATACCGCGTTGGGCCGATCCTTACGCACGCGTTACGCCCCCCCATACGCGCGGGAATACGCAACGATCCGAGAGGACCTGTGAAGCCGTGGGCACGCACCCCAACCGCTGACTCGCATACCCGCCGCGGCTTTCTCAGGTGTCGCCTGGCGCCGGCGCCTCGACCGCCTACGGGACACGCCGCCCCGTCACGAGGCTCCTCATGGGATGCCGCCCCGTCGCAAGCCGAACGCCGCGAGCCTGTCATGGCCTCCCCCGCACCCGGATAGCAGATCGATCTCCGCGGACGTTTATATCTATATAGGGTTCCCGGGAGCCATCGGGGCTCACGGTATCCAGTCGGTCCGGCGGCCGTCATCTTGGGCGAAGCCTCCCGGGTGCATGCTCGCCCACTGCGCGCACGCCGCCGGACCTGCGACCGCGCCCATCTCGGGCATCGCCTCCGGGCTGCCGCGCCCATCGCCGAGCAGGTTCCGGGAACGGCCGCCCGTTGCAGCCGCAGGCTCGGATAAGCCCTTTCGAGCAAAACGGGGTACCCGAAGGTACCCCGTTCCTCATTCGTATCGTTCGGCGTTCCGCGCGATGCCGGAAGCCTTAGGCCTCGAGGGCCTTCTTGGCGATGGCGGCGAGCTCGTTGAAGGACTCGATGTCCTCGTACGCCATCTGGGCGAGGACCTTGCGGTCGAGCTCGATGCCGGCCAGCTTCAGGCCGTGCATGAACTTGGAGTAGGAGAGGTCGTTCATGCGAGCCGCGGCGTTGATGCGGGTGATCCACAGGCTGCGGATCTCGCGCTTCTTGTTGCGGCGGTCACGGTACTGGTACTGCAGGGAGTGCTGGACCTGCTCCTTGGCATGCTTGTACGTACGCGAAGCGGCACCGTAGTAGCCCTTCGCACGGCTCATGACGGTACGGCGCTTCTTCCTCGCGTTCACAGAGCGCTTCACACGTGCCATTTCTGATCAACTCCTAGTCGGTGGAAAAGTGGTCGGGGAAAACGGGGCTGCTCTTAGCGGCCGGCCAGACGGGCGGTGATGACCTTCTTGTCGGCGGCGGCCAGCTCGCCCTCCTGGCGGAAGTTGCGCTTGCGCTTGGTGGTCTTCTTGGTGAGGATGTGGCTCTTGAAGGCCTTGGCGCGCATGAGCTTGCCCGTACCGGTGCGGCGGAAGCGCTTCTTGGTGCCGCTGTGGGACTTCATCTTAGGCATGAATCTCTCCTTTGTCGGTTACTGATTCTTCTTCGTTGCGTCCTCGTCGCCCTCGACCTTGTCGAAGGCACCCTTGATGGGGGCGAAGAGCATATGCATGTTGCGGCCCTCGAGCTTGGGCTGCGACTCCACGGTCGCATACGGCTTGAGGTCGTCTGCAAGACGGTCGAGCACGTTCATGCCCTGCTCGGGATGAGCCATCTCGCGACCGCGGAACATGATCGTGACCTTGACGCGCGCGCCCTTCTTGAGGAAGCGCAGCACATGGCCCTTCTTGGTCTCGTAGTCGCCGACGTCGATCTTGGGACGGAACTTCATCTCCTTGACCTCGACGCGGGACTGGTTCTTGCGAGCCTGCTTCGCCTTCATGGCCTGCTGGTACTTGTACTTACCGTAGTCCATGACGCGGCACACCGGCGGCTCCGCGTTGGGCGCGATCTCCACCAGGTCGAGGCCCTGCTCGTCGGCGACGCGCTGCGCGTCGCGGATGCCGAAAAGGCCGAGCTGCGACCCATCGACACCGATCAGGCGACACGTGGTCGCGGTGATCTCCCCGTTGATGCGGGTGGCATCAGACTTAGCTATTGTCCCAACCTCCTTCGTAGCTGAGAAAACAAAACCCGGATGCCCTGCAGGGAGCATCCGGGTTGCACACGTTAATGGGTACGGATATCCGTGCCCGAAGATACGTTGTACGACCAGACAGCTGCCCGTAAGGCGCCGAAAGGTGGGGACCACACGGTCCCGCTTTCCTCAATCGCGCAAAAGCGCTTGGTGAATGATAGCACACCCCCTACGGCTCCACGGTATCACCATGAGCGCCGCGGGATCCGCCACCCGGAGACCCTACTCCCATCCGCCCCAGGTGTCGGGGGCGTAACCGACGGTCGCCTGCCGCCCGTTGCGCACGATCGGCTCGCGCAGCACCTGCTGGTTCTCAAGGAGCTTGTCGAACTTCTGGCTCTCGGCGAGATAGGAGATGAGCGCGACGGTATCCTGATCTTTGGCCTTGGGGTCGACCAGGGCGTCGATACCTCCGACGGCGCGCAGGACGCTCTGCAGCTCGCCCTTGCTCATCCCCTTCTCCTTGAGGTCGATGAACTGGAAGCCGATGCGCCGCTCCTTGAAGTAGCGCTGCGCCTTCTTGGTGTCGAAGCTCTTCTTGGTCCCGAAGATCTGGATGTTCATGGGTTCCCTCACCCGCTCTCGGTCGATGCTGCTCAATCGAAACCCAAGCTTATCCGCTGCATGGCGCGATTACCACCCCGAAACCCATCTTCCCGATAAGAAGATGCCGCAGACAGGGTGCTTTGCCTCGAAAAAGCCCGAGGCGAGACTCGAAGCGTGCGCCCGCGGCGCCCGCATGCTCCGGGTGCCTACGACGCGGACCCCCGGGGACGGATGGGCGCATCGTCGACACGGCAGAGAAGCCCGAGGCGAGACTCGAAGCGTGCGCCTGCGGCGCCCGCATGCTCCGGGTGCCTTCGGCACCCTTCGCCGCTCGCTGGGAAATGCTCACGCATTTCCGCAGTCTCGCGCGCTCTCGCGAGTTCGAGTCTCGCCTGCATTGTGCATCAAAACGAAAGGGCCCCATCACTGGAGCCCTCGCTGTTCTCTATGGTGCCCGAGGCGAGACTCGAACTCGCACGATGTCGCCATCGGTGGATTTTGAGTCCACTGCGTCTGCCAATTCCGCCACTCGGGCACGGCGCGGATTATCGTACCATACGGCGCGCGGCTACACCGCCCGCATTTCCACGAGTTCGACGGTGCGGCGCATCTCGTCGCCGGCGCATCCACGGCCCTCGACCGACGCCTCGCCCGCCTGGTTGTCGAACGGGTCGCAGCGCACGCCGTCGCAGGCGGGGGCGAGCTCCGCCTGGAAGCGGGAGTTCGCCACCATGCGCCACGGGTCCAGGTTGCCGAAGTAATGCAGGCGGCGCCCCTCGTCCCCCTCGCGGCGCGCGGAGGAGCCGAACGAGCAGTCGGCCCACAGCCAGCCGAACTCGTCCGTGTGGAACATCGCCCAGTCATGCGGGCCCACATGGTCGGGGGCGACGTAGAGGCCACTCTGCCAGCGCGCGGGGATCCCCGCGATACGGCACATGGTGATGAAGGTCAGCGCCATGACGCCGCAGTCGCCGCGCAGGGATTTCGCGCAGGCGTCCGGTATGCAGTCCAGCTGCGCGTAATCGGGCTGGTAGCGGTAGTCCACGTTCATGGTGATGTAATCGTAGATGGCCCGGGCGCGGTCGATCGGCCGCTCGATGCCGGCGACCACGCGCTCGGTCAGCACGCACAGGTACGGCGTGAACAGGATATGCGGCGCGAGCTCGGAGAGGTCGTCCTCGTTCACGGTGTCGTCGGCGACCGCATGCCGTGCGGGGGCCGGGGCGAGCGTGTCGACATAGAGGGCGTCGATGCGGTAGCGGTACGCGACCTGGAAGGAGCGCGTCTGGCGCGATCCCCAGAACGCCGTGCGCGCAGGGGCGTCCTCGGAGGCGACGAGCACGCCGGGCGTCCAGTCGAACACGTCGATGGCGGACTGCTGCGGGCATGCCGCGGGAACGGGCAGCCAGGCGCGCAGCATCTCGCCCTGCTCCGCACCGGGCACCTCGATGCCCGCCTTGAGCGTGATCTCGCGCGACGCCCCGCCGTTCGCATGCATCTCGGCGAGCATGGCCGAGCGCGCCTCCGTGTCGGTCGGCGCGGCGGGTCCGAGCCCCGGGACCTCGCGGGGGTAGACCCGCAGCGAGTCGAGGAAGCTCGCCAGGAAGCGCTGCTCGCCGTCGACGAAGCGCCAGTCGATGCGCCCGCGCCCGATGAGGTCGTCGAACCGCTTCTCCGTGAACTCAGGCCACTCGGCGCGCACGGCCTCGAGCGCCTCGGCGCGCGTCACGCGGAACTGCCGCGCGAGGCGGCCCATGCGGTGCCGCTCCGCCCGCAGGCACGCCGCGAGCTCAGGGTTCACCTCGCCGGAGAGGAGGTCGTCGCATGCGCGGACGGCCTCGGTCAGACGCCCCGCCTGCTTGAGGCGCTCGATCTCGGGGGGAAGGCCCACGGCGAGGAAGCGGAAATCGTCGTTGGACGCCGCGTCGGGCGTCCCGACCGGCCCCCTCTCGACGAGCTCCCCCTGTTCCGGGTATTCGAATCGGACCGCCATGGCTCCCCCTTCTCGTCGTGCGCCGGCGCGGAATCCGGCGCCTCGAACCCTACGGACCCGATTCTACCCCTGCCGCCCGCGCACGCGGAGGACGGGGCCGCATCCGCCTGCCGCAGCGCGAGCGCCCAAGGGGGACGGCGCCATAACGAAGGGGGCCTTCGGTGCATTGGTGCATTTTGGGACGGGGTCATTTTTGCTCAGGAGGCCCCGAAGGCCTCCTGAGCAAAAATGACCCCGTCCCAAAATGCACCAAAAGCAGCAACAAAAAGAGGCCCCGAAGGGCCTCCTGCAGAACGCGTGCGTCCGAGCTTACGCCTTGTTCACCGAGCCGAACTGCTCCATGAGCTCCTTGGTGCGCGCCACGATGGCGTCGCGGCCGGGCTTGAGGAGCTTGCGCGGGTCGTAGCCCTTGCCCTGCTGGTCCTTGCCGGCCTCGATGTACTCTCGGGTGGCGGCGGCGAAGACGAGCTGCAGGTCGGTGTTCACGTTGATCTTGGAGATACCGAGCTCGATCGCCTTCTTGATCTGATCTTCGGGGATGCCGGTGCCGCCATGGAGCACGAGCGGGAGATCGCCGGTCAGGGCCTTGATCTCGCCGAGGCGCTCGAAGGACAGGCCGGCCCAGTCCGCCGGGTAGACGCCGTGGATGTTGCCGATGCCGCAGGCGAGGAAGTCGACGCCCAGGTCCGCGATCTGCTTGCACTCGTTGGGGTCGGCGAGCTCGCCGTTGGAGGTCACGCCGTCCTCGACGCCGCCGATACCGCCGACCTCGGCCTCCACGGAGATGCCCTTGGAGTGGGCCAGCTCGACGATCTCCTTGGTGCGGTCGAGGTTGAGCTGGAAGGTCTCCTCATGGGAGCCGTCGTACATGACGGAGGTGAACCCGGCCTCGATGCACTTGAAGCAGTCCTCGTAGGAACCGTGATCGAGATGGAGCGCCACGGGGACGGTGATGTTCAGGGCCTCGACGGCGGCCTTCACCATATCGGCGCAGACCTTGTAGCCGCCCATCCACTTGGCGGCACCGCCGGTGCACTGCATGATGAGCGGGGACTTCGCCTCCTCGGCGGCGGTGAGGATGGAGAGCGTCCACTCGAGGTTGTTGGTGTTGAATGCGCCGAGCGCGTAGTGGCCGGCCTCGGCTTCCTTGAGCATCTCTGCTGCGTTGACGAGCATGGATTAACCTCCTCATAAGGTTTGCCTACACAGCCGCCTATTTTACCACCGACGCGGGCGCGAATGCGCAGCATTGAGCGCTTCTTTACCGCACGACCCCGGCAGCGTCCCGCCCGGCGGCCCGCGCGGACCGACCCCTCGCCCCGAGCCGTCGCCGCACCGCCCCGTCATGAGCCGACGAACACGGACGACTGCTGGTAACGTCCCTCGAAACCGATGACGTCGCGCAAAAGGCGCAGATAGAACCCGGCAGAGGCGACCTCCGGCCTCAAGACGAGGTCCTCGGGATGCACCTCGCCCGGACCGTCCTGGCCGTAGGCCCCCGGCGGGGCGCGATCGTAGAGATGCACCCTCCCGACGGTCTGCCAGACGTCGTCGACGCAGGCGACGCGCATGGAGATCGACCCGTCCCGCC
Source organism: Candidatus Collinsella stercoripullorum (assembly GCA_019117005.1). Classification (GTDB taxonomy): domain Bacteria; phylum Actinomycetota; class Coriobacteriia; order Coriobacteriales; family Coriobacteriaceae; genus Collinsella; species Collinsella stercoripullorum. The sequence continues at coordinate 57,219 of DXAO01000027.1, read as the reverse complement.
AGCGGTCGACCCCGCACAGATGGGGGTCGAGGACGAGGTAGCGCAGCCCGGTGCGCACGTCGCGGACCTCTACGGTGCCCGCGTCGGCGTGCTTGCGCCCGATTGCGAAGCGGGTCACGAAATGGGTCCGCTCGATCTGCCGCAGGCAGTCGAGGTCGTCCTCGGAGACGTCCCCGACCGGGTGCTCGATGAACGCCCGCAGCGGCGTCGCGCCCCGGAACAGCGGGCGGTCGAACAGGACCCATTCCGTGAAGCAGGCGGACAGGAAGGCCGCCTCCCGATCGCTCAGGCAGTCCCGGTAGTACGCCGCCGGGTCGACGAAGGCGGAGAACTCCTCGTTCGCCTGCGCGAGGAACTCCCATTTCCTGCCGATCCAATGCTCGGCCATGACCGTCACCGCACGGTCGACGCGCTCGCCCACATCCATGATGCCCCCATCCGTCGAACTGACCGCATGGTTCGACGGTACCCGAGAGATGCAGGCGGATCGCGATCGGAGGGGAGCCCGATGACGCCCCGCCGAACGGGATCCGAAGGCTCCTTGCCGAAACCTTGCCTCGTTCTTACCGGATCGGAATCGCCGCACGTAAGAGATGGTGCACGCACCCGGCGGGCGCGTGCGGGGCCGTCCGGGTGCGCGATCTTTCCATACCCGGCGGAGCCGGGGGCGGGGCGGGCGGCCCCGCCAGATGCCCCGCCAGAGGCCCTATCAGAGTCCCAAGCTGAGGGCGTGGGCGACGAAGGGGTTGCGCTCGAGCTCGTCGGAGACGGTCGTGGTCCCGTCGTGCCCGATGAGGCACAGCGTGTCCTCCGGCAGGGACCGGAACAGGCGGCCGAGCGTGTGCAGGATCGTGTCCTCGTCGCCGCCGACCAGGTCGGTGCGGCCGTGACCGCCGGGGAACAGGGTGTCGCCCATGAAGGCGACCCTCCCCTCCGCGCTCGCGCAGAACAGGACGATGCCGCCGGGGGTGTGCCCCGGGGCGTCGATGACCTGCAGCACCGCATCGCCCACGGCGACGGTATCGCCCTCGGACAGCAGGCGGTCGGGAGCCGGGGGCATCTCGGTGTCGATCCCCCAGCGCACCCGCATGCTCGCGACGGCGTCCCGCACGAACCCCGCGTCGGACGCGGAGATGAGGTAGGGCACGTCGTCGCCGAGCGCGCGGCGCATGCCGGCGACGCCGCCCACATGGTCGCCGTGCCCATGCGTGCACACGATGCCGACCGGCCGCGCGCCGGGGTGCGCCGCGCGCAGGCGCTCGGCGAGCTTGTCGCCCTCCCAGGCGGGGTCGATGATCAGGGCCTCGTCGCCGGAGACGACGAAGTAGGTGTTGGTGGATATCGGGCCGTTCACCACGCAGTCGATCGAGATCGAGCCGCACGGGGCGAGGTCGAGCACCGGGTCGGTCATGTCAGGGGCCTCCTTCTTCGGGCTGCCGGACGGTTCACCCCGTCAGTCTCCCACAGCCGGGGGCCGTGGGCGCCCGGCGCACGAAGTCGCCATAGGACCGGCCCGCCCGCGGCGCGGTCAGCGGCGGCGCTTCATCTGGGCGCCGCCCTCGCCGGGCATGAGGCGCCGCGCGTCGTAGACGCTCTCCACCGCCGAGACGGCGGCGAGCAGCGGGTCGAGCCCGCTCGCGTCCGAGATCTCCACGAGGAAGCGCAGGGTCGCGACGCCCTCGCGGTCGGTCGCCGTGGCGGCGGACAGGATGTTGCCGCCCGCGTCGCCGATCGCGATGGTCACGTCCTTGAGCAGCCCCATGCGGTCGAGGCACTCGACCACGATCTCGACCTGGAAGGTGGTGTCGGCGCGGGTGTCCCACGCGACCTCGATCATGCGCTCGGGATGCTCCATGAGCCCCTTCACGTTCGGGCAGTTCGCGCGGTGCACCGACACGCCGCGCCCGCGCGTGATGAAGCCGACGATGTCGTCCCCGGTCACGGGGTTGCAGCAGTGCGCGAGGCGCACGAGCAGGCCCTCGCTGTTCTCGCCCTTCACCAGGACGCCGGAGTTGGACTTGGCCGAGGGGCGCGGATGGCGGTTGCTCCCGCGCTCGGGGCGCGCCGGGGCGCCGTCCTCGGGCCTGTCGACGGGCGCCTCGGGCTTGGGGTCCAAGATCTGCTCGACCTTGTTGCCCACCATCCGCACGGCGAGCTTGCCCGCGCCGATGGCGGCGAAGATGTCCTCGATCTGGCGGTAGTTCAGCTGCTCGGCGACGGAGGCGAGCGCGCGGGTGGTGCGCTGCGTGGAGATGCCGTACCCGCGCTTGCGCAGGTCGCGGGCGAGCAGGTCGCGGCCGGCGGTCGCGTTGTCGTCCTTCGCCACCGCGGCGAAGTACCGGCGGATCTTGGACTTGGCCGACGGCGTGCGCACGATGTTCAACCAGTCCGGGGACGGCTTGGACGCCTTGTTCGTCATGATCTCCACGCGGTCGCCCGTCTGCAGCTCATGGGACAGCGGCGCCATCGCCCCGTTCACCTTCGCGCCGACGCAGTGGTTGCCGACCTCGGTGTGGACCGCGTAGGCGAAGTCCAGCGGCGTGGCGCCGCGGCGCAGGCTCAGCACCTCGCCCTTGGGGGTGAAGACGAAGATCTCCTGGTCGTAGAGGTCCGCCTTCAGGGTGTGCAGGAACTCCTTGGGGTCGTCGATGTCGTCGGAGGCCGCCCAGTCGAGGGAGTGCTTGAGCATGTTGATCTGGTCGTCCAGGCGCTGGGCCTCGCTGGACTTCGACGCGCTCGACCCGCCCGAGCGCTTGTAGAGCCAGTGGGCGGCGATGCCGTACTCGGCCTGCTCGTGCATCTCGTAGGTGCGGATCTGGATCTCCAGCGGCCGGGCGGTGGGCCCGATGACCGTCGTGTGGAGCGACTGGTAGTTGTTGAGCTTGGGCATGGCGATATAGTCCTTGAAGCGCCCCGGCATGGGATGCCACAGGGTGTGCACCGCGCCGAGCGCGGAGTAGCAGTCGCCCACGGAGTTGGTGATCACGCGCAGCGCGACCAGGTCGTAGATCTCGGAGAACTCCTTGCCCTTGCGCCGCATCTTCTGGTAGATGGACCAGTAGTGCTTGGACCGGCCGTTGATCTGGTAGCCGGTGAGCCCCACGCGGCGCAGCTCGTCGTCGAGGGTCTTGATGGTGTCGGCCAGGAAGCGCTCGCGCACCTCGCGGCTCTCGGCGACCATGCGCGCGATGCGCTGGTATGCCTCGGGCTCCAGGTAGAAGAAGGAAAGGTCCTCGAGCTCCCACTTGATCGACGAGATGCCCAGGCGGTCGGCCAGCGGAGCGTAGACGTCCATGGTCTCGCGCGCCTTGAACAGGCGGCGGTCCTCGCGCAGGGCGGCGAGCGTGCGCATGTTGTGCAGGCGGTCGGCGAGCTTCACGATGACGACGCGGATGTCGTGGGACATGGCGAGGAACATCTTGCGCAGGTTCAGCGCCTGCTTCTCGTCCATGGTGTCCACGTCGATGTTGGTGAGCTTGGTCACGCCGTCGACGAGCTCGGCGACGGCGTCGCCGAAGATGCCCGCCACATCGGACAGGGAGGTCTCCGTGTCCTCGACCGTGTCGTGCAGCAGCGCGGCGCACACCACGTCGCAGTCCATCTTGAGCTCGGCGAGGATGATCGCGACCTCGACGGGGTGGTTGATGTAGAGCTCGCCGCTGCGGCGCTTCTGCTTGGCATGCTTCTCCGCGGCGAAGCAGTAGGCGCGCTCGACCTTCGCGCGGTCGGCGTCCCCCATGTACTTGCGGACGAGGCCGGCGAGCTTGTCGTAGTCGTCCGCCATGATCTCGTACGGCAGGTCGTCGGCATGGGTGTAGTGCACCAGCGCCGAGGTGGGCTGGAGCTCGCCCTCCTGGTTGCTGTGCACGTGCCGGGTGCCGGAGGCGGTCTTGCCGGTCTGCGCGTCCATGGCGTCCCCCTAACGTCCTCGCGGTGTGATGGGTCGATTGATGCGGTCAAGCATATCAGATGCCGGGGCGTCGAGCGCCCAGTCCCGGAAGGCGCCGAACTCCATGCGCGCATGGAGGCCCTCGAGGTAGCGGATGGAGTTCGTGAGGTCGACGCGCCCCGGGCGGTCGGCCATCCGGATGCGCCGCGCGTCCCCGTCCCCGCCCACATGCGCGAAGCCGAGCTCCTCGAAGACGGCCAGCCCGCACGCCACGGCGCGCTCCTCGACCGGGCAGCGCGCGTCGACGGCCAGGCACATCTTGGAGATGTCCAGGTCGGAGGCCGTGAACGAATCCGTCCCGGTGCGGGAGCGGTTGGCGCGCCACATGGTCTGGAGCGCGCGGTAGAGGCAGACGAGCTCCTCGCGCTCGGGCGCCGCGGCGTCGAGCAGGCGCTCGTTGATGCGCGCGTCGCGCGCGGAGTAGAGCAGGTGGATGACGGCCGGCTCGCCGTCGCGGCCGGCGCGGCCGCTCATCTGGTTGAACTCGGTCGCGCCGAAGGGCATGTGGTAGAGCACCACATGGCGGATGTCGGGCAGGTCGACCCCCTCGCCGAAGGCGGAGGTCGACACGATGCAGGTGAGCTCGCCGGAGCGGAAGGCGTCCTCGACCCGCGCGCGCACCTCGCGCGCCAGGCCGGCGTTGTAGTAGGCGATGGAGCCCGCGAGCTCGGGCACGCGGCGGCGCAGGGTGCGGGCGAGCGCGCGCGACTGCTCGCGCGAGTTGACGTACACCACGCACTTCTGCCCGGTCGCCACGATGGACACGAGCCGGTTCTCGCGCGCCGCGAGGTCGCGGTCGTCCTCGATCCCCAGGTTCTCCCGGACGGCGTCGTCGACGACCGTCCGGTCGATGGGCAGCAGGCGCGCGATCTCGGCGCAGACGCGGTCGTCCGCCGTCGCGGTCGCCGCGAGCACCGTCGGGTGCCCGAACGCGCGCACGACCTCGGGCAGCTCGAGATAGGCGCTGCGCTCGCCCGACCGGGCGGTCCCGGCATGATGCGCCTCGTCGACGGCGATGAAGCCGATGCGGCCGCAGCGGGCGAGGCGCTCGCGGTGGATGGCGAGGAACTCCGGGGTGGTGAGCACCACGTCGACGCCGCCCGACGCCAGGCGCGAGAAGACCCGGTCGCGCGCGTCCGCGGGGGTCTCCCCCGTCAGGACCTCGGCGCACAGGCCGATGCCGGACAGCGCGCGCACCAGATGGAAGGACTGGTCGGCGACGAGGGCGCGCAGCGGGTAGACGAACACGCTCGCGCGGCCGCGCAGGATGGCCTCGCGGGCGGCATGCACGTGGAAGATGAGCGACTTGCCGCGCCCGGTGCCCATGATGGCCAGCACGCCGGAGCCGGCGGCGAGGGCGTCGAGCGCCTCGGCCTGGGCGGGATGGGGGCGCGCCGTGCCGATGAGCGAGTGGATGAGCGAGCGCGTGAGCTCGTCGTAGGAGAGCATGCGGCGGCGCGCGGCGGCGTCCGCCGTGGACCCGTCGGGGCCCTCGCCCGCCCGGCGGTCGCAGCCGGCCTCCGCGGGCACGGCGGCGTCGCTGTCGGCGGGCGCCTCGGCGGCCCCCTCGGCCTCCTCGCCGCAGCGGCACAGGATGTCCTTCACCATGAGCTTGGGCTTGACGCGGCCCTGCCAGTGCTCCGCGACCGCCTCGAACACGAGGTCGACCACGGTGTCGCAGCATACGCGCCGCTCGATGTCGGGCACGCGGAACATGATGGCCGGGACGCTCGAGACGCCGTCCGTGGCGGTGAAGCGCATGTGCTCCCCGCCGCGGCCCACCACGGCGCGGTCGCACATGGTGACGCCGCACGCCGCGAGCAGCGGGACCTTGTTGCCCTGGCCGAAGGGCTCGAGCGCGGAGACCGCCTCGATGGTGGGCAGGTCGAGCTCGGAGAGGTCGACCACGGCGGCGACCTCGCTGCGATCCTCGAAGTCCTCGGCGGGGACCTCCGCCAGGACGGCGGCCAGGCGCTCCCTGAGCTCGTCCAGGCGGTCCGCCTCGACGGTGACGCCCACCGCGCCGGCGTGGCCGCCGAAGCGGATGAGCATGTCGGAGCAGCGCTCGACGGCGTCGAACAGGTTCACCGAGCCCACCGAGCGGCCCGAGCCCCGCGCGATACCGTCCGAGATGGAGAAGAGCAGGGCGGGCACATGGTAGCGGTTGGTGATCCGGCTCGCCACGATGCCCTTCACGCCCTCGTGCCAGCCCTCGCCGCCCACCACGATCACGCGGGAGCCGTCGTAGGCGCGCTCGACGAGCCCCATCGCCTCGTCGGCGAGCGCCGCCTCGATGTCCCGGCGCTCCTGGTTGACCCGCTCGAGCTCCGAGGCGAGGCGCCCCGCCTCGACCGGATCGCGGGCGAGCAGGAGGTCGAGCGCGAGCGAGGGGTCCGCCATGCGCCCGGCGGAGTTCAGGCGCGGGATGAGCGAGAAGGACAGGGCGTCCGCCGTGATGGTCGACAGGTCGGTGCGGGCGAGCGCCGCGAGGGCGGTGAAGCCGGGGCGGGAGGCCCCGCGCATCCGCGCGATGCCGTCGGCCACGAGCGCGCGGTTCTCCGGCGTGAGCGGCATCATGTCCGACACCGTCCCCAGCGCGGCGACCTCCGTGAAGCCCCGCCACAGGTCGGGCATGCCGCGGCGCGCGCCGAGCACCTGCACGAGCTTCAGGGCGACGCCTGCTCCGGCGAGCTCGCGGCTCGGGCCGTCCGCGGCGAGCTTGGGATCGGCCACGGGGACGCCCTCGGGCACGAGGTCGGCGGGCTCGTGATGGTCGGTCACCGCCACGTCGACGCCCGTCGCGACGAGCGCGGCCACCTCCTCGCGCGCGGCGATGCCGTTGTCCACCGTGACGACGAGCGAGGGCCGGCACGCGGCGGCGACGCGCTCGAGGGCCGCCGCGGTGAGGCCGTAGCCCTCCTCGAAGCGATGCGGGATGAAGGGGAACACGGTCCCGCCGAGCGCGCGCAGCGCCTCGGTCAGCAGGCAGGTCGAGGTGATGCCGTCCACGTCGAAGTCGCCGAACACCGCGATGGACTCGTGCGCGTCGAGCGCGCGCCCCACGCGGTCGGCGACCTCGGACATGCCCGGGATGAGCAGGGGGTCGGCCCAGTCGCGCTCGAGCGAGGGGGTGAGGAACAGCCGCCCCTCCCCCACGGTGCGGATGCCGCGCGCCACCATGATGCGGGCGACGAGGGGCGGCACCCCGAGGCCGCGGGCGAGCTCGCTCTCGAGTGCAGGGTCGCTCGGCGCCACCGTCCAGCGGCGGCTCGTCTTAAGCGAGGGCATGGCTCACCGCCCCCTCGGACGGCTCCGCGCAGGTGCGCGCGGGGGCGGCGGGCGCTACGGGGACGGCGCGGCGGTGCGGCAGGACGCCGCGCGCGGGATGCGTGCGATGCATACGGGCACTTCCTCGGTATATAGCCCGCTGCGGCGGGCCGTGCTGTTGAACATCCCCATTATACGCATGGCGGGGACAGCGGCGCGCCCGCGCCTCCGGTCAGCGGTCCGGCTCCCCCGCGGACCCGCTCCGACCCGCGCGCGGCCGCGGCGCCCCCGCCCGAAAAATGTCTCCCGGGACAGCGCGGGACGGCCCCCTCCCCCGCACCGGTGCGGTAGCATGGCTCTCGTCGCCCGATAGGAGGCGACCGCGAGGAAGGCGGAGGATCCCATGGAGCAATGGAAGCGGCTCGGCGCGTTCATCGGCAAGCATATGGCGTACTTCGTCCCGCTCTGCGTGGTCGCGGGCGTCCTGCTCCCCGGCGTGTTCGGCCCGCTCAAGGCCATCGTCCCGCTCATCTTCGCCGTCATGACGTTCCAAGGCGCCCTGAACAACACGTTCGAGCAGCTCCTCGCCGTGTTCCGGCACCCGCTCCGCCTGCTGGTCATCCTCGCGGTCGCCGAGGTCCTCATGCCGTGCCTCGCCTACCTGCTCGGCTCGCTGCTGTTCGGCGACAACGTGAACCTGCTGACCGGCGTCGTGCTGGAGTACAGCGTGCCCATCGCCGTCATCAGCTTCATGTGGGTCGGCATCTACGACGGCGACGGTCCCCTGTGCCTCGCCTCGATCCTGGTCTCCACCGTCATCTCCCCCGTGAGCATCCCGGTCACCCTGTCGGTCCTGCTCGGCGCCTCCATCCACATCGACGCGATGAGCATGGTCGGCGACATGGTGGCCATGATCGCCCTCCCCGCACTCGCCGGCATGCTCGTCAACGAGCTCACCCGCGGCTGGGGCCACGAGCGGCTCTCCCCGGTGCTCAGCCCGGCGAGCCGCCTGATCACCATCGTGCTCATCACGGCCAACTCGACGTCCATGAGCGAGTACGTCCTGAACATGACCTGGGAGCGCCTCGAGGTCGCCCTGTTCATCCTCGTCTTCGCCACGAGCGGCTTCTTCTGGGGCCTGCTCGCCGCCCGCATCCTGCACGGCTCCCAGCCGCTGCTCGCCACCATGAGCTTCACCTGCGGGATGCGCAACATCTCGTCCGGCGCGGTGATCGCCGCGCAGTACTTCCCGGGCGAGACGGTCTTCCCCGTCATGTGCGGGACGCTGTTCCAGCAGATCCTCGCCGCCACGTTCGGCCATATCATCGAGCGCCTGTGCGCGGACCAGAGGGAGCAGGGCGAGCGGCGCGTGAAGGAGGCGCGCCGGCTTCTGGCGTCGCGCGGGCGCCGCTAGGGGCGCGCGGCGGCCGCGCGCGAGGCTACAGCAGCCCGAACCCCTCGAGGGCGCGGGCGATGCCGTCCTCGTCTATATCACCGCAGACCACGTCGGCCGCGGCGCGCGCCGCGGGGTCGCTCGCCGCCACGGCGACGCCCGTGCGCGCGAAGGAGAGCATCTCCGCGTCGTTCTCGCCGTCGCCGAAGGCCATCGTCTCCTCGGGCGCGATCCCGTAGCGCTCGAGCAACGCGCGGATCCCCGCGACCTTGCCGCCCCGCACGGGCACCACGTCGAAGGCCCCGGCGTGCCAGCGCGTCGGCTTGCAGCCCGGCAGGCGGGCCATGAGGTCGGCCGCCTCCTCGTCGGTCTGGTACACGATGGCCTTCAGCACGGGGCTCCCGTCGGGCTCCCCGAGCGGGGGCACCGGCGTGGAGACGTCGCCCTCCACGCGCCTCACGTGGTCGTTCACGAGGTTCAGGTAGAGCCTGTCGGACTCGTAGAACAGGATGGGGCGCCGCCGCGCGGAGAACTCCCCGCGCAGGACCTCGAGGTCGTGCCCGACGATGGGGTCGGTGAAGACGACGCGGCCCTCCGCGTCGCGCGCCTCCTGGCCCCCGACGAGCACGTAGCCGTCGAAGGCGAGCTCATCGAGCGGGAGGTAGCCGAACTCCGGCATGGAGCGGCCGGTGGCGACGAACACCTTGCACCCGCGGCGGCGCAGCTCGCGCAGGGCGTCGACGGTACTGGGCGGCACGCGCTTGGTCCGGTGCGAGACGAGCGTGCCGTCGACGTCGAAGAAGAAGGCGCGCGGCGCGGGGCCGGGGATCGGGGTCGGTTCGGTGGTCACGGGTCCCTCCCATCGGGTGCTCGGCAGCCGGGCGGGGCCGGCCGGAAGGCGGCGCGCCCGCGGACCGGGCCGCGCGGCGCACACCGGGGCGCGGCGCGCACCGGGGCCGGATCGCACGGTCCCGGCGGGGCGCGGCGCGCGGGCGAAAGATCGACCCTACGCCAGGCGCACGATCTTGGTGCCGTGGGCCTCGGGCGCGCCGACCGCGCGGACGACCTCGTCGACGTTCGCGTAGGTGATGCCCGCGCCCGGCAGGATGATGAGCCTGCCCGCGGCGTGCTCCGTGAGCTCGCGCAGGCGCGCGACGTTGTCCATGATCGGGGTGCCCGCCGGGCCGCCGTGCGTGAGGATGCGCGTGACGCCGAGCTGCGCCAAGGTGTCGATGGCGGGGAGCTGGGCGGCGGCGGGCAGGGCGTCGAACGCCATGTGGAAGGTGACGTCGACCCCGCCCATCTCGAACGCGTCGTCCGCCGCCGCGACCGCGGACATGATCCGCTCGCAGGCGGGGACATCGAGGGCGTAGGCGCCGTCCTCCTCGCGCAGGCAGCCGAACACGATGCCGTCGGTCTCCGCCTCGCAGGCGCTGAAGACATCGGCCTCCATCATCGCCAGCTCGTCCTCGCCGTAGACGAAGTTCCCGCCGCGCGGGCGGATCATCGTCATCACGCGGGCGCCGTGCGCGTGCGCGTAGGCGACCGTGTGCTCGATGACGCCGAACGACGGCGTGGTGCCGCTCTCGGCGAGGTTGTCGCACAGCTCGATGCGGCGCGCGCCGGCCGCGATGGCGGCGGGCACGTTCGTGAAGTTCTCGGCGCAGAACTCGCGCAGGATCTCGGTATCGCCCATGGGTTCTCCTCAGCGTCGGCGTCATCGTCAGGCCGATTATACGCCACCCGCCCTCCGCGGGGCCGGATGCGGGCGGCGGCGCCGGGGCCCGTGCATACGGGACGCGCCCCGGAAGGGGCCGGAGCTCCTTCTCGGGGCGCGCATGCCGCCGGGGTCCTCCCGATCGCGCCCGCCCCGTCCGGGGGCGTTCGGCGCGCGAGGCGGGGCGGGGCGTCAGCCTCCCAGGTAGGCGCGGCGCACGTCGTCGTTGTGCAGAAGCTCCGAGCCCGTGCCCGTGAGCGTGACGGTACCCGTCTCCATGACGTAGCCGCGCGTGGCGATCGACAGCGCGGCCTGGGCGTTCTGCTCCACGAGCAGGATCGTGGTGCCCGCCTCGTGCAGGGCGCCGATGATCTCGAAGATCTGCTCGACCATGATGGGGGCCAAACCCATCGAGGGCTCGTCGAGCATGAGCAGCTTCGGGTTCGCCATGAGCGCGCGGCCCATGGCGAGCATCTGCTGCTCGCCGCCCGAGAGGGTGCCCGCCACCTGGCGGCGGCGCTCCTTCAGGCGGGGGAAGTACGCGTAGACCTTCTCCAGGTTGCCCGGGATGGTCTCCTTGGGCTGGGTGTAGGCGCCCATGTCGAGGTTCTCCTCGACCGTCATCTGCGCGAACACATGGCGCCCCTCGGGCACGTGCACGAGGCCCTGGGCGACGATGCGCTCGGCGGGCGCGTGCATGATGTCGGAATCCATGAACTTGATGGAGCCCGAGCGCGAGCGCAGCAGGCCCGAGAGGGTCTTGAGCGTCGTGGACTTCCCGGCGCCGTTCGCGCCGATGAGGGCGACGATCTCGCCGTCGTTCACGTCGAAGGAGACGTTCTTGATGGCGTGGATGGCCCCGTACCACACGTTGATGTTGTACACGGACAGCATTACGCCTCCGCCTCCTTCCGCGTGCCCAGATAGGCCTCGATGACCGCGTCGTTGCACTGGATCTCCTCGGGCGTGCCCTTGGCGATGATCTTGCCGAAGTTGAGCACGCAGATGCCCTCGCAGATGTTCATGACGAGGTTCATGTCGTGCTCGATGAGCATGATGGCGATGCCGAAGGTGTCGCGGATCTTGACGATGTTCTCCATGAGCTCGGCGGTCTCGGACGGGTTCATGCCCGCCGCCGGCTCGTCGAGCAGAAGGAGCCTCGGGTTGGTGGCCAGCGCGCGCACGATCTCCAGGCGGCGCTGCGCGCCGTAGGGCAGGCTGCCCGCCTCGTGGGCGGCGAGCCCGGTCATGTCGAAGATGTCGAGCAGCTCGAGGGCGCGCTCATGGTACCAGCGCTCGCTCTTCCAGTGATGGGGCAGGCGCAGGATGCTCGTCGCCATGCCGCAGTGGCGCTGGTTGTGCAGGCCGACCGCCACGTTCTCCTCGACCGTGAGAGAGCCGAACAGGCGGATGTTCTGGAACGTGCGCGCCACGCCCATCTGGTTCACGCGCGCCGGGCTCATGCCGGCGGTGTCCTGGCCGTCCACCATGATGGTGCCGCGCGTGGGCTGGTACACCTTGGTGAGCAGGTTGAACACCGTGGTCTTGCCCGCGCCGTTGGGGCCGATCAGGCCGCAGATCTCGGTGCGGCCCACGGTGATGTTGAAGTCGTCCACGGCCTTGAGGCCGCCGAAGTCGATACCCAGGTGCAGGCACTCGAGGGCGGGGGCGCGACCCAGGTCGCGCTCGGGCATGATGGAGACGCTCGGGACGGGCACCATCTTGGTGCCCTCGCGGCGCGCCTTCGCGAAATCGGAGAACTTACTCATCTGCCTCACCGCCTTCCGTCGCGGCAGCGGGACCGCGATGCGCCAGGCGGCTGCGCAGCGCGTCGGCGACGCGCCGGTAGACCTTGAGGTGCGGGACGACCATCACGAGGATGAGCACCACGGCGTACAGCAGCATGCGGTAGTCGTTGATCGGGCGCAGGAGCTCGGGCAGGACCGTGAGGAAGGCCGCCGAGACGATGGAGCCCCAGATGTTGCCCATGCCGCCGAGCACCACGTAGACCAGGATGAGGATCGACTGGTTGAAGTCGAACTGCGACGGCGTGATGGTGGAGTAGTTCATGGCGTACAGCACGCCCGCCGCGCCGGCGAGCGCGGAGGCGACCGTGAAGGCCATGAGGCGGTACTTGGTGACGTTGATGCCCACGGACTCCGCGGCGATGCGGTTGTCGCGCACGGCCATGATGGCGCGGCCGTCGCGGCTGTGCATGAGGTTCAGCACCACGGCCACCGTGATGAGCACCAGCACGATGCCCAGGACGAAGGTCGAGATCTTGTCGATGCCCACCGCGCCCTTGGGGCCGTTGATGAGGATCGTGCCCTGCGTCATGCCGAGCGAGGACGAGTCGGTCATGGAGAAGTGCAGGCCCGCGTCGTCCACGCCCACGTAGAAGTTGTTGAGCAGGTTCTTGATGATCTCGCCGAAGGCGAGGGTCACGATGGCGAGGTAGTCGCCGCGCAGGCGCATGACCGGGATGCCGACCAGAAAGCCGATGACGCCCGCGGCGACGGCGCCCACCGCCGCGGAGAGGGCGAACAGCGCGAGCTCGGACTCGACGCCCGCGCGCGCGAGCATGCCGGCGACCACGACGCCGGTGAACGCGCCCACGCTCATGAAGCCGGCGTGGCCGAGCGACAGCTCGCCCGAGACGCCCACCACGAGGTTCAGCGAGACGGCGAGGCAGACGTAGGCGCAGATGGGAACGAGCTGGCCGGACAGGGAGTTGGAGATGAAGCCGAGCCCGTCCAGGACCGTGACGGCGATGAACGCCGCGACGACGATCGCATAGGTGATGACGGTCGAGCGCGTCTGGGGGTTCAGGATCTTGATGCCCATGCGATCACCTACACCTTCTCGTTCACGGGCTTGCCGAGCAGGCCGGCTGGGCGGATCAGCAGCATCACGATGAGGACGGCGAACACCACGGCGTCGGCGAGCTGCGTGCCGATGTAGGCGCGCGCGAAGATCTCGATGATGCCGAGCAGCACGCCGCCGAGCGCGGCTCCGGGGATGGACCCGATGCCGCCGAGCACCGCCGCCGTGAAGGCCTTGATGCCGGGCATGGAGCCGGTCGTGGGCATGAGCGTGGGGTAGGCCGCGCACATGAGCACGCCGGCGATGGCGGCCAGACCGCTGCCGATGGCGAACACCATGGAGATGGTGGAGTTGACGTTGATGCCCATGAGCTGGGCGGCGTCGCGGTCCTCGGAGCAGGCGCGCATGGCCTTGCCCATCTTGGTCTTGGTGGTGAACATCACGAGCGCCACCATGATGACCGCGCAGGCGAGGATGGTGAGCACGGCGGTCGCGCTGATCGTGAGGCGCCCGTCGAAGAGGTTCAGCGCGGGCAGGCTGACGATCGACGAGAACGACTTGGGGTCGGAGCCCATGATGAGCAGGGCCGCGTTCTGCAGGAAGTAGCTCACGCCGATGGCGGTGATGAGCACGTTCAGCGAGGGCGCGTCGCGCAGGGGCTTGTAGGCGAGGCGCTCGACCACGATGCCGAGCACCGTGCAGCCGACGATGGACAGCAGCACGCCGGCGATGACGGGCAGGCCCAGGTAGCTGACGGAGCAGAAGCAGATGTAGGCGCCGACCATGATGACGTCGCCATGGGCGAAGTTGAGCATCTTGGCGATGCCGTACACCATGGTGTACCCGAGCGCGATGATGGCGTACACGCTGCCCAGGCTCATGCCGTTGATGAGGTTGGCGAGGATCTCCATCTCCCCCTCCTTTCCGGTTGACGGTTGAACGTTCCTATCGCACAAAGCGAGCGGAGACCACCTCCGTGGGCGGCCCCCGCTCCATGCGAATCAAGATTCGGAAGGCCGGTACGGGATCCGGGGACGCCCGCCGGGCCCCGTCGGGCTCGCGGGAGGGACCCGGCCCCTACGGCCGCGGGCCCTAGGCGTCCAGCGGCATGTACACGCCGCCCTGGATGACCATGCCCATGGGCTGCTTGGAGATCTCGCCGGTGTCGGACCAGGTAGCGGCCTCCCCGGCGGTGGTGAGGCCGGTGTAGGAGAAGTCCGAGGACGTGAAGACCTCGACGAGGCCGTCGCAGATGTCGGAGAAGTCCATGTCCGCGGTCACGCCGGCCTGCTCGATGGCGGCCTTGAGGGCGTAGATGCAGTCATAGGAGTCGGCGGCGAACTGGTTGGGGGTCTCGCCGTAGTCCTCCTCGTACTTGGAGACGAAGGCCTGCGTCGCCTCGTCCTCGGCGGTGGCCACGAACGGGGTCAGCAGCATGCAGCCCTCGGCGAGCGCGGTGTCGAAGCCCTCGACGGTCAGCAGGCCGTCCATGCCGTCGACGCCGAACCACTTGGGCGCGTAGCCCATCTGGTTGGCCTGGGTGAGGATGAGCGAGATGGGCGTGTAGTAGATCGGCAGGAAGACGAGGTCGGCGCCGGCGTTCTTGGCGTCGTTCAGCTGCACGGAGAAGTCGGTCTGCGAGTCCTCGGTGAAAGTGGTCTCGGAGACGATCTCCAGGCCGTACTCGGCCGCCTCGGTCTTGAAGCTCTGGTAGATGCCCGTGGAGTAGGTGTCGGAGTTGTTGTAGATGATGGCGATCTTGGTGCCGAGCTGCTGCTCGGAGATGTACTGCGCGGAGGCCGCACCCTGGTTGGGGTCGGTGAAGCACATCTGGAAGACGTTCTCCTTGCGCGGCTCGGCGATGTTGCCGTCGGCGTCCGGCTGGCCGCCGATGACGTCGGTGGAGGAGCCGGAGGGCGTCAGCTGGAACAGGTTGTCGGCGTTGGTCTCGGAGGACACGGCCACGCACGGCGTGGAGGTGGTGGTGCCCATGAGGATCTGCATGCCCCAGTCCTTGAGGTTGTTGTACGCGTTGACCGAGCGCTCGGCGTCGTTCTCGTCGTCCTGGAAGTTGAGCTCGAACTGGACGTCGCCGCCCTCGGCGTTGATCTCGTCGATGGCGATCTGCGCGCCGTTCTTGCAGGCGTTGCCGTAGATGGCGGCGCCGCCCGTGGTGGGGCCGATGCCGCCGACCTTGAAGACGGAGCCGGACGAGCCGCTGCCCGAGGAGGCGCCGTCGGAGCAACCGGCTAGGACGCCCGCCGCCCCCAGACCAGCGATGCCCGCGATGATGCTCCTGCGGCTGATGGCAGGGTTGAATGACGTACCGGTGAGGCTCGACATACGGCTCTCCTCTCGAATGCGGCCAGCTCGCGCGCTGGCATATGGACACGGCCACCGCTCGGGCACGCGTGCTTCCCCCCGCTCGCCGAATACGATGGTTCGGTCTACCTTACCCGTTTCATGGAGAAAACGTAAGGTTCCAATTCGCCGCCGGCGGCGCGCGTCCCGGCGGGTAAGGGGCGCGCGCCGCCGCACGCAAACGCGACCTGCCCGTTTACCGGCGCGCGGCGCCCGTCCGGCTGTGTTACATCTTGGTTTCGCAACCTGCGGCGGAAGCGCATCGCGCGAGGTCGCGGCCGCGCGTGCGGGACCGGTGCGGGCGGGCGCCGCCGTTCGCCCGCCCGCCGGGCGGCCCCGGATGTCACAATGGGGGCGGACGGCCGGAACCGGCACGCATGCGACATCGAGGAGGAGACAACATGGACGGCACCGCACGCACCGTGAACGTGGGACTCATCGGCCTGGGCACCGTGGGCGGGGGCGTGGCGCGCACGGTCGCGCGCCATCGCGACGAGTACCTCGCCGCCTACGGCATCGACCTGCGCATCACCCGCGCCTGCGCGCTCGAGCCGGAGCGCGCCCGCGAGCTCGGGTTCGCCGACGAGGCGTTCACGAGCGATTGGCGCGAGGTGGTGGGGGACCCCGACATCGACATCGTGGTCGAGCTCATCGGCGGCGAGCACCCCGCGACCGAGATCTTCGAGCAGGCGCTCTCGGCGGGCAAGCACGTGGTGTCCGCCAACAAGGCCCTGCTCGGCCGGCATGTGGAGCGCCTGGCGCGCCTAGCAGCCGACAACGGGGTGCAGATCCGCTGCGAGGCGGCGGCCGGCGGCGGCATCCCGATCGTCAACGCGCTCGAGCACGCGCTCGTGGGCAACGAGATCCTCACCGTGGCGGGCATCCTGAACGGCACCACCAACTACATCCTCTCGCGCATGACCGCCGAGGGCCTCGACTTCGACGAGGTGCTCGCCGACGCGCAGCGCCTGGGCTACGCGGAGGCCGACCCCTCGGCCGACGTGGACGGGTTCGACGCCGCGAGCAAGGTCGCGATCCTGTCGTCCATCGCCTTCCACACGCGCGTGACCACCGACGACGTGTACTGCGAGGGCATCCGCGACGTCTCGGCCGCAGACATCGAGCAGGCGCGGAGCCTGGGCTACGCGGTCAAGCTCCTCGGCATCGCGCGCAACACGCCCGAGGGCGTCGACGCGCGCGTGCACCCCACCATGATCCCCGCCGACCACCTGCTGTCGAGCGTGAACGGGGCCATGAACGCCGTGTACGTGGTCGGCGACGCCGTGGGCGAGACGATGTTCTACGGCGCGGGCGCGGGCTCCTTCCCCACCGCGAGCGCCGTGGTGGGCGACGTCCTCGCGCTCGCCGACGCCATCTGCCACAGCGACCGCCCGCAGGCCGAGATCGAGCCCTATCGCAGCGTGCTGCCGCTGCGCCCCGTCGACGACCTCGTCACGCGCTACTACATCCGCCTCACCGTCGCCGACGAGGTGGGGGCGCTCGCGCCGGTGGTCGGGGTGTTCGCCCGCAACGGGATCTCGATCTCCCAGATCAACCAGCTGCAGGACGGCGACGGCACCCGCTGCTCGGTGGTCTTCCTCACCCACGAGGCGTCCGAGCGCGATGTCCGGACCGCCCGCGCCGAGCTCGCGGCCCTTCCCGGCGTCGAGCGCGTGGCGAGCGTGATCCGCATCGAGGACGTCGCCGCGTGGACCGACGGCGCCGAGGCGAACGACTAGGACGGCGGCGCGAGACGCCGGCGCGCCAGATGCGACGGGACAGCGCGCGCCGGCGGCCGGCGGCCCCGTATTGGTACGCAGGACACTGCCGGCGCGGTCGGATGCGCGTACAATGACCCCTCAGTCTATGCGGGCGCCGGTGCACTTCGCGGCCGGCGCCTCCCGACCCGTGCAAGGAGGCGCATCCGAGCGCCGCGACGCCCGGATGCGCCGAGGCGCCCGGGCGGTCAGTACCCCATCGCGC
Organism: Candidatus Collinsella stercoripullorum; assembly: GCA_019117005.1. Classification (GTDB taxonomy): domain Bacteria; phylum Actinomycetota; class Coriobacteriia; order Coriobacteriales; family Coriobacteriaceae; genus Collinsella; species Collinsella stercoripullorum. The sequence goes on along the minus strand of DXAO01000027.1, from coordinate 39,726 downwards.
GCAGCATCGCCTCGTCGTTGCCGAAGTAATGGCCGACCTCGTGGACAACCGTCTTGCGGATCTGCTCCGAGATCGACGCGTACGTCGAGAAGCAGCGCTCGTGCGGCCCCTTGAAGATGGTGATGACATCGGGGACCTCGCCGTCGCCGTACCACGTGCCGCGCTCGGTCGCCGGCGTCCCCTCGTAGAGGCCGAGCAGCTCGCTGCCGCGGGATTCCGCCGCATCGTCGCCCAGCGAGCGCAGCTGGCGGGCATCGGGTTCGTCGGCGACCGTCACCACGACGTTCTCGAGCGCCTCGATGAAGCGCTCCGGCATGGCGTCGAGCGCCGCCTCGACGATCTCCTCGAACTGCTCGTCGGTCAGCTCGTACATGACGGGCCCCTTTCCGCTCCATCCGATTGTACGCGAAGCCCCGTCCGGCCGGGCCGGGGCGACGGCGCCCGGAGCCCGTCGCCGCTGCCGGACGGGCGGCGCCGCGGAACGGCATCCCGCCGGCGGCCGGCGGGACCCGCGACGGGCCGCCCGGAGCCCGCATCGCCCATATCAGTTGGATATTTGGACCCGCGCGGATATCGCACCGTCCCCGGATTCCCGCCGGCCCCCTGACGTATGATGGAGGGGTTAGCATCCGTGGGCTCAAGGTGCCGCGTCGTCGAGGACCCGGCAGCCGCCGCCCGCGGCGGACACGACGGCCACATCCGTACAGGAAGGCAGGATTCAATGGTCTCTCGCATCTACGTGGAGAAGAAGCCCGGCTTCGACGTCGAGGCGCGGCAGCTCCTGGCCGAGCTGCACACCGCCGTCGCGGAGGGCCTGCCGCCCACCGCGACGCTGCGCATCATCAACGTCTACGACGTGGAGGGCATCGACGAGGAGCTCTTCGAGCGCTGCATCCCCACCGTGTTCTCCGAGCCGCAGGTCGATATCGCCACGCGCGAGCTGCCCGTCGCGGGCGCGCGGATCGGCGGGCCCGGCAGCGGGCAGGGGGTCTCGGCGGAGGGCGCGGGGACCACGCTGTTCGCGGTGGAGTCCTTGCCCGGCCAGTTCGACCAGCGCGCCGACTCCGCGGCCGAGTGCATCCAGCTCATCTCCTGCGGCGAGCGCCCCACCGTGCGCTGCGCCAAGCTCTACGTGCTCGACTGCGACCTCCCCGAGGACGTCGAGGCCGCCATCAAGCGCTACATCGTGAACCCGGTCGAGTCGCGCCTGACCGACCTCGCCCTGCGCGAGACGCTCACCCAGCAGATCCCCGACCCCGAGCCCGTCGAGGTCCTCGACGGCTTCCGCGAGCTCGACGAGGCCGCCCTGGCCGCCTTCATCGCCGACCGCGGGCTCGCCATGGACCTGGCCGATATCGCGTTCTGCCAGAGCTACTTCCGCGACGAGGACCGCGACCCCACCATCACCGAGATCCGCGTGATCGACACCTACTGGTCCGATCACTGCCGCCACACCACCTTCGGCACCGTGCTCGACGACGTGGCGATCGACGACGCGGTCGTGCAGGCCGCCTTCGACCGCTACCTGGAGATCCGTCACGAGCTCGGCCGCGACGGGAAGCCCGTCTGCCTCATGGACATGGGCACCATCGGCGCCAAGTACCTCAAGAAGACCGGCAAGCTCAAGAACCTGGACGAGTCCGAGGAGATCAACGCCTGCACCGTCAAGGTCACCGTCGACGTGGACGGCGAGGACCAGGACTGGCTCTTCCTGTTCAAGAACGAGACCCACAACCACCCGACCGAGATCGAGCCCTTCGGCGGCGCGGCCACCTGCATCGGCGGCGCCATCCGCGACCCGCTCTCCGGCCGCAGCTACGTCTACCAGGCCATGCGCGTCACCGGTGCCGCCGACCCCACCGTGCCGGTGTCCGAGACCCTCGCCGGCAAGCTGCCGCAGCGCAAGCTCGTGACCACCGCGGCGGCGGGCTACTCCAGCTACGGCAACCAGATCGGCCTCGCGACCGGCCAGGTGTCCGAGCTCTACCACCCCGGCTACGTGGCCAAGCGCATGGAGATCGGCGCCGTCGTGGGCGCCACCCCCGCCGACCACGTGCGCCGCGAGTGCCCCGCTCCCGGCGACAAGATCATCCTGCTCGGCGGCCGCACCGGCCGCGACGGCATCGGCGGCGCCACCGGCTCGTCCAAGGCGCACAACGTCGAGTCCATCGAGAAGGACGGCGCCGAGGTCCAGAAGGGCAACGCCCCCATGGAGCGCAAGCTCCAGCGCCTGTTCCGCCGCGGCGACGCCTGCCGCCTCATCAAGCGCTGCAACGACTTCGGCGCGGGCGGCGTCTCGGTGGCCGTGGGCGAGCTGGCCGACGGCCTCTACATCGACCTCGACCAGGTGACCAAGAAGTACGAGGGCCTGGACGGCACCGAGCTCGCCATCTCCGAGTCCCAGGAGCGCATGGCCGTGGCCGTGGCCGAGGACGACGTGGACGAGTTCATGGGCTACGCCGCCGAGGAGAACCTCGAGGCGACGGTGATCGCCGAGGTCACCGCCGAGCCCCGCGTCCGCATGGCGTGGCAGGGCACGGCCATCGTCGACCTCACCCGCGCCTTCCTGGCCTCCAACGGCGCCCCCAAGCACCAGGCGGCGCACGTGACCGCCCGCTCCGTGTGGCAGCCCTCCTGGGGCGGCGAGACCTTCGCCGAGCGCATGCGCTCGCTCGTGGGCGACCTCAACGTCTGCTCCAACAAGGGCCTGGCCGAGCGCTTCGACTCCACCATCGGCGCGGCGACCGTGCTGATGCCCTTCGGCGGGGCCACGCAGCTGACGCCCGCCGAGGCCATGGTCGCCAAGCTCCCCGTCGACGGCGAGACCTCCACGGCGAGCGCCATGGCCTGGGGCTTCAACCCCTACCTCATGGAGGCCGACCAGTTCGCGGGCGCCTACCTGTCCGTGGTCGAGTCGGTGTCCAAGCTCGTCGCCGCGGGCTTCCCGCACGAGAGCGCCTACCTCACCTTCCAGGAGTACTTCGAGCGCCTGCGCGACGTCCCCGAGCGCTGGGGCAAGCCGGTCGCGGCGGTGCTCGGCGCGCTCATGGCCCAGGTCGACCTGGGCGTGGGCGCCATCGGCGGCAAGGACTCCATGTCCGGCTCCTTCGAGGACCTCGACGTCCCGCCGACCCTCGTCTCCTTCGCCGTGGCCGTGGGCGACGCCGCGCGCGCGACCTCGCCCGAGTTCAAGGGCATCACGCACCGCGTCGTGCGCATCGCGCCCGCCGCGTACGGCGAGGACTGGCGCCCCGACGCCGCCCAGCTGCTCGACGCCTTCGGGCTCGTCGAGCGCCTCGTGGCCGCGGGGGCGGCGCTCGCGGTGTCCACGCCGGGCTACGGCGGCGGCGCCGAGTCCCTGTTCAAGATGTGCGTGGGCAACCGCATCGGCATCGAGCTCGCCGACGACGTGGACCTCGACAGCCTGTTCGAGCCGATGTACGGCAGCTTCATCGTGGAGCTCGCCGACGACGCCGACGCGGTGCTCGCCGACGCCCCCGACGACCTGGTCGTCGAGCCCATCGGCACCACCGTCGAGGCGTACGTGCTCGACACCGCCGACGAGAGCATCGACCTCGCCGGGCTCCAGGAGGTCTGGGAGGGGGCGCTCGAGGGCGTGTTCCCCTACCGCACCCCCGCCGACCGCGCAGCCGAGCTGCCCGCCGTCGAGCCCGTCACCTTCACCGCGGCCGCGCCGCACATCTACTCCGGCGAGACCTTCGCCCGCCCGCGCGTGATCATCCCGGTGTTCCCGGGCAACAACTGCGAGTACGACACCGCGCGCGCCTTCACCGCGGCGGGCGCCGTGGCGGACACCTACGTGATCAACAACCTCACGCCCGAGGCGGTCGCCGAGAGCGCCCGCGAGCTCGCGCGCCGTATCCGCGAGAGCCAGATCGTCATGATCCCCGGCGGCTTCTCCGGCGGCGACGAGCCCGACGGCTCCGCCAAGTTCATCACGGCGTTCTTCCGCGCGCCCGAGGTCACCGAGGCCGTGCGCGAGCTGCTGCAGAAGCGCGATGGCCTCATGCTCGGCATCTGCAACGGCTTCCAGGCGCTCGTGAAGCTCGGCCTCGTGCCGTATGGCGACATCGTCGACGCCACCGCTGACGCGCCCACGCTGACGTTCAACACCATCGGCCGCCATCAGAGCCGCCTGGTGCGCACCCGCGTGGCGTCCAACCTGTCCCCGTGGCTCGCCTCCTGCACGCCGGGCGACACCTACACCGTGGCCATCTCCCACGGCGAGGGCCGCTTCGTGGCGAACGACGAGGTGCTCGCGCAGCTCACGGCGGGCGGCCAGATCGCCACGCAGTACGTGGACGCCGACGGCATGCCGTCCATGGACCTTGACGTGAACCCCAACGGCTCGGTCGCTGCCATCGAGGGCATCACCTCCCCCGACGGCCGCGTCTTCGGCAAGATGGGCCACGTGGAGCGCCGCGGCGCGGGGCTGTACGCCAACGTCCCGGGCGACAAGTTCATGCCGATCTTCGAGAACGGCGTCGCTTACTTCGCATAGGCAAGCGCTCGCAAGCTACCTGCAAAGGGCCTCCCACGGGAGGCCCTATTTTAGCGACAAGATAGTGCCAGGTACAAACTTGTCCCGGTGACAAGTTTGTACCCGGCACAAACTTGTCGCTGCTTTATCCGAGAAGGGCTCCATCCATGCGATGAAGCCCTTCAGGGTGAAATCAGATGTGCGCGGAGCGGCTACTTGGTCAAGCCGGCCTCCTCGGCCGAAAGCGGCTTTTTGAGGAACGACAGGATCAGGCATGCGACCACGGCGCCGATCACGAGCGCCATAAGGTACATGAGCGGGTTGCCGATAACCGGCGTCACCCAAGCGCCGCCGTGGGGCGCGGGGCTCGTGCAGCCGAAGCCCGCGGAGAGCGCGCCGGCGATCGCCGAACCGATGATGCAGGAGGGAAGCACGCGACCGGGGTCGGCGGCGGCATAGGGAATCGCACCCTCGGTGATGAACGACAGGCCCATGATGTAGTTCACGATGCCGGCCTTGCGGTCGGCCGCAGACCAGCGATTCTTGAAGAACGTGGTGGACAGGGCGATGGCGATGGGCGGAACCATACCGCCGACCATGACGGAAGCCATGACGATCTGCGCGGAGGTGGTGCCGGCGGACAACATGCCGGTGCCGAAGACATACGCCGCCTTGTTGAACGGGCCGCCCATGTCGACGGACATCATGCCGCCGACCACCGCACCGAGCAACACGAGGTTCCCGGTACCGAAACTGTTCAGAGCGCCTGTCAGCCACGAGTTGATGGCAGCGAAGATCGGGTTCAGCGCAAGCATCACAAGGCCGATCAGGAAGATGCAGACGAGCGGGTACAGCAGCACAGGCTTGATGCCCTCAAGCGACTCGGGCAGATGGTCGCACAGCCTCTCGAACCCGAGGGTCAGATAGCCGGCTGCAAAGCCCGCAAACAGCGCCGCGATGAAGCCGCCCGAGATGAGCGCGCCCTGCGCTTCGGCATCCATAGCCGTCGCCAGATATCCGAGCGTGAAGCCCTGCTTGGCCAGCCAGCCTCCCACGAAGCCAGGGGCAAGGCCGGGGCGATCGGCGATGGACATGGCGATGTAGGCCGCAAGGATGGGCAGCATGAAGTCGAACGCCGTGCCGCCGACCAGGTTGAAAAACGCCGCCAGCGGCGTGGAGCTGCCGTATGCCGCCGTACCCATACCCTGCGTGTCGAGCAGGAAGGCGATGGCCTTGAGGATGCCGCCGCCCACAACGAACGGCAGCATGTGCGAAACACCGTTCATCAGGTGCTTGTAGATGGTCGAGCCCATGCCCTCGGTCGCAGCGGACGCCGCCGGTGCAGACGCGCCGCCCTCGGCGTGGCAGATGGGCGCCTCGCCGTTCATGATGATGTTGATGAGGCGCTCGGCATCGTTGATGCCGGCGGACACGTTGGTGGAGTACAACGGCTTGCCGTTGAAGCGGCTGAGCTCGATACCCTTGTCGGCCGCAATGATGATGCCACGGCAGGCGGCGATCTCCTCGGCGGTGAGTGCGTTCTTAGTGCCCACGGAGCCCTGGGTCTCGACCTTGATGGTCACCCCCATCTGCTCGGCGACCTTCTCGAGGTTCTCGGCGGCCATGTAGGTGTGCGCGATGCCCGTGGGGCACGCGGTGATGGCGAGCACCTGCGGTAGGGCCGAATCGGCGGCAGGCGCGGCAGCGGCTGCGGCAGCCTCGCGAGCGGCCTTGGCCTCGGCGGCCTTCCTCTCCTTCTCCGCCTGCTCGGCGTCGTGCGCGGCTTCGGCGTCATCGATCACCTTGAGGAACTTGTCGACCGTCTTGGCGGCGCGCAGAGCGGCCCCGAAATCCTCATGCATGAGCAGCATCGAGAGTTTGGCGAGCACCTCGAGGTGCACGTTGGCCTGCCCCTCGGGCGCGGCGATCATGAAGATGAGGTCGGAGGGCTTGCCATCGGGCGCATTCCAGTCCACGCCCGCGGGTACGGTGATCGCTGCAAGGCCCGGACGCACGACGGCGTCGGTCTTTGCGTGCGGGATGGCGACGCCGTCGCCCACCGCGGTACTGAACTGCGCCTCGCGGTCGAGCACCGCCTGACGGTACTTGTCGCGGTCGCTGATGTTGCCGCTCGCATCATGCAGATCGACCAGCACATCGATGGCCTCAGCCTGCGATGCGGCCTCGACTCCCAGTTTCACCCCGCTCTTACTGAACAACTCGGTGATTTTCATGGTGCTAACCCCCTTCCCCGGCATAAGCCGGTCCAACCGCCGAGATCCGACGGATTGTCAACGTGTGGATTGAAACGAGCGCGACGCGTCGCGCGAATGGGTGAAGCGTTAACTGCCGATGGTGGCCAACAGCTCCTCGACCTGATCACGCTCGGCCAGCCCCAGCGAGAACGCGCTGGCCGACCCGGCGCACACACCCATGCGGAACGCCTGCTCGTAGTTGCCATCGCTCTCGAGATAACCGGCGATGAAGCCCGCAACCATCGAGTCGCCCGCGCCGACCGAGTTCACCACGGTGCCCTTGGGCGAGGGGCTCTCGATCACGTCCCCATTCTCGGCGACGAGCACGGCACCCTCCCCCGCCATGGAAACGAGCACGTTGCGCGCGCCGAGGGCCTGCAGCTTTTTGGCGTACGGGACCACGTCCTTCCGCGCCTTCAGCTCGACGCCGAAAATCTCACCCAGCTCGTGGTTGTTGGGCTTGACGAGGAACGGGTGGAACGCCAGCACGTTCATCAGCAGCTCGCGCGTGGCATCGACGACGATGCGGATGTCGCGACCCTCGAGACGCTCCATGATGCGCTCGTAGATGTCGCCGGGCAGAGCCGCCGGCACGCTGCCGGAAATGACCAGGATGTCATCGGAAGCCAGAGCGTCGAGCTTCGCGTAGAGCGCCTCGATATCGGACGGGGTGATGTCAGGGCCGATGCCGTTGATCTCGGTCTCCTCGGTCGACTTGACCTTGACGTTGATGCGGCTCATACCATGGCAGACCTCGATGAAGTCGGTGTCGACCCCCTGCAGTTGCAAGCGTCGCGCGATCTCGTCGCCGGTGAATCCGGCAAGGAAGCCGAGCGCACAGCTCGGGTGTCCCAGGTTCTTCAGGACGATGGACACGTTGATACCCTTGCCACCCGCCATGACGGCCTCGGTCGACACGCGGTTGACCGCGCCGAGCGTCAGGTTGTCGACGCCCACGACGTAGTCGAGGCAAGGATTGAACGTCACGGTGTAGATCATGGAGCAGCTCCTTTGCATGGGACGGATTCCGCTGGCAGATTACTCGGTAGAGGACGCCGCGATGATGTTCGCGCATTCCTCGAGGCCGGACGGCAGCGTATCGGTCACGACCGTCGCGTCGTCGAAATCGGCGAACGTGACCGGCGAGACCATGGAGAACTTACTGGAATCGCACAGCACGTACGGGCGAAGCGTCTGGGCGAGCGCAGTCGACTTGACGAGCGCCTCCCCCGTCTCGGGCGTGGTAAAGCCCTCATCGGGCGTCGCGCCGTTGGCGCCGAAGAACCCGACGGTGAAGTGATAACGCCGTAGGGTCTCCACCGTCTGCTCACCCACCAGCGCCTCGGTGACGGGCTTGAGCTCGCCTGCGGGCACGAGCACCCGGCAACCTTTGGACAGCAGGGTATGGGCGACCGAGATGGAGTTGGTGAAGTAGGTGGCGCGCGTCTCGGTGATGAAGTCGACGAGACGCTCGGTCGTGGAACCGGCGTCGATGTAGACGAAGTCGTCAGGCCCGATGAATGCGGCGGCGAAACGTCCGATGGCCGTCTTCTCCTCCAGATGCACGCTGTACTTCTCGTAAACGGTCTGATCGGCGGAGACGACCGTGCGGTTGACCGCCGTGGCGCCGCCGTGAACCTTCACGATACGACCCAGCTGCGCCAGACGTGTCAGGTCGCGGCGAATGGTGGACTCGGAGGCATCCAGCAGCTGCATGAGATCGGTCGCGGTGATCGATCCGTGCTCGTTGACCAGGGCAACGATCTTCTCAAGGCGGTCTTCTGCAAGCATCTGCGCTCCTCTCGTCGTATCCTTTGGACGGAATCTGTCAAAACCATCCAAAACCATTCTAATTCGTCCATAACGAGAGAATATCACCAGAATCAGTCATGTTCGGTCATTATCGCCCATCCTGGGCGAGCGGTCCCTATCAGACGGTGAACGGTTTTGCCCGTTTTTAACTGATTATGATTCGGCGCGCAACGGCATCGGACCGACAAGATCGAACCTGGCACCAACTTGTCGACTTGTCATCGGAACGCGAAATGAGAATAGACGCAGCAGCGCCTCTCCTACGTGTAAAAAAATACGACCTGATTTCACGCCTAGCCGCCGAGCGGGTACCATCATCAGCAAGTGCGAACGCCGACGCGAAGGAGTGGATGCACGATGAGCCTGTGGCCCGATCTTGCCAAGTTGAAGAGCTGCCAATGGGTGGAGCTCTCCCATCCGCTGACCGACGACAGCCCGTACTGGACGGGCATCCCGGAAGGCTCGGTCGAACTCTGCCGTACGGTGTTCGACTACGACGAGGAGATGCTCTCCTGCCGTATCCACACCTACAAGTTCCCCGGGCAGTTCGGCACGCATATCGACTTCCCCAGCCACTTCACGCCGGGCGCCGTCGGCTCGGAGGCGTACGGCGCCGCCGACATGGCCATGCCCCTCGCGGTGATCGACCTCACGCCCAAGGTCGCGGCCGAGGGCCCCGACACGGCCGTCACCGTGGAGGACATCGAGGCCTGGGAGGCCGAGCACGGCCGCATCCCCGCCGGCGCGTTCGTGGCGCTGCGCACCGACTGGGCGAAGCGCTGGCCCGACAACGACGCCCTCAACAACTTCGACGGCGAGGGCGGCGAGCACTGCCCCGGATGGTCCCTGCCTGCCATCCGCTTCCTCTACGAGGAGCGCGGCATCGCCATGAACGGGCACGAGACCTTCGACACCGATGCGAGCTACCTGGCCGCCGAGGCGGACGACCTCGCCGTGGAGCGCTGGGTGCTGGACCACGGCCACCTGCAGGTGGAGGTCATGGACAACCTGGACCGCGTGCCGGCGACGGGCGCCATCGTGTTCGTGAGCTGGCCGCGCATCGAGGGCGCCACCGGGCTGCCCGCCCGCGTGATCGCCGTGTTCGAGGAGTAGGCGAACGCCAAGGGCATCCCTCGCGGCGCCGCTCGGCGTAGCAGTGGGAAAATAGTGCCTGTCCCTATTTTCCCACTCGCGGGAAAATAGGGACAGGCACTATTTTCCCGCTTGGCTCGCGCGCTTCCGCCTGCGCTATCCTTATGAGCCGTCGGCACGAAGACGCAGCGGAGGGAGGCCCATGGACCAGGCGAGCGCGGGCGCGCGGGCGGCCCGCGGCGGCGGGTGGGCGGCGGCCCTCCGGGCGGCGGCACCCCTTTCCTCCCCCATCATGGCGGGCTTCGTGTTCCTCGGCGTCACCTGCGGCGTCTATACGGTCTCACTCGGTCTGCCGTGGTGGATGCCCACCTTCATGGCCGTCGCCATCTTCGGGGGCTCGGCGGAGTTCATCGTCGCCTCCATGCTCCCCGGCGCCTTCGACCCCTTCACCGCCTTCGCCGTGACCCTGGTGGTGCAGGCGCGCCATCTGTTCTACGGGCTGTCGATGCTCAAGCCGTTCCAGGGGACCGGGCGCAAGAAGCCCTACCTCGTCTACGCCATGTGCGACGAGTCCTTCTCCATCAACTACGCCGCCCGCGTCCCCGCGGGCGTCGACCGCGGGCGCTTCATGTTCGCCGTGAGCCTGCTGAACCAGTCCTCCTGGGTGGCCGGCTGCACGCTCGGCGGCGTCTTCGGCGGCCTGATCCCCACCGACATCGAGGGCGTCTCGTTCGCCATGACCGCGCTGTTCACGGTCATCTTCCTCGACCAGTGGCTCCACGAGCCGAGCCACGCCGGGTCGGTCGCCGGCATGGCGGCGTCGGCGGCGGCGCTCGTCGTGTTCGGGGCGGATGCGTTCATGATCCCGGCGATGCTCGCCATACTCGTCATCATGACCGCGGCGCGCGGCCGCCTCGAGCCCCTGTACGGCTCCGACGGCGATACCGATGCGGGCGGGGCGGATGCGGCCGGATGCGGCCCCGCGGTACCGGAGGGAGCCGGTGTACCCGGGCCCGTCGGCCCGGATGGAGAGAGCGCGCCCGCAAGGACGGAGGTCGAGCGCCCATGACGCCCCTTCAGCAGATCGCCACCGTGCTCGTCGCCGGCGCGGCCACCGTGCTGGCGCGCGCCCTGCCCTTCCTCGCCTTCCGCAACGGCGCCCCGCGCTATGTCCGCTACCTGGGAGATGTCCTGCCCGGAGCGGTGTTCGGCCTGCTCGTGGTCTACTGCCTGCGCGAGGTCGACCTGCTCTCCGCCGCGCACGGGATCCCCGAGGCCGCGGGGATCCTGCTCACCGGCGGCGTGTACCTGTGGCGCCGCGACATGCTCTCGGCCGTCCTGGCGGGGACGGCGTTCTACATGGTCCTCGTGAACCTCGTGTTCGCCTGAGGAGACGCCGTCGCAGGACGGTGCCGCCGCACCCGCCGGGATCCCCTCAGCGGCCCTCCAGCTCCTCCACGAGCGCGCTCGCGACCTCGATGCAGTCGCCCACCACCCGGTAGCGCGCCGCGCCGAAGACGGGGGCGTCCGGGTCCTCGTTCACGGCGATGACGGTCTTCGCGCCGCCGATGCCCGCGAGATGCTGGATGGCGCCCGAGACCCCCACGCTGACCAGCAGGTCGGGCGCGACCGCGACGCCGGTCTGCCCCACCTGGTGGGCGTACTCGAGCCAACCCGCCTCCACCAGCGGGCGCGTGCACCCCAGCTCCGCCCCGAGAAGCTCCGCGAGCCGCCTCATGAGGGGCAGGTTCTTCTTGGACCCGATGCCGCGCCCGACCACGACGAGCCGCCGCGCATCCGCGATCGACGCGGCGGCGGCAGCGGGCCTGCGCTCGAGCACGCGTACCCGCGGGGCGACGCCCGCATCGAGCGCGACCTCCGAGACCGTGCCGGTACGCGACGCATCGGGGGCGGGGGCCGCGAACACGCCGGGGCGGACGGTGGCCATCTGGGGGCGGTGGGCCGGGCAGACGATGGTCGCCATGAGGTTGCCGCCGAATGCCGGGCGCGTCTGCTGGAGCAGCCCCGTCTCGGGGTCCGCGGACAGCGCCGTGCAGTCGGCGGTGAGCCCGGTTTTCAGCCGCACCGCGACCGCGGGGGCGAGCTCGCGCCCGAACGCAGTGGCGCCGTACAGGATCGCCTCCGGCCGGCGGTCGCGCGCCAGCGCGCAGATCCAGCGCGCGAAGACCTCCGCGTCGGGCTCGGCGAGGCGCGCGTCGCGGCAGACGATCACCTCGTCGGCGCCGGCGGCGATGAGGTCGCGCGGGCCCGCGCCGTCGGCGGCCGGCCCTGCGCCCAGCACCGCGGTGAGCGCGCAGCCCCGCTCGTCGGCGATCGTGCGCGCGCGGCCGAGGAGCTCGCGCGCCACCGGGAGCACGCGGCCGTCGGGACCCGTCTGGGCGAAGACCCAGATGCCGCGGTAGGTCGACGGGTCGTCGCCCGTCGGCGCTCCCCCGGTGATGGAGATGGCGTCCACCGGGCAGACGCCCGCGCACGCACCGCAGTACACGCAGGCATCGGTCCCGCGCGCGAACTTGCGCGGCCCCTCCCAGGCGAGCTCGATGCCGCCCGTGTCGCAGGCCTTCACGCACATGCCGCAGCCGATGCACAGCTCCCGATCGATCGCAAGCCCGCTCATCACGCCATCCCCCCGATCAGTTCAGCCAGCTTCGCAGCCTGCTCCCGCGCGTCCCCGCGCACGGGCTCCGCCTCGTCCGCCCGCTCGGGGACGAACGAGCGGACCACCTGCGTCGGCGACCCCGTGAGGCCGCAACGCGCCGGGTCCGCGCCCACCCGGTCCGCGCCGAGCACCGTGACGGGTGCGTCCGAGGAGGCGAGGACGCCCGGGATGCCGGGCATGCGCAGGCGCGCGGCGTCCTTCCCCACGGTGATCACCGCGGGCAGGTCGACCTCGACGAACTCCGTGCCCGCATCCGTGGCGCGCACGGCCCGCAGCCGCCCATGCCGGCAGATGGGGCCGTCCCCCGTGCCCTCATCCGCGCCATCGCCCGCGCCGAGGGGCCCCTCGACCGCCTGGACGTCGACCACGCAGGGGATGTCGAGCTCGCCTGCGAGCTCGGGCCCGATCTGGGCGGTGTCGCCGTCGACGGCCATCTTGCCGCACAGGATGAGGTCGACGGGCTCCCCGAGGGCGCGGACGCCGCACCCGAGGGCGTAGGTGGTGGCGAGCGTGTCGGCGCCCGCGAAGGCGCGGTCGGACAGCAGCAGGCCCGCGTCCGCCCCGCGCGCGATGCAATCGCGCAGGAGCCGCTCGGTATCGGGGATGCCCATGGACAGGACGGTCACGCGGCACGGCTCGCCCGACGCCGCGACCCCCTCCTTGATCTGCAGCGCGAGTTCGAGCGCGGTCGCGTCGAACGGGTTGAGCACGGCGGCGCGGCCGTCGCGCACGATGGTGTTGGTCCTCGGGTCCATCTTGACCTCGGTGGTCGAGGGGACCGCCTTCACGCATACGACGAGATGCATCCCTCACGCACCCCCTTCGCACAGATGCGGGTCGAACAGGTTGCCGCGGCCGAGCTGGCAGTACGGGTCGAACCGCCGCTTGAGTGCGGCCATCTCGGCCACCGCGCGACCGCCGTACATCACGGCGAGGAAATCGCGCTTGAGCTTGCCGACGCCGTGCTCGGCCGAGACGGCGCCGCCCATTGCGGTCACCTCGCGCGCCCAGACGCCGAACAGCTCCTTGCCCGCGGCGTACTCGCGCGCGTCACGCGGCAGGATGTTGACGTGGAGGTGGTTGTCGCCGATATGCCCCCACGCGGCGGACTGGAGCCCCGCCTCGGCGAGGGTGCGGCGGTACAGCGCGACGACGTCGCGCAGGCGGTCGTCGGGCACGGACATGTCGCTGCCGAGCTTGGTGATGGACGGGTCGGCGCGGCGGCGCGCGTCGATGAGCATGTTGACGCTCTCGGGCACGGCATGGCGGAAGAAGCGCTGCGTCTCGCGGTCGACGTCCGTGCGCGCCACCCAGGTGTCGGCCGGGTCCCCGCCGACGCCGGACATCAGCTCGGCGACGCGGGCGAGGTCCCCGCGCGCCGACTCCTCGTCATCGCAGGCGATCTCCACGTAGACGCAGCAGCCCCAGGCGTCGTCGAGCCCCGGAAGGGACGCGAAGGCGGCCGCGTGCGCGCGCTGGGACCGCAGGATGTCGAGCGCCGCGGCGTCGAAGTACTCGAAGGCCGCCGCGTGGCGCAGGGCGGGCCGGGCGGCGGCCACGAAGTCGACGGCGCGGTCCTCGCAGTCGAAGAAGCAGCTCACACCCCAGGTGACGGCAGGTGCCGGCGAGAGGGCGACCTCCAGCTCCGAGATCACGCCGAGCGTGCCGTCGGAGCCCACGAACAGGTCGATGGCGTCCATGTCGTCCTCGACGAAGTACCCGGACGCGTTCTTGGTGCGCGGCATGGCGTACCGGGGAAGGTCGACCTCGAGGGAGCGTCCCGACTCCGTGGAGAGCGCGAGGCGCCTCCCGCGCGCGCGGACCCGACCCCGGCGCAGGTCGATGACGTCGCCGTCCGCGAGGACGACGCGCAGCGCGCTCACGTGCGGGCGCATAGGGCCCCAGCGGTAGCTGCGCGCGCCCGAGGCGTTGCACGCGGCCATCCCGCCGAGGCAGGCCGAGGTCTCGGTCGGGTCGGTGGGGAGCACCTGCTCGGGGCCCGCGTAGAGCCGCTCGAGGGCGCGCAGGTCCGCCCTGCCCCACCCCCGCGCGGGGATGGTCCCGGCGACCAGGTGGCGCCTCAGCTCCGAGAGGACGACCCCGGGCTGCACGCGCAGGTAGAACACCCCGTCCTCCTCGCGCAGCCCCAGAAAGCGGTTGGCGCGGGAGAGGTTCATGACGTGGCCGCCGCCCGGGACCGCGCCCGCCGCCAGGCCCGTCCGCGCGCCCTGGACCGTGACGGGGGGCGGGGCGGCGGCGGAGCCGTCGGGGCGGGTCCGCAGCGCGCGCAGGACGGAGCGGATCCCATCCTCGTCGGCGGGGAACGAGATGGAGTCGGCGCTGCCGACGCTGCGCGACTCGTCATGCAGGTACTCGGCGTATTCCCGAGTCATGGGGTGGATAGCCGTCATAGGTGACCTCTCCGGTATCTCTTTAGCGTGATAAAGCGACAGCGGTACCCACTATAGGGGATGGCGAGGTCGCGGCGGGCGCGATCGGCGATTATGACGGGCGTGTGAACGGGCGCGGCGGGGCGCGAAAACGGCTCCGGATGATCTTCCGCCCTCCTGAGCTGCGGCTGTCGGATGGCGGTAAGGACCTGCGGGACGGACGCGGGACCGCCCGCGCTAGCATGGGCGGTCCCGCCGCGGACGAGGCGCCGCGGCACGTGCGGAAGGAGGACCCATGGCCCTGTACTGGCCGCAGCGCGCCCTCGCGCTCGACATCGTGGACGATCCGTGCTCGGCCCCCGTCGACCGGGAGGCCTTCCCGGGGCTGACGGTGGTCGAGCTCACCCGCGACCAGCTCGCCCACCCCGCCGCGGCGAAGCGGGCGCTCCGTCGTGCGGGGGCGGGCGGCGGGCGCGATGTCGCGCAGGCGGTCGCCGACCTGCTCGCACACGGGGGCATCGCCGCGCGGCACGGCGCGACGGCCGCGGCCCGCGGCGCAGGGACCGTACGGCACGGCGAGCAGGACGGCGGCGCGGGGCGCGCGCGATGGGACGGGTAGCCCGGCGCGGGATTTGCTAGGATGCATACGGCAAGAGAGGAATCCCCGCGCGCGGGCGCGGGAGGACCGCGGCGAGGTGCGCATGATCGGCTTGGGAACGCTCATCAACGTCGCCTGCATCCTGGCGGGCGGCGCCGTCGGCCTGGCGGGCGGGCGGTTTCTGGTCCCCCGGGTGCAGGACGCCCTCATGAAGGCGACGGGCCTCTGCGTGCTGTTCGTGGGGCTCTCCGGCGCGCTCGAGCAGATGCTTGCGGTGGATGGCGGACGCCTCGTGAGCGGCGGGACGGCGATGATGGTCGTGTCCTTCGCGCTCGGGTCCGCGGCGGGCGAGCTGATCGATCTCGACGCGCGATTCGAGCAGCTGGGAGCATGGCTGCGCCGCGCCACGGGCAGCGAGGGCGACGCGGGGTTCGTGAACGGGTTCGTGTCGGCCTCGCTCACCGTGAGCATCGGCGCCATGGCGATCGTGGGGTCCATTCAGGACGGCATCGCGGGCGACTGGTCGGTCCTCGCCCTCAAGGGGGCGCTCGACGCCGTGATCGTGTGCGTGATGAGCGCGTCGCTCGGCCGCGGCTGCCTGTTCTCGGCCCTGCCCGTCGCCGTGATCCAGGGTTCGATCACCCTGCTCGCCCAGCCCCTGGGACCCCTCATGACCGAGGCCGCGCTCGCGAACCTCTCCATCGTGGGGTCCATGCTCATCTTCTGCGTGGGCGTGAACCTGATCTGGAAGGGCACCTTCAAAACGGCCAACATGCTGCCCGCGGTGGTCGTCGCCGTCGCCTGGGCGCTCGCGGGCCTGGGGTAGCTGGAGGAACGCCTGCGCCCCCGCGGGAGATCCGCCGCACGGGGGGGGCGCACCGGTTCACGGACGATGCCCGGAGGGACCCGGCCGCGGCGGCCGCCCGGGTACGGGGATGCGGCGCCGCGGGCCCCGGGGTGCGGGGCGCACTCCTAGACCAGCTTGCCGTTGCAGTGGTCGATCATGTGCTGGACCATCTGGGCGACCCAGCCGGTGAAATCGCGGCGGCGGGGCTTGAGCTCGCCGTCGACCAGCTCCTCGAAGCTCACCTTGGCCTTGGCGAAGCGGGTCACCTTGACGTCGTCGTCATACGAGAGGCAGCGCTCGGTGCACTTGTAGGCGCCGAGGCCGAGCAGCAGCTTGGGGTTGTACATGACGTGGGTCCGGCCCTCGTCGTCCGCGAACACCACGAGCGCCTTGGCCGCGCCGATCTGGTTGGCCGCCAGGCACGCGGCGTCCTCCGTCGCCTCCATGGTGTCCAGAAGGTCCTGGGCGAGGGGGGCGTCCTCGGCGGTGGCGGGCTCGCAGGGCTGGGAGAGGATGGCGTCGTCGTGCACGAGCTCTTTGATCATCGTTGCGTCCTTTCGGAATCGTCGGCGGTATGCGCGGGCGCGCCCGCGGCGGGGCGGGTCGCGCGCATCGGCACCACATGATAGCAGCGCGCGGGATATCGTGCCGACCCCGGGCGCCGCATGGCACAATGGACAGGCGCCCGGCACCCGGGAACGCCCCCCGATGGCAAGGAGAACCATGCTCAACATCGTGCTGCACGAACCGGAGATACCCGCCAACACCGGCAACATCGGCAGAACCTGCGTGGTGACGGGGAGTCGTCTGCACCTCGTCGGGCCGCTCGGGTTCTCGCTCGACGAGCGCATGCTCCATCGGGCGGGGCTGGGATACTGGGACAGCCTCGACGTCTCCGTCTACCGGGACTGGGACGATTTCATCGACCGATGCGGCCTCGCCGGGCCGCAGGGGCGCCGGCGCCTGCACCTGCTCACCAAGAAGGCCCGGCGGACCTACGCCGAGTCGACCTACCGCGACGGGGACTTCCTGGTGTTCGGGAAGGAGAGCTCGGGGCTTCCCGAGGAGCTGCTCGCCGCCCTCCCCTCCCGCTGCGAGCGCATCCCCATGCTGCCCGACGCCGCATCGCTCGGGAACGCCGAGTCATGGGAGGCGCGCGAGCGCGGGCTCCATCCCGAGGCCGCCGACCGGGATGCGGGGGCCTCGCCCCTGCGCGCCCAGGACATCTGCGGCAACTTCATCGACCCGGACGGGTACCGCATCAGCGCGCTCAACCTCTCCAACGCCGCCGCCGTGGTGCTCTACGAGGCGCTGCGCCAGACCGGTTTCCCCGGCATGGAGGCCTAGGGGCCGCGCCCCGCGGCGGGCGGGGCGCCATGGGTTTGAACGAACCCGTCCCCAGTCAACCCGGGGCCGCACCCCGCGCGCCCCGCGGCGGGCGGGGCGCCATGGGTTGGAACGAACCCGTCCCCAGTCAACCCGTCGGCTACTCCCTGCCGTCCCAGCAGTAGGTGCACACCTTCGTCGGGTCGATGCCGATGGCCTCGAGCATGCCGGGCAGCGACTGGTACCCCAGGCTGTCGAAGCCGAGCTGCTCGCAGATGCGGCGCAGCATGCACTTGCCGCGCTCGGTCGAGCTGTCCGCGTACTCGTCCAGATGCTTGTCGCCCTCGGGGCCCTCCAGCTCGCGCACGACGCGGCGCGCGATGAGGTCCTGGTCGGACTTCCCGCGCGAGAACGACAGGTACTTGCAGCTGTACATGATCGGCGGGCAGGCGGAGCGCATGTGGACCTCGGCCGCGCCCGCGCTGTACAGGAAGTCGACCGTCTTGCCGAGCTGCGTGCCGCGCACGATGGAGTCGTCCACGAACAGCAGGCGCTTGCCGCGGATGAGCTCGGGCACGGGGATCTGCTTCATCTCGGCGATGCGGTCGCGCACGCTCTGGTTGGTGGGCATGAAGGAGCGCGACCAGGTGGGGGTGTACTTGATGAAGGGGCGCGCGAAGGTGGCGCCGCACTCGTTGGCGTAGCCGATGGCGTGCGGCAGGCCCGAATCGGGCACGCCGGCGACGTAATCCACCTCGGGCAGGGTCCCCGCCGCCGCCTCGTCGCGCGCCATGACGTGCCCGTTGCGATAGCGCATGACCTCGACGTTCACGCCTTCGTAGTTGGAGTTGGGGTAGCCGTAGTAGACCCACAGGAACGCGCAGATCTTCATCTCGTCGCCCGCGGGGGACACGCTCCGGTAGCCGTCGGCGTCGACCCGCACGATCTCGCCGGGACCGAGCTCGTAGGCGTCCTCGTAGCCCAGCTTGTGGTAGACGAAGCTCTCGAACGAGATGCAGTAGCCCGCGCCCTCGACGTCGCGGCCGATCAGCACCGGCAGGCGCCCGGCGCGGTCGCGCGCGGCGAAGACCACGCCGTCCTCCGTCATGACGAGCAGGGTGAGCGAGCCCACGACCGACTCCTGCGCGAAGCGGATGCCCTCCACCAGGTCGTCCTTCTGGTTGATGAGGGCCGCCACCAGCTCGGTGTGGTTCACCGCGCCGGAGCTCATCGCCATGAACTGGGCGCCGCCCTGCTCGAAATAGCGCTCGATGAGCTCGTCGGCGTTGTTGATGACGCCGACCGTGGTGATGGCGAAGGTCCCGTGGTGGGAGCGCACGAGCAGGGGCTGGGGATCGGTGTCGCTGATGCAGCCGATGCCGCTCGTCCCGTGGAAGCGCTCGAGGTCCTTGTCGAAGCGCGAGCGGAACGGCGTGTTCTCGATGGAGTGGATCTCCTTCTGGAACCCTCCCGTCCCCTCGCAGATCACCATGCCCGCGCGCCGCGTACCGAGATGCGAGTGGTAGTCGACGCCGAAGAAGACGTCGAGCACCACGTCGCGCTTGGAAACCGCCCCGAAGAAACCGCCCATTCCGTGAACCCCCATCGAGTTGCCGATAACGAGCACAGTATATCGGTCGCGGGGGTCGCATATGGCGAGAATGAGGAAGCGCACAACCGGCACGCGCGCGGAACGCCGGTCCGCGCAGGCTGATGGCATACTGCTTGCATTAACCGACCCCCTTGGGACGGACGGAAGGGACTGCGGATGGGCGCACGCGACGCATGGGATGCACGGATGGACGGCCTCGGCTCGGACCGGGAGGGCGGCCCCGGGGAAACGGCCCAGCCGGCGCGCGCGACCCGCCTCGGCTTGCGGGCGGCGCTCGCGGCGCTCGCCCTGGCGCTCCTTCTCGCCCTGCCCCTCGGCGGCTGCTCCGAGCGTATCGCGTCATCCCCGTACATATCCGGGAGCTCCTCCGGGACGGGCGCGCCCGCCGCTCAGGCGACGGAGGGCTCGCCCGAGGCCGAGCGGCTCGCCGCGCAGGCGGCGGAGGGGCCGTCGTTCACGGAGGATGAGCTCGCGTCCGCGCGAGCCGACCCCGGCTACGAGGAATACGCCCCGCTCGACGAGCTCGGCCGCTGCGGCACGGCGACGGCCGTCGTCGGCCCCGAGACCATGCCGGAGGAGGGAGAGGAGCGCGGCTCCATCGGCATGGTGAAGCCGTCCGGTTGGCAGACGGCGCGCTACGACGACCTGGTCGAGGGCCGCTACCTCTACAACCGCTGCCACCTCATCGGCTGGCAGCTCACCGCCGAGAACGCCAACGAGGGGAACCTCGTCACCGGCACCCGGTGGATGAACGCCGAGGAGATGCTCCCCGTCGAGGACGCCGTCGCCGACTACGTGCGGGGCACAGGCAACCACGTGCTCTACCGGGCGACCCCCGCCTTCGCGGCCGACGAGCTCGTATGCCGCGGCGTGCTGCTGGAGGCGGTCTCGCTCGAGGACGGCGGGGACGCGATCTCGATCGCGTCCTGGTGCCCCAACGTGCAACCGGGCATCGAGATCGACTACGCGACCGGCGACAGCGCCGCGGCGGCGGATGAGGGGGCGCGGGCACAGGGAGCGGGGCCCGCGGGCGAGACGGGCGGCGGCGCAACCGGTGGCGCGGGGGCCTCGGAGGCGACCGAACGCGCCTACGTGCTCAACGAGAACACCCGCCGCTTCCACGACCCCTCGTGCCCGTCGGCGGAAGACATCGCCCCGCGCAACCGCCGCGACGTGACCGCCGCGCGCGACGAGCTGATCGCGCAGGGGTACCGGCCGTGCGGCAGATGCCGCCCGTAGCGGACGCGACGGGCGTCGAGCGCACGGCGGCGCGGGGCTGATCAGACGAGGTAGCGGGCGCGCAGCTCCGCCACGGCGTCGCCATCGACGCCGAGCGCCTCGGAGAGGTAGGCCCCGATCCCGCCGTAGGCCCCCTCGATCGCGGCGGTCGCGGCGTGCAGGAAGCGCAGGTCGACCCCGTTCAGGACGTCCATGGGGTCCGCTCCCTCGGCGGACGGGTCGATCCCGTAGAAGCGGTTGGTGGCCAGGTAGTCCGCCTCGATCACGGGCTCCGGCACGCCGAGGGCCGCCTCGAGCAGCACGCTCGCCATGCCGCAGCGGTCCTTGCCCGCGGAGCAGTGCCAGAGCACCGAGCCCTCGCGCTCGTCGAGGATCTCCCGGAAGAAGGCGGAGTACGCGGCGATCCCGTCGTCGTCGAGGACCAGGTGCGGGTAGAGCGTGACGAACAGCTGGGCGGGCTCGACCTCGCCCTGCATCATCTGGCGAGCGACGCGTTCCATATCCTGCATGCTGCGCGACACGCCGGATGCCGGGCCGTGGAAGACCGGCAGGCGGACGAGGCGGGCGCCCGGCAGCTCCCCCATGGGGTCGGGCTTCTCGGCGCACTCCTCATCGGTGCGCAGGTCGACGACGAGCCGCAGACCGTACTCGCCGCCCAGCCGGGCGAGGTCGGCAGGCGTGGCGGATGCGAGCTGCCCCGAGCGCAGGAGGCGGCGGAAGACGATCCTGCGGCCGTCCGCCGCGGGGAGCCCGCCCAGGTCGCGCGTGTTCGGCAGGCCCTCGAAGCCGATGCGTCCGTTGTCGGTGTGGCCCGCCGCCTGCGCGGCGTCCAGCTCCTGCTCCTCCATGGGTCGTCCCCTCCTCGGTCCTTCGGATGCGGTCCACGATACCAGAGCGGGCGCCGCAGCGCGTGTCGGCGCCATGGAGGAGCGGCGCCGGGCGCGGGCGCGGCGGAACCCCGGACCGCTCGCCCGGATGGCGTGCGACCGTTCGCGGCCGGAGGGCGTCGGTTTCGCAACTCCGGGATGCGAACGGGTAGGAGAATCCACGCATCTACCGACGCGCGGCGCGCGGGCGACGCCATGGGGCGGCCCGCGCCCGCGGACCCCGAGCAACCAGGAGGTCATCATGCTGCTCAAAGGCAAGACCGCGATCGTGACCGGCGGATCGCGCGGCATCGG
Source organism: Candidatus Collinsella stercoripullorum (assembly GCA_019117005.1). Classification (GTDB taxonomy): domain Bacteria; phylum Actinomycetota; class Coriobacteriia; order Coriobacteriales; family Coriobacteriaceae; genus Collinsella; species Collinsella stercoripullorum. Next base: position 18,193 of record DXAO01000027.1, on the reverse strand, counting down.
GCTGGCCATCGTCAAGCGCTTCCTCGAGGAGGGGGCGAACGTCGCGCTGTGCGGCAGCCGCCCGGAGACGGCCCAAAAGGCCGTCGAGGGGATCCTCGCCGAGCACCCCGACGCCCCGGTGATGGGCCTCTTCCCCGACCTCACCGACGAGGCCGCGGTGGAGGCCGCGATGCGCGAGGCGTCCGAGCGCTTCGGCGGGCTCGACATCGTGGTCAACAACGCGGGAATCTCGCAGTCCACCCCGCTGGGCGACTACACGCCCGACGAGTTCGACCGCATCATCGACGTCAACGTCAAGAGCGTGCTCAACGGCTGCCAGGCGGCCTCGCGCGTGCTCGGGGCGGGCGGCGTCATCATCAACACGAGCTCGATGGTGAGCAAGATGGGGCAGCCCTCGGGCGTGGGTTACCCCATGTCCAAGTTCGCCGTGAACGGCATCACCGTCTCGCTCGCCCGCGAGCTCGGGCCGCGCGGCATCCGCGTGAACGCCGTGGCGCCGGGAGTCACCGCGACCGACATGGTCGCGGCGCTGCCCGAGGAGATGATCAAGCCCATCGCCGACGGGATCCCGCTGAAGCGCGTGGGCCAGCCCGAGGACGTCGCCAACGCCTTCGTGTTCCTGGCGAGCGACCTCGCCGCGTACGTGACCGGCGACGTGCTCCACGTCGACGGGGGCATGACGGTGTAGCCGGGGCGCGCCCCGTCCTCCCCCCGGGACGCGGAAACGGGTATCGGGGCGACCCGGGAACCCCGGCCTGGCGCGACGGGCGCCGGGATGCTCGCGCGGCATCCCGGCGCCCGCTTCATGAGGCGCGGCCGCAGCCGGCCCCGGCGGCACCGGCTGCGGCCCGAACCCACGGGCGCCTCTCGCATCGGCCGCGCTGCGCATGTAGGCGAACGCGACGCGGAACACCGTGTCACGATGGCGCTCGACCGCCTCGCGGAACTCCCGTTCGGTCAGCATCTCCCCTCCTCTCGCATCGTTTCCCTTCACTGACGATACGCATAGGGAGGGCGGATTGTTTCACCGGAGGCCGAAAACGGTCGGGATGACGTCCCAGAAAGATTATCCGAACAGCGATAGACGAGGTCGGATGAGGGGTATCAGTCCTCACGCCCCTCTGCGGGCTCCGCCTCCGGCACCGCCTCGGCCTCGACCGCGGAGGCCTCCTTGAGCCCGGGGGCGACGACCCGGCCGTCCGCCTCCTCGCGCGCGGCGCGGGCCTCGTCGAACTTCGCCTTCATGGTCGGGTTCTTCCACGTGAGCTTCCGGATGGTCAGCGCCTGCGCCTTGTCGTTGGCGAGGCGCAGGTTGTTCTCCGAGGACAGGAGGTTCTCCTTCACCTTCTGCAGGTGCTTGATGGTGGTGTCGATCTCGTTGATCGCATCGTTGAACTTGCGGCTCGCGCGCTCGAAGTTCTGGGAGAAGCCGTCCTGGAACTTCCCGAGCTTCTCCTCGAAGTTCGTCACGTCGATGTTCTGCTGGCGGACCAGGGCGAGCTCCTGCTTGTAGGCGAGCGCGTTCATCGCGGCGTTGCGCAGCAGCGTGATGATGGGGATGAAGAACTGCGGGCGGATGACGTACATCTTGGGGTAGCGGTACCCGACATCCACGATACCGGCGTTGTACAGCTCGCTCTCCGGCTCCAGCAGCGAGACCAGGATGGCGTACTCGCAGCCCTTCTTGACGCGGTCCGCGTCCAGCTTCTTGAAGAAGTCCTCGTTCTTGTGCTTGGTGGCCGTGGTGTCGTTCTCGTTCTTCATCTCGAACATGATGGAGACGACCTCGTTGCCGTCCTCGTCGCACTCGCGGAAGATGAAGTCCCCCTTGCTGCCCTCGGATGCGTCGTTGTCCTTCTCGAAGTACGCGCGCGGGAAGGCCGTCATGCGCAGGCGGTTGAACTCGTTCTCGCAGTGCTGCTCGAGGGTCTCCCCCACCATCTTGGTGGACAGGCGCGCCTTCATGTCGCGCAGGCGCTCGATCTCCGCGTCCTTGTAGCGCAGCAGCTCGTCGGCGCTCTTGCGCACCTGCTCGATCTCGAGGCTGTGCGCCGCCTCCATCTGGTGCTGCTCGGCGTCGCGCACGGCCTGCGCCCGGGCGAGCTCGGCGCGCGCCTCGTCGCGCTCGCGCTCCGCCGCCGCCACGGCCTGTGCGACGGCGAGCCGGCGCTCGGTGTCGCCGGAGGCGAGCTGGGCCTTGAGCTCCGCGATCCGGGCGTCGCGCTCGGCGACGCCGCGCTGGAGCTCCGCCTGGGCGTTCGCCTGGGCGAGCTTGGCCGCGGCCTCCTGCTCCGCGAGCCGGGCGCGCAGCTCGTCGGCCTGCTTGCGGGCGCGGTCCGCCTCCGCCTGGAGCTCGTCTCTCAGCTCGGTCTCGGATGCGCGCTGGCGCTCGCGGGCCTCGGCGTCGGCCTTCTGCAGGGCCATCTCCTGCGCGCTCGACGCGGCCTCGAGCTGCGCCCGGAGCGCGGAGATCTGCGTATCGCGCTCGGACAGGTCGCGCTGGGCCTGCTCGCGGGCCTCGGCGGCCGCCTTCTCGATCGCGAGGGCGCGCTCCTGGTCGGCGGCGTCGAGCTGGGCGGAGAGCTCGGCGATGCGCTGCTCCCGCTCGGCGACGCTGTCCTTGAGCTCGCCGGCGGCCGCGGCCTTGAGCTCGGCGATCCGGGCGTCGCGCTCGGACAGGGCCTCCTGCAGCTTCCGGTCCGCCTCGGCGCGGGCGAGGGCGAGGGCGTCCTCGCGCTCGCGCGCGTACATCTCCTCGCGCTCATGCAGATCGTGCGCGAACTGCTCGTCGCGCACCTGCCGCACGATGTCGGCGTAGCTGTTCTCGTCGACGGTGAACACAGCTCCGCACTTGGGGCATTTGATCTCGCTCATGCCTGCTCCCCTCGTCTGCGCCGGCTCCGGCGCGCTTCGTCTGCCAATACCATACCGCGCCGTGCGGACATTCGGGGGCCGCGCGGCGCGCGGGCTCCGGCTGTGCGGGAGCCCGCGCCGCTGAGGGGGCCGCGCAGCCCCAGGGAGCGCCCCGATGCAGCGGACGCCTCGCCGCAGGTGGGTGCCCAGATGCGGAGGATGCCCCTTCGCGGCGCGCCGGCCCTACAGCACGGTGTAGGACTCGACGCGGGGCGCCAGGCGCTCGGCGAAGGCGGCGCGCTGCCGCGTGAGCGCCTCTCCCCCGGTGAGCGAACGGGCGCCGGCGGGGCACACCTCGATGCACCGCATGCAGGTGACGCATGCGTCCGTATCGGTCGCCGCAGGGTCCGCGGCGTCGATCGCCCCGGCAGGGCACTGGCGGGCGCAGGCCCCGCACGCGACGCAGGCCGCGGCGTCCGCCCGGGCCCGGAACGGCACCCCGTTGAAATCGCGGTAGGGGCGGTCGCCGGGGATGTCGGCGAGGGCGGCCGCGGGGGCGGCGGGGGCCTGCACGAGCTTCTCGAGCGCCGCGGCGGCCAGGGCGTCGACCGCGGCGAGGTCCGCCGCGTCGGGGCGGCCCGGGGCGACGTCGACCATGAGGGAGTGGTGCGCGACGATGGCGCCGAGGGCGACCGGCGCGAAGCCGCGTGCGCGCACGGCGTCGGCGAGCTCGAGGAACGTATCGTCCACCGCACGGTTGCCGAAGGTGACGACGAGGACGGCGGGGGTGTCGTCCCCCTCGCAGCGGGCGAGGCGCTCGAGCGCCGGGGCCGGCACGCGCCCGCCGTATGACGGGACGGCGAAGACCGCGAGGTCGCCCGGACCGAAGGCGGGCACCTCCGCGCCATGCGGCGTGATGTCCGCGACGCGGGCGGGCACGCCCGCGGCCTCGGCGGCCGCCGCGAAGCGCTCGGAGACGGCGCGGGTCGTCCCCGCTCCGGTGAAGTACGAGACGACGCATGCGGTGATGTCCATGGCAGGTTCCCTTCTCGTGGCGTCACCGGACACGCTACCACGAAATGGGGAGGTGGGACGATGAGGCACCTATCGATATGTCTCCTCAAGCCACTCGAGGGCGAAAACCCGCCGGATCCCATCATGATCCCCGGGGTCCGCATCGTCCATGGTGATCAGCGTCTTCGGCCTGTTGTCGCGCACGGCCCGAAGCGGAGCGAGTTCGCGCCCGAGTGTCTGCTCCTGGACCGCCGATTCGGCAACCTGGAAGTACTCCGGCCCTTCCGGGCCGATTGCCACGAAGTCGATCTCCAGATCCCCGGTCCTGCCGACGTACACCTCCCCGAACCGGCGGCGAAGCTCAAGATAGACGACGTTTTCCAAAATGCGTCCCGTATCGCGCACGCGCCCTGACAACGCCGTCCTCCGCATACCCAAATCCACCGCGTAGTACTTCTGCTGCAGTTTCAGCACACGACGCCCCCGCACGTCATAGCGACTGGCGGGATAAAAGATGAAGCTGTCGCACAGCGCCGAGAGGTATTCCATGACGGTATTGGCGGAGATCTTCGTTCCCGTCGAGGCTATGGCGTCGCTGATCCGTTTGGCCGATGTCAGGTTGCCGATGTTGTCGAACAGATACGTGACCAACGCCCGAAGGCCCAGATTGTTCGAGATGTTGAGGCGCTGTGCGACATCCTTCAGAAGCACGGTGTTCAAAATCCCGTTCAGATAGTCGTGCAGCGTCAATGCGTCATCGGAGAAATCCATGGTCGCGGGGAACGAGCCGCGCTCGATGTACCGACGATAGGCTCGCGATGGGGAAACGGACCCTCCCAAAGCGGTGCGATACTCCCCGAAGGAAAGGGGCAGCATGTTGATCTCGACATAACGCCCCGAGAGCAATGTCGCGAGGGTTCCGCCCAGCAAGAGGGCGTTCGACCCCGTGACGTACAGATCTATATTGTCCCGGACATAGAGGCTGTCGATCACGCGCTGGAATTCCGGAACGTTCTGCACCTCATCAAGCAGGACGTAATTCATGGAGCCTGGTTGCGCGCGACCGACCACCTCGTCATGCAGCGCGTGGTAATCCAGCAGGTGTTCATATTCCAAACGCTCGAAGTTGATGGAGATAATGCGCTCCGGCGGCACGCCCAGACGCTCCAACTCGCTCATAAACAATGTGAGAAGCGTTGATTTCCCGCAGCGCCGGACCCCCGTTACGACCTTGATGACGTCGCGATCTTTCCAGCGAAGCAACTTCTCGAGGTAACCCGGCCGATCGATCATGCTGAAACTCCTTAAAGTTCTCAATATATTGAGAACTTTATCGTTTTCTGTAAATCTTCTCAATACGTTGAGAAGATTCGTTTACTTCACCGTAAGAGATATGCGCATGGGAGGTGTCGGCGCGGGACGGCGGGGACCGTGAGACGGGCGCAGCACATGCACCGCTGACGGCGAGGCCTTTCTGGGCTTGCTCAAAGGTTCCAACATCCCGGCTCAGCAGACCCTTGAAATGAATATCATCCCGATTACCATAGAGAACGTTTCGCGCGAGCTTACCCGAGGAGAATCGCATGAAAACAATCCATGTCGCCGCTGCCATCATCATCAGAGACGGAGAGATCCTTGCAGCCCAGCGCGGCTATGGCGAGTTCAAGGATGGTTGGGAGTTCCCCGGCGGCAAGCTCGAGGACGGGGAAACCGGAGCCGAGGCATGCGTGCGCGAGATCCATGAGGAGCTCCGCGTCGAGATCACCGACCTCGAGCATCTCTGCACCGTCGAACACGATTACGACGCGTTCCACCTTTCAATGGAGTGCTTCACCTGCTCGATAGCGTCGGGCACGATCAACGATTCGGAGCACGAGAACCTCAGATGGCTCACCCGCGACGCGCTTTGGTCCGTCGACTGGCTGCCCGCGGACATCAAGGTCGTCAACGAACTCGAGCGCAAACTCGACCTCGCCCGCCGCCCTTGAGACCACGCACCGTATCTAGCGCGCTCGCTCGGCCCCGCTCAGATCAGCCATCATGAATTCGTAAAGATCCGGACGCACAGGCTCCTCAAGCCGATACATGATCTCTACGGCGCGCTTGTTCGTATTCGGCATCATCACCTCTTTGAAGATCCCCGTCGGATGCATCTCCCCAAAGAAGTAGAACTCTTTGCTCCCCTCATCCGCCTTGTTCTTGCGCATGAATAAGAAGGTCCTCATGCCGTTTGCCGGCCACGCCCTCAGTCGTTCGATCTCAGGAGATTTCAGATTCCTTCCCTGCTTCGAAAGCGCGATCAGCTCGCTGCTCGACACGAAGCGATCCTCGTAGCGAATCGTGTCGCTGATATCGGGCGCCTTATCGTAGTTGATGAACACCGGAAAGGTGTTGGTCTTCGCATTGTACATATAGCCGCCGATATTCTGGCCGTTGACGTTCTTCTCCCAGCCGAGGAGGCGGCAGACCTCCTCATAGGTATACTTGGCGTTCAAAACGAAGCTGGTGTCCTTATACGTTTCCCCATAGCTATCCGCGTTGCGATGCAAACCGAAGTCCAGGACCTCGACCACTTGGCGTTTGAACTCGGAATCGTCGAGCATCTTGGAAAACTCCCTCATGAGATGGTAGCCATCGTCGTCGTGCATCACCAGGGGAACGAAGTCCTTCGATGCCGAGAACCCTCCTCCAAGGACATTCGCGGCGGAAAAGAAGATCGAGGCGCGAGAAACGACGCCGCGCCGGATCCTCGCTTCGCGAACCAAACCACTCGAGGTCTCACCGTGCTTCGCAACCAGCTCCCGTAACATGAAGAGATCTTCGAAGCGCTTGCCGTTTGCCAGCTTCTGGGAGAGGAACTTCAGCACCCCGCACTGCCTGTCGGAGAACGAGACCTTGTACTCTCCCTCATATTTGCTCAGAAACGCGTGGTACGATCCGAATTTCTTGAAGATCAGAAGCGGGTCGATCGAGTCGTTTCGGTCGAAATCCATGAGACTCGGGATCGTGCCGAGCATTTGGCGGAGACCTTGGTACTCCCCTTTCAAAAACCGTGCAGCGGTGAAATCACCCCCGTCGATTGCGCGATAGATCTGTGCCTCCGACACGCGATCGAAGCTCACCGTAGATGCACCGGGGATGACCGAGCTCCCGTTATTCACGATCGTGCGAAGACGATCCTTGTTGTAGGTCCTATCGCCGGACAGGGCGACGGGAACGAAGAAGTTCTTCTGATAGTTGCCGATGAAATCGAGGACGAGCGTGTACTCCTTGCCGGCGTCCTTGCGTAAGCCGCGACCGAGCTGTTGGACGAAGACGATTGCGGATTCCGTTTTACGCAGCATGATTATCTGATTGACTGAGGGGATATCGATGCCCTCGTTGAAAATGTCAACCGAGAAGATGTATTCGATCTCGCCTGACTCAAGGCGCTCGATCGCACGGTCGCGCTCCTCGTCGCTGTTTTCCCCGCTCAACGCCAGCGTCCGATACCCCAGTCTGTTGAACGCGTCGGACAGGCATCTCGCCTCATCGTTTCGATTGCAGAAAACCAGACCGCGACGGGCCTTCTTGTTGACCGTGTACTCCTCGATCTTCTGCGTGATGTGCCTTACGCGCTCTGACGACGTCAGCCTGTTGAAGAGAGCGAAGTCATCCGTCTCCTCGTAATCGATGGCGAGGTCCGCGATACCGTAGTAATGAAACGGGACGAGCATCTCGTTTTCCAATGCGTCCTGCAAGGTGATCTGATATGCGATGACATGGTTGAACAGGCCGAACACGTCGTAGCCGTCCGTTCGGTTGGGCGTGGCGGTCATACCTAGGAAAAACCGCGGGGAGAAATGCTCCATGATCTTCTGGTAACCGGACGATCCGGTACGATGCGCCTCATCGATAACGATGTAATCGAATCGCGCCGGATCGATTTGATCCAGGTATCGAACGATCGTCGAGCACATCGCGAAGGCGCACGTGAAGTCCGATCCATCTGAGCCGGCGCGATACACCCCATAGCTATACGCATCCCCCAGCAGACGCTTATAGCTGCCAAGGGATGCGTCGAGGATGCGCTTGCGGTGGGCGAGGAACAGGATCCGCTTCGGCTTCACGCGCGCGACGTCGAATGCGGAGAGGTAGGTCTTCCCCGTACCGGTCGCGGATACCAGCAGCGCACGCGGTTCCTCCCGACGGTGTAGAACATCGAGTGCCGCAAGCGCAAGCTCCTGCATCTTATTCGGCCGCAGGGTCTCTCCGTCCCGACCGATCGCCTCAAGAGGCTCGCTATCGCGATATGCAGCGACCGCCTTTTTCCTTGTCCGGCGATCGCGCGCCTTGAACGCCTCGTATCCGGCAATCCATTGCGGAGTGAGGGCGATCGTGCTCTCATCATCCCATAGGGCGTCGAACTCGGCGCGCACGCCGCGCAAGATGTCCCCGCGGTCGAAGGACCGGAACAGGACATTCCACTCCTTGTTGCATGTCAGGGCGGACTGAGTAAGGTTCGAGCTGCCGATTATAACCGTGCTTACGCCCTGACGTTCAAAGAGATACCCCTTCGCGTGCATGCTGCCCTGAAAAACGCGAACCTCGATATTGTCATATTCAAGCAGCTTCCTGAATGCGGCAGGAGAGTTGAAATTCAGGTATGTGGAGGTAAGAAATCTTCCGCGCACCCCGCGCCGCCTCAGCTCTGCCAGTACCTGCACCAAACATGACAAGCCGCTTTCAGCAACAAACGCCACGCAGAAGTCAAACGAATCGCAATCGGCGAGCTGACTCTTGATCACCGAGAGCAGATCGAAGCCCAAATCGCGAGAATTGGCGATCATGCGGGAACGAAAAGCTTCCTGCGACTCACGAGACGCATCGATAAACGATGTCTCCAAACCCGCTTTGAGAAGTTCGATACCTTCACCACCAGAGGTCAGCTCGGACATTTCCGCCTCTTTCTCGTGACTCCGCAGATGACATCCAGGATAGCAAAGCAGCTGAATCGAGTAAGCGCCCGTCAGGGCGGGAGATGGTAAGCTCGAGCGAACCCGAAACATGCGCCACATTAAGGAGCCCCTATGATCAGACCCATCGTCACCTCCCCGATCGCGCTGCGGATACCGAGCGTCGACGCCGGCCCCGAGGACGCCGCCGTCGGACAGGACCTCCTCGACACCCTCGCGGCGCATGCGGACTCGTGCGTCGGCATGGCGGCGAACATGATCGGGCAGCGCAAGCGCATCATCGTGGTGAGCGACGGCGGGCGGGCGCTCCTCATGTACAACCCCCGCATCATCGAGCGCGCGAACCCCTACCGCGCCGAGGAAGGATGCCTGTCGCTTCCGGGCACGCGGAGCGCGGAGCGCTGGAGGCGCATCAGGGTGTCGTACCTCGACGACGCTTTCCGCCCGGTGACCCGCTCCTTCACCGGCGACACGGCGCAGATCATCCAGCACGAGGTCGACCACTGCGACGGCGTCCTGATCTGACGCCGATGCGCCGACCACGCGCATGCCCCCGCCAGGGCGTACCATATGGCCGAAGCCATCGGACCGCGGAGGGGAGGCCCCGTGCACGACATCTGGAACCCGTGGCACGGCTGCGCGCGCGTGAGCGAGGGCTGCGACAACTGCTACATGTTCTACAACGACGAACGGCGCGGCATCGACCCCTCGCAGGTCGTTCGGACCGGGAACTTCGACTACCCTCTCCAGCGCACGCGCGACGGCTCCCTGCGCGTGCGGCCCGGTGAGCTCATCCGCGTCTGCATGACCTCGGATTTCCTCGTCAAGCAGGCGGACCCGTGGCGCGCCGAGGCGTGGGACATCATCCGCGCCCGTCCCGATGTGCGCTTCTTCATCCTCACCAAGCGTCCCGAGCGGCTCGCCGCCTGCCTGCCGACTGATTGGGGCGACGGATGGGAGAACGTGATGCTGAACGTCACCTGCGAGAACCAGCGGCGCGCCGACGAGCGGATCCCGCTGCTGCTCGCCGTGCCCGCCAAGCACCGCGGCATCATGTGCGCGCCCTTCATCGGACCGGTCTCCCCTCGCGCCTCGTCCCCCGGATGCCTCGGCCCCGGGGGCATCGAGCAGTTCATCTGCGGGGGCGAGAACTACGCGGGAGCCCGCCCGTGCGACTTCGATTGGGTCCGCTCCCTGCGCGCCGAATGCGTCGAGGCCGACGTGACGTTCGCCTTCATCGAGACGGGGACGGTCTTCGTCAAGGACGGGCGCACGTACCGTCTGCGCGGGAAGCGCCTGCAGAGCCGGCAGGCGTGGAAATCGGGCATGGGGTACCAGGGGCGCCCGATCGCATGGCACCTCACCGACTCCCTCGGCCTCGACATCCCCGAGCGCGACCTGTACCGCCCGCGGTACCTCGAGCAATGCTCGGAATGCGGCAGCCGGCTCATCTGCAACGGGTGCGCGGGCTGCGCCACCTGCTGGATGCGATAGGGCGCACGCGAGCCGTTTGCGGCGGCGCCGCCGGCGACGGCCGCGTGCAGGGGCGGGACTGCGCCGCAGCGCCGGCTCGCGCTGCATGCGGAGAGACGCGCCACCCCCGAACGCGGCGTCCGAGGGGGTGTCAGTTCAACGCGGCTGACTTACTGTGAAGGTCCTGAGAACATTTTAGGAATCAATCTCAATATGTGCCCGCACCGACCCCATTTGTTCATAATGACAGACGTACGGCGCGTCCGTCCGGAGAGGGCCCGAAGGGCTGGACGGCGCGCAATCGCCGATGATCGGAGGATGATCATGAAGTTCGTTTGCCCCGTTTGCGGTTACGTTGAGGAGTTCGACGGCGACGAGCTGCCCGAGGGCTTCAAGTGCCCCCAGTGCGGCGTTGACGGCTCCCGCTTCATCAAGCAGGACGAGACCGAGATGACCTGGGCCGCCGAGCACGTCATCGGCGTGGGCAAGCTCCCCGAGGTCTCCGAGGACATCGTCAACGACCTGCGCGCCAACTTCGAGGGCGAGTGCACCGAGGTCGGCATGTACCTGGCCATGGCCCGCGTCGCCCATCGCGAGGGCTACCCCGAGATCGGCCTGTACTGGGAGAAGGCCGCCCACGAGGAGGCCGAGCACGCCGCCAAGTTCGCCGAGCTGCTGGGTGAGGTCGTGACCGACTCCACCAAGAAGAACCTCGAGATGCGCGTCGAGGCCGAGAACGGCGCCACCGCCGGCAAGACCGACCTCGCCAAGCGCGCCAAGGCCGCCGGCCTGGACGCCATCCATGACACCGTGCACGAGATGGCCCGCGACGAGGCCCGTCACGGCAAGGCCTTCGCCGGCCTGCTGAAGCGCTACTTCGGCTAAGCCGCGCGCACAGCACACCAGCGCATGGAAGCGCCCCCGGGAGACCGGGGGCGCTTTTTCTTTCCCGCTCGGCGCCCCGCTGCGCGGGCAGCGGGGCGCCCTCGGCGGGCGCGGCCGCGCCGGAGCCGCTAGAGGGCGCTCTCCTCCCCGCGCCCCTCGCGCTCCTCGCGCACGATGCGCGCCATCTCCCGCACGCCGAGCAGGGCGGGGTACACCAGGAACGCCGCTCCGAAGACCGCGGCGGCCAGGTTGTCCAGCGCACCGGACAGCGCCCCCGCCTGGGGCGCGAGCCCGTCGATGAACCTGCTGACGATGACCGCGACGTACGTGCAGCCCGCGTATCTGAGCAGCTGCCCCTTGAGGCCGGTGAACTCGCTCTCGCGCTCCTGTATCTGGTCCGCAACCTGCATCGCGCCACCCCCGTCGCCTTACCGCGCCCAAACGGCGCCTGTTCCTATGCTCACGCTACCCGCCCCGCGCAAAGCCCCCGTATGGGATGTGTCAGAGAAACGTAAGGGACGGCGGGCGGCAGCGGCGGGACCCCAAGGGTCAACGGGTGTTTGAACGCCCCTCCCTCACCTATCGCATACCACCTCTGACCAGCATACTTAACAAGTTTGCAAGAGAAGCACCTCGAAGGTACAGGAGGGAAGATGCATCAGATTTCACGAAGGCGCTTCGGCGCGGTCGCGCTGGGGTCGCTCGCCTGCGCGCTCGCCGGCGTCGCGGGATGCACGGGAGGCGGCGCGGCTGCGGGAAGCGCGCCGGCGGGGACCTCGTCCTCGGGCGCCCTGCGCATCGGCGTCCGGTCCGACATCGTCGGGTTCGGATACCTCAACGACCATACCGGGAAGTACTACGGGCTGGAGATCGACATCGCCACCGAGCTCGCCGACCGCCTGGGCTCGTCCGACGTCGAGTTCGTCACCGTCACGCCCGACGACCGCAAGGAGATGCTGCTCGACGGCCAGGTCGACATGCTCATCGCGTGCTACTCCATCGCCGATTCGCGCAAGGAGAACTTCGACTTCTCCCCCGCCTACTACGACGACCAGGTCATCGCGGTCGTCCAGAACAGCTCCCTGTTCGATAGCATCGACGACATGAAGGGTATGACGTTCGGCACCATGTCCGGCGCCAACGCCGCCCCGCTGCTGACGAACAAGTTCGCGGAGACGGGCTTCTCCAAGGAGATCGTGCAGGTCGTGGAAGACGAGAACAGCCATGTCATCTTCGACACCTGGACGCTGCTGCAGTACCCCACCTACCAGGAGCTCTCCGACGCGCTCGAGGAGGGGACGGTCGACGCCATGGTGCTCGACGGGTGACACGGTGCCGATGGGCACGCACGCGCACCCCGGATGGTGCAGGCAGCCGATGGTGAACAGCGCGTAGCGCGCGACCTGCGCGACCGGGAGGCGGAGCGCGCCGGGATGCTCGGGCGCGACCTCGCGGGCAAGGGGTACATCCAGCTCAACTTCTTCAACCTGTTCTGGGTCTTCGTCGTCTGCTGCGTGCTCGGCCTGGTCATCGAGACCGTCTACCACATGGTCGTGGTCGACCCGGGCGTGTACCAGGACCGCGCGGGCATGCTCTTCGGCCCCTTCTCCCCCATCTACGGGTTCGGCGCGGTGCTCATGACGGTCGCCCTCAACCGCTTCTACCGCTCCAACCCGCTCATCGTCTTCGTGGTCTCCGCGGTCATCGGCGGCCTGTTCGAGGCCGCCGTCAGCTGGTTCATGCAGACGGGCTTCGGCGCGGTGGCGTGGAACTACTCCGGCTCGACGATCTTCGGCCTGTTCCCCGACCCCGTGGCCGAGCTGTTCGGCGGGAGGACGAGCACGCTGTTCATGTGCATGTGGGGCGCGCTCGGCTTCGTATGGATCAAGCTGTGCCTACCCTGGCTGCTCAAGTTCATCAACGTCATCCCGTGGCGGGCGCGCTACTCGTTCACCGCCCTGTGCGCGGTGCTCATGGCCGTCAACGGCATCATGACCCTCCAGGCGCTCGACTGCTGGTTCGAGCGGCTCTCGGGCGTCGCGCAGACCGCTCCGGTCGAGCGGTTCTACGCCGAGCACTTCGACAACGTGTACATGGAGCACCGGTTCGAGAGCATGACCATCACGCCCCAGGACTCCAGCCGCATCGACGACTCCGCCCTCGCCGACGCCGTCGGCGGGACGACCGCCCCCGACACGGCGGCAGGGTCCCGGACCGCGGCGTAGGCGGCCCCCGGCACCCGACGGCATACAGCCCCCTTCGACGAAAACGCCCCCGGCAGACTCAGCCTGCCGGGGGCGTCGCGCTATCCGCACGCCGTATGCGTGCGCGGGGTCTTAGAAGCGGTTGCCGCGATGGTTGCCGCTGAAGCCGCCGCGCCCGCCGCGGTCGTCACGGCCGCGGCCGCCGCGCGGACCGAAGTTGCCGCGCCCGCCGCGGTCGCCGCCACGGCCGCCGAAGCCACCGCGGTCGCCACGGCCGCCGCGGTCGCCGCCGAAGCCGCCACGGCCACCGCGATCGCCGCCGAAGCCGCCGCGTCCGCCGCGGTCGCCGCCACGGCCGCCGAAGCCGCCGCGGTCGCCGCCGAAGCCGCCGCGCCCGCCGCGGTCGCCGCCGCGGCCGCCGAAGCCACCGCGGTCGTCACGGCCGCCGCGCGGACCGCGGTCGCGGTCGTTGTCGAGGCCCATGGCGACGAGCGGCTCGACGATCTGGTCGAGCATCTCGATGATCTGCTGGGCGGAATCGGAGGAGAGGGTCGGGATGAGCTTCTTGCGCTTGTTGCCCATGGCCTCGGCGAGCTGCTCGGCATCCTCGCTCGCGAAGATGACGACCTTGCGCATGTCCTCCTCCTCGGGCTCGATGCGCGCGACGATGTCGTGCTTCTCGGCCTCGATCATGAGGGCGTTGAGCTCGCGCAGGCGCATGCCCATGAGCTCGGCCATCTCCTTCTGCTCCATCTTGGGCTTGAGCTCGAGCAGCTTGAGGGCGCGCATGAGGTCGCGCAGGCGCGCGGCGTCCTCGTCGGCCTCGTCACGCAGCATGTCGCGGCGGGCGCGCAGCAGGCGGGCGGCGCGGTTCACCTTGTCGAACAGCTCGTTGTCCAGGTTCTCCGGGGCGATGGCGGCAGCCTCGTCGGCGAGCTCGGCATCGTCCGCGGCCTCGACGGCCTCATCGGTCTCGGTCTCCTCGACCTCGACGGCCTCGTCGGCGGCCTCGGTCTCCACGTTCTCGGTCTCCACGGCGGCCTCGACGGCCTCCGCCTGGTCAGCCGCCTCGATGGCGGTCTCGTCGATCTCGGTCATCTTCTCGTTCAGCTCGCTGTTCTCAGACATGCGTTCCTCCTGCGCCCTCGGCGCTCATCCGGCGGCTCTCCCAATCGGCCGCGATTCACGAAACAGGGCCTTCCGGCCTCGTGAAAGTGTAGAGGTAGCGGCACGTGCGCACCGCGAAAAACCGCGTCACCACAAAAGCACCTCCTCATCTCACCCGAGGGAGACAAGGAGGTGCTCGGCCAAACGGTATTGCGTGATGACCGGAAATCGGAATCGAGGGTCAATGCACTACGAAGCTCTATCCCTTAAGCCAGATGGTACGCATCGACCGCGTTGTTGTAGAAGACATCCTCGAGCTCCTCGGAGTCAAACACATCGGACTCCTCGATAAACGAATAGAGGCTCTTGTAGTCGAACTTCGTCAGAACGCACGGAGAATCCGTGCCCCAGATGATCTTCTTCTCACCGAGCACATCCTTGGCCATACGGATGTATTCGAGCGCCGTCGGATAGGGATAAGCCTCCGGGGCAACGTTCCAAGGCAGTGCCGACAGGTCGACCCAAACGTTGTCATGCGCGAGATAGGGCAGGGCGCAGGCGAGAGCATGGCCGTCGGACAGCGACGGAGCAAGCAGATGGCAGACCACGATATTCAGATTCGGGTACTTCTCCGCGATGCGATAGACCGCCTCGGGCTGGCAGCTCGACATCGAGGGGCTCCCGATATCGAGAACGAGCGTAGCGTCGTCCACCTCGGCGATCCGGTCAAGCAGTGGGGTCATCACAGGACCGTCCAGGATGAAGTCCTGATGATAGCCCGAAAGACCGCCGCCGACCGAAACCTCGAATTTGAAGATATGGGCTCCAAGCTCGTTGATGAACCGGTCGAGAATCTGCTGGGCGCAACGGCAGAACGGGTCGAGCATAACCGCCGCCTTGAAACGGTCGGGATACTTTTCGGCGCACTCCATCGCGTACTCGTTCTGCAGGCCGTACAGCACGCCCTGCAGCAGGATGGCCTTCTCGATATCATGCTCGTCCATCACCTTGAGGAACGATTCGACGAGATACTCCTTATCGCCGCATCCCTCGGGAATGATGCGGAACTCCTCTCCGGTTGCCCAGCGGCAGTTTCCGTTCCCCAGGGGGCGGAGCTCGCCGGCCTTACCCATCGAGGCGATGTGGTCGAAAACATGAGCGTGGGCGTCAATCTTCTTCATTGCTGTACTCCAATCATCCATTACTGTGGTTTCCCTATTCAGACTGCTGCAAAATCAAGATCGGGTTCCTCTTCGCATCAACCCCCTCACGTCACCGCATTTCCCATTCGGATGAGAAGCCCCGTCACACCTCCTCCTCCGCAGCCATCTCCTCCTCGGTGAGGTCGTTGAACGGCACCATCAGCGTGAAGATGAACGCAAGCCCGAAAGCGACGGCAAGAGAGATGCAGAAGGGAATGAACGCCCTGCTCATGAATACCGGCAGCGTCGTGAGGGCGGGCAGCGCGAATGCGGTTCCCGCGCAACCGAAGAATCCTGCGACAGCGCTTCCCAGTCCGCCGGCAACGCACGCGCAGACCATGGGCTTCTTCAGTCGCAAGTTCACGCCGTACATAGCAGGCTCGGTGATGCCGAGGAGAGTCGTGAGAGACGCCGAGATCGCCTGGGAGCGGAACTTCTTGTTCTTGGTTTTCAAGGCAACCGCCAGCGCGGCTCCGCCTTGGGCGAAGATGGCGCCGCCGAACAGTGCCATGATGGTGTCGAACCCATAGACCGCGACGTTGTTCATCGCAATGGTGAAGAGGGCCCAGTGGAGACCGAGGATGACGAGGAACGGTTGGAAAGCCCCGATCAGGATGCCTGCAACCAAGGGGGACAGACCGTACACGAACTCATATCCCGTAGCAAGCCAACCGCCGACGAGCGTACCCAGAGGGCCGAACACCCCGAGCGTCAGCGGAATCACGATGACGATCGTTATCGGAGGGGTGAACATGCCCCTGAACGTTTCAGGAATAACGTTGTAGCAGGCTTTCTGAACCCAACTTGCCGTATAGATCGCCAGCAGAATCGGGATGACCGACGACGAGTAGGTCGCTTTTTGCAGCTCGAGACCGAAAAGGTAGACAGGCTCACCTCCCGCCATTATCTCGGTGATGCTCGGATACAAGATGATGCAACCGATCAGCATGCCTGTCACCGTATCGACGCCGAATCGCTTTGACGCGGTGAAGGCAAGGAATATCGGAATGAAATAGAACAGGGCGTCCGCCATGCCGTTCAGGATCGCATACGTCGTGGTGTCCGCAGCGACCACTCCGCTGACCTGCAGAAGCGTCAATGCGCCCTTGAGGATACCGACAGAAACAAGGAGGTTGATGATGGGCAGGAAAAACGATGACAGGAGGTCGATCACGGCGTTCGCCGAACGCTTCAAAATGTTCTCCTGCTTGTCGTTGGAAGTCGCGTTAGTCATTGCAGTGCTCCTTAATGTAATTCGCCACTTCTCGTGCCTTCGCCTTCTCCGTCTCGCTTACCGGCATCGCAGGCAGCAGGCATCTTTCCGAGATGCCAAGCCCTTGCATACCGAGAATCGCCTTCATCGCGGGCATGAACGGCGTGCTGATCGAGTAGATCCCCATCAGACGGGATACCTTCGCATGAATCGAAGCGACGGCCTCGATGTCTCCGTCTCGCACCGCCCTCGTCCAGGCTGCGCACTCCCAAGGCATGACGTTCGCCATGGCCGCGATAACGCCGTCCCCGCCCGAGAACACGACCGGGATGAAATTGTTGTCGAAGCCGCTGTAAACCTTGAAGTCGGGATGCTTTCCCTTGATCGCGTTGATCAACCGCTGAGTATGGGTGGCGCTCTCCACGGTATCTTTGATGCCGATGATATTGGGGCAGCCCTCGATCAATCGCTCGAGCGTGCCCGCTCCGACATCGATTCCGGTCGTCTCAGGATAGTTGTAGATGATGATGTCCCCGTGCACCCTGCTGGCAACCTGGCTGAAATACGAGAAGACTCCCTCCTCGCCCGCCCGGAAATAGTACGGTCCCACAACTATGACGCCGGATGCTCCCGCATCGATCATCTCGTTCGACAGGTTCACGGTATCATCGATATCGAGACGCCCGGTTCCGATGAATACCTTGATTCTTCCTTGGATATATGAAATGGCATCCATTCCGATGATCCGGCAATCCTCTATTGATAAGCTCGGGAATTCACCGGAGCTTCCGAGTACGACCGCGCCGTCTACGCCCGCCGAGATGAGACGATCATAGAGCTCGTGCTGCGATTCATAATCAAAATGGCCATCATCGGTGAAGGCGGTCAGTACGGGGCAGAGGTATTCTGCGTTCATGTCACGCGTTCCTTACATGTAGTTGCAGATGTGGGGCAGGGCGGTCTCGGTGTAGTCCAGGACCTCGGCGCAGACCTTGCGGCCGTTGCAGATCTCGATGATGTCATCGAGCATGCGGTCGCGCATCTCCTCCATGGTCTCCGGGCCGTAGATCGTGGGGCTCGCATCCAGGTCGGTGTTATCCTTCATGGCCTCGTAGGTGCGCTTGTTGGCGGTGAGGCGGTAGACCGGGGCGATGGAGTTGCCCGTCGGGGTGCCGAGGCCGGTGGAGAAGACCACGAGCTGGCAGCCGCCGGCGACGATGCCCATGACCGAGGAGGGGTCGTTGCCCGGCGTGTCCATGACGACCAGGCCCTCGTGGGGCTTCAGCT
>DXAO01000026.1 GCA_019117005.1 Candidatus Collinsella stercoripullorum | reverse complement strand
AAGCCGAACTTTGCGGAGAACGATTTCCGCAACACCTTCTACCCGTTCTACCATGAGCCGATGTTCTCGAAGATCCAGGAGTTCCTGAAGACGATGGACACGGTTTCCGAGAAGTACGGAAAGCCGCTCGCTCAGATTGCGATCAACTGGAGCACGCAAAAGAGCTTCGTCACCACGGCGCTCACGGGCGTTCGCAACGTTCACGAGGCGGAAGAGAACTGCGCCACGTTCGAATGGCAGCTCGACCAGGCCGACATCGATCTGCTCGATGCGGGGCTTCTCCGTTTGGGCATCACCGAGGCAGCGGCCTAGACCGAAATCCACTTCGGGCTATGCGGTATGAGCGAGGAAGGGGCGCCGTTGACGTCCCTTCCTCGTTTTTTAGTATCAGTCGGCGTGACGTGCTGCGCGCGACGCATCGAACGCCATTCATCAAGCAGATGGAGACAAAATCCAGCAATTAGCCTGTCGTTCTTCTCGGAATTTCGGGTGGCGCGCTGGCGTGAACGGTCGAGCGCGGGGAGCGGGACGGGCGCCTCGCGAGGGGCTCAGCGCCACGGCCCGATGTCCGTCATGGCTCAAGGGCTCGTTGGGTTGCTTGATGGAGGCTCGAATTTGGGAGTTCGAGCCCTCTGCCCGGGGTCTTCAGGGTCCTTTCCCGGGGGTCCAGCCGCTCTGTTAAGGGGGTTTATTCCAATGATATCGATTTAATTGATTATTTCTAGCAAATAAGTTATAGATGTATAGTACCCTTTACCCAGAAACAGGCAGCAGAAACGCCAAAGCTGTGCCAAGTTCCTTGAACAGCGTCTATTGGCGCGGAGTGTGCGGAACGAGGAGCAAAACGTGCGCCAGACTGAAATGCCGCTTTATCGACAGATTTTCGATGACATAAAGGCCTTAATCGAGGACGGCGTCTATAAGCCGAACGAGAAGATCCCTACCGAGTCAGAGCTTTCCGAGAAGTACAACGTGAGCCGCATCACCGTGCGGCGCGCAATTGAGGACTTGAGCACGGAGGGTTATCTTGTTAAGCGCCGTGGGCTCGGCACCTTTGTCTGTGCCCCGCGCATGCGGCGTCGCCTTTTGCAGGGCGGGCTTCCTGAAAGCTTCACGGATATCTGTCGCCACAACGGGCGAGAGTCCGGAGCCCGTTTGGTGAAGCGGGAGATCGTGCTGCCGAAGCCTGATGAGAGCGATTTTTTCGGTCTTTCGGAAGGAGAGCTCGTCTTGCACATCAAACGTGTTCGCACGGCGAGCGACATTCCTATCTTTGAGGAGAACATGTATTTGCCCTACAGCCAAAACAAGGAGCTGGCGATCGTGCAGCTTGAAAGTGAATCGATCTATCAGCTTATGAACGAGCTGTACGGTCGTCGACCGGTTAAGAACTCGCGCGTACTCATACAGTCTGTTGGGGCATCAAGCTCTAAGGCCGGCTTGCTGCAGGTTTCAAAGGGTGAGCCGTTGCTGTACATAGCGACGTACGCGCTCGATCAGGATGACCGACCGGTCTATATCGGTCGCCAGTACTTCATTGGATCGAGGTACATGCTCGATCTTTAGGCGGAACACGTCGCGCCTTGTCTTGCCGCCGCCCGCCTCGATGGAATACTTTTTCATGCCTCGGTTTCCATCGGGGGAGGGGTCATTTTCTCATTCACATGTAGAGCACCAGTTGTCTGGGTATATAGTTAATCGAACCAGATCGAGGATTCGTTTCGTCGCCAAGCTGGCCGCCCGGGTAAACCGGATGCTTCACGCCCGGCTGGCCCGCGGCATGCCCGGGACCGCGTTCGCAGCTCCGCGGCCCCGACATTCCCGTATAGGCAAGCCCCGCACGTCCCGGTATCCGTGAATGGGCAATACTCGTGAGCGTGCATGGCATGCGAACGGACGCGCCCCGCGGGTGTATAGTTATGCTCACGTTTCTCGCAGACGGGCGGCTTGTGTGTATGCCCTATCCTGCGGTGTTCCCGCGATCGCCTCCCGGTGCGGACGGCGGCGAACGGTATGCGCAAGGAGTAGAGATGGACATCTCCAGGAAGACCGATTACGCGCTCCGCATGCTCTCCATGCTGGCGAAGGATCCGGGGAGCCTGCTGTCCGTCCGGACCGCCGCCGAGGAGGTGGGCGTCCCCTATTCCTTCGCGCGCTCCATCCAGCACGGGCTCGTCCAAGCGGGCATCATCGAGAGCCTGCGCGGCGTCCGCGGCGGCATGCGGCTCAAGGTCAATCCGGCGCAGGTGACCATCAGGCAGATCGTCGAGGCGGTCCAAGGGCCGCTCATCATGAACGACTGCATGACGCCGGAGGGGGCGTGCTACCGGCAGCCGGAGTGCTGCTATCACCCCATCTGGGCGGGAACCCAGGCGCTCGTCAACAGCTATCTGGACTCGGTCACGCTGGATGACGTCGTCAACTGCAGGCGCGCGCCCGCGGTCGACCCGAAGTTCGCGGACCGCTCGGCCTTCACGTCCTACGTATCGTGCGAAGGGTGCGGGAAGACCGCCTAGCCGTTATTTCGATTCCGCGCGGGGCGAGCGCCCCGTCTTCCGTCGACAAGGAGCCCATGTGCCCGATATCGAGCAGTTCCGCATGCTGGTGCGCCGCGAGGGGGCAGAACGCTACCGGGACCTCCCGTGGCGCCGCACGCGTGACCCGTACGGGATCTGGCTGTCCGAGGTGATGCTGCAGCAGACCCAGGTCGCCCGCGTGCTCACGCGATGGCCGGAGTGGCTGGAGCGCTTCCCGACCGTCGAGTCGCTCGCGGCCGCACCGACCTCCGAGGTGCTGGCCGCATGGCAGGGGATGGGCTACAACCGCAGGGCGCTCGCCTTGAAGGCCGCCGCCGAGGCGGTGACGCGCGATCGCGACGGCGTGTTCCCGCAGGACGCCGACGAGCTCAAGGCGCTGCCGGGGATCGGGCCCGCCACGGCTCAGGGCATCCGGGCCTTCGCCTTCGACCTCCCCGGGGTCTACCTCGAGACCAACGTGCGCGCCGTGATGCTGCATCATCTCTTCCCGGACGTCCCGGGCGTCCCCGACCGCGAGCTGACGCCGCTCGTCCGCGCCACGTGCCCGGATGCTCCCGGAGCCGCGCGGGGGGAGGGGGTAGCCGACGCCGAGCCCTCCCTGTTCGCCGTCCCGCAGGACGCCGACGACACGCCCCGGTCCTGGTATTACGCCATGCTGGATTACGGCGCGTGGCTGAAGCGGGCCGTGCCGAACCCGTCGCGTCGGTCCAGCTCGTACACGCGCCAGTCGCGCTTCGAGGGCTCGCGGCGCCAGAAGCGCGCCCACATCGTGCGCATGCTGCTCGATGCCCAGTCCGCCGGCGCGGCGGGGCTCACGCTCGAGGAGGTCCGCGACGGGGTTGACGGCCTCGAGCGCGCTGCGGGCCGCGATGCGGTGCCCGCCGAGACCGTCTCGTCCATCCTGGCTGATCTCGTGCGGGAGGGGTTCGCGCGCGAAGCCGACGGGACCTGGTCGATCGCCTGATACGGGCGCTCCGCGCGGGGAGCTTCCTGTCTTCCGGTAAACAACGGTATGCGCGCACGCAGATGCTTCGCGCTGCGAGGAGCGCTGCCGGTCTGCCCGGCGGCCCCGTCTCGGACATCCCGCTTGAGCGTCCGCGTGGAAGGCCCGCGCATCCCGCCGAGGCGCCTGCGTGGAGACCGTCTGCCGTTTGCCATGGGTGACGCGGTATGTAGCGACGGTGGAGTTGGGTATAGAACCGGTAGGGTAGATGGTTTCTTATTAGGAATCATTTACAATAAGGTCACCGAGCGCGAACGCCCGGTGGCTACGACACGCAAGGAGGAACACCAATGGACTTCGAGAACTCCCAGACCAAGAAGAACCTCGAGACCGCCTTCGCCGGCGAGTCCCAGGCCCACACCAAGTACCGCTACTACTCCTCCAAGGCCAAGAAGGACGGTTACGTCCAGATCTCCAACATCTTCATGGAGACCGCCCTGAACGAGTCCGAGCATGCGAAGCTCTGGTTCAAGTACCTGCACGGCGGCGAGGTGCCCGACACCCTCACCAACCTGAAGGACGCCGCCGCCGGTGAGAACTACGAGTGGACCACCATGTACGACGAGTTCGCCAAGACCGCGGACGAGGAGGGCTTCAAGGAGATCGCCGCCAAGTTCCGCGGCGTCGGCGCCGTCGAGAAGGCTCACGAGGAGCGCTATCTCAAGCTCGCCGAGCGCGTGGAGAAGGGCGAGGTCTTCACCCGCGAGGGCGTCAAGGTGTGGAAGTGCGGCAACTGCGGCCACCTGCACGTCGGCCCCACCGCCCCGCAGCTGTGCCCCGTGTGCAACCACCCGCAGAGCTACTTCGAGGAGCACGTCGTCAACTACTAGGCGCCGTTCCCACCTCGCTGTCGACGGCCGTCCGCATCCGCGGGCGGCCGTTTCCTGTTACGCGGCGGGTTCGGGGACGCGGCGGGCGCGGAGGCGCGGCGAGTTCGGAGGCGTCCTGTGACGCCACGGGTTGTCGGTGCGGCGGGGTTCGGATCGCCGCCGGGTGCTGGCGCGTCTGGGCTCGTGGCCGCGTCGGATGCCGGCACGTCTGGGCCCGTGGCCGCGTCGGGCCCCCGGCGTCGGGGCCCGTGCCCCGTCGGATGCCGGCGCGTCGGGCACCTGGACCCCCGCGTCCCCGTCGGATGCCGGTGAGGCGGGCACCCGGACCCCCGCGTTCCCGTCAGCTGCCGACGTCTGGCGACCGGTGGGGCGAAAGGACGTCCCCCGTTCTTGCGCCCGCCCGCCTGCCTTCGTACATTTGTCCATATTGGCAGCATTACGAAGGGGCGGAGCTATGAGGGTCTCGATCATCTGCGTGGGCAACGGGTTTCGCGGCGACGACGGGTTCGGACCCGCCGTCGCGCGGTATCTGCGGGAGCGCTACATGTTCCCCGCGGGCGTCGAGGTGGTTGACCGCATGGCGCTCGGCCTCACGGTGGTGAGCGACCTCATGGCGTGCGAGGGCGCCGTCATGGTCGGCGCGGTCGACGGGACGGGGGCGGAGGCGGGCGCCCTCCTGCCGCTCACGGTCGAGGACCTCGCCCAGGCGGGGCTCGTGCCGCTCCACGAGGAGCGACTGATCGACATCTGGGAGCGGGCCCGCTTCATGGGGACCGCGTGCGCGGGGGCCCAGTGCTTCGGCGTCCAGGTGGGCACCACGGTCGCGAGCGACCTGACCGATTCCGTCGCCGCCGCGGTGGCGCCGTGCGCCCGTGCGGTGGTCGACCACCTCGCCCGCACCTGGTGGCTCTACGCGACGGACCTGTGGCAGGTCACGGCCGATCCCCGGGCGCGCCTGGCCGACCCCGCCGCCTATGTGCGCGGCGAGCTCGCGCGCCGGGGGCATCCGGAGGCCGAGGGCGCCGTCGTCGCGCAGCTGCCGGCGGGCGGTCTGTTCGATTTCGAGGTAGACGAGCTGATCCGCCGCGTGCTCGATGCGCAGCGAGCCGCGTAGCGCGCGGCGGGGCACGCGACCGCGCACCGGCCTTGACGGGTGCGGGGCGGCCCTTCAGAATGGACCCACCCTCTTTCGTGCACGCCCCTGAACGGAGGCTTGCACCATGAACCTGTTTATCGAGTCCGCCCAGCACGCGCCGGACCGCTTCTCGCGTCCGCCGGGGGACCGCCTCGCGGCGGGGTCGCCGCGCCCCTCCTCCCTCATGCGCGTCTTCGGCGACGATCTGGACGAGCCGTCGGGCTTCGGGCTCCGGCGCCGCCCGCGTGTCCGGCGGGGGCCGTTCGGCGGCGGGGCGGGCGCGGTCGATGAGGCCCGTGTGCCATCGCCTGCGTCCCCCGCGCGCTCCGGGTACGATGCCGGGGAGATCGGGCGCGAGGCGTACCGCGAGGAGATCGCCTACGGAAGGCGCCGCGCGCGCCGTCGCCGGCGGCTGGGCGCGCTGAGGGCCCTCGGCGTCGCCGCGCTGGTCCCGGTCGTCCTGGTCGCTGCGTTCCTGGCATCCTACGTGCTGACCTGCATCCTGAGCGGGGCGTCCCCCGAGGAGGTCGCCGGTCTTCTCGCCGCCATGTGGGAGCGCGTGCACGGCTGGCTGCAGGGGATGGCGTCGGGCCTCATACTATAATGGCGGCCATGGGCGCGCGTGTGGCGGCCGGCGGGTCCGGCCCGGGGGAAGCCGGCGGGTCCTGTCCGGCGCGACCCGGCGCGCGCCGCCGAGCGCCGTCCCCGCGGACGGCGCCGTCGTGACGAACGGTACGGAAGGGGCCACATGGAGCTCATGCTGACGACAGCCATCGCGATCGCCGCCCTCGCCGCAGGGTGCTCCGTCGCCGCCCTCCTGCTCATGCTCAGGCTCCTGCGCGCTCAGCGCGAGCACGGGGCGGAGCTGCGCGAGGCGCGCGAGGAGCTGGCGCGCGCCTCCGCATCGCTCGATGCGCTCGGCGGGGCGCTCTCCCGGATGGGCGCCTCCGTGGCTGCGCTGACCCAGCACGCGTCCGGGGCGGCGGCGCTCGACCGCGAGCGGCACGAGGCGCTCGGCCGCGAGTTCGGCCGCGCCTCCGCCAAGATGGACGAGCTGCGCCGGGAGCTCGCCGCCCAGCTCGAGCAGAGCCGCGAGGTCTCCGACGTGCGCCTGGGAGAGGTGCGCACCGCGGTGGAGCGCCAGCTGGGGGCGATCCGCTCCGATAACGAGCGGCAGCTCGACCGCATGCGCGCCACCGTCGACGAGAAGCTCCAGCGCACCCTGGACAGCCGTCTGTCGCAGTCGTTCAAGCAGGTGAGCGACCAGCTCGAGGCGGTCTACAAGGGCCTCGGCGACATGCAGGGGATCGCCGCGGGCGTGGGGGACCTCAAGCGCGTCCTCGGCAACGTCAAGACGCGCGGCATCCTGGGCGAGGTCCAGCTGGGCGCGATCCTGGCCGATATCCTCGCTCCCGAGCAGTACGTGCAGAACGCGGTCACCAAGCCGGGGAGCTCGGAGCGCGTCGAGTACGCGGTGAGGATCCCCGTCGAGGGCGGCGAGCCGGTCCTCCTGCCCATCGACGCCAAGTTCCCCGGGGACGCCTACGAGCACCTGCGCGCCGCAATCGACACGGGGGACGCCGATGCGGTCGCCGCCGCGCGAAGGCAGCTCGAGCAGCGCATCAGGGCGGAGGCGAGGGACATCTCCGAGAAGTACCTCTCGGTACCGCAGACCACGAACTTCGCCATCATGTTCCTGCCGTTCGAGGGCCTGTACGCCGAGGTGGTGGACATGCCGGGGCTCGTCGAGGGCCTGCAGCGCGACCACCAGGTGAGCGTCGCGGGGCCGTCCACCATGGCGGCGATCCTGAGCAGCCTGCAGATGAGCTACCAGAGCTTCGCCTTCCAGCGCCGGGCGGACGAGATCCAGAAGGTCCTCTCGGCGGTCAAGGCCGAGCTCCCGCGGTACCAGGCCGCGCTGCAGAAGGCCTACGACCAGATCAACCGCGCCGGGAACACGGTGGAGACCCTCATGACCACGCGCACCCGTGCGATCGAGCGGCGCCTGCGCTCCGTGACCGCGATGGGGGACGAGGACGAGCTCGCCCGCATCCTCGGCGAGGGCGCGGCGCCCCTGCAGGTCGATGTGCTGGACGAGGGCCCGTTGCCGTTTCCGGCCGACGCTCTCGGCATCGGGGAAGCGGGCGGCGCGGACGGCTCGTCACCTGACGACGCGCGCGGGCATCACGCGGGGGCCGAAGGCACGGCATCCGCTGGAACCGCTTCCGGCGCACGGGGAGGCGACGCGGAGGTCGATGGCGCCGACCGCGACGGGTCGGCAGATGATCTGAACGGGGAGGACGCATAATGCCACGAGAGACGAATGCCGCGAAGCGCGAGCGCGCGATCGAGGTGTGCCGGCGCCTGAACGAGCGCTACGGCCCGGTCGAGTGCTTCCTGGACCACGAGAACCCGTTCAGGCTGGTCATCTCGGTCCTGCTGTCCGCGCAGACCACGGATGCCCAGGTGAACAAGGTGACGCCGGAGCTCTTCCGCCGCTGGCCCACGCCGGAGGCCATGGCGGGGGCGACCCCGGCCGAGATCGCCGAGGTCATCAAGTCCCTGGGGTTCTACAAGACCAAGGCGAAGCACTGCGTCGAGTGCGCCCAGATGATCGCGGCGGACTACGGCGGGCAGGTCCCCGCGGATATGAAGGAGCTCGTGAAGCTTCCGGGCGTCGGGCGCAAGACCGCCAACATCGTGCTGAACGTCGGGTACGGCATCGTGGAGGGCATCGCGGTCGACACGCATGTGAACCGCATCGCGCACCGGCTCAAGCTCTCGCCCAAGACGCATGAGAAGGAGCCGCTTAAGACCGAGCGGGATCTGCTCAAGATCCTGCCGCGCGAGTACTGGAACGACGTCAACCATCAGTGGATCATGCTGGGCAGGGAGATTTGCGACGCGCGCCGGCCGCGGTGCGGGGAGTGCCCGCTTGCGGACATCTGCCCCAGCGTGCGGGCCGAGTCCGCATAGGTGTGCCCGGACGACTCGTCCGGCCGCTTTCCGGGAAACGGAAAAGGGCTCATCCGCCCAGGGGCTTCACCGAGTCGGCGGCGCTCCGGCTCGCGCCGCCCTGACGATTCGGCGGCGCTCCGGCTCATGCCGTCCTGCCGATTCGGCGGCGCGTCGTCTGCAGGGGCCCGATCATGCCGGGGCGTGCTGCCGCTGCATGTTCGATCGGGTTGAAGGCGCCGTTTCGCAACTGGTTCCGCAGGGTGGGCGATCGGTTCGATATGCCGACGGGGTATACTGGGGAGAACAAGTTGTTCGAATAGGTGGATTCATGCCCAAGTCTGTATTTCAGGATATCTATCGCGCCCTCAAGGGGAACATCGAGGACGGGACCTTCGCGTACCAATCGTTCCTGCCCTCTGAGGCTGAGCTCACCGTCCGGTTCGGATGCTCGCGCAGCTCCGTGCGCCGTGCGCTGCGCATGCTCGCGGAGGACGGGTACGTCCAGTCCCAGCAGGGTAAGGGCGTCCGCGTGATCCGTAACCCCGTTCTGCACGATATCAGCGGCTACAACGGCCTGGAGACGTTCAACGAGCTCGCCGCCCGTCTGAAGTTCACACCCCATACCGATGCCGTGCTGCTCGAGGAGATCGTCGCCGACGACGAGCTCGCGGAGATGACGGGTTTCGCCGTGGGGAGCAGCCTCACCCATATCATGCGCGCGCGCCGCGCGGACGGCATGCGCATCTCGACCGATGAGAGCTTCTACCTGTCCGAGGAGGTGCCCGGGCTCACGCTCGATATCATCTCCGACTCGGTCTACGCCTACCTGGAAGGCGAGCTCGGCATGAAGATCGGGACGAGCAAGCGCACCATAACCGTGGAGGCGGCGACGGAGAGCGACTACAAGTACATCGACCTCGGCGAGTTCAACGCCGTGGGCGTCATGCGGTCGCATACCTTCGACGCGGACGGCGTCATGATCGAATACACCGTGTCGCGCCAGCGCCCGGGCTTCTTCGCCTATCACGAGACCGCGCTGCGGCGTCAGGCGGGGTAGCTCCGGGTCGTTTCCGCCGGATCTCCGGAGACTGTACGTTCGTTTTTCCGAGCAAGGCAGAGAATCGCCGTTTGGGGGAGGGGCATCCGTCGGTCGGAGGCGGTTTTCCCGCTTCCCGGGCGCGAACCGGCTTCCCGGACGGCAGAATCGGGCCGCCGAGGGCGTACCGGATCGAGAACCGGCGCGTCTGTAGCGGACATATCATCCAAAGCAGACAAGACGTCAGCATGTGTCGGGACGGCGCGCCGAGCGACCCTCCCCCAAACGGTGTTTTTCTACCATGATCTGGAAAATGAACGGGCGGAGCCCCCGTTCGTCGCTCCCTCGTCGGCGATGCGCCCCTATCGAGCAGCGCGAATACCTACCAAACTTGTACGAACAAGATAAACGCTCACCGGAGAAATCCGACCGTTCGCGGGGCGTTCCCCGTTGAGCCTAGACTTGTACGAACAAGAAAAGCATACTATGGCCATAACTTGTACGAACATGTTTGGCACGTTATAGCCGGCTGCGTGTCTGAGCAGGGGGGATGCAGGTTATCGTCAGAGGAAGACGTCCGGGTTCGCCTGTCCGGACGACTCGTACAGGAAAGGAGGAAGCCCGCTCATGATGCAAAAGATCCAGAAGTTCGGCGGAGCGATGTTCACGCCGGTGCTTCTCTTCGCGTTCGCTGGCGTGGTGATCGGCCTCGGCACGCTGTTCACCACCGAGGTCATCTTCGGCTCACTGGCGGCTCCCGATACGTTGTGGTACGGCGTTTGGAACGTGATCCTGCAGGGCGGTTGGACGGTGTTCAACCAGCTCCCGCTGCTGTTCGCGGTCTCGCTGCCCATCGGTCTGGCCAACAAGCAGAACGCGCGCTGCTGCATGGAAGTGCTCGTGGCCTACCTCACCTTCAACTATTTCGTCTCCACGATGCTCTCCCAGTGGGGGCCGACCTTCGGCGTCGACTTCTCCGCTGAGGTCGGCGGTTCCTCGGGTCTTGCCATGGTCGCGAGCATCAAGACGCTCGATATGGGCATGATCGGCGCGCTCGCCATCTCCGGTATCGTCATCGCGCTGCACAACAAGTTCTTCGATTTCGAGTTGCCCGAATGGCTCGGCGTCTTCTCGGGATCCACGTTCGTCTACATGATCGCGTTCTTCGTGATGCTGCCCACCGCGCTCGTCGCCTGCCTGGTGTGGCCGCACGTTCAGGACGGCATCCGCGCCTTCCAGGGGTTCGTGGCCACGGTCGGCCTGCCCGGTGTGTGGATCTTCGCCTTCCTGGAGCGCGCGCTCATCCCGTTCGGCCTGCACCACCTGCTGTACAGCCCGTTCTACTACGATAACGCCGTGGTGAACGGCGGTATCTACGCGGCCTTCGCCAAGCAGCTGCCCGAGATCGCCGCTTCCTCCGCGCCGCTTACCGAGCTTGCTCCGTATGCTGCCTTCACGTGCTCCACGTGGTCCAAGATGTTCGGCTGCCCCGGCATCGCGCTGGCCTTCTACGCCACCGCGAAGCCCGAGAAGCGCCAGGAGCTGCTGGGCCTGCTGATCCCGATCACCCTCACCGCCATCTTCTGCGGCGTCACCGAGCCCATCGAGTTCACGTTCCTGTTCATCGCACCCGCGCTGTTTATCGTCCACTGCGTGCTTGCCGCCACGCTCGCCACCGCCATGAACGCGGTCGGCGTGGTGGGCGTCTTCGCCGGCGGCCTCATCGAGATCAGCTCGCTGAACCTCATCCCTCTGTGGGCCAACCACTGGACGACCTACCTCATGGGCCTTGTCGTCGGTCTGGTCTTCACCGGCATCTGGTTCATCGTGTTCCGTACGCTCATCCTGAAGTTCGACTTCAAGACCCCCGGTCGCGAGGACGACGAGGAGGAGATCAAGTTCCGCAGCAAGGCCGAGTACCGCGCCGCCAAGCAGGGTGGTGCCGCCGAGGCGCTGGCCGCCGGTGACACCGCGGTCGCCGAGGAGAACCCCTATGCCGTGACCGCCGCCGCGTGCCTGGAGCTGCTGGGCGGCTCCGACAACATCGTCGACGTGACCAACTGCGTGACCCGCCTGCGCGTCAACGTGATCGACGAGACCCGCGTGGGTGAGGACGCCGACTTCAAGAGCATCGGCACGAGCGGATGCATGAAGAAGGGCAAGTCCGTCCAGGTCATCATCGGCCTCAAGGTGCCCAAGGTCCGCGACGAGTTCGAGAAGCTCCTGTAACCGGGGCCCGTGCCCCTCCGTCGGACGGGACGGTCAACTGCGAAACCCCGGCCGTCCCGTTCGCTCCCAACGCAAGCAACCGGCCCGTCGAATCGGTCGCATCGACGAGCAACGGCATTTCGAGCGACCGGAACCCAAGGAGGACTGACACTATGTCCAAGAAGTCGTATGCAGTCACCATCGCCGGCGGCGGCTCCACCTTCACACCGGGCATCGCGCTCATGCTGCTCGAGGAGCACGACCGCTTCCCGGTGAACAAGATCACCTTCTACGACAACGACGCCGAGCGCCAGGAGATCGTGGCGAAGGCCTGCGAGATCTACTTCCGCGAGAACGCCCCCGAGATCGAGTTCAACTACACCACCGATCCCGAGACCGCCTTCACCGGCATCGACTTCGTGCTCGCCCACATCCGCGTCGGCAAGTACGCCATGCGCGAGAAGGATGAGAAGATCCCGCTGAAGTACGGCGTGCTCGGCCAGGAGACCTGCGGCCCCGGCGGCATCGCCTACGGCATGCGCTCCATCGGCGGCGTCATCGAGATCCTTGACTACATGGAGAAGTGGAGCCCCGACGCGTGGATGCTCAACTACTCCAACCCGGCGGCCATCGTCGCCGAGGCCTGCCGCGTGCTGCGCCCGAACTCCAAGATCATCAACATCTGCGACATGCCCATCGACCTCATGGACAAGATGGCCGTCATGTGCGGCATCAAGGACCGTCGCGAGCTGCAGTACAGCTACTACGGCCTGAACCACTACGGCTGGTTCACCAAGATCTACGATAAGGACGGAAACGACCTTATGCCCGAGATCAAAAAGCACATGGCCAAGAACGGCTACCTCGACGGCATCACCCATGAGCCGGGCCAGGAGCAGCACATCGACGAGTCCTGGATCCACACCTTCGGCAAGGCCAAGGACGTCTACGCCCTCGACCCCGACACCATCCCCAACACCTACCTCAAGTACTACATCTTCCCCGATTATGTGGTGGAGACGAGCGACCCGAACTACACCCGCGCCAACGAGGTCATGGACGGCCGCGAGAAGCGCGTGTTCGGGGCCTGCCGCGAGGTGATCGAGAAGGGCACCGCCGAGGGCTGCGGCTTCGAGGCCGATGCGCACGCGACCTACATCGTCGACCTCGCCTGCGCGCTGGCGGAGAACACGATGGAGCGCTTCCTGCTCATCGTCCCCAACGACGGCGCGGTGTCGAACTTCGACCCGACCGCCATGGTCGAGGTGCCCTGCATCGTGGGCAAGAACGGCTATGAGAAGATCTGCCAGGGCCAGGTGCCGCAGTGGCAGAAGGGCATGCTCGAGCAGCAGGTCTCCGTCGAGAAGCTCGTCGTCCAGGCCTGGGTCGAAGGGAGCTACCAGAAGCTGTGGCAGGCGCTGTCGCTGTCCGCGACCGTGCCGTCCGCCAAGGTCGCCAAGCTCATCCTCGACGACCTGATCGAGGCCAACAAGGGGTACTGGCCCGAGCTGCACTAAGCCTTTGCGCGGAAGGGCGCGCAGGGGATGACCGGATCGGCATCCCCCGGCGCCTTTCCGCCCCTCTGCGCGCGCCCGCGGCGCTTTCCCGCTGCGGGCGCGCGCGGAACGAGGGGCGAATCCTGCTCACCCTGCCAGATGGGCGCGTCACGGACGGCGCGCATCTGGCAGAATGAACGGGAATCTTCCCAAGACGACGAAGGACCGCCCGCGAAAGGGGACACCATGGCGAAGACGAGTCGGGCTCAGGCGGCTGCACGCGGGACGAAGCTCGATGCCGACCGCGAGGTGACGGCGGTGGCGAAGGCGACGGAGCCGCGCTCCGAGCGCCGTGCGCGCCCCCAGTCCAAGTACGAGCGCCGTACGGGCAAGTTCTTCACGACCGTGCAGGTCGTCCTCGTGGTGGTGCCCGTGGCGATGATCGGGTACGTATGGCTGGCCGGCGGCGGGACCATGGACGGCCTGCGCGAGGCCATGGCGCAGAACCCCACGCTCACCGTGTCGTTCATCTCGGCCATGTGCCAGCCGCTCATCGCCTGGCTGCTCAAGTTCGTGCGCGAGCACTACCTCGCGGGGGACGGCGGGTACGCCGCCGCGAACCTCATCGGCCTCATCTGCGGCGAGCTGATGCTGCAGAACGCCGTCGGCGTGGTCGGGTGCGCGCTCGTGCTGTGGCGCATCTGGCGCCGCGTCAGCGGCGAGCTCACGGCGTGGAAGGCCGAGCGCCGCCTCGGCGGCATGCTCGCCGACCTGTCCGGCGCCCTCGTGGTGTGCGCGCTCGGCGCGCTGTGCGCCTTCGCCACCTGGCGGATCTCGATGGCGTAGGGGCCGCGGCCGCCGCGGAGGCGGTCCGGGCGCCGGTGCGTGTAGGGGGCGTTGCGGCCCCCGGCGACGCGGCCCCTCGGGCGCCGGCGCGCGCAGGGGGGCAAACTTTTCATGAACGCGCGCGCGTCCGGCCCATGCGCCGGGCGCGGTGCTACTATCGCTTGGTTTCAAGTTCTCGGGCCGACGGCGCCTCCCCGGGGTGCCGTCGGCCCGTGTCGGGGGAGGGCCCGCGGCGCGCCTGCGCCGGGCCCGGCTGCGGAGAAAGGGTCGGCCTGTGAAGAAGAGCCTGATCGCACTCGCCATGGGGGCGTTCGTCCTGGGGTTCGCCGAGTTCGTGATGATGGGCATCCTGCCCGTCGTCGCCCAGGGCGTCGACGTGAGCGTCGCCTGGGCCGGCAACTTCATCACGGCGTACGCGGTGGGCGTGTGCGCCGGCGCGACGATGCTCGTCGTGGGCCGCCGCGTCCCGCCGCGCACGCTCATCATCGGGTTCATGGCCATCTGCGCCGTGGGCAACGCGGTGTCGGCGCTGTCGGGCGATCCGGCGATGCTGCTCGCCGGCCGCTTCATCGCCGGCCTGCCGCACGGGGCGTTCTTCGGCACCGCGACCCTGGCATCCAAGATGCTCGCCGACCCCGGCCGCGAGGGCCAGGCGGTGGCGACCATGGTGCTCGGGCAGACCGTGGCGAACATGGTGGGCGTGCCTGCGGGCACCCTGCTCGCCACCGCCTTCTCGTGGCACGCGCCCTTCGTGTTCGCGACCGCCTGGGCCGTGCTCGCCGCCGTCCTCATCTGGCGGTTCGTGCCCGCGCTCGACGCCATCCCCGACGCGGGGCTCGCCGGTCAGTTCGCCTTCCTCAAGGCGCCCGGCCCCTGGCTCATCCTTGCCGCCGTGCTGCTCGGCAACACGGGGATTTTCTGCTGGTGGAGCTACGTCTCCCCCTGGCTGCAGCATATGGGCGGGTTCGCCGAGGCTGCGGTCCCGATGCTTCTGGTGCTCGCAGGTGCGGGCATGGTCGTGGGCTCCACGCTCGGCGGGCGGGCCGCGGACCTCAAGAGCCCCGGCGTCGCCGCGGCGGCGGGCCAGAGCCTCGCGGGCGTCGCGCTGCTGCTTGTCTTCCTGTTCGGCCGCGGCTCGGTGCTGTGCGCCG
Organism: Candidatus Collinsella stercoripullorum; assembly: GCA_019117005.1. GTDB lineage: Bacteria > Actinomycetota > Coriobacteriia > Coriobacteriales > Coriobacteriaceae > Collinsella > Collinsella stercoripullorum. Next base: position 37,914 of record DXAO01000026.1, on the reverse strand, counting down.
CGCTGATGTTCGTCGTCTCCGTCGGCCTGTTCTTCGTGTCCAGCCCCCAGCAGATCCTCATGGTCGAGGTCGGCCAGGGCGGGGGCGAGCTTCTGGGCGGCGTGTGCGTGCAGATCGCCTTCAACGGCGGGAACGCGATCGGGGCCCAGGTGGGGCAGATGGTGCTGAACACCGGCGCCGCCTACAACTGGATCGGCCTGGCGGGCGTGCCGTTCTCGGTGGTGGCCGTGGCGCTGCTGCTGCTGTTCGCCCGCCGCTACGAGCGCCGCTACCATCTGGCCGCGACCGGCCGCGCCTGATGTGGAATGAGGCCGGGCGCGATGTCCGTCGGAGCCTCGTGAGGTACGATAGCGGGCGATAGACGATTCGCATCACCAGGCGTGGGAAAAAGGTGCCTGTCACTTTTTTCCCACGGACGGGAGACATGCATGCTCATACACCGCATTGCCGCGCAGCTCCATACCTCCGACGCCTTCCAGACCGTCGAGTCCGCGCTGACGGCGGGGGAGGACGCCACGCTGGCCGTGTCGCAATCCGGCCGCACGCTCATGCTCGCCGCGCAGTTCGCGCGCGCCCCGCGCCCCACGGTCTACATCGTCTCGGGGGAGGACGCCGCCGACCGCGCCGCGCGCTCGCTGGCCGCCTATGTCGGCGCCGCCCATGTGGCGCGCTTCCCCGAGCGCGCCGACTACCCCTGGAAGGACACCCAGCCGGACGACGCCGTGGTCGCCGCCCGCTGTGCCGCGCTCGGCCGCCTCGCGCGCGGCGAGGTGTGCATCGTGGTCTCGTCCGCCCGCGCCCTGCTGCGCTGCGTCCCGCCGCGCGAGAGCCGCTACTGGGCCTCGACCGTGTTCTCCGTCGGCGAGGAGGTGCCGTTCGAGGAGGTGCCGGCACGGCTCATCGGCATGGGGTACTCCAACGCCGACGCCGCCGACGCCCCGGGGCTGTTCCGCGTGCACGGCGACACGGTCGACGTCTACCCCGCGCAGGCGACCGCGCCGGTGCGCATCGAGTTCTTCGGCGACGAGATCGACCGGATCCGCCGCATGGTGGCCTCCACCGGGCAGACCATCGGCGACGACGAATCGGTCGAGATCTTCCCCGTCCGCGAGCTCGCGCTGACCGACGACGCCGTCCGCCGCATCTCCGCCGCGCTCTACGCCCCCGCGCAGAACGACACCGAGCTCGCCGCCATGCTCGAGATGGTGAAGGCGCGCATCGTCACGCCCGAGCTCGACCGCTTCATGCCGCTCATGTACGAATCGACGGGCAGCCCGCTCGCCCACGTGAGCTCCGACACCCTCGTGGTGCTCTCCGAGCCCCGCAGCCTGTTCGACGACTGCGCCCGCGCCTACGAGGACCTGGAGCGCCGTGCGGGCGAGGCGAAGGTGTCCCGCCTCGACGGCCTCTACGTGCGTCCCCAGCAGCTCGACTTCGGCCGGCAGCAGCGCCTGAACTACGTGTCCATCATCCGCGCGGGCGGCGCGGTGACCGCCGAGCTGAAGATCGAGCAGCCCTCGCTCGCGGGCTCCGACAACCGGTTCATCTCGCGCGTGCAGGAGGTGGTGAGCAACCGCTACGCCTGCGTCTTCGCCATCCCGGACCGCGGCGCGCGCGAGTCCATGGAGCTGTCGTTCACCGACGCGTCCATCCCCTTCGAGGAGTCGCTGCAGGCGGCGCCGGAGAACGCGGGCGCCGTGGCGGGGGACGCGCGCGTGGAGGTCGCCCTGCTCAAGCGCGACATCGACCGCCTGAACGCGCGCGGCCTCGAGGAGGGCGGCGCGATCGCCGTCCCCACGATCACCCGCGGCCGCGTGACCTTCGTCGACGTGCCGATCCCCTCGGGCGTGGTGGTGCCCGAGGCGCATCTCGCCGTGTTCTCGCTCGCCGACCTCAACGCGCGCATGGACGCCAAGCGCGCCCGCGCGCGCCGTCGCGTGGACATCACGGAGGTGACCTTCCCCTTCAAGCCGGGCGACTACGTGGTCCACGCCACGCACGGCATCGCCCTGTTCGCCGAGATCGTCCGCCAGGAGGTCGCCGGGCGCGAGCGCGACTACTTCCTTCTGGAGTACGCCGGCGGCGACAAGCTGTACGTCCCCCTGGAGCAGGTCGACCGCATCACGCGCTACGTGGGCCCCGACGGGGAGAACCCGCGCCTCACGCGCCTGAACACCGCCGACTGGACCCGCGCCACCAACAAGGCGCGCAAGAGCGCCAAGAAGCTCGCGTTCGACCTCGTGGACCTCTACACGCGCCGCAGCTCCATCACGGGATTCGCCTTCGGGCCGGACACCCCCGAGCAGATCGAGATGGAGGAGAGCTTCCCCTACGAGCCGACGCGCGACCAGCTCGACGCCATCGCCGACATCAAGGCCGACATGGAGGCTCCCAAGCCCATGGACCGGCTGCTGTGCGGCGACGTCGGCTTCGGCAAGACCGAGGTGGCGCTGCGCGCGGCCTTCAAGTGCGTGGACGGCGGGCGCCAGGTGATGGTGCTGTGCCCCACCACCATTCTCGCCCAGCAGCACTTCGAGACCTTCTTCGAGCGGTTCGCGCCGTTCGGCGTCGAGGTCGAGGTGCTGTCGCGCTTCCGCACCCCCGCGCAGCAGAAGCGCGCGCTCGCCGCGTTCGCCGAGGGGCGCGTCGACGTGCTCGTGGGCACGCACCGCCTGCTGTCGGCCGATGTGAACCCGCACGACCTGGGCCTCGTCATCATCGACGAGGAGCAGCGCTTCGGCGTGCAGCACAAGGAGCAGCTCAAGAACCTGCGCGAGCAGATCGACGTGCTGACGTTGTCCGCGACGCCCATCCCGCGCACCATGCAGATGGCCATCTCGGGCGTGCGCGACATGAGCCTCATCACCACCCCGCCCACGGGCCGCCGCCCGGTGGCGGTGCATGTGGGCGAGTACGACCCGGACGTCGTCTCCGCAGCGATCCGGCTGGAGCTCGACCGCCACGGGCAGGTGTACTACGTGTCGAACCGCGTGAAGACCATCGACGACGCCGTCGAGCGCGTGCACGACGTGGTCCCCGAGGCGCGCGTGGGCGTGGCGCACGGCAAGATGAGCCCGCGTGAGGTCGAGGACGTGATGGTGCAGTTCTCGAGCGGGAAGATCGACGTGCTCGTGGCGACCACCATCATCGAGAGCGGCATCGACAACCCGCGGACCAACATGCTCATCATCGAGGACTCCCAGCGCCTCGGCTTAGCGCAGCTCTACCAGCTCAAGGGGCGCGTGGGGCGCTCCGCCACGCAGGCGTACGCGTACTTCATGTTCCCGGGGGAGGTGCCCCTCACCGAGGAGGCGACCGAGCGCCTGACCGCCCTGTCCGAGTTCCAGGAGCTCGGCAGCGGCATGCGCATCGCCATGCGCGATCTGGAGATCCGCGGAGCGGGCTCGCTCGTGGGCGCCGAGCAGCACGGCAACCTGTCGAACGTGGGCTTCGACCTGTTCACCCAGATGCTCGGCCAGGCCGTCGCGGAGGCGCGCGGCGAGGCGGGGGAGGACCTCGAGCAGCCGGGCGTCGCCATCAACCTGCCGGCGGACTTCTTCCTCTCCGAGGAGTACCTGCCCGCGGTGGACCGCCGCGTGCTCGTGTACCGCAAGCTCGCGGCGGCCGACCAGCTGGCGGCGGTGGACGAGGAGCAGCGCGCCTGCGAGGAGGCGTACGGCGAGCTGCCGCTGGCGGCGCTGAACCTGTTCGACCGCGCGCGCATCCGCATCCGCGCGGAGCGCCTGGGCCTGGAGAGCGTGTCGCTCACGCAGGGGCGCCTGGTGTACCAGGGGGTCGATGTGCCCAAGACGGTGGCGTTCGAGCTGCGTACGAGCCTGGGGGCGATCAACTACCCCAAGACGCGCAAGTTCACGGTCCCCTGCCGCGCCGGCGCCGGAGCGGGCTCGGGGCTCGGCCGCGGCGTGGACGCGGGCGAGAACAACTCGGGTGTGGTCGCCGCCGCGCTGCGGATCCTGGAGCAGCTCGGCCCCAGCGGGGACGACGACTAGCCGCGGCCCCGCCCGCGGCGGGTGCCGGGCGGCGGTGGAGCGGGGACGGTGACCGTGCGGTAAGCGGCGGCAACCGGGTGCCCGGTCCCAAGTTACCCGCTTTCGCGGTGGCTGCCGCTGCCTGCCGTGGCCTGGCGGTGGGCCGGGTGCCTGCGCACGCCGTTTTCCGTTCGGCACTGCGATTCGAACCTATCGGAAAGAATCCGAGATTCTTTCCGATAGGTTGTGAATGATATAAGCTATCGGAAAGAAATCGCGATTTTTTTCCGATAGAATACGGAATCGAAGCGCTATCGGAAGAAACCGCTCATAAGGGGGACTCTATGGCGTATCCGACGCTCGAGAAGATCTTCCATGCCGATGCCAGCTCCGACAGGTATGCTCATCATCGGGAGTTGGCGATAAGCCGGCTGGAAAGCGAGTCGACGTTTCGCACCGGCATCGAGCTGGATGCAGGCGAGCTGTTCCTTGCCGTTCCACGGGAGCTCTCGCTGCTGAATGAGCGGGTGCTCCGCCGTGAACGCCGTGTCTCCAAGCTATGGCGCAGTCTCCCGACTGCGGCTCTCGGCGCGTATATTCGTACGCTCATCTTGGATGAAGTGGTTTACAGCAACGAGATCGAGGGCGTTCACAGCACTCGCCGGGATATAGAGCGCGCGCTCGAGGAGGCGAAAAGCACCATGCCCGCAGCGGGCGGCGAGGGCAGGCACGCCCCGTTCTTCGAGTTCGCGAAGCTGTACCTTGGCCTCACCGATGGGCCGGAGCCCCCTGAGACGCTCCAGGATATCAGGGATATCTACGATTCCGTTGTGATGGACGCGCTTGCCGAAGAGAATCGGTTGGGGGATTCCCTGTTTCGGAGCGGTCAGGTCGTTGTGCAGAACGGGTTCGGTAGGGTTGTCCACGTCGGCGTGTCCCCGGAGTCGCGCATCGAGGAGATGCTGACGCAGTGGCTTGCGCTGTCGAGGAGTGAGGAGATACCCGAGACGTACAGCGCGCTCCTATGTCACTTCCTGTTCGGGTACATCCATCCGTTCTACGACGGAAACGGGCGCACGGGGCGCTATCTGCTCGCCCTTCATCTGAGCAGACCCCTTTCCCAGCCCACGGTGCTCTCGCTTTCGCGGGTTATCGCGGAAAACAAAGGTGCGTACTACCGTGCCTTCGATGCCGCGGAGAAAAAGCTGAATTGCGGTGAAGGCACCCATTTCGTGATGACGATGCTCGATCTGGTTGCGGAGGCGCAGATGGAGCTCATCGCCGACCTCGAGGAGAAGCGCCAGCTGCTCGATGAGCTTGAGGCGCGAATCGACGCTCGTCCATGGAGCATCTCCAAGCGGGCACTCAACGTGCTGTTTTACGCTGCGCAGATGGAGGTGTTCGACGCATTCCGCGAGACGCGCTTGGCAGATGTCGCATCATGGTTGGGGGTCAGCAAGCCGACAGCCCGCAAGGCGTTCGACGAGCTGGTAGCAGAGGGCTTACTGGTGAAGGTTTCACAGCGTCCGCCTGTTTTCAGGATGACCGATCTCGGGAAGACCTTGCTCGGTCTCGAGGCGGGCAAGTAGCGAACCCGGGCGGCACGGCGGTGAGCTGGCTGCCCGCCGGCGCACCGCTATCGTCCGTCGTCCGACATGAGCGAGCCGCGCCGGCGGGCGGCCGAGGAGCGCGTGGGCAGCTTGTCGGGGTCGGGGACGGCGATGGGCACCGGCTCGTCCACATGGCCGTGCCACCAGCCCCCGATGAAGTCGTCGGTCCTCAGCACGTTGATGACCACGCCGGGGTCGATCTCGCGCATGAGCTTGACCACATCGGCCGACTCGTAGGTCGAGATCACCGCGTGCAGCAGGTACATCTTCTCGCGGCTGTAGCCGCCGACGATCTCCGCGCAGCTGATGCCGTGCTGGAACCGCTCGATGTAGGCGCGCATGATCTCGTCCGCGCGGCGCGTGGTCACCTGCAGGGTGACGCGGTCGTAGCGGTGGTAGAAGCTGTCGATGCTCTTGGTCGAGATGAACTGGAACACGATGGCGTAGGCGGCGTTGTCCCAGCCGAACAGCGCGCCGAAGATGACCAGGACGATGCAGTTTCCCGCGAACACGAACCCCCAGATGGTCTTGCCCGTGCGGTTGGAGACGAGCAGCGCGATGAAGTCGGTGCCGCCCGTGGACGCCCCCGCCTTGAGCGCGAGCGCGATGGAGATGCCGGACAGGAAGCCGCCGAACACGACGAGCAGCATCTTGTCGTCGAGCAGCGGGGCGAAATCGCATACCTGCAGGAACAGCGATGACAGGGCGACCTGCATCATGGAGAACAGCACGAAGCGGTGGCTGATGCTGCGCCAGCACAGCAGGGCGACGGGGATGTTCAGGGCGAGCATGCCGAGCGAGGTGTCGATGCGGACGCCGCCGAGCGCGGTGATGCGGTCGAGCAGCACGGCGATGCCGGTGAAGCCGCTCGGCAGCAGGTCGGCGGGGTTGACGAACGCCTGGATCACGAAGGCCTGCAGCAGGGCGGACGCCGTCACGGCGAGGGCGGTGATGATGCGGCGCACGACGGTGAGCCGGGCGAGCCGCAGCGCGCGGTCGGAAATGGTGTCGGTGGAGCCCACGGGTCCTCCTTCGGCGATGCGAGAGGGCAGGTCGCGCCGATTCTACCATGCACCCCGCCCCCGGTCCGGGTCCCAGGGGAGCGGCGGCATGACGTGGGGGGCGCAGCGACGGGGCGCGCCCTTCCGGTGGCGTATAATCCACACGCACGAGACGAAGGGGGCGAAGGGGTGACGATGGATCGGGACCTGATGGGCGCGGCCCACGAGGCGTTGCGCAGGTACTTCGGCTACGACTCCTTCCGGCCGGGGCAGGACCGTCTGGTGGAGGCGGTCCTGTCCGGTCGGGACGCGCTGGGCGTCATGCCCACCGGAGCGGGGAAATCCATCTGCTACCAGGTCCCCGCGCTCACCCTGCCCGGGATCACCCTGGTGGTGAGCCCGCTCGTCTCGCTCATGGGCGATCAGGTTCGCGCCCTCAAGGCCGCCGGCGCCCGTCCCAGCTACCTCAACTCGTCGCTCACGCCCGGCCAGCAGAACACCGTGCTCAAGCGCGCGTCGGAGGGTTGGTACCAGATCATGTACGTGGCGCCCGAGCGCCTGTCCGACCCGCGCTTCATCGCCTTCGCGCAGGCGGCGGCCGCGCCGGGCGGCGTCGGCATCCCGCTGGTCGCAGTCGACGAGGCGCACTGCGTCTCGCAGTGGGGGCAGGACTTCCGCCCCTCCTACCTGCAGATCTCCGAGTTCATAGACGCCCTGCCCGTGCGCCCGCCCCTCGCCGCCTTCACCGCTACGGCGACCGAGCGCGTGCGCGCGGACATCGTCGCGATGCTCGGGCTGCGCGATCCCGAGACGGTGGTCACGGGGTTCGACCGGGAGAACCTCTACTTCGCGGCGGAGGAGATGGGCGATAAGGCCAAGGCGGTCTGGATCCGCGACTACGCCATCTCCCACGCGGACGAGAGCGGCATCGTGTACTGCTCGACCCGCAAGGCCGTCGACGAGCTCTACCTGCAGCTCGACCGGGCGCTGGCGCCGCACGGGATCCGCGTGGGCCGCTACCACGCGGGCATGTCGGCAGACGAGCGCACCGCGAACCAGGTGGCGTTCATCGACGACGCGGCGCCGGTCATCGTGGCGACCAACGCCTTCGGGATGGGGATCGACAAGCCCAACGTCCGCTACGTCATCCACCACAACGTGCCGGAGAGCATCGAGGCCTACTACCAGGAAGCCGGCCGCGCCGGCCGCGACGGCGACCCGGCAAGCTGCTACCTTCTGTGGAACGGCAACGACTTCCGCCTGCGCCGCTTCCTCATCGACCGGGAGTACGGTGAGGGGGCTGCGGACGAGGCGCCCGATCCGGAGGCGCGCGAGCGCGCACGGCAGAACCGCTACCGCCTGCTCACGGCCATGGAGGGGTACTGCGAGACCACGGGCTGCCTGCGCGCCTACATCCTGCGCTATTTCGGCGACGAGGGCGCCCTCGGCGTGGAGTCCCCCGCCGCCCGCGGCGCGCAGGACGGCTGCGGCAACTGCGGGAACTGCACGGGGGCGTTCGAGACGGAGGACGTGACCGAGGTCGCGCGCCAGGCGGTCCTGTTCGTCCAGGCGACGGGCGGGAGGTTCGGACGCACCCTCGTCGCCGACGCCCTGCACGGCGCCAACACGGAGAAGATCCGCAGCCTCCATCTGGACGGGGCCGCCGGCTACGGATCGCTCGCCCACGAGCCGACCGGCCGCATCAAGGACGTGGTGTCGCAGCTCATCGGCCGCGGGTACCTGGTCCAGTCCCAGGGGCAGTTCCCGGTCGTGGGGCTCGGTCCGCGCGCCGTCGAGGTGCTCGCGGACAGCCCCGAGCACCCCTTCGAGCTCACCGTGAAGCGCCGCGCCGCCCGCCGCCGGTCGCCCGAGCGCGTCCGCCGCGCGGTGGACCTGCTGCGCGAGGAGGCGGCGGAGGAGGGCTCGGCGCGCAGCCGCCGCCCGCATGTGGGGGACGACGCGGAGCTGTTCGAGCGCCTGCGCGAGCTGCGCCGCTCCTTCGCGGCCGAGCGCCAGTGGGCCCCCTACATGATCGCCTCGGACAAGGCGCTGCGCGGCATGTGCCGCCTGCGGCCGACGACCCGCGAGGAGCTGCTCGAGGTGCCGGGGATCGGCGAGCGGAAGGCGGACGAGTTCGGGGAGGCGTTCCTGAGCGAGATCGCCTCCTTCGAGGAGCTCCGCCGGTCATGACGATTGCGCCGACCCTGTCCGAGCTGCAGTTCGTCTAATTATAGACCCCCTTTGCCGACCGGGCGCGCGTCCGGATTGTCCGCCATAGGATAATCCGGTCACGCGGCAAGCGATCAGACGGGGCGCACCCCCGGAAGCGAGGTCACCATGTTCTGCAGACATTGCGGCAAGCGACTGCCCGACGACTCCAAGTTCTGCACCTACTGCGGGAAGTCCGTGGTCATCGAGGACGAGGGGGCCTCTGCGGGGCAGGAGCCCGAGCCGGCTCCGGTCGAGGCCGCGCCCGCGCCCGCGACGGCTCCGGTCGAGGCCGCGTCCGCGACGGCGCCGGTTGGGGCTGCGCCCGCGACGGTTCCGACCGCGCCCGCACCTGCAGCCGAAGCCGCGGCTGACGTGCCCGCGGCCGATGCGTCAGCGGACGGCCGCGGACTTGCGGCCGGCATGCCCGCGGCCGATGCATCGGAGCCTTCCGATGACGTCCCCATGGCCGATAGGGCATCTCCCATGTCTCCCGAGTCCGACCATGACGAGGTGGGGCCCGATGCGCCTACCGGGGAGAGCGCCGCGCCGGAGCCCGGGACGCCGCATGACGACGGCACGCCCGCCGCGGACGACGCGCTCACCGGGGAGGTCGCAGCCCAGGAGCCCCCCGATTCCCCGGCAGCATCCTCCGCGGATACTGCCGCCGATGCCGAGCGCCCCGCCGCGGCAGCGGACATGCCGGCTGCCGGCGCGACGCAGCCCGCCGCCTGGACCGTGCCCGCCGACGCGGCCCCGCCTCCGGACGCCTCCGTCCCCGTCACCCCTCCCGCCGCCGCAGGGCCCTCGCCCCGCAGGCGCGCTCCGATCGTCATCGCCGCCGTCGTGGCGGCCGTGGTCGTGATCGCCATCGTGGCGGGCTTCGCCTGGCAGCGCGCCGAGGCGGAGCGCGCGGAGGCCGAGCGGGCCGAGCGGCAGGCGGAACGGGAGCGCGAGGAGGAGCGCGCCCGGCAGGAGGCGCTGACGTCGGTCCATGCGGTGGCCATCGAGGTCGATGCGCGCGGCTGGGACACCGGCGACGGCGCGAGCCCGCTGCCCGTCGAGGTCACCGGCACCGAGGCCGCGGGCGACGAGGTGGACGAGGTCCAGTTCGTCGACAGCGACGGCGACGGCCTCGAGCTGCGCGCGGGCGACTACGAGCTCCGCGTCGCCTGCTCTCCCATCGCCGACGACGGGACCATGTACGACGCGCCATCGAGGGCCGTCGAGCTCTCGATCGACGAGGACCTGGTCGCGGGCAGGGACCTGGACCGCTCCGATGAGGTCTCCTTCGAGCTCGACGCGCTACGCTCCGGCGTGTCCTCCGCGGACATCGAGCGCGCCTACGATTACGCCGTCGATGCGGGCTGCGACGATGCGGACGACCTGCGCGACGCCGCGCGCGAGCGCTATCTCGATGCGGACGACGGCGCCGATGACGATACGTCCGCGAGCGATGGGTCGGACTCGTCCTCGGGCTCCTCGTCGCCTCGGGGAAACGCGGTGTCGTCCATGTACGATGACGAGTTCCTGACCATGGCGGTCCCCGACGGCTGGGAGATCAACCTGGCATCGGGCGGCGGAGACGTCTTCGCGCGTTACACGGTGTCGCTCGCCGGCGAGCAGCTGTTCACCATCGACGTGCACACGGGGAGCGTCTCGGTGACGAACACCGATATCACGGATCCCTCCGGCGTCGTCATCCTCGGCACCACGTCGGACGGGATGGCCGTCACCGCCACGCGCGGCAACGGCGACGCGGCGTACAACAACATGGCGAACATCGCGAACTGCCTCGACACGGTCCGCGTCAAATAGCGGGCGCGCCGCGACCGGCGTGTGCACGGCCCCGCCCCTGCATCGCCGCGAACCGCCTCCCATCCCTCGGACTCCTATCTCCTCGTCCAAGAAACGGGGGCGGTTCGCCGTGGCGCGGGGCGGGGCCGTCCTTCTCCGCGATCTGCCCGGCTACCACCAGCTCAGGCGACCCACGTTCTCCCGGATGTGCGCGCAGCTCGCGCGGAAGCCCGCGAGCTCGTCCTCGGACAGCTCGGGCTCGAGCACCCGCTCGACGCCCGCGCGCCCGACGACGCACGGCAGGGAGGCGAACACATCGGCCTCGCCGTACTGGCCCGTGAGCAGGGACGATACCGCCAGCACGGCGTGCTCGTCGAAGAACACGGCGCGCACGATCCGCGCCGCGGCGTTCGCCACGGCGTATTCGGTGCAGTGCTTGCCGGCCATCGTCACGTAGCCCCCGCGGCGGGCGAGCTCCTCCACCTTCGCGCGGTCGAACCCGAAGCGCTCCGGGTCCGTCTCGGCGAGGCGGTCGAGGGGGATCCCCGCGATCGAGGCGGACTTCCAGGCGGCGATCTGCGAGAAGCCGTGCTCGCCGATCATGTACGCGTCGACCGATGCCGGGTCGAGCCCGCCGCACGCCAGGGAGACCTGCGTGCGCAGGCGCGCGGAGTCGAGCGCGCAGCCGCTTCCGATGATCCGCGCCGGGTCATAGCCGGTGAGATGGGCGAACTCCAGCGCCACCACGTCGCAGGGGTTGGCGATGGACAGCCAGATGCCCTGGAAGCCCGCATCCACGATGCGCCGGGCGAACATGCGGCAGGCGTCGGTGGTGTAGAACAGCTCGCCGTCGCGGCTCTCGCTGGACCGCGCGACGCTGCCCGCCGCGTTGACGACGATGTCGCAGCCGGCGAGCTCCTCATAGCGGTCGCCGCAGGCGGAGACGCGCGCCCCGCACGGGCGGAAGGAGAGGGAGTCCCGCAGGTCCTGGACCTCAGAGGCCAGCTTTCCCGCATCGATGTCGCACAGGACGATCTCGTCGGCGAGACCCTGCGCGAGCAGGCAGTCGGCGACGTGCGCGCCGACGTGCCCCACGCCGACGATTCCGACGGTACGCGCTTGCATCATGGAGCCCTTTCTCACGGTCACGGGGATACGCCCCGATTGTAGCGCGTTACAATGGACGGACGCATCGGCCATATTCGCCCCATCGGGCGCGCACGAAGGAGCCCCGCATGCCCATCCGCATCCCCGACGCCCTGCCCGCCACCGAGACCCTCGAGGGCGAGAACATCTTCGTCATGACCGAGTATCGGGCGCTGCACCAGGACATCCGACCGCTCCATGTGCTCATCTTGAACCTCATGCCCACCAAGATCGCCACCGAGACCCAGATCATGCGCAAGCTCTCCAACACCCCGCTGCAGATCGAGGTCGAGCTCATGCGCACCAAGAGCCACGAGGCCACCCATGTCGCGGCGAGCCATCTGGAGACGTTCTACCGCACCTTCGACGAGGTTCGCGACCGCCACTACGACGGCCTCATCATCACGGGCGCGCCGGTCGAGCAGATGCCGTTCGAGCAGGTCGATTATTGGGACGAGCTCTGCGACATCATGGCGTGGTCGACCTCGAACGTCCATTCCACGCTGCATATCTGCTGGGGGGCGCAGGCGGGGCTCTACTACCATTACGGCATCGGGAAGCACGACCTGCCCGCCAAGGCGTCCGGCGTGTTCGAGCACCGGCTCGTCAAGCCGTCCAGCCCGCTCGTCCGCGGCCTGGACGACCGGTTTTTCGCCGTGCACTCGCGCAACACCGAGGTGCGCCGCGCGGACGTGGAGGCGGTGCCCGAGCTGGAGGTCATCGCGGTCTCCGACGAGGTGGGCCTCTACATCGTGAAGTCGACGGACAGCCGTCGGTTCTTCGTGTTCGGGCATCCCGAGTACGACACGGACACCCTGCGCCAGGAGTACGAGCGCGACGTCAAGCGGGGCCTCGACCCCGAGGTGCCGAGGAACTACTTCCCGGACGACGACCCCGCGCGCGAGCCGCTCAACACCTGGCGCGCGCAGGCGCAGCTCATCTACACCAACTGGCTGAACTACTACGTCTACCAGACCACGCCCTACGACATCCGCCGGGCCGGCGGCGGCGAATCATAGCGGGAAAATAGGGACAGGCACCATTTTCCCGCTGCGCATCCCGTCACGGGAAAAAAGTGCCTGTCCCTATTTTCCCGCCGTTAGCAGACGACGATGCGCGGCAGCGTGCGGTCATGCGCCTCGACGGGTACGGAGCCGACCCGCTGCTCGGCGAAGGCGACGCCCGCGATGCGGCAATCCGGTCGGAGGAGCGGCAGGTAGCGGTCGTAGTTCCCGCCGCCGTACCCGAGGCGCCGCCCTGCGGCGTCGAACGCGACGAGCGGGATGAGGGCGAGGTCGATCTCACCGGGTGCGACAAGCGGGAAGCGCTCCGGGTCCGATGACGACGAGGCGACCGGGCGTTCGACGAACGCGACGGTGCCCGTCCGGAGGTCGGCCTCCGCGACGAGGCGCATCACCATGCGCTGGCGCCGCCCGCCCGCTGTGTCCGGGCACCGCTCCATGCAGGGGAACGCCACGCGTGCGCCGCGGCGGTACGCGGCGTCGACGAACGCCGCGAGGTCGACCTCGGGACCCATGGCGGCGTACACGGATATCGTCGGGCGAACGGGCAGGGCGTCGAGTTCCCGCTCCAGCCTGTGGCACAGCTCGCGGGAGCGCTCGGCCCGCTCACGGGCGGGGATGGCCTCCCGGCGCGCGAGCACGATGCGCCTGAGCTCGGATTTCGCCGCTTTGCCCGCGGCTTCGGACACCCCGTCTCCCGTGAGCCCGTCCGCGGCGGCCTTCCCGGCGGCCCCGGACGCCCCGCTCCCCGTGCGCCCGCCCATCGCGGCATCCGGCCGTGCGGCGTGCGCGCCCCGCACGGCTTCGGCGACCGGCTGATACGCTTCCACCAGGTCGTCGAGGCGCATGCGGGCGTTCGCGGGGCTCGTCGACGGCAGGGCGCACAGCTCGATCCCCCGTTGCGCCAGCAGCTCCCCGTCGAATCGGCGGCACAGCCGCGCGGCCGTGCCGCCCGTGGTGAAGACGCGCCCGATCGGGGCGGCATCGAGGATGCGCGCGAGGTCGTTGGGGACGGGGTCGGCGATGCTCGCGTCCGAGGCCCCCGCGATGGAGCAGGAGGCGAGCACGTCCCAGAGCGCGATCCCGTGCTCGAGCAGGAAGGCGGTGCGCGGCCCGTTCTCGGAGAGCGCGCGGTCGGGCAGTCCGAACAGCCGCTCCATCACGCGCCAGAAGCGGTTCTGCGGATGCCCGTAGTAGAAGCCCGCGGCGCGCGAGGCGGGCGAGGGCATCGTGCCCAGGACGAGCACGCGCGAGCGCGCGTCGAAGACCGGCTCGATGGTGTGGGTGACGCGCTGCGCCTCCATGGCCCCTCCTGTTCCTCGGCGCGCCCGCGCCGGCTGCGGCTCCGATGCGCCCCGGGGCGGCGTCCCGCCTGCGTGATCATGCCGGCGGGCGCTGCTCCGGTCGGTGTCGGTGACCGCACAGCCGCCCGGCGCCCCGCCCGCCGCACCGCACCGGCCCCGCGGCGCCGCAGCGCCGCGGGGCCCTCGTCCGCCTATCCCAGCAGGTCGACCGGGACGAGCCCCGCCTCGCTGCGCTCGATGACCTCGCGGCCGCCGAACACGCACAGCGGCGCCTCCTCGGCCGCGCGCGCGACGTCGTCGCCCAGGGCGCGCACCTTCTCCGGCGTGGCGGCGAGGATGTCCTCGCGCATGCGCGCGCGCCAGCCGACCGGCCGCCCGGTGAAGAACTCGAGGTTCTGCCGGCGCGTGAGCGCGTAGGGCTTGAGCGGCGCGTCGTGGCCGGCCACGCTCGACACGATGAAGCCCTCGAACGCCTGCGGGTCGGGGTCGAAGCCCGACAGCCAGGCGCCCGCACCGGCGATCCGCTCGATCGAGGGGTCGATCGCGGGGTCGCGGTAGGTGTAGAACAGCAGCTGCCGGTCGGGCACCGCGCGGAACCCGCAGCCGTAGGCGCCGCCCTTCACGCGGATCTCGTTCCACAGGTAGTCGTAGGACAGCGCGGAGGCCGCCACGCCCCAGGTGCCGTCCGTCTCGAGCCCCAGCACGCGCGGGTCGGTCGTGCGGGCGACGTAGCAGATGTCGCTCGGGATGATGAAGGCCTCGTGGCGCGGCTCGGGCATGGGGACGTAGAGCTCCTTGGCGGCGGCGGTGCGCGGAGCGAGGCCCATCGTGCCGGCGGCGGCCCAGAAGCGGTCGTAGTCCTCATCGGAGCCGGTGAAGCTCATCACCGTGTCGGTCGAGGTGAAGATGCGCCCCTGCAGCTCGCGCAGCTTGCCGCACAGCTCCTCGGCGCGCTCGTCGAAGTGGTCGAGCAGGTCGCGCAGGAACCGGTAGAAGTCCACGCCCGAGAGCTTCTCGGAGACCATGCCGGCCGGCGAGACGTAGGACCAGGAGCGGTTCAGCGCCGCCTGATGCCCCGCGGTGATGAAGCCCTGCTCCATGCCGATGCGCATCTGGGTGAGGACGTCGCGGATGCGGTCGGTGTCCGTGAAGACCGTCTCGCCCCACACCTCGGCGGGGATGGTCGCGAGCGCGTCGAGCTTCTCGGACAGGGCGCCGGCGGCCACGGTCAGGACCGGTTTTGCGAGCTTCCAGTTGGGCTGCGCCATGACCTCGGGCGCGAAGGCGAGGAAGCCGAGGTTGGAGCCCACGTAGCTGTCGAGCTCCGAGGCGCTGCGGCGCGCGGTGCCCAGCTGCTTCATGAGGCGGGCGAGCACCGACACGTAGGGCAGCTCGGTGTAGGCGATATGGCTGAGGTCGAAGTACGCCAGCAGATAGGCGAGCCGATGGGTGGGGATGCCGTGCCTCAGGCAGGGCAGCGGGGTGCGGGTGTCCAGGGTGAGGGCGGGCTCGGGGCGCGCCGGGCCGATGTCGGACACGTGCAGGCGCGGCAGGGTGGCGCGGGCCTCGGGCGTGTCCTCGGCCTCCTGCACGGCGCGCAGGGCCGCCACGTCGGCGGCGACGGCCTCGGGGTCGGGCCGCTCGGAGGGGGGCAGGCGCACGATGCTCGGGTCGTCGTCCTCGCGCGCCTCGCGCGGGACGAGCTCGACGAGCGCGCGGTGGTCGGACTCGAGCACGAGCTCGCGCAGCAGGTTCTCGAAGTAATCGCCCTCGAGCTCCCGGCGCAGCTCGGCGTAGACCGGCCCGTACTTGAGCGCGAGGGTCGCGGCGCCGTCGTCGTAGAGCCAGGTGGAGAGCATGTCGCAGGCGATGGCGACGCCGTCGGCCATGCCGTAGTCGCGCTGGCGCAGGTCGTACTCGTTGCTCGACAGGACGGCCTCCAGGCGGTCGCGCGGGATGCCCTCGTCCGCCAGACGGCGGCACTCGCCCTCGATGACCTCGCGGAAGGCGCGGGCGGCGTCGGGCTTGGCGCTCTGCAGGATGATGAGCTCGTAGGGCTGCAGGCAGGAGGCCTCGGTGTAGCTCAGGACGTTGCCTCCCAGGCCGGCGGCGAGGATGGCCTTCTTGACGGGCGCCTCGTTCGACCCGAGCAGGGCCTCGAACAGCACGTCCGCGGCGATGACGCGCTTGCGGTCGAGCGCCTGCCCGATCACGTACGCCATGCCCACCTGCGCGTTCTCGGGCGTGGTGGGCATCTCGACGCGGGCGAGGTCGCACGCGGTCGGCTGCTGGGGGAGCAGCGGGTTGGGCTCGCCCGGATGCGCCACGAGCGTGCCGGCGGCGCGCTTAGCCTCGTCGGCAGCGTCGCGTGCGGCAGAGGAGAGGTAGCGGTCGTTCAAGAAGCCGAGCACGCGGTCGGGATCGAGGTCGCCGTACAGGACGATGTAGCTGTTGGCGAGGTTGTAATGGCGCGCGTGGGTGTCGAGGAAGCCCTCGTAGGTGAGCTCGGGGATGGCGCGCGGGTTGCCGCCGGACTCGCAGGCGTAGGCGGTGTCGGGGAACAGCGCGCGGCCGATGGCGTTGTCGAGGACGTCGAGCGGGTCGGACAGGGCGCCCTTCATCTCGTTGAAGACGACGCCGTTGTAGCGCAGGCCGGGGGAGGCGGCGCCGTCCGCGGTCGCGGCTCCATCGGCCTCGGTCCCGTCGGGGGCTTGCCCCGCGGCGGCCGCCCCGTCGGCGTCAGCGGCGCCCTCATCCGCCTGCGCGGTCACGGCCTGCCCCGCGGCGGCCGCCCCCTCGTCGAGCTCGAAGTGCCAGCCCTCCTGCTCGAAGATGGCGCGTTTGGTGTAGATGGCCGGGTTCAGGACCGCGTCCATGTACACGTCCATGAGGTTCAGCAGGTCCTGCTCGTTGGTCGAGGCCACGGGGTAGACCGTCTTGTCCGGATAGGTCATGGCGTTCAGGAAGGTCTGCATGGACCCCTTGATGAGGTCCACGAACGGCTCCTTGACCGGGAACTTGGCCGAGCCGTTGAGCACCGAGTGCTCGAGGATGTGGAAGACGCCGGTGTCGTCGACGGGGGGCGTCTTGAAGGCGATGGCGAACGCCTTGTTCTCGTCCTCGCAGGCGAGGTGCACGAGGCGCGCCCCCGAGGAGGCGTGGCGCATCACGTAGGCGTCGGCGTCGAGCTCCCCGATTTCTTCGATGCGCTCGACGGTGAAGCCGTGGAGCTCGGTTCCGCGGGCGAGGCGGGCTGCCGCGCGCTCGCGGGCCGTCGGCTCGGAATCGCTGGACGTGGTCACTTCGGACATGGTCGGGTTCCTTTCAGGTTCCGTACATGAGGTTCACTTGCACCAGCTTATACCCTAACGGTTCCGGACGAGGCCGGAAGGCGGACGGGTGGGGGAGGCGGCGCGGGGCGGCTCGCCCGGGGCCCGCATCCCGCGCCGGCGGCGGGCACGTCCGTGCGGGTCTCCGCCGACGTGTCGACCGCGTCCGCATCCCGCGCCGTCCGCGGCGGCCGTTGGTGATGAAAATGCGGAGGAGCGCGGGCGCGGCGACGGGCCCGCGGCGGTCCGGGCGGCGTTTGCCGAGGGCGCGCTCCGGCTGGGGAAAGCGGGCGGGACCTTATGCGCCGTTTCTGCATAACGAGGGCCTCAACCTGCGGAATCATGCGTTAAGGTAGGTTGCGGAAGGCGCGGCGCGCGCGGGTCGGACCCCGCGTGCGCGACGTGCGGGAACCGGGATGTGCGAAAGGTGCGGGCATGGCGGAGGTCGTCGAGAGCGTACGGGAGAAGGTGCCTGCGGGCAAGGACGCGGCGAGCCGTGCGGCGCGACGCGCGTGGCGCGAGCGCCTGAACAGCGCGGCGTCCCGCAAGCTCCTCATCGGCGCGGGGGCGGCCCTGCTGGGCGGTGCGTTCTGGGGGTTCTCCGGCACCGCGGCGAGCGCCCTGTTCGACGTCTACCACGTGGACACGATGTGGCTCATGAGCGTGCGCCAGCTCATCGCGGGCGCGCTGTTCATGGTGCTGATCCTGCTGTTCGACCGCAAGCGCTTCGTGAAGCTGTGGACCACCCGGGAGCACCGCCGCACGCAGCTCGTCTTCACGTTCTTCGGCCTGCTCGCCAACCAGTTCTTCTACCTCAACGCCGTGCGCCTCACCAACGCGGGCACGGCGACGGTGCTGCAGTGCCTGCAGCTGATCTTCATCATGGCCTATACCTGCGTGAGCGCGCATCGCCGGCCGCGCAAGCGCGAGATCGCCGGGCTCATTATGGCGTTCGCGGGCACGGTGCTCATTTCCACGGGCGGCGACCTCACGCGGCTGTCCATCCCGCCGCTGGGCCTGGCCATGGGCTTGCTCACCGCGCTCGGGGCGGCGCTGATCACCATCCTGCCCGTGAAGATCCTGCCGGTGTACGGGTCCACCATCGTGACCGGTTCGGCGATGTTCCTCTCGGGTATCGTGACCTCGGTGTTCGTCCAGCCGTGGAACAACATGCCGGCGCTCGACGCGGCGGGTTGGGAGACGCTCGCGGTGTTCGTGCTCGTCGGCTCCTTCCTGGCGTACCTGCTCTACATGCAGGGCGTGAAGGACATCGGCAGCATGCGCGCGGGCCTCATCGGCACGGTGGAGCCCGTGTCCGCGACGGTGACGAGCGCCATCATGCTGGGCACGGCGTTCGCCGGGACGGACCTGGCGGGCTTCGCGCTCATCATCGGGATGATGTTCCTGACGGTGTAGCCGCTCAGCTCCGCTGCGTCCTGGGATCCGGCGTCTCGGAGTCCGCGGGGGAGGCCGGATCCCCCTCATGGGCGAACGCCTGCGCGAGCCGCAGCGATTTCCTGCTGATCGAGCCCTCCGCGAGGGGGATCAGGCAACGCGCGCCCTCGGGGGTGGACGCGAGCCGGATCATGCGGCTGTGCAGCGTGTCGGGGATGGCGCTTCGCTCGTAGGAGGCGTACGTCTGCTCGCCGAAGCCCAGGTAGCGACTGAACTCGCGTAACGACATGCCGTAACGCGCGCGGATGGACTTGATCTGCTGCCGCGTGGGGATGCCGTGGAGATGCCGGTAGGCCTCGTCCGCGCGCTCGAAGTTCCGCTGATCGATGCGCGAGTCGCCGATGGCGTCCCCGCATCTCGGGCAGACGGCGACCGTTGCCTGGAAAAAGACCTCTTCGCCGTTGATCGGGAGGCTCTCGCGTCGCTCTTCCAGTTGGGCGCACACGGGTGCGTCGCATCGAGGGCAGTAGGTGTCATAGCAGTTCGAATCCATCGGTGCTCCTCTTGGTCTCATACGGTTTGATGGAGAGGCATTTACAGCGGCGGGTGCGGGTGCTGACTGAGATCTTGAGATACAGCGCGCGTTCCTCCCAGAATGCTCGGAACTCCGCGACGGTCCAGAGCTCGGCGCGCGAGGGGTCGCGATCGGGCTCCGGTCCGTCGAAGCAATCGCGGGGACGCAGCGTGAGGATCAGCGTCTCAAGATCGAGCGGCGTCATGTCGGATGCGCGCATGAACCGCTCGATCGATGCTCGGGGAACGATGATGACGCCGCGCTCACGCACGTATCTCCGCGCGAGTTCCAAGAACAGCTCAATCGATGCTTCCGGTTTCAATGGTATCACCTTTCCGAGATTTATGTACTTATAAAATTACAAAGAGGTCGCTTCGAGGAGGGACTTGGGAGACTGGTCGAAACGAGTGGAAGCGGCGGGTCGTTGATGGCGGGACGGGGCAGGCGGGTTATGGGGATCGGGGACGGAAGCAACGGCTCATTGGGCGCTGGCAGTGGGGGTTTCCTGAAGCCACCCGGTCTACGAAGGGGCGGTGAGGGATGGCGCGGATCATATCCGCTTCCGCCCGTCATCGGTCATGCAGCTGCTGACCGGGAGTCCGTGCGTATACATGCAGAGTCCGGTCAAAACCCGAACATCGATGCCACGCGCTCGTTCGATCTGTCGTATCGGCGCGCCGCATGCACGCAGAGCCCGAGGCAATGCAATGAGAACGTAAAGAATCCGTGCAGGGAGCATGGAGGGGGAGCCCACAAACGTGTGGCTTTCGTGGCGGGGGGGGGTGTCTCAAAGTGTCTGCCGGCAAAACCGGAGGTAGCGGCAAATGCCCTGATGAGCGCGGGCGCGGTCGTTACATGGGCGCCGTCGCTTCTTACGGGCGACCCACGTTTGTGCAACACGAATGATATAGTGAATGATATAGTTGGGGAGCGTTCCCGATACGTTTCCATAGCGTGACGGAACGCGTCGCACCAAGCCGCGTCGAGAGGCGGGGTGCGGCGGACATATCCGCATGGACGGGCAATCGTCGCTGAGAGCGCGTTGGTTGGACCATGGGAGACCGATATGCCGGTGGACGGCTTCCGCAAGGGGGGGCTGTGTCGACTGGTGGCTGCGAATCGCGGCGCCGTGGGCGCCTGCGAACGCATGCCGTCGTGGCGCTGTGCCCGTTCGAGGGAGGGTCGTGTGAGGCCCGCTCCTGGCGAACGCATGGCGCTTCGGCGTGTCGGTTTTCCGTGAGGCGCGCGGTCGCGCATGAGGAGCGCCCGGACAACACGCTTTGGGGAGTCGGGCGGCTGGTGAACATGTACGTGCTGCAGGTACCCGGCGGGCGCGAGCGCGCAACGTGCGACCTGCTGCAAAAGATGCTGGGCGATGAGCTCGTGGGGGAGTGCTTCGTCCCGCTGTTCGAGTCGATGCGCCGCGTGCGCGGGGAGTGGCACCGCGAGCAGCGGCGGCTGTTCCCGGGGTATGTGTTCCTGACCACGCCGGATATCGTGCGCGTGGTGCAGCGTCTGCGCGAGCTGCCGTTCTTCGCGCGGGTGATCGGCGGGCACGACGAGCGCTATGTGCCGCTGTCCGCCGAGGAGGTCGCCTGGTTGCAGGCGCTCACGAACGTGGAGACCCACACGGTGGAGTTCTCGCAGGGCGTGATCGAGGGCGACGAGGTCAAGGTCGTCAAGGGCCCGCTTCGGGGTCAGGAGGCGAAGATCCGGAAGATCGACCGCCATAAGCGGCTGGCCTTCCTGGAGATGCATATGTTCGGCCGGACGAAGGTCGTCAAGGTCGGGTTGGAAATCGTAAGCAAGCGGTGATCGCCGCGAGTCGGGGTCGGGCGCCGGGAGGCGCCCGATGTGGTGAAGATGGCTGAAGAGAATATGAGTGGCTGCGTCGTGGAAACACGCAGCGGATCTTCGTGCGACGCGGTCTCCGCCGAGGGGGTACTCGACGGAGGTCCGTCTGCGAATTCGGGGTCGGGGTCGACGGTCTATGCGGACCTGCACGTTCCCGTTTCAGGGACACGCGAGCGCGCTGAGCGCGAGAGCCGGCGCGGTCGCCGGTATACCCTGCTGCGGCGCGCGGAGGATTGGGACCGGACCCGTGTGGGGTACCGCGTCGTCAAGCGCGTCTTCGACATCGTGTTCAGCTTGGCGGTAATCCTCGTCGCGCTCGTGCCGTCTGCGCTGCTGTGCCTGGCGATCCGTCTCGAGACCCCGGGGTGCCCGCTGTACGGCCAGAAGCGCGTGGGCAGGATCGGGCCGGACGGCAAGCCCCGCGAGTTCACCATGTGGAAGTTCCGCAGCATGGTAAAGGGTGCCGACGCGATGAAGGCGGACCTCTTGGAGAAAAACGAGGTCTCCGGCCCCATGTTCAAGATGGCCGATGATCCCCGCGTCACCCGCGTGGGGCGGTTCATCCGCCGGCACTCCATCGATGAGTTCCCGCAGTTCCTCAATGTGCTGCTCGGGCAGATGTCCGTGGTGGGCCCGCGTCCGCCGCTTCCCGACGAGGTTGCGGAGTACGACGCGTGGGCTATGCAGCGCTTGGCGGTGAAGCCGGGTCTCACCGGCCCATGGCAGGTCGGGGGGCGTTCGGACGTGGGATTTGACGACATGGTGCGGCTCGATTTGGGCTACATCGCCAGGAGGTCGGTGAAGACGGACCTCCTCATCATCGCCCAGACCGTGGCCGTCGTCTTCACCGGGAAGGGGGCGAGATGAACGGGTGCAATGCTCTCAGGATTCTTTTTGTATGCCAGCACTACTGGCCTGAGCAGTTTCAGACGACGGATATCTGCGAAGAGCTTGTTCGTCGGGGACATGAAGTCACGGCGCTCGTAGGCATCCCCAACTACCCGACCGGAGTCGTGCCAGAGGAGTACCGAGGCGGAGCCAACCGCAAGCAGATCAGAAACGGTGTCCGCATCGTGCGTGCGGAGGAAGTCCCCCGCAGGCCCGGAATCGTCGGCCTCGCGAGGAACTACTGGAGTTATATGCGCGGTGCGGACGCTCGACTTCGTGATCTCGAAGGCGGCTTCGACGTCATCTTCTCCTATCAGATCTCCCCGGTGTTCATGTCCGAGCCCGCCATGAGGGCGAAGAGACGGTTCGGGGCTCCCGTTTTTCTCTATTGCGCAGACATATGGCCGGACGCCGTGATGGCGATGCTGCCCAGCAGCCTTGGGTTTTTGATGCCGATCTTTCGTCTGATCAGTACATCTATCTATAGTGGCGCGGATGCGATAGCGACTAACTCGCGCGCCTACATTGACTGCTTCGAACGGGTTCACGGGATAGAGCGATCGCGTTGCCGGTACGTCCCTCAGTACGCCAGCGACGGCTACTTGGACATGGATCTCTCCGCAGAGCCATCCACAAAAACCCGCTTCATGGTCATGGGCAATATAGGGAAGCTGCAGTACCTGCGCGTGCTCATGGAGGCAGTTGAAATGCTAAAGGCACGCGATGACTTCGAGTTGCACGTCGTCGGTACGGGCTCCGCGGTGGGCGAGCTCGAAGAATTTGTCGCGTCGCACGGCCTCGGAGGACATGTCACTTTTCACGGCAGGCACCCTGTCGATGAGATGCCCGCCTTCTACAGAATGGCGGATGCGTGTGTGCTCACCCTGCATGTGCCGGGTGCGCCGTGGATTAGTTCCACGTTGCCCAGCAGACTGCAGGGCTATATGGCGGCGGGCAAGCCCGTGATAGCTGCGATAGACGGGTCTGCAGCCGAGGTCATCGCGGAGTCCGGCTGCGGGGCCTCCGTCCCGGGGACGGACAGCGCCGGGCTGGCGCAGCTCATGGCCGACTTCATGGACGACAGGGGGAAGTACGCGGCCTGCGGAGAGCGCGGCCGTGCGTACTTCCGGAAGAACTTCATGCGGGGACGCTATATGGACGAGATCGAGTCCCTGCTTTTCGAGACGGCGAAAGGAAGATAGATGGCTACGGAGGCCTTCGAGGGGAAGACCCTCATGATTACCGGCGGCACTGGTAGCTTCGGCAACACCGTGCTCAAGCACTTCTTGAATAGCGAAATCGGCGAGATCCGCATCTTCTCGCGCGACGAGAAGAAACAGGACGACATGCGGCACCGCCTGCAGGCGACGCATCCCGGGGAGGCCGGCAAGGTCCGCTTCTTCATCGGGGACGTGCGCGACCCGCAGTCCGTGCGCGATGCCATGCACGGCGTAGACTTCATCTTCCATGCCGCCGCGCTCAAACAGGTCCCCTCCTGCGAGTTCTTCCCCATGGAGGCCGTTCGCACGAACGTCATCGGAACCGATAACGTCCTTCACGCCGCCATCGCAGAGGGGGTGGAGCGCGTGGTGTGCCTCTCGACTGACAAGGCTGCCTACCCCATCAACGCCATGGGCAAGTCCAAGGCGCTCATGGAGTCGGTCATCTACGCGAACGCTCGTACTGGCGCGGGGAGGACCACCATCTGCTGCACCCGGTACGGCAACGTCATGTGCAGCCGCGGCAGCGTGATCCCGCTCTTCATCAAGCAGATCCGCGAGGGGAGGCCCGTCACCGTCACCGACCCCTCCATGACGCGCTTCCTCATGAACCTCGACGAGGCCGTTGACCTCGTCCAGTTCGCCTTCGAGCACGCGAACCCCGGGGACCTCTTCATCCAGAAAGCCCCGGCGTCGACGATAGGGGACCTGGCAGAGGCGGTGCAGCGCGTGTTCGGGCGAACCGAGACCCAGGTCATCGGCACGCGCCACGGGGAGAAGCTCTTCGAAACGCTGATGACGCGCGAGGAGATGCTGCGAGCCGAGGACATGGGGGAGTACTTCCGCGTGCGCTCGGACTCGCGCGACCTCAACTACGACAAGTTCTTCGTGGAGGGCACCGTCCGGACGCAGGCCGACGAGTCGTACACGAGCCACAACACGCGCCGGCTGGACGTCGAGGGGACCGTGGAGAAGATCAAGACCGCCGAGTACGTCCAGCTCGCGCTCCAGGGCCGCGAGGCCGAGGCGGTGCAGTAGGATGCGCTTCCTGGTGCTGGGCGCCTCGGGCATGGCGGGGCACACGGTCTCCATCTACCTTAAGGAACGGGGCCATCAAGTCGTCGGCTTCTCTCGGCACGGCGTGCCGTTCCTCGAGGAGCAGGTGGTGGGCGACGCCTGCGACGAGGGCCTTCTCGCGGAGGCGATCGGCGAGGGCGACTTCGACGTGGTGGTCAACTGCATCGGCGTGCTCAACCAGTACGCCGAGCGCGATCCCGAGGGGGCTGCCTACCTCAATGGGAGGCTGCCGCACGAGCTCGCACGCATGGTCGAAGGGACGCGCGCTCGCGTCTTCCACATGAGCACGGACTGCGTGTTCGCGGGCAACACCGGTCCTTACACGGAGCGCAGCGTTCCCGACGGAGCCACGGTGTACGACCGCACCAAGGCGGCCGGCGAGCTTGACGACGGCAGGAACCTCACCCTCCGCTGCTCGATCGTGGGGCCGGACATGCACCCCGGCGGCATCGGCCTGCTCAATTGGTTCATGGCGCAGGAGGGACCGGTCAAGGGCTACACAGGCGCAATCTGGACGGGCCTCACCACCTTGGAGCTCGCGAAGGCCATGGAGTGCGCGGCGCGCGAGGGCGCGACCGGCCTCGTGAACATGGTGCCGCCGGAGAGCGTCAGCAAATACGACCTGCTGCTGCTGTTCAACCGGGAGCTGCGCGGCGGCGAGGTCGAGATCGTGCCGGACGGTTCTGTGCAGCTGGACAAGACGCTCGTGCGCACGAACTACGGCTGCTCGTTCAGTCCGAGGGGATACGCCGAGCAGGTCGCCGAGATGGCTGAATGGGTTCGCGCGCACGACGAACTGTATCCGCACTACGAGATAGGCTAGGGAATGAAGAGACTGAGGCTCATGACGGTCGTGGGGACGCGGCCGGAGATCATCAAGCTTTCGGAGACGATTAAGCTCTGCGACAGACTGTTCGACCACGTGCTCGTGCACACCGGGCAGAACTGGGACTACGAGCTCAACCAGGTGTTCTTCGAGGGGTTGGGGCTGCGGGAGCCCGACCGCTACCTCGGGGTCGCCGGAGCCGACCTTGGGGAGACGATGGGCAACGTGCTCTCGAGGAGCTACGCCCTCATGGCCGAGGTCAAGCCCGATGCGCTACTGATCCTCGGGGACACCAACTCGTGTCTGTGCGCGATCTCTGCGAAGCGCCTCAAGGTCCCGATCTTTCACATGGAGGCGGGTAACCGCTGCTTTGACGAGAACCTCCCCGAGGAGGTCAACCGCCGCATCGTGGACACGGTCTCGGATGTGAACCTCTGCTACTCCGAGCACGCCCGCCGCAATCTCGCCGCCATGGGCTGCGATCCGGCGCGCACCTTCGTGGTGGGTTCGCCGATGCGGGAGGTACTGGAGGCAAACCGTGCGGGCGTCGAGGCCTCCGACGTGCTTGAGCGAGAGGGGTTGGAGCCCGGACGCTACATCTTGCTGTCGGCGCACCGCGAGGAGAACATCGACAACGAGTGCAACTTCACCCAGATGGTCGGCGCCGTAAACGCCCTTGCAGAGGAGTACGGCGTGCCCGTACTCTACAGCATGCACCCGAGGGCGCGCAAACGCATCGAGGAGCGCGGCACCGAGTTCCACCCGCTCGTGCGCGCGCATAAGCCTTTCGGTTTTCACGACTACATCACCCTGCAGAAAAACGCCCTCTGCGTCGTGTCGGATTCAGGCACGCTCGCCGAGGAGTCGGCCATCCTCGGGTTCCCGGCGGTATCCCTGCGCACCTCCACCGAGCGCCCCGAGGTCGTGGACAGGGGGGTCTTCACGCTTGGCTCTATTACGGCGGAGAGACTGCTGCAGGCAGTGGCGGTCGAGAGTGCTCTCAACGGTCGCGAGCCTTCCGTGCCCGATTATGGGGACGACAACGTCTCGTCCAAGGTCGTCAAGCTCATCCAGGGCTATACGGGCTATGTGAATAAGTGGGTCTGGAACATGGGACCTATTGCATGAGGCGCGTTTGCATGCTCGGGACAAGCTCGGATTCAAAGGGCGGAATCGGCACTGTGGTGCGAGGATTCGTCGAAGATATTCATCCGGAGGGCTACTCCTTCAAGCATATCGTCACCCATGCGGATCGCGGGCCGGTTGCGAAAGTCTCCATTGCCGGCACAGCGTTCATCAAGTGCGCGCTATCGATGAGGCGCGGTTCGTATGATTTGGTGCACGTCCATTCGGCATTCGGTGTCAGCTTCACCAGATCGATTCCGTTCATCCGCATGGCTTCAAAGCGGAGGCTTCCGTTGGTCAACCATATCCATGCGGACGATTGGGGATCTTTCTATGATGAGGCGACGGCTGAGAAGAAACGCAGGATTGCAGAGGTTTATTCCAGCTGCGACAGAATCATAGCCTTGTCTCAAGAATGGGCGGACACCCTGTCGGCCGTTGTTTCTGAAGACAAGATTGTAGTCCTCGAGAACTTCTCGCCTGTGTATGACGAGAATTATGTTCCCGATTGGAACGGGAAAACCGTCGTTTTTATGAGTCGTTTGGAGAGGATTAAGGGCTGCGACATACTTCCCGATATATGCGATAAGGTTCTCGCGAGGGTTCCTGATGCGAGGTTCCTTATCTGCGGAGAGGGATCGATGGGCGGCATCCTTCAGGCAAAGCTGCGGGAACGCCATCTCGAAGATAGGGTTGAACTTCTCGGCTGGATTGGAGCCGACCGAAAAATCGATATACTGAAGCAGGGGTCCGTCTTCCTTCTTCCGTCGTACGGGGAGGGCATGCCAATGTGCGTGCTGGAGGCGATGGGGCTAGGGCTTCCGGTCGTTGCGACCAATGTGGGCGGTATTCCACAGCTTATCTCCAACATGAAGAATGGATACATTTGCGATCCGGGGGATGCCGAATCGATTTCAAAGGCGCTGATTGCTCTCCTGGGCAATCCCAAGAAATGCGCTGCGATGAGTTCGGAAGCAAAGAAGAGCGCCGAGACGCGCTCGATTGCCTCATACAGCAAACAGCTCAAAAAAATATACGACGAGTTGTTGGAGGCGAGTTGTTGATGCGCGCTGCTGATAGAACCCCCCTCCTCTCCGAGATTGCCATAACGCTGCTGTTCATCGTCCTTCTCTGTGCTCCCATGCTCGATGCGGCGTACGGGGGAATCTTCTCTTATGCGGACGAGGCTATAGCCATACTCCTCGTCCTCTGGGCGCTTCTCTCCCGATGCGAAGAGAAGGTTGGTGTTCACGAGCGCTGTGGGCTTGCAGCGCTTGGGCTGCTATGCATCCTTGGGCTTGTAAGCAACTTGGTTTTCGGCTATCAGGACAGCGCATTTGCCATAGCTGTCGACCTCTTCACTTGCATAAAGATATTTGTCGCGTACTTTGCCGCTCGAATCGTGCTACGCGGAAGGAGACGCTGCCTGAGAGCATTTCAAACCATCGGTAAGATCTTTCTCATTGCGGCTGTCTGCGGTCTACTGCTCCACGTGGCGGGCGTCGTCCAGCTCGGATCAGGCAGGGTGACATTCGGAATCCCCTGCTACCAGTTTATATTCAGCCATCCTACGAACCTCGCAGCGTACTGTGTTGGGTTCTCCGCGCTTATGTTCGCTGGCAAAAAGCCGGAGATCGGCTGGTTGCTGCTGTCGTGTCTGATTCTCATCTCCACTCAAAGGGCGAAAGCGGTCGCGATGGCATTCATTCTCCTATTTTTCCTCTTCTACGGAGCGGCGAAGCGAGATGGCGGTAAACCCTCGAGGCTCGTTTTCTTATTTCTTGGTGCGGGCGCCGCGTTTCTGGGAATGGATCAGATTCAGGAGTACTTCCTGAACTCCACAGCAGTCCGATCGCTCCTGATGCAGGACGGACTTGCCATCGCTGGACGGCTGTTTCCTCTTGGGTCCGGGTTTGCCACCTTCGGAACTTATATGTCGGGAGAGTACTATTCGCCCCTGTATTACGAGCATGGGCTCAATGCTGTGTGGGGCCTCATGCCAACGAACCCCTCATTTACATCGGATACGTTTTGGCCTGCCATTATCGCCCAGTTCGGGGTCATTGGTTTAATTGTACTGATCGTTCTTCTTGTTCAGACATATCGATCCTTATCGCAAGATGCGCGAAATGCCGGATGTAGGTTTGCAGCATATGGTGCAATTCCTCTCTACCTTCTCATCTTAAGTACCTCAGACGCTTCCTTCTTTAATTTTTACGGGCCCTTTTATGCGTTGATACTCGGCTCAATAGTAGACAAATCTTATCCCAATGATAGGAGTAACAATGAGCTACTTGATTAATAAACTGAAACAGCTTCCTTTTGCTGACAAAGCGATAAGGCCTATTTATCGCGCTGCGGTGTATGCGCAGAGAAGGAAGCAGGCACTTGAACTATTGGAAGGCGTGAAAGCTCAGGCGGAAAAGACTCTCTGGTATTGCGGGGATCCGCAACATGCTAATCTAGGTGATATCGCCCAGAAGCTCTGCATCCTTGATTGGGCAAAGACCTTCTTTCCCTTTCATGAGATCGTGCGTATTCCTGGAATCTGTTTCGAATACGCTGGAAAAGAAGCTATATCGTATATTGAATCCCGTCTATCTGAGAACGACCTTTTTGTATTCCAAAGTGGGTATACCATGTCCGACAGACATGGTGACGAGTCGTTTCACAGGCTAATTCCTCAAGCGTTTCCTAAGCATCCCGTGCTTGTCATGCCACAGACGATAAAGTACAAGTCTGATGGGAACCTACAAAAGACTGCTAGCGCGTTCGCCGCCAATAGCAGACTGGTTCTTCTTACTCGAGATTCTGTATCCTATCAGACTGCCTGCGAGCATTTTCCCGACACCTTTTCCGCCCTTTATCCAGACATCGTGACGACGCTAATCGGATTACGGAACTACGGGGACTGTGATTCCAGAAAAGGAGTGCTTTTCTGTTTGCGCAATGATTCGGAAAAGTTCTACTCTCCTTCCGAGCTGTCGCGACTTATTAAGAATTACGAGGGCAGGATGCCAGTGTCAGTTACTGATACGACCAAAACAAACCTCAATCCGGGAGCATCTGACGAAGATCTGTTGAAAGTGGTCATCGATCAGATTGATGAATTTGCAAAATACAAAGTCACTGTTACTGACCGATTTCATGGAATGATCTTCTCGCTTATTGCCGGAACGCCGGTTGTTGTCCTCGCGACAAACGACCATAAAGTTACAACTGGAGCCGATTGGTTTATCGGGGACCCATCGTTTGAAATATCGAGGGCCAAATCCCTCGAGATGGCAGAGTCCCTTATAGCCAGATACCTGTCGGGAGCGCGTTCCAAATATCCGACCGATAAGTTTCGCCGGAAGTTTTATAGCGAGCTTCCCACCATGCTCGAAAAGAGAGGCTTTCCAATATCTGGTCAAAATAACTGCTGTTAAGAACCTCTCTGAATGCTTATTTCAAACTAATAGTTCGGAAGTGTCTATTGAGGCAATCGTATAAGAATCTGATCAACGACACCGCCGTGTTTGCGGTCGGCAATATGTTGACGAAGGCGATTCAGTTCTTCCTTCTCCCGATGTACACAGCGTTGCTCTCTGCGGAGCAGTACGGTATCGGAGAACTCGTCAACAATCTGTCCGAATTGCTATATCCGCTTTGCTGTATTGGAATATATGAAGGGGTATTTCGTTTTTCGCTCGACAGGGATGTTGACAGAAAGGAAGTCTTCTCCACCGGAATACTGATAGCTCTTGGTTTGATTCCTGTTGTTATTGCTGCTGGCGTTGTTGGGTTCTCATTTAGTGGCTTCGATTATACTTGGTCTCTGGTAGTGCTCTGCCTTGCCTCATCCCTCAAAATGCTGTGCCTTCAGTTCGCGAAGGGCATCGGCAAAACAACATTGTATGCGTCCTCCGGCATAGTCGGGGCTCTGGTATTGTGTGGAGCCGGCTTCCTCCTTCTTGGAGCTTGGAACATGGGGGTAGTTGGATACCTGTTTGCGCTCATACTTGCCCAATTGGTTCAGCTCCTGATTACAGCGTGTGGCTCCAGGATTTGGAGGTATTTCTCATTCGCTTCAATATCGCGGGAGATGGCAGTCAAGCTGGTCAGGTATAGCCTCCCGATGATTCCCAACGCGCTCGCGTGGTGGTTCGTGAACCTATCTGGACGCTATATCGTCCTTCTTTCGCAAGGAGCGGCTGCTGCCGGTCTCTATACTGCAGCGTCCAAGCTCCCGTCCGTCATGGTGATGCTCGTGACGATCTTCCAACAGGCATGGCAGATTTTCTCGGCCCGGGAATTCTCCTCAAGCGACCGGTCCGAATCGTTCGAGACGGTCTTCAGGGTTTACACCACGTGCCTGCTCTGCTCGGGCTCCTTGGTCATCGCTTTTTCGGAGCCGCTTTCTCGGCTGATGCTGAGCGGGGAGTTTTACGAGGCGTGGGTTCTCGTCCCTCCCCTCATGCTCGGTGCAGTGATCAACGGGTACTCGTCGTACTTCGGCACGCTCTACAACGCAGCGAAGCGAAACGGCATGATTTTCGTGACAACGATAATAGGCGCAACGCTGAACATCGTGGTGGGCATTGCGCTAAGTTTTGCCGTGGGAGCATGGGGGCCTGTTATCGGCTCTGTCATCGCGTACTCGACAATCTCGCTAACAAGGGCGATTGACACGAAGAAGCTCATTAACTTTCGGTGTGACATCCCGTATCAGAGCATCGGAATCTCCGTTCTCGCCATCGAGACCGTTGTACTCGCCGCGAACCTCTCTCTTGCTACCCCGCTCGCGATGCTCTGTTTCGCGTTCCTCTTGGCTTTCTCAGTGGTGAGAAATCGCTCGATAGTCGTAAAGGTGATTTCTCTGTTGGGCGGAAAGGCTTGAATTACATGATGAGTACAACACCGAAGCTAGCGGAAAGTAAGGTATGCACGGGTTGCGCCGCGTGTCATGCCGCCTGTGGCTTCAGGGCCCTTGAAATGCGTCCGGATTCGGAGGGGTTTCTAAGGCCTTATATCGATAAGGATAAATGCGTGGGATGCGGGGCTTGCGAGAGGGCGTGCCCGGAGGTGAGACCTGTGGGCCTCCATGAAGTCCCACCGAAGGTGTTTGCCTGTTGGGACAGAGATTCCGCACGGCGGGAGGCGGCGACCTCGGGTGGGATATTCATGCGTCTCGCCGAAATCGCTCTGGATAAGGGCTTCTGGGTTTGCGGAGCGGTGTTCGGAGAGAACCTCTCCGTCTGCCATGTTCTCACGCGCGATATTGAGACGATAAAGGCGATGCGGGGGTCGAAATACGTCCAAAGCGATGTCCGGGATGCCATGAAAGACTGTCTGGAGGTGCTTCGGAACGGCGGGAGCGTCCTATTCTCCGGGACGCCCTGCCAGGTGGCTGCAATCAAGAGAGTTGCCGGGAGGCGATATGCCGGGAATCTGTTCACGCTTGACGTGCTGTGTCATGGGGCGCCGTCCCCTAGGTTTTGGCGTGACTACCTTGATTATCGGGAGGGGCAAGTCGGTGATATAGCGGTTGGTGCCCGCTTTCGTAAGAAGACCCCTTCATGGACGGTGTTCAGTCTCGAGCTGACGTTCGAGGCTGAACACCGGTCCCTGACATGGTGCACAGTTGAGGATCTCTACCTGCGGGCCTTTCTCGGAGACTACATCTCGCGAGAGTCCTGCCACTCATGCCGGTATGTGGGGGCAAAGCGTCTCGGCGACATAACCCTCGCCGATTTTTGGGGCTATGTTTCCGAAGATAGGGAAGCTAGGAACGACGAGCGCGGAATCAGCTTGGTGATGCCCAATACAGCCGTTGGTAATCAATGGCTTTCTGAAGCGTCTGATGAATTGGTGGTGGTTGAGAAGTCGTTGGAAGAAGCGATTAGGGGTAATGTCCCTCTTAGGCGTAGGATTGAAGGGAATGCAAATCGAAGCGAGTTCTGGCATGACTACGAGGAAGGCGGAATCAAGGCTGTAAGGAATACATATTTGGCTCCGATAAAGCGAAGCTTCAAGCATCGTGTAAATCTGTATTTCAATAATCATGCGTACCTTGTGCCAAGAAAGATCCGCAAGAAACTGCTCGAGGTGCGCGCGCGGCTGATTCCATAAGTATAGCTTGAATCCAATGTTGTGGCCGTCCCACGGCCTGTACCCATCTGATGAGCACAGGTTTTTTGCCCGCCTTACGGGAAGGATGGGCAGATGGATGGCTTGCGAGAAGGCGCGAGACGGCAACGTGCAATTTCTTGCGCACTTTGATAGCGGAATAGGGTCCGGGTGAGGAAGGGGGCGCACCGCCCCGGTATGATTCGAGTTGCCTCGATTCGATCAGGCTGGAGGAAGACCATACCCAAGTCAATCGCAGTATTGAATGAGGAGTCCCTGAAGTCAGGCCTGCGGGAGCTGGTGAGGAAGACGGTCGAGGGCACGCTGAACGGCCCGCTCGAGGAGGAGGCGGACGATCCAGTCGATGCCGAACGCTACGAGCGGACCACCGAACTCGAGGCGTACCGATCCTGCCGCTACGACAGGAGCCTTGCGACGAGCTCCGGTGAGGTTACGCTGCACATGTCCAAGCTCAAGGGAGTTAGGTTCACGACGGTCGTCGTCGAACGTTGCCGTTGGCGCGAGACATCGGTCGAGGAGGCCATTATCGAGATGCGCCTCGCGGGCGTCTCCACAAGGCGCATCGAGGACGTGTGCGAGATCCCGTGGGGTTCGAGCGCCTCGGCCGCTACCGTCCCCAACCTCGACGAGAAGGCGTCCGCGTCGGTCGAGGCCTGGAGCGCGCCTACCCCAACGTCTATGTGGACGGCATATACCTGAAGCGCTGCTGAGGCGGGGGCTACGAGAACGTGGCGGTGATGGTGGCCATTGTCGCAGACGACGACGGCTGCCGCGAGGTCGTAGGCGCCGCGGAGGGCTTCACCGAGTCCTCGGAGTACCTGCGCGAGTTCCTCTCACGGCTTAAGTCGCGCGGGCTGCGCGGGGCGCGCATGCTCACGGGCGACAAGGCGGCAGGCATGGTCTGCCCGGTAGCCGAGGTGTTCCCGGAGGCCGCCCACCAGCGTTACGCCGTGTGCTTCTACAGGAACGTACTGGCGAAGGTACCCGAGTCCAAGCGCCCCCAAGGTAGGCATGCGCACCAGTAACACCATCGAGCGGTCCGACCGCGAGGTCCGCAGGCGTACGCGCGCGGTGGGAACCTTCCCCAACGGCGGGAGCGCCCTCATGGTCGTGACCCCAAGGCTCAAGTATGTCGCGAAGAGCGAGTGGAGGTCTCGCCGCTACCTGGACGCGGTGCCGCCGGGCGAGTAGCCGCACCGCGAGGCGGGTCCAGGGGGGCTGTCGGAAAGTGCGCAAGAATCTTGGCGGTATCGTCCATGGCTGACTCCGGCGGAGCAGGTCGCCCATCTGAAGCTCAAAGGCGTCAGGTTCGAGCTGATGTCGGAAGCGGAGGCGACTGATTATCTGATACGAAACAGCAACTATTTTCGACTTCGTGCATATCGCACCGGTTTCTCGAAGGTCGAGGAGGGCTCGCGCGCCGGCCAATATGCCAACCTCGATTTCAAGATGCTCGTCGACCTATCGGTGATCGATATGCTTCTCCGATACGAGATGCTTCCGCTCACGCTCGACATCGAGCATTTCGCGAAGGTAAGGCTTCTCAATGAGATCGAGCGCCATGGGGAAGACGGCTATGCGATTGTTCGAGATTTCATCTCGTCATATAACAGCACTTGTCCTGATGGAACGGTTTCAAATCACGTATGCGATGAGATAGCGCGCGGTGCGAGCAGTCCGTACCTCGTCGACCTTATTCATCGGTATAAACCTGGATACGAGTTTCCCGCTTGGTCGTTCGTCGAGGTCATCACATTTGGTGAATACTGCACTTAGTTAGTACCAGCGTTCTACAAAAGCGGTACCGCCCCTCTGCGAGGAGCGGTACCGGTCTTCCTCGAAAAGGGTACCGCCGTCAGTCCCAGTAGCCCTTATCCGCCTCCGCCTTGAGGCCCGCGGTGTACTCGTGCATGTTCGGCCCCTTGATGTCGAGGACCCTCGCGTGCTCGACGGCGCGGCTCAGTATCGAGTCGGCGCACAGCTCGGAGTTGATCCTCAGGTACCATTGGTCGGGTTCGAGTTGGGAGGCGAACATCGTCAGCCACGCCTTTCCCGGGCCTCCAGTATCTCGAACAGGTCGACCGCGTTGAGCGGGTTCTCGATCGGCGTCGTGAAGAAGTCGTCCAGGATGAGCAGATCGGGCTTCGCGAAGCGGTCGAGCGCGTCGCAGGCGCGCCCCTCGCTGCGCGCCACGTTCAGCTCGCGGAGCATGTCGTTGGGCCTCGCGTAGCGCACGGACATCGGCTTCCGGCGGGCCGCGACGCCGAGGGCCTGCGCGATGTAGCTCTTGCCGCCGCCGCTCTCCGAAATGATGACGAGGTTCTCGCGCTCTCCGATCCACGCGCACGTCGCGAGCCTCGCTATCCGGTCGCGCATCATGCTGCGGTCGGGGAGGTAGTAGATGTCCTCGACGCACGCGCCCTTGAGCTTGAAGCGCGCCGTCCTCACCGCCTTGTCGATCTTCCTGCTGTCGCGCGCCTCGATCTCGGCGTCGATGCACATCCCGATCTTGTCCTCGAAGGTCATGTCGTCGTACGCCTCGTCGTCGCAGACCTCGCGCAGCTTCCTGCCGAAGGCGCCCACGCGCCATCTCGTGAACAGGACGAAGTCATCCTCACCGAGCATCGGAGCCGCCCCGCTTCCTGCGGTAGTAGTCGGCGCCGCGGACCCTGCCGGCGTGCGCCGCGCGGTCGGCGGGCGCGGCCGGCGGGGCGGCGGCAGCAGGGGCCTCCGCCCTCGGCGCGGCCATCGTGTTCTTCACGCGCGTGTAGCTCGCCGTGCCCCCGGCTGCGTTTACCCGTGCGCACGCGGCCTCGAGCTCCGCCGCGCGCCCGCGCTTCGAGAGCGACAGGATGTCGGGGCAGGGGGCGTAGCCCTGCTCCTCGATGGGGTGCGCGTCGAGGACGGACCCTATCAGCCTCTTCGCCTCGGGCCCGATTTCCCCGGAGCGCCGTTCGAACCGGGAGCGCGTCCACAGGGACTGCGCCTCCACGTGCTCGGGCGGCATGTGGGCGGGGTCGGTCGAGCACTGGCCCCTGCGGCCGCGCGGGCGCCTGTGCTCGGTTGCGGTCTCGCCGCCGTCGAGCACCGTCACGGTCGAGGCGCCGAGGCGCACGTCGACGGTCCTGCTTAGTGGCCATGCCGGCCTCCTTCCAACTGGCCGGGCCGCCCGGTTGGCGGCCCTCCTGCTGAAAGGCTATTGGATTCTGGACCGGTACCGTCTGCGTGGAACGCCGGTACCGTTCTTGTAGAACGCTGGTACTAACTAAGTGCAGTACTCAGACTCATCGATACATGTCGCGCTGAGTACGGGATGTGTCATACCAGATCTATATGATTCGGGAGTATAATATCCCTGCCTTGAGTGTGGGCTCAGGGGTACGGTACTGCCGTCAATACTGCAAACGTGATGCACATCACGTCCACAGCATTGCCGGCGCACTCGCCTGCGATGTAGTCGAGAAGGGCCTTGATTACGATTTGTATCATTTCGTCCTCCGAATTCATTATCGCATAGGCGAATACTGTAATTCGCAGCCGGCGCTTAGCGTCGTCAGGATGGCCATCCGT
The DNA here is from genome assembly GCA_019117005.1 of Candidatus Collinsella stercoripullorum. Lineage (GTDB taxonomy): Bacteria > Actinomycetota > Coriobacteriia > Coriobacteriales > Coriobacteriaceae > Collinsella > Collinsella stercoripullorum. Next base: position 1,850 of record DXAO01000026.1, on the reverse strand, counting down.
TAACGGCAGGAGAGCCTGCCCGGTGAGGTGAAGCTGCAGCCGATGATCCGGGCAGGTTAATCCAAGGAGATTGCATGAGCTACCTATCGCGAATTAAGCAACCGGACGTGCGTAAGGGTTACTCCCATTTTGACAATCCGGTTTCATATAGAGAAGTAGCGCATTTGGTCGAGAATCCGGAATGGGTTTGCCAGCATGCATTTTATCCGTTGATTTCTACAGACCTAGATTGTTCTAAATACGCAAAGATTCGGGAAACCGATTCTCAAAAAGCCTTTGTTCCAAAATATAGGCATATTTCGTATGCAGCTCACTTAGATCATCGGATTTACCAATGCTACGCATTACGCTGGTATGATGAATATCAAAATGAACTCGATGAACGCGGGTTGAGTTGCTGTATTGCTGCGTATAGGCCTGGGCGAAGGATGAGTAATATCACTTGCGCCGCAAAGGCAATCAATTTCATCAGGAATATGGGTGACTGCGTAGTCTTAACAGGGGATTTTAAAGATTTCTTTCCGAGTATACAGCATGGAATGATGCTCGACGCCATGCGGAAATTATATCCAGGTGGTTTCATTCCAGAAGATAGTTACCGGGTGCTCAAAAGTGTATTGAAATATGCAGAATGGCCTCTTGATAATCTGCTTAAACTTAGAGGATTTGACATATCAACGAAGTCCAAGCGTGAAAAAGCTCTTCGGATAATCAATATGGAGAAACGTCCAATAATTGACACGCAGGCATTCCGGGAAAACAAGAGTAAGGCCATTAGCCTACCTTGGCGCAAAGATGATGGTGGGGCGGCGGGTATTCCTCAGGGCCTGGCGGTGAGCGGCGTGCTTTCGAATATCTATATGCTCGATGCTGATACTGGAGTGAATCGGCGAGCGACGGCTTCGGGCGGGTTTTTCTCAAGATACTGCGATGACTTCATTGTTGTTATTCCTGGCGATTCAATTCGGCCGCTTGAAGACATTCTTCGATTTTTAAAATCATATCCAGGGTTATTATTGAGTCCGACAAAAACGAAACTATATAGAGTGGCAGGCGATACCGTTTACCGCTTAACGAATGGAGAATCGATTTCTTCGCATCTGTCATACCTAGGATTCGATTTTAATGGTCGCGACGTTGCTCTTCGCCAAAAAACTATTGGACGTTTTTATAATCGCTATTACAGGAACATCAGACTTCTGCGGGATCGGAAAATAAGACCCACCAATGCGGAGATAAAGGCAATTTATCGTAGGTTCTCATACAAAGGTGCTTTTATGGGGCAACCGTTCAGCAGCGGTAATTTCTTGTCTTATGTTCGTCGAGCACAGAGGGCGTTCCCGGACGATCCAATCAGTACGCCATTCGAGAAAATGTATAGAAAGATAAAAACGAATCTGCGCGATATTTAAGTATGGGATGGGTGCCTAGGGCATCATGAAGCGCGTCAAGGCCAGGGGCGTGCCCGTGCTCGTGTACGAGCCGGCGCTCGACGCGCCCGAGTTCTTCGGCTCCGAGGTCACGCGCGACCTCGAGGCGTTCAAGTCCCGCTGCGACCTCATCGTCGCCAACCGCTGGGGCGACGAGCTGGCCGACGTGGCGGGCAAGGTCTACACCCGCGACCTGTTCCGGAGGGACTGACGCGTTTAGCGGGATGTGGGCGCAGCGGGCCATTTGCTTGCTATGCATGCTCGTTTACACGATTAACGGCAGGCTGAATGAGTAATCGCGCCTGTTAGCACCCTCGGTATCGCGATTCGGCACCGCTCCATCCATCGCCCGATATTGCCGTTCGGCACCAGCCGTATTCCCGTTCGGCACCGCCTCCGCCTACGCTCGGCTCGCCATGC
>DXAO01000025.1 GCA_019117005.1 Candidatus Collinsella stercoripullorum | reverse complement strand
GTGCGGCGACTGCCAGCCCCAGCTCCCGGGTCGCCCGGTGAAGGCGAGGAAGAAGGGCGTGAAGGGAGCGAAGAGCGTTGCTGCCTAGGCTAGCCCCTTGTCACACAAACTACCGAAGCCTCATATTTTTTCGAAATACGCGATTCGGAAGCGGGCGGGCCGGTCGTCAAAGGGAGGCGGCCCACCCGCCCGAGGGAGCGGATGGGCCGCCGGAGGGGGCGGGCCGGCTGTCAGCGGAAACGCGCGGGCCGGTGACCGGCGGGGGCGGGCGGGTCAGTCGTTCCCGTCATCGTCGACGTCGCCGTACCCGCTGTCCGCGTCGCCGCCGTCGTCGTATCCGCTGTCCCCGTCGTCGGCATCCGACCTGCCGCCCGCATCGTCGTCCCCGTCATCGTCGTACGAGGGCGCCGGGGAGGGCGCCGACTGCACGGGGGCCTGCTCGACCGGCGCCGCGGGCTCGGCGGGCGCCTCCGGCTCGACGGGCGTGAGCTCGATGACCACCTCGTTCGCCTCGGCGGCCTCCTGCTCGGCGGCCCGCTGCGCCGCCAGGTCGGCCGCGCGGCCCACGGTCGCCGCGGACCCCAGGTGCCCGGTCAGATCGGCGATGACCCGGTCCTCGAGCGCCGTGCGCCAGCCCTCGTCGTCCGAGGTCACATCGACCGCGACCGTGCCCCCCTCGAGGAGGAAGCCCATCTCCGTCGCGCGGTCGGCGAGCTCCTCCGCGACCGCGGCGGCGTCCTTGCCGTAGAACCGGTACCCCTCGACGAGCGCCTCGCCGTCATCGTTGACCCCGGTGAGGCCCACCACGCGGTCGAAGCGGTTCACCGCCACGTCCACCTCGGGGTTGATCTGCAGATGCACCGTGCCGAGCGGGGTCTGCCAGAACGCGAACCCGCCCAGCAGGACGGCGCACAGGCACGCCGCGACGGCGATCCAGCGCGCGACGCGGCGCGGACCCCGCCGGCCGGACGCGGGCGCGCCCCCCGCCGCGGGCTGCGACGCGACACGGGGCATGGCGGCCGTCGGCTGCACGCCGCCCTCGACGAGCTCGAGCGCGGCGGTCTTCCCGGCGGCGGGGTCGGGACCGGCATCCCCGGCGCCGTCGGCACGGGCGTCCGCGCCCGAGGCGCCCGCCACCGGGTCCGCGCTCCCCGCATCCCCGTCGGCGCCGTCCTCGGCGGCAAGCTCGTCCTCCGCCCGCACGAGGTCGGCGCGCACCGCGGCCGCCTCGTCCACCAGCGCATGCTCCAGGGTCTGCCCCACCTCGTAGCCCAGGTTCGGGACCTTGTGCCAGGCCCCCGCCTCGTCGAGCACGACCGCGTAGCTCGGCGCGCACTCCATGACCAGGTATCTCATCGCGCGGAACCCCCATCCTGCGCCTCGAAGCGGTACAGATGCCCGCGGATGACCTCGTAGCCGTTCGTGTAGGCGAGCAGCAGGGCGACCAGGTACCTGCGATGCCGCTCGAGCGTCTTGCGCTCGACGCCCGCCCCCTCGGCGAGCGCCGCCATCGGGAGGCGCCCGGTCTTCTCGAGCCGGTCGAGCAGCGCCCGGTCGCCGCGCGCGAACGCCAGGGCCCTCCGGCAGGCGGCGACGGTGCGCTCCTGCCGCGGGCAGTTGTCCGCCACGTCGGCGAGGGTGATCCCGAAGCCCTCGAGCACCCGCGCGAACTCGGCGATCTCCTGCCGGCTCGCCGCGCGCGCATGGCGCTCGCCGATCTCGTCGCGGCCGCTGTCGAGGCCGTCGAGGAGCGTGCGCGCGTCATCCGGCTCGTCCCCGTAGGCCGGGCGGTCGAGCGATTCCACCTGCGCGTGGCGCGCCTCCCTGCGCCTGAAGTCCACGAGCCGGTTGCGGATCACGCGCGCGGCGAGGGGCAGGAACGCGCCGCGGGAGCGGTCGTACGCGAGCACCGCCTCATGGAAGGCGAACATGGCGATCCCCAGCTCGTCGTCGGCGCCCTCGATCGGCGGGCGGGCGAGGAACCGCGCCGTCTCCGCCTTGATGAACGGCAGGTAGTCCCTGACCAGCTCGTCCGCGCGGCGCGCATCGCCGCGCGCATCGCGCACGCGCAGCGCTATGTCGTCGCGTCCACCCATGGCTCTCCCCCTCGGCTATAGGATGCGCGCGCACCTCCCCGCGTTCCGGGGTCGGGCGCGCGCGTTTCCCCGTGGATCTCCCGCATGTGCATCTCAGGCTATCCGAGGGGGTTTCCTTATCGGGCAAGCGCCGTGCAAAGCTTGCGTAAGCGCACGGTAAGCGGAGCGTCGGGTGCGGGGCGCCGCGCGGCGGCCGCCCGGCGGCATCTCGGGCGCCGCGCGGTCCGGCGGGCGGCGGCGCGGGCGCCTCGTGCACCGGGCGGCGGGCCGCTACACGGCCTCGGGCACCTCACCGGTGGAGAGGATGCGCTCGAGCGCCTCCTCGTCCAGCACCGGCACGCCCAGGCTCTCCGCCTTCGCGAGCTTGGACCCCGCCTTGGGGCCCGCCACCACGTAGCTGGTCTTCTTGGACACCGAACCGGTCACCTTCGCGCCGAGGGCCTTCAGGGCCGCCCCCGCCTCGTCGCGCGTGCGGCGCTCGAGCGTGCCGGTGAGCACGAAGGTCAGGCCCGCGAGCGGCTGCGCCTCGACCAGGCCGGCGTCGACGCCGGTCAGCTCGGCGGCTCGGTCGGCGGCCCCGGCGCGGTCCTCCGCGAGCGCGAGGCCCGCGGCGCGCAGGCGGTCGAGCACCGCCAGGTTCTCGGGCACCGACAGGAACTGCCGCACGCTCTCGGCGATCTTGGGCCCGATGCCGTCGATGGCGGCGATGTCCTCCTCGCTCGCGGTCACCAGCGCGTCGACGGTCGGGAACCTGCCCGCGATGAGCTCGCCCACGCTCTTGCCCACGTGCCTGATGCCCAGGGCGAACAGCACGCGCCCGAGGGGCTGGGACTTGGAGCGCGCCAGCTCGTCGACGACCTTCGCGGCGATGGTGGCGCCCACCGGGATGGGGTCGCCCGCCTTCACGCCGCGGCGCTTGTCGTCCTTCAGGTAGGTGCGCCCGGTGTCCAGCCCGGCGATCTGATCGACCGTCAGGCTGTAGAAGTCGGCGACGTCGTGCAGCAGGCCCGCCTCGATCATCTTGTCGACGAGCTCCTCGCCCACGCCGTCCACGTCCATGCAGCCGCGGCTCACCCAATGGAGCAGGCGCTCCTTGAGCTGCGCCGGGCAGTCGATGGACACGCAGCGGTAGGCCACCTCGCCGTCCTCGTGCACCACGGGTGCGCCGCAGGCGGGGCAGGCCGCGGGCATGCGCCAGGGCTCCGCCCCCTCGGGCCGGCGGTCCAGCACCGGCCCCACGACCTCGGGGATGACGTCGCCCGCCTTGTGCACGACGATGGTGTCCCCCACGCGCACGTCCTTGCGGTGCACCTCGTCCTCGTTGTGCAGGGTCGCGCGGGCGATGGTGGAGCCCGCCACCGTCACCGGGTCGAACTCCGCCACCGGGGTGAGCACGCCGGTGCGGCCCACCTGGATGCGGATCTCGCGCAGGACGGTGGTCTTCTCCTCCGGCGGGAACTTGAAGGCGATGGCCCAGCGCGGCGCACGGGCCGTGAACCCGAGCTCGTCCTGCTGGGCGAAGCTGTCGACCTTCACCACCACGCCGTCGATGTCGTAATCGAGGTCGCCGCGGTGCGCGAGCGCGTCGGCGCAGAAGGCGTGCACCTCGGCGGGGGTCTCGCAGCGCGCCACGTTGGGGTTCACATGGAAGCCCGCCTCGCGCAGCCAGTCCAGGAAGGCGTGCTGGGAGTCCACGTGCAAAGGCGCGGTGTCGGCCACGGCGTACAGGAAGGTGGAGAGGTCGCGCCGGGCGGTGACCTTGGGGTCCTTCTGGCGCAGGCTGCCCGCCGCGGCGTTGCGCGGGTTGGCGAAGGGGGCGCGCCCCTCGGCGTCGGCCTCCTCGTTCAGGCGGACGAAGCTGCCCTTGGGCATGTAGACCTCGCCGCGGACCTCGATGGCCGCCGCGCGGTCCGCCCCCATGCGGGCCAGACCCGTCTCGGACAGGTGCATGGGGACGTCCCGGATGGTGCGCACGTTCAGGCTCACGTCCTCGCCCGTCGTCCCGTCCCCGCGGGTGGCGGCGCGCACGAAGGCGCCGTTGCGGTAGGTGAGCGCCACGCCCAGGCCGTCGATCTTGAGCTCGCAGGTATAGGCGACGTTGCCGGCCCCGAGGGCGTCCTCGGTGCGCTGGAGCCACTCGTCGAGCTCCCCGAGGTCCATGGCGTCGTCCATGGAGTACATGCGGGCCATGTGCGTGACGGGGGCGAACTGCTCGGACACGTACCCGCCCACGCGCTGGGTGTAGGAATCCGGCATCACCAGGTCCGGATAGGCGGCCTCGATCCGCTGGAGCTCGACGAGCAGCTTGTCGAAGGCGGCGTCGGTGATCTCGGGCGCGTCGAGCGCGTAGTAGCGGTACGCGTGGTAGTCGAGCAGGTGCCGGAGCTCCGCGGCGCGCTCGGCCGCCTCGCGCCTCCCGCCCGACGGCGCCGCCTGGCCGCTTGCCTCGGACGCGTCCGGCGCGCCGTCCCCGAATAGGCTCTGCTGCTCCGCCATGGCTCCCCTCCCGATCGGTTTCAATCGGAGTATAGGGTACCATCCCGCGGCGACGCGCCCCTCCCCCCGGCCCGCCTGCCTGAAACCTCCGTCAGACGGCGCGGGTCCACGCGAACAGCGCGATCAGCGACACGCAGACGATAACCAGAAACGTCGTCCACCAGAACGGGAAGTACGGCAGGATCCACCGGTAGAACACGGTATCGGGCAGCGAGGCGCCGGGGCGCCTGCCCTCGATGAACGCGACGACCTCCAGGGCGCACGTCAAGTCGCGGTCGCGCCGGACCTTCCTCGCACGGAAGGACCACACGAAATACCACGTCATGGCGAGCAGCCGACAGACGAGCAACACGAGCCGCACGCCCTGTCGGTCGGTAAACGAGAGTGCCGTCGAAACCAGCGAATCGATCACCGCCTCGAATATAAACTCAAGGGCGTAGACGACGCCGGCGACGATCCACATGATGAGCGTATGGCGCGCGTCGGCCGTCTCATCGATGATCCGCTGCGCATCGGCATCGAGCAGCTCGTCGACCGTGATGCCGAAGTAGCCCGCGATGAGCTTCAGGCTCTCGACATCGGGCAGGGTCCTGCCGCATTCCCAGTTGCTCACCGTCTGCCGCGCGACGAGGACATCGCGGGCGAAATCCGCCTGCGTGACACCGCGTTCCTCGCGAAGCGCACGGATCCGCATCCCGAGTTCACGTTCGACCATGGCGCACCGCCCTTCCGCATCGCGCATCCGCCGCCCCGCCATCGCGTGCCGCCCACTCAAGCACAGTATCGCCGCGCGGGCCCCCGTCCATGCGCACGCTGCCGCCAACGGCATGTCCAATATCTTTGACATGCCCTCCACCTGCATCGAGGCCGTCTACGTCGTGGTCCGGAAGGACGCGTAGCGACCTGCCAAGACATACAGGCCGAGCGGAGGGAGCCCCTGCGCGGACTCACCTCCGCTTTTTCCGCCGGGTCTGCCCGCCCGAGCCCGCGGTGCGCTAAATTCATTGAAAGCATTGGAATCAATGATTATGGAGGCGCCACATGGTCACGATGATGAGCACGAAGCTCACGAAGGGCGGGCAGACGACCGTTCCCAAGGAGGTGCGGACGGCGCTCGGCATCGCGGACGGCACGCGCGTGTACTGGTCGTTCGACGGCCGGCGCGCCTGGGTGTCCGCCACACCGACAGACCCGCTCGAGGTCACGGGCGAAGAGGACTTCCGCATCCGTCTCGCCGAGGCGAAGGACGACGCCGCCGCAGGCCGCGTAAGGGACGCCCGGGCGGTGTCCGCTGAGCTGAGGGCGAGGTACAACCTTGCCTAGGTTCTCCGTCGGGTCCACGGGGCGGTTCAACGACGACCTTGACGCCGCAGTCTCGTGGAGGCTCGCCAACGCGGGGCCGTCGAGCGCCGCCCGGCTTCTCGACGCCTACGACGCGCCCGTCTCCGTCGTCGGCGAGTTCCCGCTCATGACAGGAAGCATGGAGGGCACCCCCTACCGCTGGAGGGCACTCGAGCGATACATCGCCGTCTACGACGTTGACGAGACGGTACGCGAGGTGACGCTCCTGCGCCTCTTCCACATGTCTTCCGACTGGCGGGCGCGCCTGCTCGCCGGAGCTACCGAGGTATGACCCGAGGGGCGGCGCATCGACGGCGCCGGGATGCGTCGCGCATAGGAAAAGGCGGTGCGCCCCGCAGCCTCGGGACGCACCGCCTCGTGAGCGATGCCGCGGTTTCAGCGCGCAGCCTATGCGTCGGCGCCGTCGGACGGCCCGGCGGCGGCCTCAGCCTCCGCGGCGGCCGCGTCCTCGGCGTCGCAGCGGTCGTGGTAGTTCAGCAGCCCCACGGCGACGGCGAGCGCGAAGGCGAACAGGAGCACGGTGAACGCGAGCATGAACGGCGGGACGCCGATGAAGATGATGGGATCCACGATCCATCCCCCCTTACGCGAACAGGCCGCCGGCGATGCCGGCCACGCAGGTGAACGCCATGCACATGAGCGAGGCGGTCACCAGCGAGATGGGCAGGCCGCGCAGCGCGGGCGGGACGAGCCGCTCGTCGATGCGCTGGCGGACGGTGGCGAACAGGACCACGGCGATGAAGGCGCCCAGGCCCGCACCGACCGAGGTGCCGACCGCCGAGGCGAGCGTGGCGGTCTCGGCAGCGGCGGCGTTGCCGAGCGGCACGCCCAGCACCGCGGCGTTCACCGCGAGCAGCGTGCACAGCACGAGGATGCGCTCGCGCTCGGCCGCATCCTTGCCCGAGCAGGCGACGGCGCCGGCGACGAAGATGACGATCGAGCTCACGGCGGCGTATGCGACCGGGGCGAGGTAGCCCACGCCCCAGGGGGCGAAGAAGCCGGCGTATACCGGCCAGCCGATGAGCCCGGCCACGGACACGGCGGCCCACAGCAGCGCGCCGAAGCGAACGGCGTCCTGCGGGCGGTACGCCGCCAGAAGGACGGCGACCATACCCACGAGCTGGGCGAAGACGATATTGCTGTCGAATGCGGCGGTGAACAGGGCGCTCAGGAACTCCATCACCGCTCACCCCCTTCGGTGGCCGCCTGCGCGGACCCGTCGCGCTCGGCGCGGGACACGGCGGCAGCGTGCTCGACGGACTGGACGAAGGTCGCCACGAGCGCCAGGATCAGCAGCGACCCCGCGGGGGTGCCGAAGATGGCGATGGGCGTCGCAGCGAGCTCGCCCATGGTGAGGCCGAAGACCTGACCGGTGGCGAGCATGCCGTTCAGAAAGCCGATGAGGGCCAGCGCGGCGCAGGAGCACGCGGCGGCGAAGCACGCGGTGCCCGCCCGGGAGCCCTTCGCCGGGGCGGCGGAGAACCCGTCGACGGCGACGAAGGTCATCGCCATGGCGTTCGCCGCGGCGAGGGGGATGTAGATGCCGAGGTCCTCATGGACCACCGGGTCGACGACGCGCACGGCGAAGCCCATGAGCACCGCGACCGTCGCGCTCACCATGAGCGTCACGGGGATGTAGGTGAACCGCCCGGTCACGGCGCGCAGCGGGCGCGCCAGGGCGGCCATGGCGAGGATGCTCACGGCCGAGACGATGCCGATGGCCAGCCCGTCGACCGCCGAGGTGGCGGCGTGCAGGCCCGGAAGCGATCCCGCGACCACCAGGAAGGTGGGCGTGTGGACGAGCGCGCGCATGCGCTCCGCCTGCGCGCGGCGGATGAGTTCGTTTGCCGCCATGCTAGTTGCCTCCCAACTGCGCATAGGCCTCGAAGGCGATGTTCAGGCACCCGACCACGGCGTTGCTCGTGAACGTCGCGCCCGAGACGCCGTCGACGTGCGTCTGGTCGCTCCCGGCGTCCTCGAGCGTGAGCGCGCCGGCGGCGGGCATGCCGGCGAAGGTGCCGAAGTACTCCTCGGTCAGCGCGTTCGTGCCGATGCCGTCGGTCTCGTCCTCGGCGACGATCTGGATGCCGGCGACCGTGCCGTCGGCGGCGATGCCGACCATGAGCTCGACGTCGCCGTGATAGCCGGTGGCGCTCACATCGAAGACCCAGGCGCCCCCGTCGGTGCGGTAGACGGAGTTGAGGCCCTCGATCGCCGGCGCGCTCACCTGCTCGAACGTGGCGTCGGGGAACAGCAGCGCGCGCTGGGCGCCGCCCTTCGCCTCGTCCAGGCGGGCGTCGGCCGCAGCGAAGGCGTCGCGCCCGGCGAAGTTCGCGCCGGCGACGACCCCGCCGCACACGAGGGCGGCGACGAGCAGGATGACGAACGAGTAGATGCCGCCCTCCCGATGGCGCGCGATCCAAGACTTAGACGAGGGCATTCTTGACACCTCCAGCCGGGACGGGACGCGTGACGCGGTCGATCAGCGGCACGAACATGTTCATGAACAGGATGGAGAAGGCCACGCCCTCGGGGGACGAGGCGAAGAAGCGGACGAGCCCGGTGATGAGCCCGCAGCACAGGCCGAACACCACCTTGCCGAGCGGGTTCATGGGCGTGGTGGTGTAGTCGGTGGCCATGAAGAAGGCTCCCATGGCCAGGCCGCCGGAGAGCAGCTGGTAGACCACGTCCTGCCCCGCGAAGGCGGACACGACCGCCACCATGCCGATGAACGGCAGCGTGGCCCATGCGTCGACCACCCGCACGGCGAGCAGGAAGATGTAGCCGATCAGCAGCGTGAGCACGCAGGTCTCGCCGAGCGCGCCGGCGTGGTTGCCCAGCAGCAGGTCCAGGTAGCTGTACGGCATGTCGCCCGCCGACGCCATGGCGAGCGGCGTCGCGCCCGTGACGGCGTCGAGCGGCTTGCCCAGCACGTCGGGGTAGGCGGACAGGGCGCTCGGCAGCGCGACCATCACGAACACGCGGGCCGCGACGGCCGGGTTGAAGACGTTGCAGCCGATGCCGCCGAACAGCATCTTCACGATGACGATCGCGAACGCCGTGCCCAGCACCGCCACCCAGAACGGGCAGTCGGCCGGCAGGGTGAAGGCGAACAGCATCGCGGTGACCACGCACGACAGGTCGCCGGCGGTGGACTGGCGGTGCATGGCGATGCAGCACAGGTGCTCGCAGACGAGCGCGGTGGAGATGCACACGAGCACGAGTAGCGGCGCGCCCAGGCCGTACAGCCAGGTCGCGGCGAGCAGGGTGGGCACGAGCGCCAGGCACACGAGCCCCATGATCTTGGTGGTCGAGGCCTTGTCGTGGAAGTGCGGCGACGCCTCGTTGATGAGATTCACGGTTCTACGCCCCCTTCACGGGTTCGGTGAGGCGCTTGACCTCGCTGCGGTAGAAGGCCTTGCCCTCGCGGATCGATGCGGTGATGCGGCGATGGGCCGGGCAGGTGTAGGCGCACGAGCCGCACTCCATGCAGTTCATGACGGCGAGCTCGTCGAGCGCGACCACGTCGCGGCTGCGCGACGCGCCGTCCAGCGCATAGGGCATGAGGCCGAGCGGGCACACGCGCACGCAGCGCCCGCAGCGGATGCAGGGCGTCTCCTCGGGCAGGACCGCCGTGTCGTCGAGGCACAGGATGGCGTTGTTGGCCTTGATGATGGGGCAGTCGATGCTCGTGAGCGTGCGGCCCATCATGGGGCCGCCCATGATGACCTTGCGGGGCTCCTTGGTGAGCCCGCCCGTGGCCTCGATGACGTCGCGCACGTTCATGCCGATGGGCACGCGGTAGTTGCCGGGGTTCGCCACGCAGTCGCCCGCCAGCGTGAGCGTCTTGGCCACGAGCGGCATCCCGTAGCGGAAGTACTGCTCGATGCGCGAGGCGGTGGTGACGTTGACCACCAGGCAGCCGACGTCCACGGGCAGGCCGCCGGCGGGCACGTCGCGCCCGGTGGTGGCGCTGATGAGGACCTTCTCGCCGCCCGCGGGGTACTTCGTGGGGATGGACATGACCTCGATGAGGTCGCCCCAGCCCCTCTCCGCCACCGTCTCGGTGAGCTTGGCCACCGCCTCGGGCTTGTTGTCCTCGATGCCGATGACCGCCGCCGGGATCCCCAGCGCGGTCGCGATGCGGTGGACGCCGTCCACCACGCGGCCGGGGTGCTCCATCATCTGGCGGTAGTCGCTCGTGATGAACGGCTCGCACTCCATGCCGTTGACGACCAGGCACTCGAAGCTCTTCCCCTCGGGGGCGCGCATCTTGAACCATGTCGGGAAGGCGGCGCCGCCCAGGCCGACGGCGCCCGAGGCGCGCACGCAGTCGAGGAACTCCTCCTTGGTGCCGTAGCTCGGCACCGAGAGCGACGGGTCGCTCTCCATCTTGCCGTCCGACTCGATCTCGACGACGGGCGCGGTGGCGCCGGTGGGCAGCTGCTCGGTATCGGTCGATACGACGGTGCCCGAGATGCTGGCGTGGACGGGCGCGTACAGGCCCGACCCGTCGCCGATCAGCGTGCCCACGTACACGTGGTCCCCCGGCTTCACCACGGGTGCGCACGGACCGCCGATGTGCATGTTGAGCGGGATGCGGACCCGCTCGGGCGGCGCTACGGACGTGCAGGCGTAATCCCGCAGGTCCTTGCACTGGGGCGGGTGGACGCCGCCCCGTGTCCGATGCAGAGAGAACATGGTCTCCCCCTTCTCACATCTCTCCCCTTTATTCTGTAATCAGAATAAAGATATCCTGATTACACGATAGCGTCACAAGTTTAGCCCGTTTCGACCTGTCCGTACACGCCGGTACCGGATATTCCACCGCCGCGACCCATCCGGAGCGCGGGATGCCCGCATGAAAAAGACCCCGACCCGCATGTGCATGCGAATCGGGGTCCGAGGTGCCGCACGCGTCGGCACCGGGGAAGCAGGCGGCCGCGCGCCGCCGTCGGGGGCCGCGCGGTTACGCGCCGCTGCCGCCCTGGCCCATGAGCTCCTGGAGGTAGCGCATGAAGTCCTCCTCGCTGAGGCCGCTGCCCGAGCTGTCGCCCTGGGTGGCGTCCTGCTGCTCGGCCTGGAGCGCCTCATCGGAGCCGAGGGTGACCTTGATCTCCTGCTCCGAGCCGTCGCGCACCACGGTCAGCGTGACCTCGTCGCCCACCTCGTGCTCGCGCACGGCGATGATCAGGCCGTCGGCGGAGGTGATCTGCTCGCCGTCGAGGGCGGTGATGATGTCGCCCTGCTGGATGCCGGCCTGCTCGGAGGGGCCGCCGGCGGTGACCTCGTTCACGTAGGCGCCCGAGTCGACCGCCAGGTTGTTCTGGCGGGCGTTCAGGGCGTTCACGCTCGTGAGGGTGAGGCCCAGGTAGGGATGGACGGGGGTCTTGCCGGCGATGATCTGGTCGGCGATGTTCTTGGCGTAGTTCACCGGGATGGCGAAGCCCACGCCCGAGCTCGAGCCGGAGTAGGACTCGATCACCGAGTTGATGCCGATGAGCTGGCCCTGGTCGTTCACGAGCGCGCCGCCGGAGTTACCCGGGTTGATGGCCGCGTCGGTCTGGATCATGTTGGCGTAGATGGAGGTGCCGCTCGTGCTCTGCAGCGCCGTGGAGCGGTACAGCGCGCTCACGATGCCGGTGGACACGGACTGCTCGTTGCCGAAGGGGCTGCCGATGGCCATGACCCACTCGCCCACGCTCAGGTTGTCCGAGTCGCCGACCTCGATCGGGGTGAGGGCGCTGGAATCGGCGTTCACGAGGCGGATGACCGCCAGGTCGCTCGACTCGTCGGTGCCCACGAGCTCGGCCTCGTAGCTCGTCCCGTCATCCAGGGTGACCGCGATGGCGGAGGCGTTCTGGATCACATGGTAGTTGGTGAGGATGTTGCCGTCGGTATCCAAGATCACGCCCGAGCCGATGTTGCCCGAGCTCGCACCGGAATCGCCGGCGAGGCTCGAGGTCGTGTCGATCTCGGTCGAGATGGACACCACCGAGGGCAGCGCCTTCTGCGCCACGACCTCGGACAGCGTGGTGTCCTCGGGGTTGATGTCGATGGTCTGGGAGGTGGAGTCGGGGTTGGTCGCCGTCACGCTGCCGCCCCGGTCGATGTCGAGCGCGCCCGTCATCACGAGCGCGATCACGAGCACCGCGCCGACGGCGAGGCCGGCCAGCGAGCTCAGGAAGACCGGGAACTTCTTGGTGCGGGTCTTCACCACGGTGCGGGTCTCGGTTACGGCGGCCGCGCCCGGCACGGCGGCGCCGGTCGGCGGGACCGGGCCCGCGGATGTCTGACCTGCGTAGGCCTGCCCGGCGGGCGCCTGGTTGACATAGGTCCGTCCGGGCGCGGTGTAGCCCGGGTTCTGCGCGGGGGCGGGCTGCGCGGGGGTCGGCTCGACCTGCACGCGCGGCTGCTGGGCGCCCGCGGCGTCGTTCAGCCCGTCAGGGCGCTGAGGCGTGTTCTCACTCATCGTCTCGTTCCTTTCGTCTGGAAAGACTCGTGTCATCGTTGTCGAACACGTTGTACCCCAACAGGAGCCGCCGGCGCAAAGCGTTCCCGCCACGTTAAGCGAAATGTAAGACTTGGTCGGCGGGCGCGTGACCGACCCCCGACCGGATGACGGACGGGAGACGCGCAGGGACCGCCTGGGGTGCGCATGCCGACCGGTACCGGCATGATGCGGGGCCGAATCGGGGCCGTCGGGAGGACGCGGGCCGGCGCTCCGGGAGCGCGCCGACACCGGGCACCCGGCGCCCTTGGATCGCGGGCGTCAGCCCTTGAACAGGTAGCCGACGCCGCGGACGGTGGTGATGTGCGCCGCGATCTGCGGGCCGACCTTTGAGCGGATGCGGCGGATGTGCACGTCGACCGTACGCGTGCCACCGCAGTACTCGAAGCCCCACACGCGATGCAGCAGCACCTCGCGGCTGTAGGCGCGGTTGGGATGCATCGCCAAAAACGAGAGCAGGGAGTACTCCATGAGGGTGAGATCGACGGGCTTGTCGTCCAGATACACCTGGTAGGTGGCGAGGTTGATGGTCATGTTGTCCACGCGCAGCACGTCGTCGACCGAGAAGCTCTCCTCCTCGCCGAGCAGGCGGCGGGTGCGGACCTCGAGCTCGGTCTCGCTCGCACCCGAGCAGATGAAGTCCGAGCGCGAACGCGACGGCATGTGGAGGCTCTGCAGGCTGTCGTCGTCCACGATCACGAGCATGGGGATGTTGCCCCGCTCGTCGAGCCACTTGGCGATCTGCTCGATGCGGTCGTTGCGGATCCCGTCGGCATCGAGGATCAGCAGGTCGAAATCGCGCGTGGCCGTCGGCGAATCGGGGGTGGCGGCGCTCACCTCGAGGCCCATCGATGCACACAGCGATTGGGCGAACTCGTAGTATCGAGTCGTTCTGGCCATATACAGGACGTTCTTCTCGGACATACCACCACCCTCTCGCTGTGGTAATGATAGCAGGCGAATCACCGATATCTGAGCAGGGAGTACGTCGCCCTACTAAAGTGGCACAGGTCGGACGGACCGTGACGCGCGCAAAGCGGGCTGACGGGCGCGATCAGGAGCTCGCGAGGTACTGCTGGACCTCCCACTCGGTGACGATCGAGGTGTACTTCTCCCATTCGGCGCGCTTCTTGCGCAGGAAGAAGCCGTGGATGTGCTCGCCCAGGGCGTCGCGCATCAGCGGCGAGTTCTCGAAAAGGTCGAGGGCCTCCTGCAGGTTGCGCGGCAGCGGGGCGCATCCGAGCTCGCGGAGCTCGCGATCGGACAGCCCGGCGTCGGTGAGCTCGGTCTCGGCAGGCAGGCGCAGGCCGCGCTCGATGCCGTCAAGGCCGGCCGCCAGGGTGACGGCGCAGACCAGGTAGGGGTTGGCCATGGGGTCGGGACTGCGCAGCTCGATGCGCGTGGAGAGCTGCTTTCCCGGCTTGTAGATGGGGATGCGGATCATGGCGGCGCGGTTGCGCAGGCCCCAGGTCGCGTGCGTGGGCGTCGGCGAGCTGCTCTTGCCCGTGTTCAGGCGCTTGTACGAGTTCACCGTGGGGTTCGTGATGGCCGAGATCTCGCCCGCGTGCATGAGGATGCCCGCCATGAAGCTCTTGGCGGTCGGCGACAGGTGGTAGACCGGGTCGTCGGCATCGTAGAACACGTTGTTGCCCTCCCGGTCGAACAGCGACTCGTGGAGGAACATGGCCGACGAGGGCTTCCCCGCGATGGGCTTGGGCATGAAGCTCGCATGGATGCCCGCCTCGTAGGCCTCCAGGCGGATGATGTGCTTGGCGGTCATGATGGCGTCGGACATGCTGAGCGCCTCGGCGTGGCGCAGGGAGATGCCGTGCTGCGAGGGGCCCGACGAGTGGAAGGTGTACTCCACCGGCACGCTCATCTTCTCGAGGGTGAGCACGGTGTTGCGGCGGATGTCGCGCGCGGAGTCCGAGGGCAGCAGGTCGAAGTAGCCCACGTCGTCGAGGGGCTCGGGCGTGCGCTCGTCCGGGAAGTAGTAGAACTCCAGCTCCGTGCCGACGTTCATGATGTAGCCGCGCTCCTCGGCGCGTCGGAACATGCGGCGCAGGCAGGCGCGCGGGTCGCCCTCGAAGGGCTTGCGGTCCGGGGTGCAGACGTCGCAGAAGATGCGGGCGACGCCGTCGTTCGCGGGGCGCCAGGGCAGCACCTGGAAGGTGGAGGGATCGGGGAAGGCCAGCATGTCGGCCTCCTCGGGGGTGGTGAAGCCCTCGATCGAGGAGCCGTCGAAGCCGATGCCCTCCTCGAAGGCGACCTCGAGGTCCTCGGGGCTGATGGCGAGGCTCTTCAGGCGTCCGAGCACATCGACGAACCACAGGCGGACGAAGCGGATGTCGCGCTCCTCGACGGTGCGGAGCACGAAGTCGATGTTCTGCTGCTGATCCATGTGGGCCCCTTCCCGATCGGTGCGACCTGCGCGGACGCGTGAACCATCGATGGGCCATTCTCCCACAGGATTGTTTCCGCGCGATTTCCCGCCATGGGGCGCGCGGGCGCCGCGGGGCGGCGGGGCCGGTGCGGTGCGGCGCCCGCCATGCGCAGCTGGGCCTGCGCGGCTTACGGCAGCAGCGGCCGCGGCGCACGCGGCGATACCGGAGTGAAGACGGCGGGCGGACCGGGAAGCGGCCCGCGCAGCCGCCGAGGGCACCCGCTCCGACGGCAGAGGGCTACGGGCCGTAAGGCGAACCCGGTGCGGCGTTACCTCACGCCGCGGCCGAGGCGCTCGGCGACCTCGTCCACGCCTTTGCAGGCCGGGCAGGAGTCCCCGCACGATGCCGAGCAGTGGCCCGAGCATGCAGCGCCCTCGGAGCAATCCGCGCAGGTGCCGCGGCGCTTGATGCGCACGCAGACGGCGATGAAGGCGACGGCGACGATCAGCAGGATCGCGATATCGATGGGAGCCATGGGGTCCTCCTTAGTTTGCTTTAGGTAACTTTACCTCAATCCGAGCGCGCTGTCCCCCGTCGTCGCCGCGTCACCGTTTGTCCACGTCATGACGACGATGGGGCACAGGCGTCCGGTCCTCGTCACCGCAGTCCACCGTACGGCGACCGCCGCTTGCAGCGCCCGCACCGCCCCGTCGCGGCCCGCGTCGCGCGCGCATGGAAACGCCGCAGGGGGCGCCGGAAACCCGACACCCCCTGCGGCCATCGAACCCTGCCTACGCGGCGGTTCCGGCGGGAGCGACCTGCCGGTCGTCATCCCAGGCCCACTTGGGCATGGGACGGAACAGCTGGAAGGCGATCAACGCGATGAACGCGAACGCCACCGCCGTCCAGATGCCGAACTGACCGAGCGCGATCAGGTTGTACATCTGGTTGATGATCAGGCCCACGACCCACGCGAACGCGCACTCGTACCCGATGGCGATCGCGGTCCACTTGCCCGAGTTCATCTGGGCGCGGATGGTGCCCATGGCCGCGAAGCACGGGGCGCACAGCAGGTTGAACGCACCGAAGGCGGCGATGGCGCCCATCGTGGGGAACATGCCGGCAAACGCGGTCCACAGGTTGGGGTCGGTCTCGGTGCCGTCGGCGATGTGCAGAAGCGAGCTCGCGGTGGCCACGACGTTCTCCTTGGCCACGAGGCCCGTGATGGACATGGCCGTCGCCTGCCAGGTGTCGAAGCCCAGCGGGGCGAAGATGAAGGCGATGGCGCCGCCCAGCATGGCGAGCACGGAGTAGTCGGTGAACTCCTCGGGGATGCCCTCCATGGCGGGCAGGAAGCCGAACGCGCCCTCGTACACGCCGAAGTTCGAGAGGAACCACACGACGACCGTGGAGGCGAAGATGATCGTGAAGGCCTTCTTGATGTAGGCGGACACGCGCTCCCAGATATGCAGCCACCAGGAGCGGATCGACGGGAAGTGGTAGCTCGGCAGCTCCATCACGAACGGGGTCGGCCGGCCGGCGAACAGCTTCGTCTTCTTGAGCATGATGCCCGAGGCGATGACCGCGATGACGCCCAGGAAGTAGAACAGCGGGCTGATCCAGCTTGCCTCGGCATCGCCCACCATGGCGCCCATGAGCAGCGCGATGATAGGGAGCTTCGCGCCGCAGGGGATGAACGTCGTGGTCATGACCGTCATGCGGCGGTCCTTCTCGTTCTCGATGGTCTTGGTGGCGAGCACGCCGGGCACGCCGCAGCCCGTGGAGACGAGCATGGGGATGAAGCTCTTGCCGGACAGGCCGAAGCGGCGGAACACGCGGTCCATCACGAAGGCGACGCGCGCCATGTAGCCGCAGTCCTCGAGGAAGGAGAGCAGCACGAACAGCACGAACATCTGCGGGATGAAGCCGAGGACCGCGCCCACGCCGGCCACGATGCCGTCGAGCACCAGGCTCTGGACGAGCGGGCTGGCGCCGGCGGAGACCAGCAGCCCCTCGATGGCGCCGGGGATGGACGGGAAGGCCTGGCCGAACAGCTCGAAGCCCTCGCCGAAGAGGTTGTCGTTCACCCAGTCGGTGCCGGCGGTGCCGAACGCGTCCGCCCCGGTCGCGATGCTGTAGACCGCCCACATGATGAGGATGAACAGCGGGAGGCCCAGGATGCGGTTGGTGACGATGCGGTCGATCTTCTCGGAGGTGCTCATGCGGGCGGGCGCCTTCTTGAGGCAGCCGTCGATGATGTGCGCGATGACCGCGTAGCGCTCGCCGGTGATGATGGACTCCGCGTCGTCGTCGCAGTCCTTCTCGCACTGCGCGACGAGCTGCTCGACCTTCCGCGCGTTCGCGTCGGTGAGCTTGAGGGCGCGCGCGGCGTCCGCGTCGCGCTCGAAGAGCTTGACGGACCAGTAGCGGCGCCTGCTCGCCGGGACCGAGCCCGGCAGGCACCCCTCGATCTGGTCGAGCACGCCCTCGATGGCGGAGTCGAAGCGGTGCTCCGTCGCGCCGCCCTCGGTCGTCGCCGCGCGCTTCGCCTCGGCGATCAGCTCGTCGATGCCGGTGTTGCGCAGCGCCGAGATCATCACGACCGGGCAGCCGAGGCTTCGGGAGAGCGCGCGGACGTCGATCTTGTCCCCGCTCTTCTCCACGAGGTCGGCCATGTTCAGGGCCGCCACCACGGGCAGGCCGGTCTCCACCACCTGGAGCGCCAGGTACAGGTTGCGCTCGAGGTTGGTGGCGTCGATCACCTGGATGACGACGTCGGGCTCGCCGCCCATGAGGTAGTCGCGGGAGACGCGCTCCTCGGGGCTGTAGGGGGACAGCGAGTAGATGCCGGGCAGGTCCGTGACCGTGACGGATTTGTCGGAGGTGAGCTTGGCCTCCTTCTTCTCGACCGTCACGCCGGGCCAGTTGCCCACGTAGCCGTTCTGCCCCGTGATGAGGTTGAACAGCGTGGTCTTGCCGCAGTTGGGGTTGCCCGCCAACGCGACATGGAGCTGTGAAGCTGCCATGTGATCCTTCTTCCCTAGGCTTTGAAACTCATGTCAAGCTGCTGAGCCAGCCGCCGCGCAGGGCGTTCGGGGCGCCTCGACGCCCGCCCCCCCCCGCGGCCCTCTACTGTTAGGAATGGCTAACTCTACCTGTGCAGTCGGGCGCCGAAGGCGTCGTCATCGCACCTCGACGATGGCCGCCTCCTCCTTGCGGATGGACAGCTCGTAACCGCGGACGGTGATCTGGACCGGATCGCCCAGCGGCGCGACCTTCACGACCTTGAACTGCGTGCCCTTGATGAGGCCGAGGTCCATGAGGTGGCGGCGCAGAGCGCCCTCGCCATGCAGCTTGACGATGGTCGCGGTGTCGCCCACCTTGACGTCTCCCAGAGTCTTCATGCGTTCCCCCTTTCTTGCGCTCGATGACGGGCCGGGCGGTTCCGACGGTTCCGGCGGACACCGCGGGCAGACCGCGGTCCCCCGCGCGCGGACGGCCCCGCCGACCGTCGGGCGGCGTGCGGGCGCCGAGCGCGCGGGCCGCCCTGAACGGGTCAGACCGTCATGACGCGCTGGGCCACCTTGGCGTCGAGGCCGAAGCGCGCGCCCTTTACCGTCACGATGATGTTGGAGCCGCTCGCGGATACGACATGCACCTCGGAGCCGTCGACGAACCCGATGTTCGACAGATGGTGCTTCAGGCTCTCGTCGCCCCGCACGCGCTTGACCGTCACCGTCTCCCCCGCCTTGCGCATGGAAAGCGGCATAGCCGGAGCCTGCGGTCCACAAGCCATATCGCGTCGTCCCCTTTCGTCATCCGAATCGATACCGGAAGCACAGGCGGTATGACCGGTCGAAGTTAACCCCGTCTATGTTTCCGTTGGTAAACTAACACACGGCTAACTCTTTGTGAAGGGAATGCGGGCGATCGAAGCAAAAAAGTTACCTACGGCTTACATATGCTACCAACTGGGTATCACTTACCGAACCGCGGATCGCGGCGGGCAGAACGGTCCCCCCGCGGCCCGCGCGCCCTGTTTTCAGCACGGGCGGGGCGAAGCCGCCGTGTTGGCAGGTTGTACAGCAGGCAGGGCGGCCCCGCGTCGCCCTGCATCGCGAAGACGCCCCGCCCGCCGCGTATGACAGATAGGACGGTTCCCCGTGTTATAGAGGCGCCTTACGACAAGGTGGCCGAGGCTGCGGCCAACCTGACGGTCCCCCGCGTCGCCCCGCGTCATGGGGGCATCCCGCCCGCCGCGGCCGTCAGCCCAGAAGCTCCAGGACGCGGCGTTTGTGGACGAGGAACTCAGGTGTGAGCGGGAACCCCGCGCGCTCGGCGCGGGGGCAGTCGATGCGCTCGGTGCCCACGATGCGCGTGAGGCGGCCCGCCTGCGGCGCCCCGCGCATCACGTGGATCTCGTCGGCGAGCTCGAGGGCCTCGTCGATGTCATGGGTCACCACGAGCGCCGTGGTCCCGAAGCGCTCGGCGACGTCGAGGAACCAGGTGTGCATATCCGCCTTGGTGAACGCGTCGAGCGCGGAGAACGGCTCGTCCAGCAGCATGAACTCCTGCGAGAACAGGTAACTGCGCAGCAGGGCGGCGCGCTGCCGCATGCCGCCCGAGAGCTCGGCGGGCCAGCGCTCCGCCGTGCCCTCCAGCCCGAAGGTGCCGAAGAGCTCGAGCGCCCGCTCGCGGGCCTGCGCGCGGGGGACGCCGCGCAGGACGAGCGGGAGGCTCACGTTGTCGACGATGGTCTTCTCCGGCAGCAGGAGGTCCTTCTGCAGCATGTAGGCGAGCTGCCCGGGCTCCCCCGTGATATCGCGCCCGTCGAGCAGCACCTGCCCCGCATCGGGGACCGAGAGCCCCGCCACCACGTGGAACAGCGTCGTCTTCCCGCAGCCCGAAGGACCGAGCAGGCAGGCGATGCGCCCCGCTTCGACCGTCACGCTGACATCGTCGAGCACCGTCATGCCGCCGAAGGCGACGGTGACCCCCCGAACCTCTAGCTGCGCCACAATGCCTCCCTCTGGGAAAAAAGTGCCTGTCACCTTTTTCCCACGTTACTGGATGAACTGCGTGTCCAGGCCCGCACCCGGCTCGATGGCGGGCGCGAAGCCCTGCTCCCCCACCCAGCCGAAGAACGCGTCCCAGCGGTCCTGGTCGATCTCGCCCCACTGCGAGGCATCGGCCTGGTACTGGTCGGCCAGGTACTCCTGGCTCGCGCGCACGAGCTCGCCGTCCAGCTCGGGCGCGGCCTCGAGCAGGGCGTCGGCGGCGCCGTCGGGGTCGGAGATGCAGTCCTCGTACCCGCGGCGCGTGGCGTCCATGAAGGCCTGCACGGTATCGGGATCCGAGGAGATGAGGTCGTCGTTGGCGATGATCACCGGGGTGTAGAAGTCGAACACCGGGTCGATGTCGGCGAAGGCGAAGTAGTTGGTGTCGAGCCCCGCGAGCTCGCACTTCACGCCCGCCCACGCCCAGTAGATCCAGATGCTGTCGACCTGGTCGGTCTGGAGCGCCGTGACCTCGTCGGTCACCGTGGAGGGGACCATCTGCACGCGCGAGAAGTCGCCCCCGTCGGCCTCCACGCAGCGCTGGATGACGCCCTGCTCGATGGGCATCTCCCAGGTGGCGTAGGTATGGTCCATCATGCCCGCCGGGCTCGTGATGCCCTTCTCCGCGCGGCTGATGATGCCGGAGGTGTTGTGCTGGATGATGGCGGCCACCGCGCTCACCGGCAGCGGGCTGTCGCTCGATACGTAGGTGGCCATCGTGTCCTGGAACGACACGCCGAACTGCGCGTCGCCCGTGGCGACGAGGGCGTCGGCGCCGTTCTCGGGCGCCTGGACGATCTCCACCTCGAGGCCGGCGTCCTCGTAGTAGCCGCGCGCCGCGGCCACGTACACGCCGGTGTGGTTGGTGTTCGGCGTCCAGTCAAGGGCGAAGGTCACCTTGGTCAGGCCGGAGCCGGACGCGGCCCCCGAGCCGGCGGCCTGCGTGCCCCCGCCCGCGCAGCCGGCGAGCGCGGCGGCGCCGACCATGCCGGCGCCCGCCAGGCCGGCGCGCAGCAGCGAGCGGCGCGTCAGGGGACGGGACGCCGCGCGCGCGGCGAGGATGCTTTCGATACGGTTCATGGCGTTCTCCTTACGGATCGAGGAAGGGATGGGTGGAAGAGGGGGGCGCGCGGCGCATGCGGTGCCAAGCGTCGCGCACAGCGCGCCCGGTACGGCGCGACGGACGCGGACCGACACGGCCCGCAGGCGCATGCGGCGCCGCCCGGGCGCGCCTCAGCGCTCGTCGCGGCCGGCGGCGCGCTCCCAGGGCATGACGGCGCGGCGGATCATCCCCACCGCCCACATCAGCGCGAGCGACATGGCGGAGATGAGCAGGATGACCGCGAACATCTTGTCGAACGCGTAGGCGCTGCGCACGCGCGTCATGTACACGCCGAGCCCCGAGAAACCGCCGAGCCACTCGGCGATGACCGCACCGACGATGGCGTAGGTCGCCGAGATCTTGAGCCCCGAGAAGAAGTGCGGCAGCGAGGCCGGGAGCTTGGCGTGGCGCATGATCTGCGCGCGCCCGGCGCCCATGGAACGCATGAGGTCGATGGCGTCGGGGTCCACCGAGCGGAACCCGTCGAGCAGCCCCACCGTGATGGGGAAGAACGTCGTCACCACGATGAGCACCACCTTGGGCAGGATCCCGTAGCCGAACCACAGCACCAGAAGCGGCGCGATGGCCACGGTGGGGACGGTCTGCGTGAGGACGACGAGCGGGTAGAACGCGCGGTACACGAGCTCGAAGCGGTCCATGAGCACCGCGGCCCCGAAGCCGAGCGCGATGCCCGCGCCGAGCCCCAAGGCGGCCTCCGCCAGGGAGGTCGCGGCGTGCCCCGCGAGCAGCGGCCAATCGGCCACGAGCGCCTGGACCACGGCCACGGGACTCGGGAGCAGGAAGGACGGGACGAGCCCGACGGAGCACACGAGCTGCCACAGCGCCACAAGCGCCGCCACGGTGAGCGGGGCGGCGAGCCCGGCGAGCGCCGAGCGCGCGGAGGCCCGCCCGCGGGCGCCGTCGACCTCCTTAGGCCTCGCGTCCATGGTACTTGCCGACCTTCTGCTCGGTGGTGAGCAGGCCGCGCTCGGGGGCGAAGAAGATCTTCGCGTAGGTCGCGACCTTGTCGGCCCCCGCCTTGATGACGATGCGGTTCACCTCGGCGAGCACCTCCATGCACAGGTCGTAGTCGCCCTCGATGGCGGTCTCGAACGGACCCACGTAGGCATCGGGGAACTTCGAGCGGATGTAGGCGATCGCCTCGTCGACGATGCGGCAGACCTCCTCGTCGGTCCCGACGTTTTGCGGCAGCACCTGGATGGCGACGCTGGCCTCCATGGCTCCTCCCTCCCGGGGCATGAGAAAAGCCCCTCTCATCGTAGGGGCTTCACACATGGTCGCATGTCCCTACGCCGGCATTACCCGGATCAGGTTTCGGGTCGAAGCGGTGCGCGGGGCGTCCGCGCGGGCTTCCTCTCAGCCGGAGTCCTCCAGCTCCCCGTATGTCGGTCGAAGTATAGCACGTGCGTTGGGGACGGGTTCGTTCCAGCCCATCGCGACCGCGCAGGCCATCGCGATGGGTTGGAACGAACCCGTCCCCAACGAACCCATATCGTTCGGAAGAGAATCCGGCGGGGTGAGGCGGCCGTCCCGTTTCGGCGTCGCCTCGCCCCGTCCACCCAACTGGTGCTATTGCAGGTAGACGACCGCCTCCTGCGGGCGCAGGGCAAGCGAGCCGTCGTCCGCGCGCAGGGGCTCGTCGTCGTAGTTGCCCGCCAGGCGGCGGTACCCGTCGCCGAGCGCCAGATCGCCGCCGTCGACCGTGCAGGCCCTCGCATCGAAGGAGCAGACGCTCACGAGGCGCACATCCCCCAAGGTCCGCTCGAACGTGATGACCTTCGGCGCGCCCGCGCCGGCGTCCAGGAAGCGCACGCGCCCCTCGGCGAGCACGGGCAGCTCGTGGCGCAGGCGCACGAGGTCGCGGTAGAACTCGAGCATGGAGCCCTCGACGCCCTCCTCGGCCTCGGCGTTCACCTTCCCGGCGGTCGCGGGCACCGCCAGCCAGGGCTCGCCGTCGGTGAAGCCCGCCGCATAGCCGCCGGTCCACTGCATGGGCGTGCGGCCGTTGTCGCGCGAGCGCTCCCCCACGATGCGCAGCGCCTCGTCAGCTGACGCTCCTCCCTCGACGAGCAAGCGGTAGGCGTTCACGCTCTCGACGTCGGCGTACGCGTCGATGGACGCGTAGCCGGCGTTGGCCATGCCCAGCTCGTCGCCCTGGTAGATATAGGGCGTGCCCTGCATGGTGAAGCTCAGCACGGCGAGCATCTTGCCCACACGGTCCCAGGAGGAGCCGCGCTCGCCCGCGCCCTCGCGCCCGCCGAAGCGCGTCACGGCGCGGGGCTGGTCGTGGTTGTCCCAGAACAGCGCGTTCCAGCCGCCGCCGGCCTGCATGCCCTCCTGCCAGTCCCTGAAGAGCCTCCGCAGCTCCGCGATATCCGGCTCCTTCAGCGCCCACTTGTCGCCGTCCGCGTAATCGACCTTGAGGTGG
Source organism: Candidatus Collinsella stercoripullorum (assembly GCA_019117005.1). Classification (GTDB taxonomy): domain Bacteria; phylum Actinomycetota; class Coriobacteriia; order Coriobacteriales; family Coriobacteriaceae; genus Collinsella; species Collinsella stercoripullorum. The sequence continues at coordinate 104,467 of DXAO01000025.1, read as the reverse complement.
TGGAAGCTGAACGCCATGCTCAGCTCATGGTCCTCCGGGCGCGTGTAGCGGATGCAGTTCCCCAGCGTGGTCGCGGCCATCTCGCCCACGGTGAGCATGCCGTCGATGCCGGCCTGCGCCACCAGCTCCCGCAGGTACTCGTGGACGTGCGGGCCGTCGGCCACGAGGCGGCGGCACGAGCCGTCCGGCGTGTCCTCGAACACCTCGGGCTTGGAGATGAGGCTCACCACATCGAAGCGGAAGCCGTCCACCCCGCGCTCCTTCCAGAAGCGCACCACGTCGGCGCAGGCGCGGCGCACCTCGGGGTTCGTCCAGTCGAGGTCGGGCTGGCTCACGTCGTGCATGTGCAGGTACCACTTCCCCAGACGCGGCTCCCACTCCCACGCCGGCCCGCCGAAGGCGCACTGCCAGTTGGTGGGCGGCTCGCCGGGGTCGCCCGGGCCGCTCGACCCGCGGCCGTCGCGCAGGATGTAGAAGCGGCGGAAGCGCTCCTCGCCCGCCAGCGCCCGCTGGAACCACTCGTGCCGGTCGGAGGTGTGGCACAGCACCATGTCGAGCATGACGCCGATGCCGCGCCGATGCGCCTCGGCGACGAGCTCGTCGAAATCCCCCATGGTGCCGAACAGCGGGTCCACGGCGCGGTAGTCGGACACGTCGTAGCCGCCGTCGCGCTGGGGCGACGGGTAGAACGGCGTGAGCCACACGTAGTCCACGCCGAGCGCGGCGAGGTAATCGAGCTTGGACGTGACGCCCGGAAGGTCGCCCACGCCGTCCCCGTCGCTGTCGCAGAAGCTCTTGACGTAGACCTGGTAGATGACGCTTCGCTTGAAATCCCTCTCGATGGCAGCCATGCTGCGCACCCCTTTCCCTAAGATCCGATGCCGAAGGCGCCCCTGCGCGCACCCGGCGCCCCATGCGGGGCCGGACGGACCCCGCCTTCCCGCGGCCCCGCCCGGCGCCGCGCCCGCCCCCTGCAGCGGGCGCGGCCCGTCCGCCGGGTGCCCGCGGCGCGCGGCCCGGGCACCCGGCGGCGCGGCTATCCGCGGAAGGTGATGACCGGCGTCTCGCCCTCGGCCGCATCCATGCCGGCGAGGAACTCGAAGTCCGCAGCGTCGGCCGTGGAGGCCACGATGAAGGCCGTGGTCGCCGGGTGGCCCGCCGCGGCGATCTTGGCGGTGTCGAAGGTGAGCAGCTTGGTGCCGGCCTTGACCTTGTCGCCCTGGTTCACGTAGCAGGCGAAGCCGTCGCCGCCCATGTCCACGGTGTCGATGCCCACGTGGATCAGCAGCTCGACGCCGTTGTCCAGGGTGAGGCCCACGGCGTGGTTGGAGGCGGGCATGGTCACCGTCACCGTGCAGTCGGCGGGGGCCACGACGGTGTCGCCGGAGGGCTCGATGCACACGCCGTCGCCCATGACCTTGCTCGCGAACATCGGGTCGGGCATCTGGTCGATGGGCATGACGCGGCCGGCGAGCGGCGCGGTCAGGACCCACTCGACGGGCTCGGCGGCCGCGGCCGCGGGCTCGGAGTCAGCCGCGGGCTCGGACTCGGCGGGAGCCGCCGGGGCGGGCGCCGGCTTGGCGGCCGCGGGGGCCGCGGCGACGATGCCGCGCTCCTCGGGGGCGAGCATCCTCATGCCGACGAACAGGGTGAGCGCGAAGGGGACCGCGACGGCAATGAGCATGCACAGCGCGAAGATGCCCCAGTAGTCGAACATGATGGACAGGATGCCCGGAAGACCGCCCACGCCGATGGAGAGCGCCTTCACGCCGAAGCCCGTGCAGACCATGGCGGCGCAGGCCGAGCCGATCATGCCGCAGATGAGCGGGAACTTGTACTTGAGGTTCACGCCGAACAGCGCGGGCTCGGTGACGCCCAGGTAGCAGGAGATGCACGCGGGGATGTTCACCTGCTGGGCGCGCTCGTTCCTCTTCTGCAGCACCGTCATGGCGAGCACGGCGGAGCCCTGCGCGATGTTGGACAGCGCAATCATGGGCCACAGCGTGGTGTACTCGTAGATGCTCACCATCTGGGAGTCGATGGCGTTGGTCATGTGGTGCAGGCCCGTCATGACGAGCGGGGCGTAGAGCAGGCCGAACACCGCCGCGAAGAGCACGCGCACGTCGGAGGCCAGACCCCAGCTCACGGCGTTGGCGATGGCGTCGCCGATGGCCCAGCCGATGGGGCCCACCACCAGATGGGCGATGAACACGGCGGGCACGAGCGACATGAAGGGGACCACGATCATGCGCACCACGTCGGGCGTGACCTTGGTGAAGAACTTCTCGAGCCCCACCAGCACGAAGGCGGCCATGAGCGCGGCGATGACCTGGCCCTGGTACCCGGTGCCCACGAAGGAGTAGAAGCCGAAGTCGTAGGTGTGCGCGGCGATGTCCTCGGCGCTGGCGCCGGCGACCGAGAAGCCGTTGAGCAGCTGCGGGCTCACGAGCGTGAGGCCCAGGATGATGCCGAGGATGGGCGTGGTGCCCATCTTGCGCGTGACCGACCAGCAGATGCCGACGGGCAGCATGTGGAACACGGCCTCGCCGATGACCCAAAGGAAGTTGTACATGCCCATCCAGAACGTCGAGATGTCGGCGATGGAGAGGGTGCCGCGCTCCAGGTCGAAGGCGCCCGCGTCGTTGAAGAAGTTGACCTCGCCGATGATGTTGCGGAAGCCGAGGATCAGACCGCCGCAGATCAGGGCCGGGATGAGCGGGGCGAAGATCTCGCCCAGGACCCCCATGGCGCGCTGGAGCGGGTTCTGGTTGGCGCCCGCGGCGGCCTTCGCCGCCTCCTTGGAGACGCCCTCGATGCCCGAGACCGCCGTGAACTCCTGATAGAAGTCCGCGACGTCGTTTCCGATGATGACCTGGAACTGCCCGGCCTGCGTGAACGTGCCCTTGACGGAGGGCAGGTCCTCGATCGCCGCGACGTCGGCGCGGGCCTCGTCCACCAGTACGAAGCGCATGCGCGTCATGCAATGGGTGATCGCGGAGATGTTCCCCTTCCCACCCACGAGTTCGAGGAGCCTCCCGGCGTCCTCCGTGTACTTCGCCATGTGTTAACCCCTTTCTTCCACACGAGCGAATGCCCTGACGGCTGACGTAACTTATTTGAATAAGTCCAGGCACAGTGTACGCCTCACCGTGGGTTACTTATTTGAATAAGTTGACGATGCCGCGAACGGTCGGTTCGGCGGGGCGAGCGGCATCAGGGGATATCGCCTACGAGGGCCAGACGGCACCAGGGGATGGGCGCGCCCCGGCGGCCCCCCACGTGCGGGCCGGCGGACCGGGAGCACGCGGCCGTCGGTTCCCGTCAGCGTCCCGGCGGCCCTCTGCACGCCCAGACGGTCCCCCGCCCGCGTCCCGGCTGCCCCTCCCCACGTGCGGGCCGGTGGCCTTTCGGCGTTCGCCCCGGCGGTTCCCGTCCGCGCCACGGCGGATCCCCCCTTGCGGGCCGGCACTCATCTGAATAAGCTGTTCGATAGAGCCGACGCTGCGCGGCACGACGGAAGGGGACCCCGTGAAGGCACGATACGACGCCATCTACCGCGATCTCCGCGACACCATCGAGGACGGGACCTACCCGTTCCAGGCCTTCCTGCCCTCGGAGGCCGAGCTCACGCGGTATTACGCCTGCTCGCACAACACGCTGCGCCGCGCGCTCGGGCTCCTGCGCGAGCAGGGGTACGTCCAGCCGGTCCACGGCAAGGGGGTCCGCGTGGTGTACCGCCGGCACGACCGGGAGACCTTCTCCATCGGGCAGATCGAATCGTTCCGCGAGGCGGGCGCCCGCGCGCATTTCCGCGCCGAGACCGAGGTCGTCGCCGTCAGGCAGACCGTCGCCTCCGCGGAGACGGAGCTGCGGCACGGCTTCGCCGAGGGGACCCCGCTCACCTACATCGAGCGCGTGCGCCGGATCAACGGCGAGGCGCTCATCCGCGACCGAAGCCTGTTCCTCACCTCATCGGTCCCCGGCATCACCGAGGACGTCGCCCGCGCGTCCATCTATGAGTACATGGAGCGCGAGCTGGGCGTGACCATCGCCATGAGCAAGCGCACCATCACCGGCGAGCGCGCCGACGAGCGGGACCGCGCCCTGCTCGACCTCGACGGGATCGACTACCTCGCCGTGGTGGACAACCTCACCTTCGATGCGCAGGGCATCCTCATCGAGTGCACCCAGTCGCGCCACCGCCTCGACCACTTCTGCTTCCGCGACACCGCCGTCCGGCAGAAGGTCTGAGCGGGGCGCATCGGGGCCGTCGCGCTTGGCGCCGGATCCCGGAGGCGCTACCATGGCGCCATGGACATCAGACGCGTAGCCGAACACCGCAAACGGGACCATCTCCCCCTCCTCCTGCTCGCCGACGAGCAGGAGGACATGGTCGAGCGCTATCTCACGCGCGGCACCATGTTCGCCCTCGATATGGACGGCGCGACGGCCGGCGTCTGCGTGGTGACCGACGAGGGGGACCGCGTGCTCGAGATCAAGAACCTCGCCGTCGACCCCGCGTACCAGCGCCGGGGCCTCGGCCGGGCGCTCATCGAGTTCGTCGCGGACCGAGCGAGGGGCCGCTACGACGCGCTGCAGGTCGGCACCGGGGACAGCCCGCTCACGGTGCCCTTCTACGAGGCGTGCGGATTCGTCCGGCACCACCGCGTCGAGAACTTCTTCCCCGACAACTACGACCACCCCATCGTGGAGGCGGGTGTCCTGCTCAAAGACATGGTCTACCTGCGACGCGAGCTGTAGGCGCGCAGGGCGCGCCACGCTCCGGGCACAAGGCCCCGACGCGCCCGCGCTCCGCCCGGGGCCCCGACATGGAGCGCGCCCGGGCGAGGGACGGCCTCAGGCGCTCTTACGGGCGACGACGAGACATGCCGTCGAGCCGATGCGACGCCATGTGACGGAATCGAACCAGCGCCCCAGAATCGCGCGCAGCTCCACCTCGGAGTAGATGCGCACATCGCCCTCGTGGGAATGCGGCAGCCATGCGTTCATGATGGCCCGTGCGGGACCGGGCTGCCAGGCATCGCCGATGACGAAGCTGCCGCCCGGGGCGAGGACGCGCCACGCCTGGAACGCCGCGCGTTCGGGATCCGGGTAGTGGTGGAAGGAGTCGTTGCACCACGCGGCATCGAAGGACGAGTCCGGAAAGATCAGGCGCTCGGCATCGCACACGGCGACCCGGGCGCGCCCGGCGAGCCGCGCGCGGGCGGCCTCCACCATGTTGGGCGAGAGGTCCACGCAGGACAGGCGGGCGTCGGGCACGCTCTCGATCACGCGCTCCGCCAGCGCGCCCGTACCGCAGCCGAGGTCGAGCAGACGCGGTCCCTCGATGCCTGCGACGGATGCGGTCACCGCCTCGACGACGTGGGGGTACAGCATGCGCGCATGGGACCCTTCCGTCCCGACGTCGAACGTCGCCGCCTGCGCGTCGAACGCCTGCCGCGAGCGGGCGCGGTACCGATCGGCTTCCGTCTGGTTCATGTCCGGTTCCTTTCTGTTAAACATTGTTCAATACTTTCGGCCGAATACGGCCCCGGCGGGGGCGCCGGGGCTGGATCCCTAATCTTGATGCGGGGAGCGGAATGCAGCGATGAGCGCGCCGAGGTAGCGCCGGGCGGCGGACATCGCCGCCGCATCCGGCATGCCCGGACCCGAGGCGAGGCCGATGCAGCCGTAGACCATCATGCCCGCGAGCGCGCCGGCATCTGCGGCGGCCATGCCCCTCGCCGCGGCATCGCGCTCGAGCGCGGCGGCCAGATGGGGCCGAACCTCCTCGCACAGGGCGAGCGAGAGGCGGTCGTGCAGCGCGCCGGCTCCCCCGCCGTGGAAGGCCCCGGCATGGGGGAAGTCGTGCGTTCCGGCCAGCTCGACGGCACGGTCGACGGCCTCGTCGAGCGTGAGCGAGCGGTCCTCGAGAAGGGCTATGAATCCGTCGGCGCAGCGGCGGGCGTAGGCGCGCACCGCCTCGTCGAACAGCTTCTCCTTGGAGTCGAAGTAGTGGTAGGCCAGCGCCGGCGCCACGCCCGCCGCACGCGCGACGGCGCGGACGGAGACGTTGTCATAGCCTTCCTCGTCAAAGAGCCGCATCGCGCAGGCGAGCAGCTCGCTGCGACGCTCCTCGGGGTCTTTCACCGTCCTGGCCATGCGCGCCACCTCCTTGCACTGGAGAATACCGTATTATTGAACAATGGTCAATGGTAGAAGGCGCATGTCGGCTCCTGATCGATGAGGAATGGCCGGCGGAGGGGGGTGGTCAAAAACGAACGAAATGTAAGGATGCATAGAGCGAACGTCCTGCGAGGCGTCTGCAGACAGGAGGGCTCGCCCGCCCATCCTGCGATGTTGCGCCTTCCTATCAGTACCTGTTCCCGTTATATAGGTAACCGGCCTTGAGCTGATTCGCATTTCCGCCCGAAAATGACCACCCCCTCTCGCCGCTTGCGCGGAGGAGGCGATTCCTATACATCGACGCGTCGAAGTCTGCAGGTAGATGAGATACGCGTATGCATTCTCCTGATGCGACGGCGACCTAGGCGGCGGTCCTGCGGGTCTTCACGCAGAAGCAGAAGTAGAGGATGTGGAAGACCCACACGCACAGCAGGACGGCCTGCCCCGCGCGCACCTCGTGCATCATGACGAAGCCGATGGACATGAGGACGGTGACGGTCACCATGATGCGGTTCTTCGTCGCCCAGTCCATGCCCTTCCCGGCCACGTAGCTCTCGAGGTTCCTCTTGTAGAGCGAGGTGCCCGTGAACCAGGCGTGCAGGCGCTCCGAGCTCTTGGCGAAGCAGAGCGCCGCGAGCATGAGGAAGGGGAACGCGGGCAGCAGCGGCACCACCGCCCCCACGGCGCCCAGCGCGAGCCCCATGCACCCCAGTGTCATCAGCAGGGCCTTCTTGACGTTCATCGTGCCTCCTCGCGTTCCAGCCGGCGCCTCTCGGCCCGGGTCTCGTATACGTGGCGCAGCGCCGCCACGGGATGGCGGAAGATCATCCGCGGACCGGCGAAGCGCATGACCGCGCGGATCCTCTCGCGCATCGCGGGCGCGTAGCAGTGCACCCGGCAGTTTGAGCAGAAGGTCTTCTCCTCCATGAACGGGCACCGCTCGCTGCGCTCCCGCGCGTACGCGGCGAGCTCGGCGCACTCCGGGCACAACTCGTCGCCGCGCGTCCCGTGCTCGGCGTGGCACCACAGCGCGATCATCTCGCCGACCATGCGCTTCTCGCGCTCCCGCTTGGCGCGCACGCACCGCCGGTGGGAAAAAAGTGACAGGCACCTTTTTCCCGCGCGTCCCATCAGCTCGCCCTCCCGTCCTCGACCGAGACCACCGTGTCGGCGATGCGCATCGTCGACGCCCGGTGCGACACCAAAAGCACGGTCCTGCCGGCGCGCTCGCGCGCGAGCGCGCGCAGGACGACCGCCTCGTTCATGCTGTCGAGGTTGCTCGTCGGCTCGTCGAGCAGCAGGAAGGGCGCATCGTGCAGGAAGGCCCGCGCGAGCCCGATGCGCTGGCGCTCGCCTCCCGACAGCGCGTCCCCGAGCTCGCCCACCGGCGTGTCGTAGCCCTGGGGCAGCGTGCGGATGAACTCGTGCACCGAGGCCTTGCGGCACGCCTCCTCGATCTCGGCATCCGTCGCGTCGGGCTTGGCGATCCGCAGGTTCTCCCTGATGCTGTCCCGGAACAGGTGGGTGTCCTGGGTGACGTAGGCCTCGAGGGAGCGCAGGTCGGCGGTGTCGATATCGGACACGTCCCGGCCCGAGACCTCCACCGCGCCCGCGTCGGGCTCCCAGAACCGCATGAAGAGCTTGAGCAGCGTGGACTTGCCGCTTCCGCTGCGGCCCGTGATGCCGACGATCGACCCCTCGGGCGCGTCGAGGGAGATGCCGAGCAGGACCGGCTTGCCATCGTAGGAGAAGACCACGTCCCGCGCCGCGGCCCCCTCGAAGCCCACCGGCTCGCGGCCGGAGACGTCCTCCACCTTGGGGCTCTCATCCAGGATGTCGAGGACGCGGTTCCCCGCCGCAAAGGTCGACTGCAGCGTGCTGCCCAGATTCGCCAGCGCGATGACCGGGCCGAACGAGCCCATGAGCGCCACGGTGGGCACGAGCACGCCCGCGAGCGCCGCCTGTCCGCTCGCCGCCTGCCCCCAGGCGACCCACGCGGACAGCAGGAGCATGCCCACGTCGAGGACGAGGACGACCGCGCCCGAGACGGCGGCGTCGAGCGCCGCGACGCGCTTCAGGCGCCCCTCGTCCGCGGCGAGGGCGTCCGTCCGCGCGCGCAGCTCCGCGAGGCGCCCCTCGCCGCAGCCGTACTGCTGGATCTCGTCGAGGCCGCGCAGGCTGTCGAGGACGAACCCCGCGAGTTCGCCCGACCGCGTGCGGAAGCGCAGGCCGCCGTCCCCGCTCGCGCGCGAGGCCAGCCAGGGCAGCGCGATCCCCACCGTCGCGTACGCGAGCGCCGCGTAGGCTCCGAGCGACGCGCCGAACGAGCCGATGAACGCGATGAGGACGGCGCAGAACGCCAGCGCGATGAGCACCGGAGAGATGGTGTGCGCGTAGAACACCTCGAGCAGCTCGATGTCGGAGGTGATGACGGAGATCAGCTCGCCCTTGCCGCGCCCCTCGAGCTTGGCCGGAGCCAAGCGCCGCAGCGCGCGGAAGACGCGGTCGCGGATGAGCGCGAGGAGCTTGAAGGCGATGAAGTGGTTGCACGCCTGCTCGCCGTAGCGCAGCGCGCCGCGCGCCACCGCGCAGGCGGCCATCGCGGCGGCGACGCCGGCGAGCGGCAGCGAGGCCTCGCCCACCACCGAGAGTGCCCCGTACGCCCCGAGCACGGTGAGCGCGGTGGCGCACAGGTGCCCCGCGAGCCCCATCGCGACGGCCAGGGCCATGTAGCCCGCGAGCGGGCGCACGAGCCCCACGAGCCGCGCCATCACGGCGAATCCGCTTCTCCTCATCCGATCGCCTCCTCGGCATCGAGCTCCTCGACTTCCCGCTGCGCCCGCCGCAGCCCGGCGTAGACCCCTGCGCGCCCGACGAGCTCGGCATGGGTCCCCGTCTCCGCGACCGCGCCGTCGGCGAGCACCGCGATCCGGTCGGCGCCCGCCACGCTCGCCAGGCGGTGCGAGATGACGACCACGGTCCGGTCGGTGCGCCGGCGCGCCAGGTCCTCGATGGCCGCCATGATGGCGTCCTCGCTCTCCACGTCCACGTTCGACGCCGCCTCGTCGAAGATGTAGACGCGCGTGTCGTGCAGAAGCGCCCGGGCGAGCGCGAGGCGCTGACGCTGGCCGCCGGACAGGTTCGCCGCCTGCTCGGTGAGCCGGGTCTCGAGCCCCTGCTCGGTGCGCAGGAAGCCGGCGAGGCGCGTCGCCTCGAGCGCCTCCCACAGTTCGCCGTCCGTGGCGTCCGGCTTGGCGGCGAGGAGGTTCTCGCGCACCGTGCCGCGGAACAGGTAGCTTTGATGGCCCACGTAGGTCACGTGCCGCATGAGGTCGGCCGGGTCGATGTCCGCAAGCTCCGCGCCGCCCACGGAGACGGAGCCCGCGTACCCCCGGTTCCTGCCCATGAGCACGGAGACGAGCGTCGACTTGCCGCATCCGCTCTCGCCCACGACCGCCGTGAACGAGCCCTCGGGGATCTCGAGGCTCACGTCGGACAGGGCGGTCCGGGAGGCGCCGTCCTCGCCGCGGTAGGCGTAGCCGAGCCCCTCGACGCGGATGCCCGAGCGCTCCGGGAAGGGCAGCGTGCCCGCGGCGGGCTCCTCGGCATCGAGCAGGCGGAAGATCTTCTCGCTCGCCGCCATGCCGTTCATGGCGATGTGGAAGAACGACCCGAGCTGACGCATGGGTAGGAAGTAGTCGGCCGCGAGCAGCATGATCATGAGGCATCCGACGAGGTCGACCGCCCCCGCCCGGAACTGGAAGAGACCCACGGCGATGCCCGCCGTCGCGCCGCCGTAGGCGACGACATCCATGACGGCGATGGAGTTGAGCTGCATGACGAGCACGCGCATGGTGATGCGGCGGAACTCCTCGGCCCGCTCGTTCATCTCGCGCTGCCTCATCCCGTCGGCCCCGTAGACCTTGAGGGTCGTGAGCCCCTGCAGGTTCTCGAGGAAGGTGTCGCCGAGCGCCGTGTAGCTCCCCCAGTACCTGGAGAGCAGGCGCTTCGCCCAGGTCTGGACGGCGGCGATGGCGGCGGGGATGAGCGGCACGCAGACGAGCAGCACCGCTGCGGCGAGGGGGCTCACCGGCGCGAGCACGGCGAAGAGCGTGAGGGGCGCGAGCAGGGCGTAGAAGAGCTGCGGGAGGTAGGAGCCGAAGTAGGTCTCGAGCTGGTCGACGCCCTCGACGGAGACCTGCACGACCTCCGAGGTGAGCGCGTGCTCGCGGTACGAGGGGCCGAGCCGCAGGAGCTTCTCGTAGATGACGGGGCGCAGCCGCCGCTTCACCGCGCAGGATGAGAGGAACCCCGCCCACGACGCGCCGGCCGTGCAGAGCGCGCGCACGGCGACGACGACGAGGGCGACGGCCGCGGTGGCGACGAGGTCGCCGGCCGCCGCCGTCTGCCCGAAGATGCGGCCGAGCAGGCGGCAGACGGCTGTGACCAGGCAGATGTTCGCCATGAGGGCGATCCACTGGAACCCGACGCCCAGGGCGGTGTAGCGCCTGCTCTCGGGCACCAGCCCCACGAGCCGCCTGTCGATCATCATGCCTTCCCGCCTCCCCGTCCGCCGGCCGGATGCCCTCCGGCCGGATGCCCCGGTCCGGATGCCCTCCGGCCGGATGCCCCGGTCCGGACTCCATCCGGCCGGGGCCCTCTGGCCGGATACCCGGCCTCGTCACCTCATACAGTTAGATATAGTAAACTATTCGGTTGAGAATTAGGATGACCTAACTTTTTTTGCCAGAAGCGGGCCGCGCGTGCGGGAAGGGCGAGAGGGGGGGCCGGGGTGCAGCCGAGTGTTCCCAGGGCGCTGCCGACTGTCCCCGGGTCGCGGCTGGCCGTCCCCGGGGCGAGGCCGGGCGTTCCCAGGGCGCCTGCGGAAACCCTGTCATCTGCCCTGGAGGCACGACATCGTGCCCCGGGAACGCCGCCGTCTGCCCCGGGAAGCCGGAAACGGACCGTCTGGGAGAGAATCGAACGTTTCCCGGGATGCGACGGACTGTTCGCGGGGCATGGCCGGGCGTTCCCGGGGTGCAGCCGGGTGTTTCCGGGCACGACGGACTGCCCCGGGGTACGGCACGCTGCCCACGGCGTGGCGCGGACCACCCTCTACGTCGCCACTTGTCGCCACAGCGGGCCGCATCCGGGACACCGCGCGGCGCGATTCGGGGTATCCTTCGGTCGGCACCGAGAGACGGAGGGAACCTATGGAACGCACGGGCGCCGCGGCGCGCATTCGGACGGCCTACGGGCAGATGCTGCTGCTCGCCCTGCTCGGCATCCCCATCGGCATCGCGGTGGGCGCCGTCTGCGCGCTCTTCGGACGGGTGCTGCTCGCCATCACCGCGTTCCGTGAGGCGCACCCCTGGCAGCTCATCCCCTTCCTCGCCGTCGCGGGCATCGCCGTCGCCGCGGCGTACCGGCGCTTCGGCCGCGGGACCGAGCGCGGCATGGGCCTCGTGTTCGCGGTCGCCCATGAGGACGGCGGAGAGGACGAGATCCCGCTGCGCCTGGTCCCCCTCATCATGGTCGGGACCTGGCTGACGCACCTGTTCGGCGGGAGCGCCGGCCGCGAAGGGGTCGCCGTGCAGATCGGCGCCGCCATCGCGCACCGCGCGGGAAGGCTCGTCCCGATCGAGCACGCGGGGCGCGTATTCGTGGTGGCGGGCATGGCCGCCGGGTTCGCCGGGCTGTTCCGGACGCCGCTGGCGGCCTGCGCCTTCGCCCTCGAGGTGCTCGTCGCGGGCAGGCTGGAGTACCGCGCCCTCGCCGCAGCCCTTACGGCGTCGCTTTCCGCGGCCATGACCTCCGGCACGCTCGGCTTGGAGAAGTTCGAGGTGCCCGTCGACGCCGCGCTCGCGCTCGACGCCCCCGCGCTCGTCCGCCTCGCCGCCGCCGGGCTCGTCTTCGGCGTCGTCGGCGGCGGCTTCGCCTGGCTGCTCGCCTGGGGCAAGCGGCAGGCGGGGCGCATCGTCAACCCGCTCGCACGCATCGGCGTCATCGGCGTCGCGCTGTCGGTCGCGCTGCTCGCGCTCGGCGCCGGACGCTATGCGGGCCTGGGGACGAATCTCATCTCCCTGGCCTTCGGGGACCCCAGCGCGGTCGCTTGCTGGGACTGGGCGCTCAAGCTCCTGCTCACCGTGGCCACCCTTTCAGCCGGGTTCCAAGGGGGCGAGGTCACGCCGCTGTTCTCGATCGGCGCGACGCTCGGCGTGGCGCTCTGCGGTGTCTTGGGGCTTCCCGCCGAGCTCATGGCGGCCCTCGGGTACGCCGCCGTCTTCGGCAGCGCGACCAACACCCTGCTCGCCCCGATCCTCATCGGCGGCGAGGTCTTCGGCTTCGCCAACCTGCCGGCGTTCTTCGTGGTCTGCACCGTCGCGTACCTCGTCAACCTCGACCGCTCGATCTATTCCGGCCAGCGCCTCGCCCGCTAGGGCCGGCGCTGCGGCGCGCGGGACGCCGCACACCTCCGATCGCCCGTCGCCGGTCGCCGCCAGCCCGCCCGCCGAGCGCCATACACTGTCGTCTGCCGGCCGCCCGCTTCCCGCACCTATCGACACCGCCCTCTGCGAGCCACCCGCAGCACGCCGCATCCACCGGCCGCCCGCCATACGTCGCAGCGAGATAAACGCGTGCATGGACGCCATTGTTTCAGCTAGACACCGCGCACGCGAAACAATCGCGTGCATGAACGCCATTGTCTCGCCCCGGCCCGCCGAGGCGCTTATCGCGTCCCGTCCTGATGGGCTATACTTGTACGAACATGTTTCCGTCCTTGGAGGGCCCATGCGCATCGAACACGTCGCCCTGTACGTCCGCGACCTCGAGGCGGCATGCCGCTTCTTCGAGACCTACCTCGGGGGAACCGCGGGCGCGCCGTACCGCAATGAGACGACCGGCTTCCGATCCTACTTCCTCTCGTTCGACGACGGCGCGCGCCTCGAGATCATGACGCGCCCCGAGCTCGCCGAGGGAGGCGGGCAGCCCTGCCGCGGGTACGCCCACGTCGCGTTCTCGGTGGGCGGCAAGCAGGCTGTCGACGAGCTCACCGAGCGGCTGCGCGCCGACGGGTACGAGGTCGTGAGCGGACCGCGGACCACCGGCGACGGCTATTACGAGAGCTGCGTCGCCGCCGTCGAGGGCGCGTTGGTCGAGATCACCGCGTAGCCGCGGGCTACCGGGGGGACCGTCCGCCGAAAGCTCCCTTAAGCTTCGGTTAAGGCTCCTTCACGGAACCCCCCCCCACCTAGAATGGGGACGTCACCACATGAAGGAGGCCCCTATGACCCGTCCTCGCACCCGCATCCGTCTCCGCATCGTCGCCGTCTGCGCGGCGGCGCTCACCCTGGCGGCACCGCTTTCCGGATGCCTCGTGACCGACAACGGCACCGATGTCGGCGACCTGCGCGACGGGTCCGCCCAGCAGGCGCTCGACGACGCGGCGAACGCCGTGGACGATGCGCGCCAGGATGTCGCCGACGCGTTCGACCGGGCACAGGAGGAGGTCGGCGGCTCGTTCGGCGAGGTGGGGGACGACCTCACGTCCATGTTCGAGAAGCTCGAGGGGTCGCTGGACTCCCTCTCCCAGGCGCCGGAGATCCTGGACGAGGCGTTCGGCAGCGGCACGGCGCTCTCCGCGGCCGAACGCATCGTGATCGAGGACGCGCACGGGGGTGGGACGCTGGCCGAGTACTCCGGATCCGAGCAGGTCGCGCAGGTCGCGGAGACGTTCGCGGCGTTCTCGTACGACAGCTGGAAGATCGTGCCCACCAACCCCGGGGACCCCGAGTTCACGCTGCGCCTCTGGCAGCGCGAGACCCGGAAAGCCAGCCAGAGCGCAGAGGACCTGCAGGTCTACGAGGCGCTCGCCATCACCTGCTACCGCAATTCGAACGTGGTCGAGCTCAGCGTGCCCCCGGTCGGCCTCACGATGGACCTCGAGCTCACCGACGCGGACATCGCCGCGCTGCGCGCCCTCGCCTGACGGCGTCGCCGGAAGGACCCCGCCGACCGGGCAACCGTACGGAGGCGGAACGGGACGGGGCTCACGCTCCAGCCGGCGGGCGCCCGGATACAGGGGCGGGCCCGCCCCCTCGCCGGCAGGCATCCGGATACGGAAGCGGCCCCTGCGCGCCAGGCGCAAGGACCGCTTCAGCATGGTGACGCGGTCCGTCTCGACCCCGTCCCCAAATGTTCGAAGATGCCCAAACGTTCCGAAGACGCCGAGAGCCTACATCAGACGCAGGCCGACCTCCTTGAGCTGGGCCATGGAGACCTCGCTCGGCGCCGCGGACATGAGGTCGGAGCCGGAGCTCGTCTTGGGGAACGCCATGACGTCGCGGATGGAGTCCGCGCCGGCGAGCAGCATGCACACGCGGTCGAGACCGAGCGCGAAGCCGCCCATCGGGGGCGCGCCGAACTCGAGCGCGTCCATGAGGAAGCCGAACTGCGCGCGGGCGCGCTCCTCGGTGAAGCCCATGAACTCGAGCATCTTGAGCTGCAGCGCGGAATCGTGGATGCGCATGCCGCCGCCGCCCGCCTCGAAGCCGTCCATGACGAAGTCGTAGGTGCAGCTGCCCATAGCGAGCGGGTCGGTCTCCAGCAGGTCGAGCTCGTCGACGTGCGGCAGGGTGAACGGCTGGTGCTCGGCCTCGTAGCGCTTGGCCTCGTCATCCCAGTGGAACAGCGGGAAGTCCACGACCCACAGGAAGTCGTGGCCCTCGCGCGGCACGTCGAGGGCGTCGGCCATGTGGCAGCGCATGCCGCCCAGGATCTCGTCGGAGGCTAGGCGCGGGCCGGCGGCGAACATCACCAGGTCGCCCGGCTCGACGTCGCAGCGGCGGCGCAGCTCGGCCATCTCCTCGTCGGAGAAGAACTTGACGATGGGGCTGTTGATGGAGCCGTCCTCGCGGAACGCGATCCACGCCAGGCCCTTGGCGCCGAAGGTCTCGGCCACCTTGGCGAGCTTGTCGATCTGGGCGCGCGGCCAGGCGCCGGCGCCCTTGGCGTTGATCGCCTTGACGACCTCGCCCTCGGTGTTGGCGGTGCTTGAGAAGACCTTGAACTTGGACCCCGCGAACACGTCGGTGAGGTCGACGAGCGTCATGCCGTAGCGGGTATCGGGCTTGTCAGTGCCGTAGGTGTCCATGGCGTCCCAGAAGGACAGGCGGCGCAGCGGCGTGGGCATCTCGACCCCCACCTGGGCGAACGCGGCGGACAGCACGTCCTCGAGCGCGCCCATCACGTCGTCCTGCTCGACGAAGCTCATCTCGATGTCCACCTGCGTGAACTCGGGCTGGCGGTCGGCGCGCAGGTCCTCGTCGCGGAAGCACTTGGCGACCTGGTAGTAACGCTCGACGCCGCCCACCATGAGCAGCTGCTTCAGCAGCTGCGGGGACTGCGGCAGGGCGTAGAAGCTGCCCGGCTGCAGGCGGGAGGGGACGATGAAGTCGCGCGCGCCCTCGGGCGTGGACTTGAACAGCGCCGGGGTCTCGACCTCCATGAAGGCGCGGTCGTGCAGCGCGGTGCGGATGGCGAAGGTGAAGTCGGAGCGCAGCTTCATGTTGGCCATCATCTCGGGACGGCGCAGGTCGAGGTAGCGGTAGCGCAGGCGCGTGTCCTCGGAGGTCTCGATACCGTCCTCGATCTGGAACGGCGGGGTCTTGGAGCGCCCGAGCACCTCGACCCGGTCGGTCAGGACCTCGATCTCGCCGGTCGGCAGCTTGGGGTTCACGGTGTCGGCGTCGCGGGCGATGACGGTGCCGTGCACGAGGATCGGCCACTCCGGGCGCATGGTCTCGGCGGTGTGGAACGCCTCGCCGGCCGCGTGCTCAGGGTCGAAGGTGCACTGCGTGATGCCCTCGCGGTCGCGCAGGTCGCAGAAGATCAGCCCGCCGTGGTCGCGGCGGCGGCTGACCCAACCGGTGAGCGTGACCTCCTCGCCGATGTGCTCGGCGCGCAGCTCACCGCAGGTGCGGGTATGCATGGAATGGATGTCGGCGGGGTTTTGCGTGTGGTCGTATGCCACGGAAATCCTCCTTTTTGATCTGTGTCGCCCCGTGCCGGTACGGGCGACGTCGTACAGATTCCCGAGCGTGCGTAGACAGCGCATCTCGGGTTTTGCCGCAATACCCCTATGGGGAGCGCGGCTGCATTAGCATACCGGAAATGCCGTGCGGCGCCACGAAAAAGCACGGGTTCTTGCGACTCTTAACAAAGGGGAAGCATTGGCCCGCGCCGGCAGCGACACGCGGCGCAGGCGGGTCTCTCCTTCCCCCGAACCTGCATACAGGTATGCGCAGACGAAGACCCGCATTATTTCAATTAACAAAACCATAGATAATCAAGAATGAATCACCCCGCGTGCGGACGCGGGCGCGGGTGTGCCAAACCGTGTACATACGTAAGCTCTGACCTGCAAGTTTCGCCGTGCATCCCGTCAAAAGAACACCCCGGACGACGCTCCCGGCAAAACGAACATCTATCAAAAACTGAATCATATCCGCCCATTATCGTATTGGAATGTATATTTCTATCCTGTTGCATGCATATTTACGCTTGCACATGCACATCAGCAAGTATTAGGATGTGCCACATTCGCAACGAAGCACCCTGTGGAAGGAGCTCTTTTATGAATATCACCCGTAGGCAGTTCGTCCCCCTGGCGGCCGGTGCCGCCGCTGCCATGTTCGGCCTTGCTGGTTGCGGCAGCGAGCCCGCGACCACGGGCAGCGCCCCCGCCGATAACGCCGGCTCCGCCGAGGCCACGTCCGACGGCGAGCTCACCCTGCTGACCGCCGGCACGCTCACGTTTGCCACCTCGCCCGACTACCCGCCGTTCGAGAACCTCGTCGACGGTGAGTACGTCGGCCTCGACATGGATCTTGGCCGCGCGATCGCCGACTATCTCGGCCTCGAGTGCGAGTACACCAACATCGACTTCGACGGCATCGTCCCGGCGATCGTCGCGGGCGGCCAGGCCGACGCCGGCCTGTCGGGCATCTCCATCACCCCGGAGCGCGAGGACCAGGTCGATTTCTCCGAGCCCTACTATATCGACAACCAGGCCGTCGCCGTCATGAGCGACAACACCGCCATCACCGAGGACAACGCCACCGAGGCCTTGAACTCCGAGAACGTGACCATCGCCGTCCAGAGCGGCTCCACCGGCGCCGACCACGCCGCCGAGTTCTTCCCCAACGCCGAGCAGCTGCCGTTCCCTAACTTCACCGACGCCTTCGCCGCCGTCCAGGCCGGCCAGGCCGACGCGGTGTGCGGCAACAGCGCCGTCGTCGAGCAGATGCTCGCCGGCGCCTACTCGGACGAGCACGTCGTCTACTCCTCCGCCACCGGCGAGGAGTACGCCATCGCGGTCTCCAAGGACAACCCCGACCTGCTCGCCGCCATCAACGAAGCGATCGCGGCGCTCCAGGAGGACGGCACCATCGATGAGCTTATCGCTGCCAACATGGGCTAAGCATCTCGCCGAACCCGTCTCATAACCGACTGTACGCATTCGCGACCCCTCCGCTCGCTGGAGGGGCCGCGATTCCCGTTTGAAAAGCGAGGCAAAACCGTGGACACTCCGCGACTATCCCTCCATCGCCTGTTGAGCGCGCTTACGGCGTGCCTGCTCGTCTGCATCTGCGCGCTGGCCATCGCCACGCCGGCATCCGCTATGGAGGCGGTGCGCTGCACCGGCCGTCCCAACTCCGAGGACGATCCCACCGTCATCATGGGCGCCACGCAGTCGCGCATCACCTTCGAGGCGTCCATCGCCGAGGGCGAGGGCGTGACGCAGCTCACCCTGCACATCCCCGACGGGACCGAGTTCAACACCGAGGATTTGGCGGTCACGCTGCTCACCGGGGACGACCTCATGACGCGCAACGAGGTCGCCTACACCGAGACGGTCGACGGCCAGAACCTCACGCTCACCTTCGACGGGCCGATCGTGCAGGCGGGCCACTTAAACGTCATCGTCTACGACGTATACTTCCCCACTGCCGGCGGCGACATGCAGGTCGAGGCCACCTACTCCACCGCGGACGACACGAAGGACGCCGCCATCGCCGACATCCCCGTCATCCCGGTCCAGGGCATCTCGACCACCGAGGCGATCTCGCAATGGCTTGAGGGGCAGGCATGGGTCCAGGCGTGGAACTCCAACCGCTTCCTGCGCCTGTTCTTTGACCCCACGCTGCTCGTGACGAGCTTCCCGGTGGTTCTGTCGGGCTTCTTCATGTCCATCGCGATCGTCGCCGTGTCGTTCCCGCTCGCCATCCCCTTCGCGCTCGTCTTGGCGTTCATGCGCCTCTCCAAGTTCCCGGTGTGGCGCGGCATCGCCACGGTCTACGTGAACCTCGTGCGCGGAACGCCGCTGTTCCTGCAGATCTATGTCGCGTTTTTCGGTCTGCCTATGGCGGGCATCAACATTCCCAACTTCCCGCTCGGCGTCATCGTCATGATGCTCAACTCGAGCGCCTACATGTGCGAGATCTTCCGCGCGGGCATCCTGTCCATCAATAAGGGCCAGTCCGAGGCGGCGCGCTCGCTGGGCATGAACCGCCTGCAGACGATGCTCTATGTTGTGCTCCCGCAGATGTTCCGCATCGTGATCCCCAACCTCACCAACGAGTTCATCACACTGTACAAGGACACGTCGCTGCTCGCCGCGGTGGGCATCATGGAGCTCGTCATGTACGCGCGCACCATCGTGGCGTCCACCGGCTCCATCACCCCCTACATCGTGGCTGCCGTGTTCTACCTCGTGATCACCCTGCCGCTCTCCCGCGTCACCCGCTATCTGGAGGAGCGCACGCGCCGCGGCCACGCGCACAAGCGCAAGAGCGCCTCGGAATCCGAACCGACCAAGGAGGCGCAGCATGCCTGATATGGAAAACGCGGTCGCGGCGATCGCTGGCGCCAAGCCGTCCGATAACGATCCCATCATTCGCATCGTCGACCTGCATAAGAGCTTTGGCGACGTCGATGTCCTACGCGGCATCTCGCTCGACATTCGCTGCGGCGAGGTGGTTGTCGTGCTCGGCCCGTCCGGATCGGGCAAGTCGACCATGCTGCGCTGCCTGAACCGCCTCGAGGAGCCCACGAGCGGCCAGATCATCTTCGAGGGCGAGGACATCACCGCGCCCAAGGTGAATGTCAACAAGGTGCGCGAGCGCATGGGCATGGTGTTCCAGCAGTTCAACCTGTTCCCGCACCTCGACGCCCTGCACAACGTCATGCTCGCCCAGACCAAGGTGCTCAACCGCTCCGACGACGAGGCAAAGCGCATCGCGGCCGAGCAGCTCGCGCGCGTGGGCCTTGCCGAACGCGCCGATTACTATCCCGATGAGCTGTCCGGTGGCCAGCAGCAGCGCGTCGCCATCGCGCGCGCCCTGGCCATGGACCCGCATGTCATGCTGTTCGACGAGGCGACGAGCGCGCTCGACCCCGAGCTGGTGCGCGGCGTCCTCGACGTCATGCGCGAGCTCGCGCGCGGCGGCATGACCATGGTCGTGGTCACGCACGAGATGGGTTTCGCGCGCGACGTGGCGGACCGCGTCATCTTCATGGACGGCGGCGTCATCGTGGAACAGGGCACGCCCGACGAGGTGTTCAACCACCCCAAGAGCGAGCGCACCCGCGCCTTTTTGGGCGAGGTTTCGCTCAAGTAGCCACGATTCCCGCGACTCCGAATGCACCGAGGGCCGGGCGGCGGATAGGCCGTCCGGCCCTCGTGTTATGTCGGGACGCAAGGGCAGGCGGCGGGAAAGACGCGGCAAGATGTGCTCCGCTCGCGCAAGAGGTACGCCTCGCGGCCCCCGGGCGCGTGCGCGCCCCCATTCGATGCGCCGCTCATGCATGAAATACACCCTGCGCGGCATCTTGGACTTCTGGACTCAAAACTACATGCATAGCCCTAGGGCGCGATTTTTAGGTGCCCCTTTGTACATGAGGAAATACCCACCGATAAAGCCCCAGTTGAGTCCTGCGGCTTTATCAGCGGGTATTTCCCTAGCTACAAGATGGCACCGAAAAACTGCGCCCCAGAAAATACTATTCGCCTGGCAGCATTTTCTCGAGCGAATTATGATTCATGGGCACCCCAAACGACCGACGACAATATGCACGTCCGCTTCAAGCAACTCATCAGCCGGTGTTCTGAAGGCCGGCGGAAACACCCGTGACGGTCGCAAGGATCAGGCTCAGGTACTTGGCGCGCGCCTCCTCGGACAGCCCATCGCCCTCGTCGCGCACGATGCGCAGGGCGCGCACCTGCGCGAGCGACAGCACGTCCACGTACGGATCGCGCACGCGCACGGCGCGGCCGAGCACGCGCCGGTGCTCGAGCGGCCATTCGTCACCCACGATGGCAAGCACCCAGCGGCGCGTGAGCTGCATCTCGTCATACACCGCGTGCGCCAGGTCGGAACGGTCGCCCAGAGCCAGGTACATCTTGGCGATACGCGTATCGGTCTTGGCGATGGACATCTCCACGTTGTCGATGAACGTCGAGAACAGCGGCCACTCGCGATAGGCGCTTCGCAGCGTTTCCACGTCGCCAAACGCCTCACAGGCGCTGCCCAGGCCGTACCATGCAGCCAGGTTGATGCGCGCCTGGCTCCAGCTGAACACCCAGGGAATGGTACGCAGATCGTCAAGTGACTGCGCGCCGAGGCCGCGCTTTGCCGGACGCGAGCCGATGGGCAGAAGGCCCACTTCGGCCAGAGGCGTCACCACCGAGAACCACGGGGCAAAGTCGGGCGTGCCCAGCAGCGCAAGGTAGCGCTCGTGCGACACGCGGTCGAGCTCGCGCGCCATGTCAAGGTAGCGCTCGGTCATCTCGGTGTTGGCCCGCTCCACCGACGGCGCGGAATTGAGCAGCGTCGCCGCCGCAACGTTCTCCACGTGGCGCTGGGCGAGCACCGGATTGCCGTAGCGCGCGAAGATGACCTCGCCTTGCTCGGTCACCTTGAAGAAGCAACGCACCGAGCCCGCCGGCTGGGCGAGCACCGCACGGTTGGCCGGTCCGCCGCCGCGACCTACCGCACCGCCGCGGCCGTGCATGAGCACGAGGTCGATATCGTGCTTCTCCGCCCATGCGGCAATGCGCTTCTGCGCAAAGTGCAGGGCGAGCGTGGCGGTCGTGGGGCCGGCGTCCTTGGCCGAATCCGAGTAGCCGAGCATGACCTCCATCCTGCGCCCCGTCTGCGCCAGGCGGGCCTGGACCGCCGGCAGCTCGAGCATGTCATCGAGCACATCGACACAGTGCTCGAGGTCCTCCAGCTGCTCAAACAGCGGGATGACATCGAGTGCCGGCACGTCCGACGCGTGCGCGAACGCCAGGTTCGCGAGCTCGTAGACGTCGGCCACGTTCTGCGCGGACTTGGTAAACGAGATGATGTAGCGGTGCGCCATCTTGGGCGCATAGCGCTTCTGGATTGAGCTGATCGCGCGGAAGGTGTCGAGCACCTCGCGCGTCATGGGCGCCAGGTCGCCGTGGATACCGTGCTCGCGGATGTCCGCAAGCGCGCGGGTGTGCACGAGCGAATGCTGGCGAAACTCCATCTCGACCATATGGAAGCCGAAGGACTCGACCTGCCAGATCAGCGTCTGGACCGGCCCGTACGCCGCGCGCTCGGCACCCGCCGCCGCAAGCGAGCGCTGCACGACGCGTAGGTCGTCCAGCAACTCGTCAGCCGAGGCGTACAGCACGTCCGCGTCGCGCGCGACCGTTCCGTCCAAGCGGTCCGCCATGACAAGCATGACGGCGCGGTGCGGCTCGGACTCCGATATGTCCTTCGCGCGGCTCGTGATGATCTCGCTCATCTCGACCTGATGGTTCCAGAGATTGAGCAGCTCGTCGGACGGTTTGGCGTACCCTGCCTCGAGCGTGAGGTTGCGCCCGACGCGCCGGCACTTGTCCGCGAGCTTGGCGACCATGTGCTTGTAGAACTTCGCGGCAACCTGACGGCTCACCTTGGCGGTAACGTTGGGGTTGCCGTCGCGATCCGACCCAATCCAGCTTCCCGGATGGAAAAACGCCGGGCATACCGGCGGCACGACGCCCGCGCCCTCGCCGAGCACCCAGTCGTCAAAGCGACGGTAGATGCGCGGCACGGTGTCGAACAGCGTATGGTCGAAGATGTCGATGATCGTGTCGGCTTCCTCGACGGGCGTCGGCTTCTTGATGGCCACCGGCGAGGTGCGCACGAGGGCATCGATCTCCTGCAGCGTATGCCGCTCGTTTTCCACGAGGTCCGACCCGCCGAGTCGCGGGCGCTCGGCAAGCAGCTTGCCGATACGGCGAATCTTGCCCTCCACGGCACGGCGGCGCGCCTCGGTGGGATGCGCGGTAAACACCGGATGGAACTCGAGCTTGCCCAGCAGCTGCGTGGCGCGGTCGACGCCAACCTCGTCGATCAGCTGCTTGAAGGCGACCGTCAGCTCGTTGGATGGGTCGACATCCGATTCGATGGACACCAGGCGCTCGCGATCGTGCAGGGTCTCGACGCGATAGTTCTCCTCGCACAGGTTGGCAAGGTGGAAAAAGGACGTGAAGGCGCGCACGAGCGTCTCGAGTGTCTGGATGGGGAGCTCGTCGACCAGCTCCACGGCGGCGCGAAAGGCGCTGTTGCTGCTGTCGGTGGCGTAGGGCACGCCCTGCTCGTCAACCCGCTCGTTTGCCGCAGCGGTGCCCGGATTGCCCTCGTTGGCGTGGATAGCATGGCGCAGCAGCACGTCAAACAGATCGCAGACCGCGGGATCGTACTCCTTCAGCACACGGCGCTCGAGGCGCAAGATCAGCGCGAGGTTCGCCCGCAGGCTTTCCGGGATCTCGATCTCGGCGAGCGGGCCTGCGGTCATCGCCGTTGCCGTCGCCTCAAGCTCTGCCTTCAGGGATGCACGATCGGTCGATGACTGCTCGCTTTCTTCCGACATCCGCATACCTCCCCCTCCTCCTGCAAAAGAAGAAACCACCCACCGATGATTCCTGCCTTCTGAAAGAAAGAACACGATAAGAACACTTGGTCAGTATACGGAAGTCGGACGCGCCGACAACGAGTTTCACAGAGTCAACGCTTTAGCAGACTAAATTGAATTGGAGCGACCGTATCCCTCTTATCTGCAACCCTGGCTCCACTTAGGGATGCGACACCAACTCCCGCCAAGAACGACCGCACCCGAAACAATCGGATGCGGTCGCACATCACACGGAAGAACGGCACCGTTCAGGCGCGATCCTTATAGCCGGTTAGTTCATACGACGGCGCATGATCCAGACGCCGGCGCCCAAGCAAGCGGCGCTTGCCGTCGCAACGGCCGCCACGGCAGCAAACGAGCTGTCGCCGGTCTTCGGCAGATCGCCGGTCGGCTTCTTGGTGCCAGTCGGCTTCTTGGTGTCGTCGGGACGCTGCGTGGGCTTGTCGGAAGGATCGTCCGTCGGATCCTTGGAAGGATCGGTGCTCGGATCGGAGGGGTCGGTACCCGGATCGGTCGCCGGCTCTTCGATCGTGATGACCGCAGGATCCGAAAGAGTCGTCAGGCCCGCCGCATTGGTGACCTCGACAACATACGTCTTGGCGCCGACCGTATCGGTGTTGACGGCAAGCTGAGCGCTCGTCGCGCCATCGACCGCGGTAAAGGCGGCCAGATCGTCAACGGACTCGATCGCGCCGTCGGCGACGTACCACTGATACGTCAGGGCGTCGGAGTCATAGGCGGCCTCAGCGGCGACGGTGAGGTCGTCGGCAGCCGCCCCCTGCTCATACGTCGCGGAAGCGGGCTGGGCGGTGATCGTCGGCGCGGACAGCGCGTCGGCATACACGAACGGCTCGACCATGGCGTCGGCATCGGCGTCGTAGTCGCTCGGAACGAAGGGCTCGGTCGTGTCACCGGCAGCCACGTAGTCGCGGATCTCGTCGAGCAGTGTATCGGCCTTCGCATACAGCTGCTCGGTCACAGCCTGGAACGCCTCGTTGGCCAGCGCGGTACGCTGGTCACCTGCGGGCAGCTGCTGCATCGCGGCATCGATCTGCTCCTGCTGATCGATGATGGACTCCTGCAGGACGTCCAGGTAGGCGCGCACGCCCTCCGCAACGGTGCCGCGGTTGGCGTCGGACAGCGTGTTGATGTCCATGAAGACGAAATTGAGCACGGTGCCGTCGTAGTCGGTCATACCGTCGGTTTCGGTGTGGGACACGTCGAGCGTCTTGGAATCCGGATAGTAGGCGCTATCGACCTCGGTGAGCAGGGCGCCGTACACCGGCAGGAACACGTTGAACTCCGCCGGGGAGGTGGCGATCCACTCGATTGTGGCGATATCGGAGGAGAGGCCCTCGCGAATCTGGAACATATGCGTCTCGGTAGTGCGCTGGCTGCCGACGGCGGCTGAAGCGCCCAGATTAGCGTTCACCGCGGGGCTGTCCGACTGCTCGCCGCGCGCGGCATACGAGCGCAGCGCCGTCATCAGGGTGATCGGCTCGGTGGAATCGCCGGGCTTGAACATGAGCTGCGGGTCGACAATGCTCGTGACCCTGTCGTCTGCAACCGTATAGTCGGTGCCCTCGACCATATCGACACCGAAGTACAGGCGGCCCTGCACGTAGCGCGGATTCGCCGTGCGGGACTCGCCGTAGCTCTTGGCGACGTTCATCGTGCCGTCGTCGTAGGTCGTGTAGGTTCCGGCCTCCTCGGCGACCTCGACCAGGCGCTCCGAGTGCAGGCACACGGACTCGTCGTCAAGGTCGACCTTGAACTGCAGGCTACCCATGTTGGGATTGCTGGAAAGCACGTCGTCCGGCATGACGATGGCGCACCACTGCGTACCGGAGAGCTGCATGAACACCCAGGTCTCGGTGCTGTCGGCGATGATGATCTGGTTCGCATGGTCCGAGCCGTACTTGTCGACAATCGAACCCAGCAGCTCGACGCCGTCGCGTGCGGACTCGGCCTGACCGAGCACCACGTCGGCGATGTTGAACTCGCCGATGCCCTCGCCGCTGTACGGATCGACCGCAAGAACAGCGTCGTTGGTATAGGTTGTTTCCGTTGAGGAGAGGGACACGCCGTTTTCGTTTGTGCCCGCCTCGGAATACGGAGCGGGGGTTCCGGTACCGTCCCACTCAGCCGTAGCGTCGCGCACATAGGTGTAGCGGTAGGTCGTGCCCTCGAAGGTGTAGTTGAAAGCCGACTCCTCGGAGATATACGTCGGATTCGTCATGGGCTCCTGAACACCGAAGCACTTCGCATAGCGCGTGCCGAAATCCTCGGAACGGCCGACGTGGGTGTCACCTGTCGCCGTCAGGTCGCTGCCCATGTAGATCTGGGTGCAGGCGAGTGCGTCAAGAGGCATCGCCGTCAGCAGTGCTGCAGCGAGCACCCCCCCCCTGCTACCTTTTGCAACAATCGCCGTACTCTCACATGCGCTCCTTTCCACGCGCCCCGCGGGGCACCCGTTCTTGCCAGCGGTGCAAGCAGGCGCCGTGCATCAGCCAACCATGCAGCGCTCAATATGCGATTCTAGAACTCGTTCGCAGGTGTTTATGCAGACGGTCGGGGTGCGGTATATAAATGGCGCCCTGAAGGTTGCGATGCCACGAGACGGTAAAATGCGAATAAAAAGCAGGTCAACGCTTTAGTCTGATGACTCGCGAAAGCGACTGGCGGATTGTATGCAATATCGCCCATTCAGTTCAGCGCCTATTTACTTTCATTTTGAAGAGCAGCTCATTCATTTTATCCAAGCCATTCGGCTCGGATAAAGCCCGCGAACGCACCCACCGCGCATCGCAAAAAGCAGCGGCCCGCATCACCAGATACGGGCCGTCGAACGATCTATGCACAACGAAGCCACCCTTGGGCATCGGGCTTACGAGAGCAGGCGGCGCACCGCCTCGACGATCGCGCTGCGGTCGACAAGCTCCTCGTCGTGGCTCACCATGTCGCGGACTTTGACCTTGCCCGCCGCGAGCTCGTCCCCGCCGACGATCAGGATCAGGCGGGCGCCCAGCTTGTCGGCCTGCTTGAACTGGCTCTTCAGCGAGCGCCCCTGGTAATCGGCCTCGGTGCGCAGGCCGGCCGCGCGCAGCTCCGCGCACAGCGCGAAGACCTCCCCGCGCAGCTCCGCCCCCGCGTTGGCGACGTAGATGCACGACGGCGCGTCCGACGCCGGGTCGACGCCGAACGCCTCGAGCGCGAGCATGGCGCGCTCGAAGCCCACCGCGAAGCCGACGCCGGGGGTGGGCTTGCCGCCCTCGAGCTCGACCAGCCCGTCGTAGCGCCCGCCGCCGCCGATCGAGCCCACGCCGGCGCCCGGGGCCTCGACCTCGAACACCGTGCGGGTGTAGTAGTCCAGGCCGCGCACGAGGGTGGGGTCCTCGACGTACGCGATCCCCGCCGCGTCGAGGTAGCGCTTGACCTGCTCGTAGTGGTCGCGGCACTCGTCGCACAGGTTGTCCCGCATGAGCGGGGCGCCCTGCATGACCTCGTGGCAGCGCTCGTTCTTGCAGTCGAAGGCGCGCAGCGGGTTGATCTCGGCGCGCTCGCGGCACTCGTCGCACATCTCGTCGGCATGGTCGAGGATGAACGAGCGCACGGCGTCGCGGTAGACGGGCCGGCACGCCGGGTCGCCCATCGAGTTGACGAGCAGGCGCAGGCGGGACAGGTCGAAGCCCAGGCGGCGGTAGAACTCCATGAGCATGATGATGCACTCGGCGTCGGCGGCCGGGTCGGGCGCGCCGAGCCACTCGATGCCCACCTGGTGGAACTGGCGCAGACGGCCCTTCTGCGGGCGCTCGCCGCGGAACATCGCCTCGGCGTAGTACGCCTTGAACGGGGTGGCTCCCTGCGGGACCAGGTTGTTCTCCACCACCGCGCGCACCACGCCGGCCGTGCCCTCGGGGCGCAGGGCGAGCCGCTGCTTGGCCTTGAGCTTGGCGTCGGTCCCGTCCTCGAGCACGCGGGCGAAGTTCGCACCCGAGAACACGCGGAACATCTCCTTGCGCACCACGTCGGTCGAGGTGCCGATGCCGTGGACGAAGACGTCGAGCTGCTCGATGGCCGGCGTCTCGATCGCGTCGAAGCCGTACGGCTCGAACACCTCGGCGGCCACGCGCTGCATGCGCTGCCACGCGCGCATGTCGCGCCCGATGAGGTCGCGGGTTCCCTCGGCTTTCTGTGCTTGCATATCGTCTCCTGTCAGGCGGCGCCCGCGCGCGGCGCGCGACGGCGCAGGCCGGTCGTTTGTCGGGCACCCATTATAGACGCGAAGCCGCGGCGGCGCGTCCGACAAGGAAGGGTTCGCTGGGGGTTCGTTGGTGACGGGTTCGTTTCAACCCATGGGTTCGTTGGGGACGGGTTCGTTTCAACCCCCCACTTGTTTCATCCCCATCCCCGGACGCGACGGCGGACGCCGCGCGGACCGCGCGCTATCATGGGGCCGCACCGCACGAACCGAACCGATTGGGACGACCATGCACCAGTTCCGCAACGACTACTCCGAGGGCGCCGCGCCCGAGATCCTCGACGCCCTCGTCCGCACCAACGGGGAGCAGACCGTCGGCTACGGCGGCGACCCCCACTGCGCCCGCGCGGCCGGCCTCATCCGCGCCGAGATCGGCCAGGGCGATGCCGACGTGCGGTTCGTCCCCGGCGGCACGGCCGCCAACATCCTCGCCGTCTCCGCGCTGACCGAGGAGTTCGAGGGCCCCATCCTCGCCGCCGACGCGCACCCCACCATCCACGAGACGGGTGCCATCGAGGGCTGCGGGCGCCGCCTGCTCGCGACCGACGACCCGCTCGGGCTGCTCACCCCGGATGCCGCCGAGCGCGCGTGGGCGACCGTCACGGCGAACGGCAGCCACAGCACGCGCCCCGGCATGGTCTACATCTCCGATACCACCGAGCTCGGGCACGTCTGGACGCGCGGGGAGTTCGACGCAATCTGCGACTGGGCGCACGGGCACGGCCTCGCCGTGTACGTGGACGGGGCGCGCATCGCGAGCGCCATGACGGCGGACGGCGCCGACCTCGACATCCGCCACCTCGCCGAGCGGGCGGACGCCTTCACCTTGGGCGGGACCAAGAACGGCATGCTGTTCGGCGAGGCCCTCGTGGTGAGCCCCCGCACCGAGCGGGGGCGGCGCGCCATCGACCGCCTGCCCTACCTCACCAAGCGCGCCGGGGCGCTCATGGCCAAGGGACGTCTCATGGGCGTCATGTACGAGGCCGCCTTCGACCCCGCCAACGCCGACGGGTGCGGCACCCTGCCCTACTGGCGCTACGCCGCCCGCGCGAACGCGGCCTCCGTCCGGCTCGCGCGCGGTTTCGCGGCCGCCGGCTTCGAGCCGTTGCTGCAGACCGCCGGCAACCAGCAGTTCTTCTGGGTCGATGCCGAGCAGGGCGCGCGCCTCGCCGAGCATCTGGGCGCGGAGCTGATGGAAGCCCGCGACCCCGCGGGCGCAGGGCGCGTGCTCGCGCGCCTCGTCACCAGCTGGGCCGCGACGGACGCCGACGTCGACGAGGCGATCTCCTTCGCGCGCACGCTCGCCTCGTAACCGGCGCCGGGGACCGTCCCGCCCGTCCGCCCGGCGCCTTTGCGGGGCCCCACGACACGGGGCCGTCCGAGCTGTCGTGCTGACCGCGGGAGCCGTCCCGCCTGTCGCGATCCGGTGCGCCCGGCCCGCCGGGACCCGCGGGCCGCCGGCCTTATCGGCGGCGCAGCGCCGTGCGCAGGAAGCCGAAGTGCGTCTCCGAGAGCACGATCGAGCAGAAGATAAGCACGAACCCCGCCACGAGGCGCAGGGTCAGCTGCTCGCCGCCGAGCAGCACCGAGAACAGCACCCCGAAGGGGGACTCGAGCGACAGCAGCAGCGACCCGGTCGACGAGGGGACGTGCGCGAGCCCGATGTTCTGCATGAACAGGCCCACGCAGGTGCACCCCAGCGTGAGGAAGGCCAGCACGCCGACGATCTGCGGCGTGAAGTCGCCCGGGGCGGGCAGGGGCTCGGTGGCGAGCGACAGCGCCGCGGACAGCGCCCCCACCCCGAGGAACATCCAGAACGTGAGCACGTTGACGTCCATGTCGCGCCCGAACTTGGCCGCCGCGGCGATCTGGAGGGCGAAGAACACCGCGCCGCCGAGGGTGAGCAGGTCGCCGAAGCTCATGCTGAAGCTGTCGAGCGCAACCAGCCCGATACCCGCCAGGCACATGAACGCCGCCCCCACGTTGTAGCGCGTGAGGCGCTCCCCGCTCGCGAGATAGCTGATGAAGGGGACGAGCACGCAGTAGGTGCCGGTGAGGAAGGCGTTCTTGCCGGCGGTGGTGTAGCCCAGCCCGACGGTCTGCAGGGTGTAGGCGCCCCACATGAGCACGCCCATCGTGAGCCCCGCGAAGAGGTAGCGCGCGTTCAGGTGCGCGAGCACGCGCCGCCGGAACAGGGCGAGCATGATGAGGGTGGACGAGCCGAACCGGCACATGAGAAGGAACGACGGCGGTATCGAGTCGAGCGCGTCCTTCACCACGAAGAACGAGAAGCCCCACATGAGCGCCATCGAGGCGAGGACGGCCTTCCAGAACAGCGGCGAGCGGGCCCCGGCGCCGCGCAGCTCGCCCGGACCGCGGTCCTCGGGCGGAACCGGGGCGTCGGACCCCCAGCCCTGCTCGGGCGCCCCCGGGGCGGCGGGCTCCTCCTCCGGCGCCCGGCGCCTCCCCTGCCCGGACCGGCGTCCGGCGGCAGCGAGCGGGCCCTCCCCGCAGGAAGGGCCCGCACCCTTGAAATCGATGTCATGTCGTGCAGCGGTCTCCATAGCACAAGAATGTAGCACGCGCCGCCGGCATCCGTCCATCGGTCGCGAGGCCACGTTTCGCCGCGGTTACGCGGCCCGGGCCCCGCGGTCCCCCGTCTACCTCACCTGCGCCACGTGCACCACGTTCGTCGACGTCACGCCGTCGGAGAACGTGATCGAGGTGTCCGGGTCGCCCACGGTGAGCACCGCTACGTCGCCCACGCGCACCACGCCGCGCCGCTTGGCGACCTCGAGCGCCGTCCGGACGACGTAGCGCTTGTCGCCGATCTCCCCCTCGGTCACCGGGTCGACGCCCCAGTAGATCGTCATCTTACGCGTCGCCGCGTCATGCGGCGTGACGGCGAGGATCGGCAGCATCGGGCGGAAGTTCGACACCAGGCGCGCCGAGCGGCCGGACTCGGTGGGGATGATGATGGCGCGGGCCTTCACGTTGAACGCCGTGCTCACGGCCGCGAGGCCGATAGCGCTGTTGATCGCGCGGATGCCCTTCTCGCTCGTATGGATGTCGAGGCGGTTGTGGTCGGGCATGGTCGCCTCGGCGATCATGGCGATGTTCGCCATCATCTTCACCGCCTCGAGCGGGTACCCGCCCGCCGCCGTCTCACCCGACAGCATCGTGGCGTCGGTCCCGTCGTTGATCGCGTTGGCGACGTCGGTGACCTCGGCGCGCGTCGGGCGCGGGTTGCGGATCATGGAGTCGAGCATCTGCGTGGCCGTGATGACCGGCTTGTACGCCTTGTTGCACTTCTGGATGATCTCCTTCTGGATGGTGGGGCAGACCTCGGGGGCGACCTCGACGCCCAGGTCGCCGCGGGCGACCATGATGCCGTCGGCCTCCTTCAGGATGTCGTCGAAGTGGTAGACCGCCAGCGCGCACTCGATCTTGGGGAAGATGTCCACGTTGGCGCCGCCGTGCTCCGCGCACAGGCGCCTGATCTCCCGCACGCCCTCGGCGTCGCGGATGAACGACGCGGCGATGAAATCGATGCCCTCCTCCAGGCCGAACAAGATGTCCTTGCGGTCCTGCTCGGTGATGGTGGGCAGGGACAGCTTGGCGTTCGGGACGTTCACGCCCTTGCGCTCGCCCAGCTCGCCGCCGTTGTCGACCCGGCAGACCATGTCCTGCCCGTCGATGCTTTTCACCGTGAGGCCGATGAGGCCGTCGTCGATCAGGATGGTGCCGCCCGTATGGACCTCGCGCGGGAGCTCCAGGTGGTCGAGGTAGAAATGCTCGGCTGTGCCCAGCAGGTCCTCGGAGGTGGGCGCGGCGGTGACGGTCACCGTGGAGCCGGCCGCGAGCGTCACCTTCGCATGGCCCTCGAGCAGGCCGGTGCGGATCTCGGGGCCCTTGGTGTCGAGCAGGATGCCCACGGGTACGCCGAGCTCGCGCGAGATGCGCTTCACGCGCTCCATGCGCTCGTGCTGCTCCGCATGGCTGCCGTGGGAGAAGTTGAACCGGGCGACGTTCATGCCGGCGCGGATCATCTCGCGCAGGATGTCGTCATCGTCGCAGGCAGGACCCATGGTGCATACGATCTTGGTGCGTTTGTTCATACGGGGTACCTCCGTCTCTCGGCGCTCGATGCGCCCGCGCGCATCTGACAGGACAGCGCCGATGAGGCGGATACGGCCGTCGGCCCCGGCTCCACTCGGCGCACGAGGAGTCGGGTGCCGGCCCCGGTGCCGCCATGGCCGTGACGGGCGGGCGGGTACCGGGCGGGCGCCGGACCGGGTCGCGGGACACCCGGGGGTGCGGCGCACCGTATCTAGATTATCGCACGCACGAGGGGCCCATCCCGTCGCGCGCGCGGGCGGATTGGAATGTCTGGTAAGCGTAACAGCAGCTCAAAGCTATCAAGCATGACGAAATAGTACCTACCGCCACGCGATGCATGACCGAGGGGACATTCTCGCCCGCGGCGGCGGGACGGCCCCACGCGCCGCGGGGCCTCCGCGTAGGCGGCTGCCGGCGGGGCGGCCTATCCCGCCGACGCCACCGGCGGGACTCCCCCCCCGGAAGGACGCCCCTCCCCGCCGGGGAAACGCCGCGGCCGACGGCCGCGCTCCCGCGCATGGCCGTCGGCCGCGAGCCGTTCGGATATGGTCGGGCGCGCCCTCCGGACGGGCGCGCCTGCAGGAACCGCTAGGCGCGGCCCACGGAGCCGAGGTTCTCCATGCGAACCTTGACGATCTTGGTGATCTCGGCCATGCCGGCCTGGCCCGGCTTCTTGGGATCGAAGCAGGCGGGGTTCTCGGCCATGTAGGCCATGAAGCCCTTCGTGAAGGCCTGACGCAGCTCGGTGGCGTAGTTGACCTTGCAGATGCCGTTCTTCACGGCCTCGGCGACCTGCTCGTCGGGCACGCCGGAGGTGCCGTGCAGCACGAGCGGCACGTCCACGGCGGCGCGGATCGCCTTCACGACGTCCTGCTCGATGTGGGGCTCGGCGGTGTAGACGCCGTGCGAGGTGCCCACGCCGATGGCGAGCGAGGTGCACCCGGTGCGCTCGACGAACTCGCGAGCCTCGTCCGGGTCGGTGTAGGGGCTCTCGCCCTCGACCTCGACGTCGTCCTCCTTGCCGCCGACCTTGCCGAGCTCGGCCTCCACGGGCACGCCCATGGCGGCGCCGGCGTCGGCGACGAGCTTGGTGAGGGCGATGTTGTCCTCGAAGGTCTCGTGCGAGCCGTCGATCATGACGGAGGTGTAACCGGTGCGCAGGGCCTTCATGCAGCGATCGTAGCCGTCGCCGTGGTCGAGGTGCAGGGCCACGGGGACGCTCGTGCGCTCGGCGGCGGCCTTGACCATGCCGTAGAAGTAATCGAGGCCGGTCATCTTGATGGTGCCGGAGGTCGTCTGCATGATCACGGGGGACTTGGTCTCCTCCGCGGCGGCGAGGACCGCCATGACGAACTCGAGGTTCTCGACGTTGAAGGCGCCGACGGCGTAGTGGTTCCTCTGCGCGTCGAGCAGCATCTCCTTGGTGG
Source organism: Candidatus Collinsella stercoripullorum (assembly GCA_019117005.1). GTDB lineage: Bacteria > Actinomycetota > Coriobacteriia > Coriobacteriales > Coriobacteriaceae > Collinsella > Collinsella stercoripullorum. Next base: position 71,482 of record DXAO01000025.1, on the reverse strand, counting down.
TAACGAGCATCGGTTTCGCTCCCTCCTGCCGAACCCCCTCGGGGGCGGCCATGCGGCGCCGCGTCCCTCTGACCGGCGCATTCGTTACCCGTATTGTACGAGATGGAGTGCGGCGGCGTTCCGTGCGCCATAAGCGGCTCCTCCCGGCATGGGAAAGGAAAGGAAACCCCCTTCGGCCGCGTCCGCGCGCCCCGTGGCGAGGCCCCCGTCGCGACACAGGACGACCCCCTGGCGAACGCATGGGTCATACGGTGCGGCCCCTCGATGAATGCGCGCACCACACGGTACGGCCCCTCGCCATGCTTTCGAATGGAAAGCATGCGAAAGCGGTTTGCTTACCTGAAAGGAAACGAGCGAAAAGCAGAATCTACACAATTCCGCTCTCCCAGCCGGTCGCATCATCCCTGCGTGCAGTTCCGCATGCAGTTTCGCTGCTACCCGCCCCGCCGGCATCATCCCGACGCGCAATCCTTCCGCAATCATCCCGACATGCAACCCTTCCGCTGTAACATCGTTGGTATCACCCGGCCTGAATGCACGGAATCGCCGCCTATTTCGTGCATTCAAGCCGGGTGATACTTTTAGAGTTACAGCAAAGTCCGTGGGATGGGAGCTACAATACAACTTAGTCCGATGGATGACCGCATACGGTTACGTTGCCTTCAAAAGGACGTCCCCCTTACTCGCTTCCCGCTTCAGCGGTATGCGCGCAAGGCTCCGGCAAGCAGCCCAGCCACCCCTCGCCCATCCGTTCCGATTCCTCTCGCCCTGCGTTCTTATGCCGCCGTCCCCTCAGCCCCCGCTCAGCTCACACCCCTTTGTCCCCTTTCGCCCGCTTCCGTCCACGGTGCGCACGCTGCCCCTCTCGGCCCGAGCCCCTCGTCGCGCCCCCACCCTGACCCTCTCCGGCACACCGAAGCTCAGGTACTCGACTACTCGTGACCGAGATCCGACCCTGCGAGCACCTCGAGAACATCGGACACCGTGACCACGGTGAAGCTTATCGCGGCATCGGGATTCGACTTCGCCAGAGCCCGCACGACAGGTACGATTTCAGGCCTCCGCGAGATCCCATATGTCGTGAGCTTCTCTGTGAACCGTTCGGCATCGGTGACGTCGGCATGCGAGAGCCGCATCACCGGCATCCCGTACATGGTGAGTTCTGCCTCACGCTGCCGCTCCATCAGAATCGCCTGACCGGATGTCTTGCCCTTGAGCATTCGCTCGTCGTAATACTTCTGTGCACCGTCGACCTCGCCGAGCACCTTCGTTCCGTCCGTGCGGACCCACACGTGATCGACACGGTAGACGCTGCCGGGACACGATGGCTGAGCGAGCTCGACCTGCAATTCGGGCATGGCGAACCCCTGTGTGACCGCCAGCGCCCGCGCCGCACTCTCAGCCCAGCTCTCGCTGCGCGCATCCGCGTACGACAGAACCCCGCGGGCCCTGCGGCAACCGCGCGCGTGTTTTCCCATCTCGATGAATCGCGAGCGGATCTCACGTCTGCTCAACGTACTTTTCCGCAACAATTCATCGCCGACCGCGAGCGCGTCAGCGAACGACATCGCTCGCATGCAGTCGAACGCCGTACGCACGAGTCCGGTTACACGCAACCCCTCCCGCACCGTGACCTCCCCATCGCCCGGCAACCGATGCCGCATGATGCCCTGATTGCGCGAGGGATGTCCGTCATCGTGCGAAACGGTGTGAATCGTGCCGAGCCTGCCATACGAAACGGGAAGGCCCCAAACGAGCGCCGCGGATTCATGGCAGAACACGAGCTCGGGCCTCCGCCTCTGCAGCGCTCGCATCACATGCAGGTCGCGGGCATCCGGGGTGAGCGCATGCCAGTACTCGGCTCGTGCATACACGCCGCGGTGCGGCCGGACCACAGTCCCCCGTTTCCTGCGTCGCTCAAGGGCGGCGCGCATAGAACGCGACGCAGGCTCCGCGCAGGCCCGCCGGCGTTCGGCCTCGTCAAGTAGAACGGCTACCTTGTTTTCCACCGCGCTGCTCATGTCGCACCCCTCCCCCGAGTCGCACCTGCAGGTGACACAGTACATACCCGGTTTGAGACGCCCCGTTGCATGCTGATGGAAGCGGCATGCGGCCCCGCCGTGGTTGCCGCCATCCCCCTGATCCATCCGGCCGAGATGTCTTATGGTTGCCTGCGCTCATTACCGGCTCAGGCCGACCCTGCGCCGCATCCCGCGCCAACAACCGGCACAGGTACCCCGCCTCTATCTCAGCCGCTCCAGCGGTTCGTGCTGTAACTTTTTTGGTATCACCCGGCCTGAATGCACGGAATCGCCGCCCATTTCGTGCATTCAGGCCGGGTGATACTGATGGTGTTACAGCATAAGCGGCGCTCGCGCGCCCCTCGGCAGCTTATCGGAAGGATGATGCGGACGAGAGAGGCAACGGTGGTCGGAAAAGCCGCCCAGAGCGCGGGCGGATTCCGAACCGAGGGCGCCCCGTCGGGCAGGTCATGTCCGCATGCGGCGCACCGCCTTCGATTCCTTTTGCAAAAGCAAAGGATTCGACTGTCGTTTGCTTGCCGTAAGGAAGTTTGGCGCACAATAGAATCTGCACAAAGGGCGGGACGACCACCGCCTCGAGCACCCTGCGTCCCCATGCGAAACCGAAAGGGGCCCGCCATGGCCGAGACCATCCCGCATTCGTTCGCCGAAGAACGCCGCACCGCCATCATGTCGATGCTCGACCGCACGGCCTCCGTGCAGGTTGCGGAGCTCGCACGGACGTTCAAGGTGTCGGCGGTCACCATCCGCGCCGACCTCGACGCCCTCGAGGCGGACGGCAAGCTGCGCCGCACGCACGGCGGCGCGGTCTCGTTGCACAAGACCCTGACCGTCTCCATCCAGGACAAGCGCGTGAACGTCAACGTCGCGGCCAAGCAGGCGATCGCGCGCGCCGCCATCGAGCTGGTCGAGGACGGGGACGCCCTGCTCGTCGATTCGGGCACGACGGCGCTCGAGTTCGTCCGCATGCTCAGCCAGCGCTCCGGGATCACCGTCATCACCGCCGACGTGACCATCGCCGACTTCATCGACGAGAGCCTGCCCGCGGTCGACGCGATCCTGCTCGGCGGCGCGCTGCGCAAGGGCCATCGGTACACGTACGGGCCCCTCACCATGCGCTCGCTGGAGATCATCCACGCCGACAAAGCGATCATCTGCCCGACCGCCATCGTGAGCGGCTGCGGCCTCATGACGAACTACGCCCAGATGGCCGAGGTCAAAAGCGGCATGATGAACGCCTCGCGGGAACGCATCGTGCTGGCGGACGCAAGCAAGCTCGACGGCCAGGGGCTGTTCCGGTTCGCCTCGATCGCCGACGTGGACACCGTCGTGGTGGACGCGGACCCCGACGGCGTCCTCTCGAACGAGATCGCCTCGCTGCCCGAGGCCTCGCCGCACCCGGCCCTCATCGTCGCATAGCAGCCGCGCCGCCCGCATGCGCCCGCGCGGGCGGCGCGACCGAACGCGCGGGGCGCCTCCGACCGGGACGTCCCGTCGGAGGCGCCCCGCCTCATGACCGTTTGCGCCCCGGCGCCCCTACAGCTCGGAGATCTCCACGGCGCCGTGGATCTCGTCCCAGCTCTCCATGACCAGGTGCCCGGTCTGCGGGTCCATGGCGTTCAGCGTGCCGCAGGTGTTGCCGCAGCGCAGGACCTCCTCCGCATCCGAACCGGCGGCGATGGCGTGGGCGAAGCCCGCGATCGTGGAGTCGCCCGAGCCGGTGGCGTTCACCGCGTCGATGCGCGGCGCACGGGCGCGCAGCGTGCGGCCGTCGTGGAAGGCGACCGAACCGGCGGCGCCCATGCTCACCACGACCCAGTCGATGCCCGCGAAGCGCTCGTCCGCAGCGAGGGTCGCGCGGAGCTCATCGAGGTCATCGGGGCAAAACGAGGTGCCCAGAAGCCCGTTGACCTCGGTCAGGTTGGGCTTCACGAGGGTCGGCTTGACATCGGAGGCGAGCGCGGCGTCGAGCGCGGCGCCCGAGGTGTCGAGCAGGACCGGCACGCCGGCCTCGCGCGCGATGCGGACCAGGTCGGCGTAGCATCCCGCCGGCACGCCCTTGGGCAGGGACCCCGACAGGGTCACGCACGAGGCGCCCGCCACCAGATCGCGGTAGTTGTCCATGAAGGCCCCGAGCTCCTCGGCGCTCACCGTGGGGCCGCTCTCCAGCAGCTCGGTCTGATTGCCGTCGTGCAGCAGCGCGATGCAGGTGCGGCTCTCCCCCGCGATGGGCGTGAAGCGGTGCGGGATGCCGTCGGCGTCCATCAGGTCGCCCAGGTAGGCACCCGAATGCCCGCCGAGCAGGCCGGTCGCCACGACGTCATCGCCCAGCTGGACGAGGACGCGGCTCACGTTCAGCCCCTTGCCACCGGCGGTCTTCGCCGCCGTCACGCGGTTGACGTCGTCGATCACGAGATGGTCGACCGTGTAGCGGGTATCGATCGAGGGGTTCATGGTGACGGTGAGAATCATGTGCATCCCTTTCTTTGGGCAGGTGACGGCCGCGGACGGGCCGGGGATCCCCGCGCGCGTCGTCCGGCGCTGCTGCAATTGTACCGTTGACGGGTTCGCACGCGCCGGCTCGGCCGCAGGCGGTCCGGCCGCGCCCGCAAGCAAACGAAAGCGCCCCGGCCGGCCGCCGAGGCGGGCGCACCGCCCAGCTCGACACCGACGCGGGTGCCCCGGCAGACCGGTCGCCGGCCGCGGGCGACCGCCAGCCGCGGGCCGCGGGCCCCGCCCCCCCCGAGCCGGCGCCTGCAGCGACCGCGCCAGGCGCCGGCCGCGAGCCCTGCGGCCCCGATGCGCGAACCCCCGCCCCGAGGCCGCCGCATCGCCTCGCACGCGGTATAATGTCCGAAGGATTTTCCCAGCTCACGGTAAAGGAACAACCATGATCAGCACCGCTCCCTTCGGCACCGCCCCCGACGGCTCCGCCGTCACCCGTTTCCAGATCTCCGGCGGCGGCATCGCCGTCCGCATCATGGATTTCGGCGCCACCATCGTGGGGATCGACGTCCCCGATGCGCACGGGGCGAGCGCCGACATCGTCCTCGGGTACCCGACGGTCGACGGCTACGCCGGCGCCAACCCCTCGTGCTACGGCGCCACCATCGGCCCGTCCGCCAACCGCATCGGAGGGGCGCGCCTCACCATCGACGGCACCGAGTGGCGCCTCGCGGCCAACGAGGGCGAGAACAACCTGCACACCGACCTCGACCACGGCCTGCATAAGCGCATGTGGACCGCCGAGGTCGACGAGGAGGCCAACGCCGTCCGCATGACCTGCGCGCTCGCCCACGGCGAGCTCGGCCTGCCCGGCGAGCGCACCTTCTCCGCCGAGTTCTCCGTCAGCCCCCAGGGCGTCTTCACCCTGCGCTACACCTGCGACTCCGATCGCCGCACCTTCGCCAACATGACCAACCACACCTACTTCAACCTGGCGGGGCACGGTGCGGGCAGCGTACGCGACCAGGTCGTGTCCGTCGCGGCGTCGCGCTTCGCGGTGCTCGACGACCACTCCGTCTCCACCGGCGAGCTGCGCGATGTCGCGGGCACCCCGCTCGATTTCCGCACCCCCAAGCCCCTGGGACGCGACATCGAGTCCGACTACGCCCAGATCCGCATCGCGAACGGCTTCGACCACTGCATGGTCGTCGACGGCTTCTGGCCCTGCGGGCACCTTCGCCCCGCGCTGCACGCGGAGGACCCCGCGAGCGGGCGCACCATGGACATCCGCATCACCGCCCCCGGCGCGCACCTCTACACCGGCAACTTCTGCGACGACGTCCACGCCAAGGACGATGCGACCTACACCGCCAACAGCGGCTTCGCCTTCGAGCCCGAGTACATCCCCAACACGCCGAACATCCCGAGCTTCCCGCAGTGCTTCTGCGGCCCGGACCATCCGTTCGAGAGCGTGATCGAGTACCGCTTCGGCACGATCTAGGAGCACGGACGGGCGAACGCGCTCGAGCACCGACCCCCTATCGGGGCGGGTCGAAACACCAGAAGGAAACAGCAGGAGGCCGGGAATGTCCCCGGCCTCCTGTCATATGCACCTATCGCCGTTCGGGCCGGCCCCTGGGCCGCCCCCCGACCACAGGCGGCGAAGCGAGCGCTACGCCTCGTACACGCACGAACCGCCCAGATAGGTGGCGGCGAGCGACATGTCGGGCTCGAGCACGACAAAGTCGGCGGCGCGGCCGGCGCGGATCGAGCCGCAGACGTCCGCGATCTCGTTGGCCTCGGCAGGCGCCTGCGTGGCCATGTAGACGGCCTGCGCCGGCGTGGCGATGCCCCAGTCCACGACGTTCTTGACGGCGTCCTTCATGTTGAGGATGGAGCCCGCCAGCGAGCCGCCGTCCTTCAGGCGCGCGGTGCCGTTGGCGACGACGACCGGCAGCTCGCCCAGGAAGTAGTCGCCGTCGGGCATGCCGCCGGCGCACATGCAGTCGGTGATGAGGCAGGTGTGGTCATGGCCCTTGGCGTTCATGACGATGGCCGCGGCGATGGGGTTCACATGGTGCCCGTCGCAGATCAGCTCGGAGTAGGACTTGTCGCCGGAGTACAGCGCGGCGCCCACCATGCCCGGCTCGCGATGGTGCAGGGGGCTCATGCCGTTGTAGGTGTGGACGAAGACCGTCGCGCCTGCATCGAGGCAGGCGAGCGCGTCGTGCACGCCGGCGTCGGAGTGGCCGAGCGCCACAACGACGCCCATCTCGCGCGCACCGGTGATGAACGCAGGGCTCTCGGGGTACTCCGCGGCGATGGCGATCTTCTTGATGAGGCCGCCCGCGGCCTCCTGCCACGCGCGCAGGGTGTCGATATCCGGCGCGGAGAGGTACGCGGGGTTCTGGGCGCCCTTGTGCTTCTCGGTGAAGAAGGGGCCCTCCAGGAAGATACCCTGGATGCGCGCCATCGGCTCCTCGCCCGGCTCGGCCGCGGCCTCGGCCACGCTCGCGCAGGCGTCCGAGAGCTGCTGAGTGGTGGCGGTGAGCGTCGTGGGGAGCCACGAGGTCACGCCGTTGCGCAGGATGCCGCGCGAGATGGTGCGGACGCTGTCCGCCTTGCAGTCCATGACGTCGCAGTTGTCGAAGCCGTGGATATGGGTGTCCACGAAACCGGGGGCGACCTGCTTGCCGGCGAGGTCGAGGATCTTGCAGTCCGGCTCGTCGGTCACATAGGCGCCGAAGACGCCGTCCTCGACCATGAGGTACCCGCCGTGCGCCACGCGGGTGGGAAGGAAGAAGGTATCGGCCTTGATCGCGTAGGTGCTCATCGAGCTCTCCTTTCTCTCATGAAAAAGCGCCCGCCCGCCGCAAGGTCGACGAGGCGGGCGCCGTACATCAGCTCGTCGAGCCGACCTACTCGCCGTAGGGGTGGATGGTCACGCCCTTGACGACGCGGTTCACCGTGCCGGTGGGGCTCGGCGTATCGGGCTTGTTGCCCACGCGCACGGAGTTCAGCAGCGACACGGTCTGGCCGACCATGACGAACGGCAGGGCGAGGTAGCCCTCGGGCAGCGCGTCATACCCCTCGAAGGTGAAAGAGGCGTGATCGAACCCGGTCTCGCCGGCCTGCTGCACGGCGATGGTCTTCATGGCGATGCCGTCGCCGTCGATCTCCTCGAGGATGTCGAGGTCGTACTGACGGGTGTACGCGTCGTTGTTGACGAAGACGAAGACGAGGGTCTTGTCGTCCACAAAGGACTTGGGCCCGTGGCGGTAGCCCATGCTGGTGTCCCACGAGGTCGCCACGAGGCCGCGCGCGAGCTCGAGGATCTTGAGCTGGGACTCCTGGGCCAGGCCGCCGAAGGCGCCGGAACCCAGATAGGTCAGGCGGTTGAAGCCGCAGTCGAGGAAATCGGCGATCTCCGCCTCGCGGGCCACGACCTCCTCGCCCATCTTGGCAGCGGTCTCGACCCACGCCGCCTTGTCCTCCTCGGAGGAGCGGTCGAACAGCAGCATCGTGATCAGCGACATGCAGGAGTAGCTGCCCGTCATCGCGAAGCCCTTGTCGTTGGCGCGCGGGATCAGGATGGTGTAGGCGCGCGGGTCGTCGGCGCTCTCGACGGCGAGCTTGCCCTCGGGCGCGCAGGTGATGTTCAGGAACTTGATGTTCTTCACGACCTTGCGGGCGACGTCGACGGCGGCGAGGCTCTCGGGGCTGTTGCCGGAGCGGGCGAAGGAGACGAGCAGGGTCGGGTCGTCCGGGCGCAGGAAGTCCAGCGGGGCCGAGACGATGTCGGTGGTGGCGACCGGCATGAAGTTGAACGCGTCGGTATCGGCGACGCGGCGGAGGTACGGGGCGACGGTGTCGCCGACGTAATCGGAGGTGCCGGCGCCCGCGAAGACGACGGTCACGCGGCCGGCATCCGTGAGGTCGGCCAGGAAGGCCTCGACCGCGTCCTTGTTCTCGCGGTAGATGTTGTAGGCGTCGCGCCACAGCTCGGGCTGCTGCTTGATCTCAGCCGTCGTGATGTCGGCGCCGAGGGCCTTGAGCTCCTCGATATCCTTCTCGAACATTCAAAAACTCCTTTGCATACAGACCGGGATCCATCCTTCCCGGTACCTGATACCCACAGGGGCGCGCCCTGACGGGCGGCCTTGAAGTGCCTGGGCGGGAGCGGGGTCGCGGGCCGGGCGGCCCCATGCCCCGGTCCCGTTCCCGCACAGGCGCTCGCGACGGGTCATTCGTTCCGATAGTGGAAGATCTTGTACTTGAACTGGTCGGCGCGGGCGACGGACAGGGTGTACTCGATGATCTCGTTGCGCATGTCGTAGGTGGTGCGCACGAGCTCCAAGACCGGCGCGCCCTCGCCGATGTCGAGCAGGTGCGCGTCGGCGGGTCGGGCGATGCTCGCGAAGAACTCCTCCTCCGCCACGCGGATCGTCTCGTGGAAGTCCCGCTCGATCACGTCGTACAGCGCGCTGTGCTCCAGCATGGGCCGCTTGAGCGACATGAACTTGCGCATAGGCAGGTAGGTCCGCTCGACCATCATGGGCATGTCGTCGGCGCTGCGCAGGCGCTTGAGCTTGTAGAGCTTGTCCCCGATATGGACGCGCAGGCTCTCCGCCAGGTTCTTGTCCGCCTCGATCTCGCAGAACTCGAGGATCGTCGTGGACGGCACGCGTCCCATCTCGCGCATCTGGACGGTGAAGCTATAGGTCTGGGAGAGGTTCGTCGCCTGGACGGACCGGTCCGCGACGAAGGTGCCGCGTCCGTGCTGGCGCACGACCAGGCCGAGGCGTTCCAGCTCCTGCAAGGCGAGGCGTACGGTGGTGCGCGAGATCCCGTAGTGCTTGGACAGCTCGCGCTCGGAGGGCATCAGGTCACCGGGGCGGTATTCGTGCTCGATCTTCTCGGTCAGGATATCGACGAGCTGATCGTAGAGGGGCTGCTTGCGAGCCGCGATGGCCATATGCGCCTCCTTTCCTCGACGGTGCCGATGCCGGGTGCCCCGAGGCAGGGGTCCGACCGGATGGAAGAACGGCCGCGTCCCTCAACGCGTGCGGGTCGCGGCCGTTCAAGAAGCTCTGGTGCGGGTGCGGGATGCGCCGATGCGCACCCCGCACGAGATGTCAGGTCCTTACCAGATGGAGGGCCAGATGCCGCAGCCGGAACCCAGGATGCCGATGACGAGCAGCAGGACGATGCCCTTGATCGGCGTGAAGTTCTTCTTGGCGAACAGGAAGTACAGCAGAAGAACGAGCGCCAGCGGGACGAGCTTCGGCAGGACGGAGTCGAGCGTGGAGGCCACGGAGTAGGAAACCGGGGTCTCGGTAACCTCGCCGTAGGTGACCTGGCTCATGCCGTTGCCGAGATCGACGATACCGGTCTCGACCGCGTTGCCGTCAGCGTCGGAGGCGGTCAGGGCCGCGCCCTCGGTGTCGGTCATCGCGATGGTGCCCGCCTCAGCGGTGTCGGTGTCGACGGCGAGGTCGGCGAAGTTCTCCGCCTCCTCGTTGGACACGACGACGGTGTGGGCCACGAGACCGCGGGTGGTGCCGTTGGGGATCGTGAGGTTGATCTGGGTGGCACCCATGGTGACGGTCAGGCAACCGACGACGAAGACGCCGAGGATGGAGGCCGCACGGGTGAAGGCCTGCATGTTGGCGGTCAGCGCGTCGATGGCGCCGGTGCCGACACGGTAGGACCAGTTCATGAGGCCGAAGCGGCACGCAGCCTGGGCCAGGTTGAAGATCACCAGGAAGATGATCGGGGCCGCGATGTTACCGGCGATGGCCATGTTGGAGGTGATGCCGGCCGTGATGGGCACGAGCGTCAGCCAGAACAGGGCGTCACCGATGCCGCCCAGCGGCGAGGCCGCGGAGATGCGGACGGCGCGGATGGTCTGGGTATCGACCTTGTTCTGCTCGAGGGACAGAACGATACCCATAACGAAGGTCACCAGGAACGGGTGGGTGTTGATGAAGTCCAGGTTGTGGTACATCGACGCCGCGAGGTCGTTCTTGTTGGTGTGGACCTTCTCCAGGCCGGGGATCATGGCGAACAGCCAGCCGCCGGACTGCATGGTCTCGTAGTTGAACGAGGACTGGAGCCAGTAGGAGCGCAGGGCCATACGGTTCAGAGTCTTCTGGTCGACCTGCGGAGCAGGGGTCAGATCCTCATAGCGCTCGGGGACAACGAACTCATTAGATGCCATCGGTGAAGTCACCTCCGTCAGCGACAGCGCCCTTCAGCTCGGTCTGCTGCTGGAAGTCCCAGAAAGCGATACCGAAGCCGATGAGGGTGAGGATGAGCAGCGCGGGGCCGGCGATGGCCTCGATGTTGCTCGCGATCAGGGCCAGGCCGAAGCCCATGAAGAAGAAGCCCCACATATCGCGATTCATCATGATCTTGAGCAGGATGGCGAAGCCGACGAACTTCATCATGTTGCCAGCCTGGGACAGACCGACGTTGGCCCACTCGGGGATCGCGTCGACGATCTGCTGACCGACGGCGAGGCCGCCGATGAAGAACAGGGTCACGATCACGGCGAAGATCACACCGAGGATGATCTCGGAGACGACCGTCCACTTGGTGATGGCCTTGGTGTCGGCCTTCTCAGCGGCGCTGCGGAAGAACTCGAGCAGCGGGGCGCGGAGCGTGAAGAACAGGGTCACGCCGTACTGGCCGAGCAGCGCGAACGGGATCGCGGTAGCGACGGCCATGTCGGGATCCATGTCGAGCGTGCAGGCGAAGATAGCAGCCATGATGCCGCCGATGACCGCGTTGGGCGGCTGGGCACCTCCGATCGGCATGTTACCGATGGTCATGAGCTGGTACGTACCACCAACGATCAGGCCGGTGTTCACATCGCCGAGGATGGCGCCGATGATGGCACCGGTGACGATGGGCTGGTACAGCGACTCGAGGAAGTCGAACTGATCGATGGCCGCGACAAAGGTGACCAGGAAGACCAGAACGATCTGAACAATCGAGACGTCCATCTATGCTCCTCCTTTCGAATGTGTTCATAGATACGAAACGTCACGTACGTGTGCGGCAGGCGGACCCGCCGCGGGGAGGATGCGCCCCGTTAGGCGAACAGCTTGGACGAATCCTCGACCGGCGTGCTCGGAACACGCCTAATCTCCAACTCCACCCCCAAATCCTGCAGCTCCTTGAAAGCGGCGACGTCGGCGTCGTCAACGGCGACCGTCGTTGCAACCTGCCGCTTTCCTTCCGACATGTGCATGTTGCCGATGTTGACCTTCTTTATAGGCACCCCGCCCTTGACGAGCGTCAACACGTCCTGCGGGGTCTCGGCCACGATGAAGATCTTCTGCTTGGGCGACGCCTTCGAGATGATGTCGATGGTGTGCTGCAGCGAGAAGAAGCGGGTGGCGACGCCGGCCGGGGCCGCCATCTTCATGAGGTTCTGGCGCATGGTGTTGCCGGACACCTCGTCGTTGGCGACGAGGATGAGGTTCGCGCCCAGGGTGGAGTTCCACTGGGTCGCCACCTGGCCATGGATAAGACGGTTATCGATGCGGGTAAGGAGAATGTTGGGCTCTGCCATGTTGGTTCGCATCCTTTCGTATACCGATTGCTTGCTGTTCCGACTGTCCTATGCAAGGGGCGGGCGGCGGTTCGCCGCTGCCCGCATCCCAAAAGAACCGGGCGTTGGGGGGTGCTACCTGCCGCCGATCTCCTGGATGGCGTAGCGCGAGACGTCGAGGACGGCACCGGAGCGGACCTTGACCTCCACGCGGTCGCCGTCGATGCTCTTGACCGTACCGAAGATGCCGCCGGCGAACATGACCTCCTGACCGGGAGCGAGCTCGGTGTGGAGCTCCTTGAAGTAGTCGCGCTTCTTCTTGAGGCCGACCTGCGTCCAGATGAGGTAGATCGCGCCCATGATGGCGAGCAGGATCAGCAGCGCCACCGAAGAGGCCAGGACGTCCTGGAGGAAGCCCTCCATTAGATGCCCTCGCCGTCATCGAGGTCGTCGCCCTCGGCCGGCGCGGCCTCGAGCTTCTTGTGCACGATGCCGGCCTGGCCCACGGCGACGGCCTGATCGGCCAGCTCGGCCAGGGTGGAGCCCGCGCCGCGTGTGAGCAGCAGCTCGATGAGCATGGGGAGGTTGGTGCCGGTGACGACCTCGACATCGGCGATGTCCTGGGAGATCATCATGGCCTGGTTGAACGGGGTGCCGCCGAGCAGGTCGACGAAGACCAGGACGCCGTCGGTCTCCTCGCGCATGGCGGAGATGGCGCCGCGGAGGTCGTCACCGTAGGTGGCGGCCTGCGCCCCGTCGAAGGGGACGATCTGGAAGGCGGGCTGGTCGCCGGCGACCATGTCGATCGCGCTCGCCAAACCGTTCGAGAACTGAGCATGTCCCGTGAGGATGAAACCGATCATCTCATGCCACCTTTCTCGGGACGCGCGTCCGTGCGCCTCCCCTGCCTGCCCTGCAGGGCAACTGGTAGTAACCACATAACGTGTCACTTATTGTAGCAGGCCTCCACATGTTCTCAATGTGTTTTCGCGTGGGCGGTTGTATTAAACCGTTCGCAGCGGGATTTCGACCGTCTACCTGAAAAATAATTGTACTACCTGCGTTTTTTATTTGCATGAGATTGATTTCACATATACATGTTCGTTTTGGCAGCTTGTCTTTTCATCCAGTATGTCAACCGATTCCGTTCATATTGATTTCAAAAATGTGTTGGTTCTTTTCACTGGTATGAAATAGTGGTTCACGCGCCGGCAACCAGCTCGTTAACCTGCTGAAACGGTGGGGAAACGTTGGGGGAACGCTTCGGCGGGCGCGCCCGTCCCCGCCGTCGGGAACCGGTCGCGGACATGCCGGGGAACCGTCCTGATCGGAGGCGGCCGATTGCAAGGGCGCCCGCACGAGCCGATCCCCATCGGTGCCGGAGGGTGAAAGCATGTCGCATCTGACATGGACCCCTCCCGCCAGACGTCTTCGTGTCAGATACGACATGCTTTCGTTCGCGTCCGCCTGCGGCGTCCGCATGCTCCGGGCGGCTCGCGCCGCCCTCGCGCGCTCGCTGGCGAACGCTCGCGCGTTCGCTCAGCCTCGCGACCTCATCGGTTCGAATCCGCCGCCCCGCACGGATACGAGAAGGGCCCCGTCGCCGGGGCCCTGTCGAATACTATGGAGCCAACGAGCGGATTCGAACCGCTGACCCACGCATTACGAGTGCGTTGCTCTACCAGCTGAGCCACGTTGGCTTTGACCATGCATCGGCACGAGGCCGGATGCGGTTATCTATAGTACGGGCAAACCCGCGAAGACGCAAGCGGGAATTTGCCGTCACAGGAGGAACACGCTGGGAGGACGTCGGGCGGGAAAGGCCCGGCACCGCAGGCGCCCGGCACCGCCGGCGCCCGTCGCCTCAGGAGGAAAGCGCCTGCCCGCGGCCGCCCAGCGCCCGCAGCACGCCCAGCACCACCTCGGTCGTCGCCGCCCCGCCGGAATCGGCGACCCGGAGCACCTCGTCGTGCGCGTTGTCCGCGCGCCCCGCGTAGTTGGTGACGAGCGTGAGCCCGAGCACCTGCATGCCCAGCGCATGCGCCATGATGGCCTCGCACACCGTGGACATCCCCACGAAGTCCGCGCCCAGCACCGACAGGGCGCGCACCTCCGCCGCGGTCTCGTAGGTCGGTCCGAGCAGGCCGGCGTAGACGCCCTCGACGAGCCGCACCCCCGCCTCCTCGGCGGCGGCGCGCGCGAACTCGGCGAGATAGCTGGAGTAGGCGCCCGCCATCGGGATGAACGGGACGTCGATCTCCGCCGCGGCGACGCATTCGGCGCTCGCCAGCGGGTTCGCCCCGGTCAGGTTCAGCTGGTCGCGGATGAGCCCCACGGTCCCCGGCTGGGTCTGCCCGACCGCCCCCGACGCGCAGGTCAGGACGATGTCCCGGCATCCGAGCCGGTGCGCGTGACGGACGAGGGAGGTCACCTGCAGGGCAGAATACCCCTGATAGAGATGGACGCGCCCCGGATACACCACCACCGGCACGCCGTCGATGGTACCCACGATCACCTCGAATCGATGCCCCTCCACGGGGATCGCCTCATCCGGGAAGCCCTCGATGTCGTCGTAGGGGATGCGCCGCACCGCGCGCACGCGGTCTGCCAGCGCCCCCAGCCCGCTTCCCAGCACGATCGCCACCGGATGCTCGAAACTCGGCTCGCAATAGCCGACCAGACGCTCATCGACCACGGTCAACCCCTCCTGCATCAGCGCCTCGGCCGCCGTGCCGTGACCCGGCACGAGCCGGCCCGTGAAGGTCCCGTCGTAGATGCGGCCGCTGCCGCACGACGGGCTGTTCGCCTTCAGGATAGCAAGGCGCGCGCCCGCCTCGCGGGCGATTTCGACCGAGCGCGCCGATCCCTCGGCGTAGGCGCGGGTGACATCGGTCCCGTCGCGCGCGATGACGCGCCGCCCCCGCCGCTCCGCGGGCATGCGCGGACACGGGAGGCCGCCGAGCAGCTCAGGGCAGACGGGGGCCACCGCCCCCTCGCCCGCTCGCGCGCGCAGGCCCTCGGCGAGCCGCATGCACGCCGAAACGGGCTTGGAGCCCCCGTCGTATCGACAAGGGGCTCCAAGCAGGCAGGAACTCATCACTATCGGGGCGCGCACGCGCGGACCTTAGGCGAACAGGCCGTACAGGTCGATATCGGCGTCGGCGAACAGCCCGTTCTGGAACTCCGACCACTGCTCCGCGTACCCGCTGCTCTGCTCGGCGTACTTCTGGTAGGCCACGTAGTACGCGGTCAGAGCCTGCTCGTAGCTCGCGGAGTCGGCCGAGAAGTCGGTCCCGGAGAGCGCGGCGTAAAAGTCGCCGTCCTCGGATGCCCAGGTGCCGGACTCGGCGTCCCACTCATCGCCCAGCAGACCGATGATGTAGTCCGCGTACTCCTTGGAGCGCGTCGACGTGTCCCCGTTTTCGGGCTCGGTCGGGGCCGTGGGCGCGGTGGCGTCGCTCTCGGGGACGACCTGGTCGTAGAGCTTGCGGAGGGTGACCTGCTGGCGGACGACCTCGCGAGCCTGGTCCTCGGACAGCTGGTACTGCTCGGCCATGGTCGCGTAATCGGAGGTCCCGAGCGACTGCTCGGCGAAGTCGGCCATCTCCTCGTCGCTCACCGTGATGCCCCGCTGGTCGGCCTCGGCGAGCAGGATCTGGTTGCGCGCGTAGGACAGGGCGGTGTCGGCCGAGGGGGTCGGGTAGGTCCCGTCCTCCTGCTCGACGGCATCGAGGCTGTACTGGGCCTCGATCACCTGGCGCGCGGTGATGTCGTGCGAGGAGCCGCCGTAGGTGTAGGAGGCGATCACGCAGTCGAGCTGGTCGGAGGTCAGCGAGGCGGAATCCGCGCCCTTGCTGCCGAAGGAACCCGAGCCCACCAGGTAGCCGATGGCAGCGGCGGCGATGACCGCCACGACGGCGACCGCGACCAGCGGGGCTGGGACGCGGCGGGACGGGGACGCGGCGGCGCCCGAGGCGTCCGCCGGCTCCTCGTCATCGGCGGCCGCGGTATCCCCGTCTTCCTGCTCGGAGCCATCGCCCTCGACGGCGGGTTCGGCATGGCCGGCCCCATCGCCGGTCTCGTCCGCGGAGCCCGCGGCGATGTCCTCGGCGCTCTCGCCCGCGACGAGGTCGTAGTCCGCCTGCGGCAGGTCGTCGGGGACGTCCGACCGCTCGATGATCTCGACCCCCTCGATGACCTCGCGCTCCTCGTCGTCCTTCTTCTGAATCAGACCCATGCGATGGCTCTCCTTCTTCGTGGTTCGGCATGAAAAGACGGCGCGGTCGCCGAGCCCCGGCGGCCGCGCCCTCGGTCCCTATTCGTCGTCGTCCATGTCCTCGGACTTGGAGACGGTGCGGGCGCGCTTCTGCGGATGGTCGAGCTTGAACCGCTTGACCAGCATGTCGTAGATCTCGGACGAGCGCGCCTTGAGATAGCTGCCCTTGCCGTTCTCCGCGTCGAACTGCAGGCGGCCGGCGAGCTCCCCGGCGACGCCCCCCTCGATCTTGCCCTGGGCGAACTCATGCAGGCAGCCCAGCATATCGCGGTACTCGAGGTCCCCGTGGTAGCACTGGATGGCCTCGTCGATGACCGGCCAGACCTTCTTGGAGCGGCCGCGGTCGGTGGCGCCCCAGGTGCACAGCATGCGGAAGGCGGATAGGCGCAGCGTGGCGGAGATCTCGTCGAACAGGGCGGCCTCCGCGCCGTCGTACGCCGCGCCGACCTCCTTGGCGTGCGCGGGGACCAGCAGGGTCAGCGCGTCGAGCACCTCCCAGCGGGTCTGCGCCTCGGGGCGGTACAGCGCGTCGACGAGGTCCGGGATATAGGGGGCGAGCAGCTCCGGCTCGCGCTGGGCCACGAGGTTCACCACGCGCGCGGACAGCTGGCGCTTGCGGCGGCTGTGCCCCGCGAGATCCTCGACCAGCGCCGCGAGGGCGTCGCGGTCGGCCTCGACCGACGCGAGACGCTCCGCCTCCTCCGCGGAAAGCTCCTGAACCTGCTCCGTTGCCATAACTCTACCTCGCATCCTTCGTGGTTCCGTTCTTCCTCGCGCGGCCGCGCGCCGCGTCGGCCCCGCCCCGCTCGGCCTCCGACGAGGGGCGGTCGGGCGCCACCGATATGAGGTCGGGGCCCCGCTCCCCCGCGCGACGGCGCCGGCGGCGCTCCTCGCCCGTGCCCTTCTCGGCCGTCTCCCGGTGGGACCGGTTCACGTTCATGAAGCGGTCGAGCCAGCGCCACGGTCCCGAGGACTCGCCGAACGACATCTTGAGGCCCGCGATGCATCCCGCGAGCACGCCGACGATCGCGCCGTAGAGCAGCGGCACGCCCGCGAGCACGAAGCCCGCGAGCACCGCCGCCAGGATCGCGGCCGCGTTCATCTTCCAGTAGTCCGCAGCCGTCACCGCGCGCTCGCCCCAGGAGCTCCCCAGGATGAAGCCGATGTAGATGCCGAAGAACAGCAGCAGCAGCGCGCAGATGTAGAAGGCCCACATGCCGGGCTACTCGCTCTCGCCGTGGTCGTGGCCGCAGCCGCAGGAGCCGTCGTGGCCGTGGCCATGGCCCCCGCAGCACTCGTGGTCGTGGCCGTGCTCGTGCCCGCAGCCGCACTCGTGGTCGTGGCCGTGGTCGTGGCCGCAGCCGCACTCCTCGTCGTGCTCGTGGGCGGAGGTGTACAGCGACCAGTCGAGCCCGGCGGCGACCGCCTCGGACTCCTCCTGGTACAGCAGGGTGATCGCCTGGGTGCCCAGATCCCCGCCGCCGATGGCCTCGAGCATGTCGTACAGCGTGAAGGCGGTGTCCGCGCCGGGCAGCGCGATCTCCTTCTCCTCGGCTGCCTGCAGGGCGAGGCCGAGGTCCTTCAGGAAGTGCTTGACCATGAAGCCGGGCCTCCAGTCGCCGTCGAGCGACTTGGGGGCGAGCTGCTGCATGGCGCCGGAGGCGCCGGTGCCGCCGAGGATCATCTCGCGCGTGAGGGCGAGGTCGAGGTCGCACTGCTGGGCGAAGGACAGGGCGTCGGCCATGCCCACCATGGAGGCCGCGAGCGACACCTGGTTGGCGAGCTTGGCGGCCTGGCCCTTGCCGGGGCCGCCGAAGCAGAAGATCTTGGAGGAGAAGGCCTCGAGCAGCTCGCGCACGGGGGCGATGTCCGCCTCGGTGGCGCCGACGATCAGCGTGAGGGTGCCCGCCTGCGCGCCCGCCTCGCCGCCGGTCACCGGGCAGTCGAAGGCGTGCTTGCCCATGGTCTCGGCCGCCTCGGCGATGTCGCGCGCCAGCTCCGGCGAGCTCGTGGTGAGGTCGATGAGGTAGGCGCCCTCCTTGGCGCAGGTGAGCAGGCCCTCGCCCGAGAGGTAGAGCTCCTCGACGTCCGTCGGGAACCCGACCATGGTGAACACCGCGTCCGCGTCCGCGGCGGCCTCGGCGGGGGTGTCCGCCCAGCGGGCGCCGCGCGCCACGAGCGCATCCGCCTTGGCGCGGGTGCGGTTGTAGACCGTGACGTCGTAGCCGGCGTCCATGATGTGCCCGGCGATGGGCGCCCCCATGATGCCGGTGCCGATGAAGGCGACCTTCAGCTTCTTGTCTGCCATGTATGAACTCCTGTCCTATGGGTTGTGTGACGTCGGGTTGGGCGCGCCGCGGCACCCGGGGCGACGCGGCGGGCCGGGAGGCGGGGCGGCATCCGGCGGGATGCCGGGGGACCGCCTACGCCCCGCGGACCTTGCGCGCGATGCGGTCGGAGAGCGAGACGGACTCGGCGCGGTCGCGACCCCAGAAGATGAGCGCGACCATGCCGGGGCCCACATGGGCGCCGATGGTGGGGCCCACCGAGCCGCGGATGACCGTGACGTTCTCGCAGCCCTCCTCGCGGCGCACCGCCGCCTCGACCCAGTCGGCGTCCTTCTCGGCGTCGGCCGAGACGATCGTGATGGGCATGGCGGGGTCGGCGATGTAGTTCTCCTTGAACGACTTGATGAGCGCCTTCAGCGCCTTCTTGCGGCCGCGGTTCACGCCGATCAGCGTGAGCGACCCGGCGAGGTCGAAGGACAGCTCGGGCTTGATGTCGAGCTTGCTCGAGAGCTGCGCCGCGGTCGGGGGGATGCGCCCACCCGCCGCGAGGGAGTCGAGCGAGTCCAGGGTGAAGTAACCGTGGACGCAGGTCTTGGCCTGATCGGCCCATGCCGCGAGCTCCTTGGCGGTGAGGCCGGCGGCGCGCTGGCGGACCGCCTCGAGCGCGAGCAGCTCGCCGCAGGCGCACGGCAGGGCGTTGTCGACCACGTACAGCTCGAAGCCGGGATGCTCGGCGACCACCTGCTCGGCGGCGGTGACCGCGGAGCTGTAGCTGCTGGAGAGCGCGGAGGTGAAGCACAGGTAGACCGTGGGCGTGCCCTCCTCGGCGCACTGGGTGAAGAACTCCAGGTAGCGCCCGAGCGAGACGGCGGACGTGGAGGCCTGCGAGCCGGCGCGCAGCTTGTCGTAGAACTCCTTCGGGGTGATGGAGGTCCAGATGTCGTCGGTATGCTCCTCGCCGTCGAGGATGTACGGGAACCCGAGGATGTCGACATCGAGCGACGCGGCGATCTCGGGGGTGAGGTCGGCACAGGTATCGACGACGATCCTCGCACGGCGCGCGTGGCCGGAACCCGTGGGAATGCTGTTCATGCCCGCCCTTTCGCGTTCGGCAAAAAACGGCCGCCCCGCATGGGACGGCCGCCGTTCGCAACCTACATGCACATGGTTGCCATTCTACCCGTCGATGCCCTCGATCTTGGGCTTGATGATGCCGTATCCACCATTCTTACGGTGATAGACCACATTGATGAGGCCGGTCGTCGCGTTCTCGAACACGTAGAAGTCATGGCCCAGAAGGTCGGTCTGGACGAGGGCCTGCTCCTCGGTCATGGGGGTGATGTCGATGACCTTCTCGCGGACCAGCTGGTCGTCCGCGTCCTCCGGGATGAGCAGGTCCGCCAGGTCCTCGACGGGCTCGACCGGGGCGACCTCGGCTGCCGACGGCCCCTGCTGGCGGCGGTCGACGACCTTGGTCTTGAACTTGCGGAGCTGGCGCGCCACCTTGTCGGCGGAGGCGTCGATGGCGGCGTACATGTCCGCCCCGTGCTCGGCCACGCGGATCACCGAGCCGCGGGCGCGGACCGTGACCTCGACGATGGCGGGATTGGGGTTGGAGGGGTTCTTCTCATAGCGAAGCACGACGTCGACGGTCATGGGGTCGATGTCGAACACCTTACAAGCCTCGCCGACCTTCTCGTCGACGCGCGCACGCAGAGCATCGGTAACTGTGGTCTTGCGCCCAGAAACCTTGATATCCATACGTGGCTCCTTTTCTATCCGGGAATAGGACGTACCTTCGTTGTACCCACTAAACCGGGTGGGGTACACGGCGACCGCGGCGCGGCCGCTGGCGACGGAAGCCCCGCCGGACACCGATACGTGCCCGCGACCGCGGCCGGTTTCGAGTATGCCGCGCACGCGAAGGGCGCCGGGACCCGGGGGCGGGGCGACCCGCCGGACCCGGGTCCCGGCGCCCCGGGGCGTCCGCGCCATGCGGCGCGTCCTATCCGTCGAACCGGTTGATGTCGGAGAGGTCGACCTCGGAGGAGGAGTCGGAGGAGGAGGCCGGGGTGTCCGCGGGGGCGTCCTGCCCGTCGTCCTCGCTCAGCGTCACGCCGTTCACGAGGGTGTCGGACAGCGAGGAGGGCAGCGAGCCGTACCACCGGGCGTGGACCGCCGAGAGGGTGCCGTCCGAGGCGATCTCCTCGAACGCGGTGCTCACCTCGTCGGAGAGGTCGGAGGCGGAGGACAGGACCGCGACGCCGGACACCGAGACCGCGCCCAGGGTGCCGGCGAAGCCCACGCCCTCGTACGCGCGGGCGAGGTAGGCGCCGGCGGTGGCGTCGCAGGCGACGCAGTCGACCTCGCCCGAGGCCAGCGCGTCGAAGCACTCGTTCACGTTGGCGTACGCCTTCTGCTCGGCGGTGACGCCCGCCTTGGCGAGCGCGTCGGCCGCGGCGGAGGAGGTCTGCACTCCGACGGTCATGGTCGACAGGGTGCCTGCGGACACGGTCGCCGCGTCGACGTCCTTCACGAACAGGGCGGGGGCGTCCTCCAGGCAGCTCCCGAACACGGTGACCTCGTCGTCGGAGGCGGAGGCGGCGGCGCCCAGGAAGATGTCCGCGCTGCCGTCGGGCAGGGAGTTGGAGGCGCTCGTGGCGGAGACGAAGGCCACCTTCAGGCCGAGGCGCTGCGCGAGCGCGCGGGCAACGTCGGCGTAGTAGCCGGTGACCTCGCCGTCGGTGCCGGTCATGCCCTGCGGGGCATCCGCGGTGTCGAGGGCGACGGTGAGCACGCCCTCTTCGACGAGGGAGGAGGCGTCGAGCGCCGGGGCGACCTGCTCGCGGATCCGCGCGGCCTCGGTGCGCGACGGCGTGAGCAGCGAGCATCCGCTCAGGCACACCCCGAGCAGCAGCGACAGGACCAAGGCGGCCATGCGCCCGGTCCGCAGATGAGCGGCCTTCTCCATCACGTGCGTCTCCATCCCTCAGTTCGCGGCGCGGGGGCGCCGCATCGCCGGGACCGTCCGGCCCCGGCACGCGAGTTTCCGATGTTCCCCCAGCTGACCTGGTCTTTGACCCCACACCTGCGCACCGGGGCGTTTGCTCGGGCGGCCGCGGCCGCCTTCACGACTGACCCGCTCGCCCGCGGGGCTCCCATGCCCCGAAAACAGGTCTACGGACGGTGCGACTTACCTCTAGGACGCGCCATGATCGCGCCGCGCGCACGCGGACGCTTACGTGGATCCCTTCGACCGCGTCTGCCTTGGACTAAGGGGCCACCGCACGTCCGCGCGGCGGCCCCCGCAACCACAGCCTGGTAGGAACGAGCGGCATTATAGCAGGTCGCGCGCCATAGGAGTAGAGCGGCTGCGGGGCGGGGCGTGCGGGCGCCCGGACGGCGCGCGCCGGGACGGGGACGCGCGGGGGCGGACGGGCCCGGCGGCGGGCGGGGGACGGGCGCAAAGGCCGTCGCGGGCGCCCTCATCCCCCGCAGACGCGCGCCAGCACGAGGACGTCGACGCGGCAGGCGCCGGCGTCCAGCAGGGCGGAGGCGGCGGCGTCGAGGGTGGCGCCCGTGGTCATCACGTCGTCGACCAGCAGGATGGAGAGCCCGCGCACCGGGGCGACGACCTCGTAGGCGCCCCGCCCCGCCGCACGGCGGCCCGCCCGCCCGAGGGCCCGCTGGTCCGCGTCGCCGTGCTTGGCGAGCGCATCGAGCAGCGCGAGCCCGCACCCATCCGCGAGCGGGCGCGCGACGAGCTCCATGTGGTCGAACCCGCGCCGGGTGTAGGCGGCGGCGGTCGCCGGCACGAACGCGAGCGCATCGGCGGCGCCCGCGATCCCCCCGTACCGCCCGGGAGCCGCCTGCTCGGCATGCAGGAGGCAGTCGAGCAGGAGGTCGGCGAGCACCGGGGCGAGGCGGCGCTCCCCGCCGTCCTTGTAGGCGCGGACGATCCGCGGCAGCGGCCCGGAGAAAGCGGCCATGGCGAGGCAGCGCTCGAAGGCGAAGGACCCGCGTCCCGCGGGCGCCCCGGGCCGGCGACCGGGGCCGGCAGCCTCCTCAGACCCGGCGTCGCACTCCGTGCAGACGAGGTCGCCGAGCGGCGCGCCGCAGCGCAGGCAGGACCGGGCGGGGTCGATGAGGTCGAGCCCGCGCAGGCACCGCTCGCAGACGAGGTCCCCGGGGCGCTCGCATCCGGCGCAGCGCGTGGGCGACAGGGCCTCGAGCACCGCCTCGCGCATGCGGGCGATCCACGGGGCCGCGCACCCCTCATCCGACCCGCCGCCGTCCCCGCGCGCTCCGACCGGAACCTTACCGGCATAGGAAAGGACCCTCCCCGCATCCGGGCGGGCGAGGGTCCTTTCCTCGGCGTCGGTCATATCACTCCGCGGAGCCGCCGGCCTCGGGGGCGCCGGACGCGCCCTCCCCACCGGAGCGGGGCTTGCGCGAGCGACGGCGGCGACGGCGCTTCTTCTCGGGCGCGTCCGCCGCACCGGACTCGGGGCGCGGTGCGTCGTCGCGGGCGGGGCGCGCGGCCCCGCCGCCGTCCCCCGGCCGACGGCGGGTCACCTTGACCTCGCCGCTGGAGACCTGGTCGGCGACGGAGGGGACATCGGGCTTGACCGAGGTCGCGCCGCGCCCGGATTCCCCGCGGGAGGCGCCGGGGGCGGACTTGTGGCGGCGACGGCGCGAACGGGACGGGGCGGCCTGCTCGCCCGCCGGCGCGGCGCCCTCGGACGCGGGGGCGTCCCCGCCGGAGCCGGGGGACGCCGCACGGTCGCGCGCGGCGGCGCTGCGGAAGGCCTCGTCGCGCTCCTCGGCGGAAAGATGGCGACGGCGACGGCGCTGCGGGTTGGCGGAACCCTGGGCCTGGGCGCCCTCGGTTACCGCCGGCGCGGGGGCCGCGCCCTCGGCGCCCGCCTGCGACCTGCGGCGGCGACGGCGGGAGGAACCCTGCTCGCCGCTCTGGCCGCGCCCGTCCGGGGACGGGGCGGACGACCCCTGCGCCCCGCGGCCGCGGCCGCGCCCGCCGCGGCCCCCGGCCGCCTCGAACTTGGCGGCCTCCTCCTCGCGCTGCTTCTTGCGGCGCGGGGTCGGGCCGCTCGCCACGATGCGGTCGGCGCGGTCGAGGCCGTCGCCCACGTCGACGCCCATCTCGCGGTCGAGCTCCATGAGCGCGAGGCGCATCTCCGGCGACTCGATCCGGTCGAGCACGGAGCGGGTGACGGTATCGGGGCGCGCGGTGCACCCCTGGTCGGCCGCGCGCTTCCTGCACTCGTCCGAGCAGGTCATGTCCGAGAGGCTCACGCGGAAGACCTTGCCGTTCTCCAAGCGCAGCACCAGCTGCTCCTTGGGCGTGTCGTACTCCTGGATGCGCGCGCGGCCGAGCGGCGTGTCGATGAGCGCCTTCTTCTTGGGGGCGCGGCTCTTGAAGTCCTTGTAGGCCTCGAACTCGTAGCGCAGGCAGCACATGAGACGGCCGCAGACGCCCGAGATCTTCGAGGAGTTGAGCGGGAGGTCCTGCTCCTTGGCCATGCGGATGGACACCGGCTCGAACTGGCCGCCGAAGCGCGCGCAGCACAGCTCCTGCCCGCAATGCGCGTAGCCGCCCACCAGGCGCGTCTCGTCGCGAACGCCGATCTGGCGCATGTCGACGCGCATGCGGAAGCGGCTGGAGAGGTCCTTCACGAGCTGGCGGAAGTCCACGCGGTCCTCTGCGGCGAAGTAGAACACCGCCTTCTCGCCGCCGAACAGGAACTCGACGCCCACCGGCTTCATGTCGAGGCCGTTCTTCTTCACGAGCTCGCGGAAGTCGGCCATCGCGTCGTCGCCGCGGCGCGCGAGCTCGTCGGCGCGGTCGAGGTCGGCGTCCGAGGCGATGCCGAGGACGGGTTTGAGCGGGGCGGCGAGCTCCGCGGCGGGGACCTCGAAGGGGTCGGCCGTCACCAGGCCGATCTCGGTGCCGCGCTCGGTGGAGCAGATGGCGTGGTCGCCCTGCTCGATCTCGAGCCCGACGGGGTCGAACCACAGGTCGCGCGAGGCGTATGCGAACTTGACGGGGACAACTACCGGCATAGGAGCGCCTTCCTGATATCGAAGAGCATGACCTCGACGGCCAGCTGGGGGGTTACGTTGCGGGCGATGCGCCGCTCGGCGGCGTCGACCGCCGCGAGCGCGCGGACGGCGCCCGCCACGGTGGTCGCGCGGGCGAGGCGCCCGACGGTCTCGGAGAAATCCTCGTTCACGGGCTCGCCGCCGACGCCCTCGACATCCGTGAGCACGTCGCGCAGCAGGGAGCGCACGCTCGCCAGCGCCTCCATGATACCCGAACGCTCGCGGGCGGTGAGTTCGCGCTTGTTCCTCTCCTCGAGCTGCTTCAATGCTCCACGCGAGAGGTAGTCGGCGTTCTGGTCG
This sequence comes from Candidatus Collinsella stercoripullorum, assembly GCA_019117005.1. Classification (GTDB taxonomy): domain Bacteria; phylum Actinomycetota; class Coriobacteriia; order Coriobacteriales; family Coriobacteriaceae; genus Collinsella; species Collinsella stercoripullorum. The sequence continues at coordinate 46,453 of DXAO01000025.1, read as the reverse complement.
AGCACGGCCTGCTGCGTGGACTTGACGTCCGCGAGCGGCGCCTTGATGACGCCCATGAGGTCGCGCGCGGAGAGCAGGATGTCGGCCTCGTCCGCCCGCAGGAGGGCGTCGACGGCCCGCAGCATCTGCCGGCGCGCCTCCTGGCGCTCGGCGCTCTTGAGGAACTCCGCTGCGCGCGCCGGGCTGCCGGCGACGGCGAGCGCCGTGCGGCAGCGCGCCTCGGGCAGGCCCGTCGCATGGGCGACGGCCCCGACCGCCCGCTCGCTCGACAGCATCCGGAACGGCACGCACTGGCAGCGCGAGACGATGGTGGGAAGCAGCGCGTCGGTCGAGGTGCCGAGCAGGATGAACACGACGTTAGCGGGGGGCTCCTCGAGGGTCTTCAGCAGGGCGTTCGCCGAGCTCGCGCGCAGCTGCTCGGCGCGGTCGACGATGTAGACCTTGCGCCGGGCGCGGATCGGGGCGAGCGCGACGTCCTCGAGGAGCTCGCGCACCTGGGCGACGAGGTAGCCCGTCGCGCTCTCGGGGGCGTACACGTGCACGTCGGGATGGGTGCGGCGCGCGACGCGGACGCAGGAGTCGCACGCGCCGCAGCCGCCCTCCTCGCACAGCAGCGCCTGGGCCAGCGCCCAGGCGGCGTCGAGCTTGCCCGAGCCGGGGGCGCCCACGAACAGGTACGCATGGCTCGCGCGGCCGGTCTCGACGGCGCGGCGGAGGAAGTCGCGGACGCGCGGCTGGGTGTCGAGGCGGGAGAGCAGGCCGCCCGCGCGCTCGCCGAGCGGCGCGGCATGGGCGCGGTCGTGCGCGGCCGGGGCGCTCATGCGCGCTCCCAGCCCACGGCGGCGATGGCCTCGCGCGCGGCCTCCGCCGTGACCGGCAGCCCCGCAGACGCGAGCTCGGCCAGGGCGCAGGCGAACACCGCGTCGACCGGCTGCGCGGCGTCCACCAACCGCACGCGGCCCGGCTCCTCCCGCGCGATGGCGCGGAAGCCCTCGGCCACGCGGCGCTGATAGGCGAGCCCCTTGGCCTCCATGCGGTCGGGCGCCCCGGCGCGGCCGGCCATGCGCGCGGCCGCGAGGTCGGGGTCCAGGTCGAACACGAGGGTGATGTCGGGGTGGCAGGAGCCCACGGCGAGCCCGTTGGCGCGCTCGGCGACCTCGCGCGGGACGCTGCCCGCGAAGCCCTGGTAGGCGGTGGTGGAATCGTAGAAGCGGTCGCAGACGACGACCCTGCCCTCGGCGAGCGCGGGGCCGACGACCTCGTGCACGAGCTGGGCGCGCGCCGCCTCGTACAGCAGCAGCTCGCAGGTGTCCCCCATCCCGGCGTTTGCGGGGTCGAGCAGCAGGGCGCGGATCTTCTCGGAGATGGCGGAGCCGCCGGGCTCGCGCAGGCTGAGGACGTCGCGGCCGGAGCGCTCGAGCGCCGCCGCGATGAGGCGGGCCTGCGTGGACTTCCCGGCGCCGTCGATGCCCTCGAGGGTGACGAACGCCCCCGGGGCGGGGCGGTCCCCCCTGCGTGCCTGCTTCTGCTCCATTGCTCCTCCTGCGCCTCGGGTGCGTACGGGTCGTCTTCCGTGCCCTCCATCATACCCCACGGTGCGGACGGCCCGACGGAGGGGCGGGCGGGGGCGATGGCGGCCTCGCGGGCCGGGCGGGGCGCCCTCGGGATCCGGGCGGCCGGGGCGCGCGGCATCGCCGCGCCGCGGGACCGGGAGCGGGCCGCGGGGGCAAGCGGCCTCCAAGAGGCACCGGGGCCCCTCGCCCCGACGGCGTCAGCCGGCGCGCGGCGCCGCCGGGCGGACGGCCGCCGCGACCGCGCGACCGCGGCCCGCACCATGGGGCCGCGGGCTGCCGTATCATGGGTGCAGGCAACCGGATCCCGATAGGAGGCCCACCATGTTCTGCACCCGATGCGGAAGCGAGCTGAAGGAAGGGGCACGATTCTGCGCCCGCTGCGGCGCCCCGGCGCCGGCCCCGGCGGCGAACCCCGCCGCCCAGACCCCGGGGCAGGCCGACGGCGCCGCGCGGCAGGCGGCGGACCCCGCCGGCGCGCCGCCCCAGCAGGCGGTCCCCGCCCCCGGCGCGCCGCCCCAGCAGGCAGCCCCCGTCCCTCCCGCTCCCCCGGAGCAGACGCCTCCCGTCCCGCCCGCTCCCGCAGAGCCCTCCCCCGCACCCGCCCCCGCGGGGCCCGCGCCCAAGGCGGGCCGCGGGGTCGTCGTCGGCATCGTCGTGGCCGTCGCCGTCCTGCTCGCCCTCGTCATCGGCGCCGTCGCGTTCCTCGGCGGCTCCCCCGCCTCGGTCGCCTACGGCCAGTCCGACCCGGTCCCCGTATCCTCCACCACGCGCATCCGCCCGCAGGATGCGAGCGGCACGCCGCTCACCACCTACAGCGTGGCCCTCATCCAGCCCGACGCGGACGACGAGGCGCTCGCCTCCGTCGAGACGACGCCCCACCGCATCGACGTCGACGGCGACGGCGGCTTCCAGATCGCGGACTTCGGCGACGTCGAACCCGGCGCCTGGCGCGTCGCCATCATCGACGGCGACGGCGGGCAGCGGGACTTCCCCGCCGACTACGAGCCCGACAACCCCGACGCCGACGACGAGATCGTCGTCGGCCCGCCCGCCGGGGACGCCGACGAGAAGCCGGGCGCCTACGAGCTGTACTGGCAGAAATGCCGCGAGTACCTCGACGCCTACGGCGACCCGCAGGTCATCACCTCCGACACGGGCGATTGCATGGCATGCGGCCTGTGCGTCGCGCGCCTCATCGACTTCGACGGCGACGGCACCGAGGAGCTCCTGCTCGCGTACAACCGCAACGGGGACTTCGAGAGCAAGGATATCGCCGGGTACCTCGACCGCCAGCTCGAGGGCTTCGTCGTCGAGGTCTGGGCGTACCGGCCCGACGAGGGGTCCATCGAGCTCGTCTACGACGAGCCGGGCAGCCTCGAGACCACCAACGGCGGCTACTTCTTCCTCCAGACGTTCACGCACGACGGCGAGCCCGCCCTGCGCTCGATCGCGCGCGATGAGTCGGAGTACCGCCAGGACGACGCCGAGGAGAGCCTCACGGTGCGCTACCTCGCCTACGACGGGACGGACTTCTCCCCGGAGACGACCGTCGACCACGTGTTCTCCCAGAACGGCGCGCGCAGCTACCTGAACGGCGCGGAGGCGTCCGCGGACGAGACGAACGCCGCCATCGCCGGCTACGAGGTCGATCTGAACGTGCCGCTGTACGGGTTCGCGAGCGACCAGCAGACCTATGAGGCGACCGTGGCCGGGCTCGACGAGACGCAGCGGGTGCTCGACGAGCTCGAGGCGGCCGTCGAGGACGGGGGCGGCGACTCCGCGGACGACGGCGCCGCCGCGAGCTACACCGTCGCCCAGCAGGAGGAGACCTCCGTCCTCGCGTCCTCGCAGGGCCCCGGCACGGATTTCGCCGTGAACGCGCGCTGGTCCCACCCGGTCATCGAGGCGGAGGGCGGCGAGACGCCCGCGGGCGTCGAGGTGCTGAACGAGCGCTTCGCGCAGGAGGTCGCGGACTCCCGCGCGGCCGCCGAGGCCTGGACCTACGACTCGGGCGAGCAGCAGGACCACGGCCGCGTCATCGAGGTCACCTCGATCGCCGACGGCATCGTCGCCACGAGGACCGACACCTACGGGTTCTACGGAGGGGCGCACGGGACGCGCTTCATGAGCGGGGCGTTCTTCGACCTCGAGACCGGCGAGCAGCTGAGCATCGCCGACGCGCTCGGGTACACGCCGGACGACCTGCGCGTCATGGCGGATGAGGGCATCCGCGCCTTCCTCGCCGCGAATCCGAGCGACATCCTGACGGACGGGGAGCTGTCGGCGTCGATCGAGGACATCGCGGGCACCGAGGGGAACTTCTTCCTGACCGACGAGGGACTCGCCGTGTACGCGCTCGAGGGCAGCCTGGGCTCGACCGCCTTCGGCGGCCACGCCATCCTCGTACAGAGCACGGGGGACCTGCCCGTGGGCAGCGAGCTCACCTACGACACGAGCTACTCCTTCTGACCTTCCGACGCGCGGACGGAGCCCGCGCACCGTCCCGCGCCGTCCCGCGCCGCAGCTACCTGACTGCCAGCGACGTCCAGAATGCGCCTGGCCCCGCCGGACGCATCGAGGCCCGGCTCCCCCGAACGGGAGCCGGGCCTCGTCGTCACCGGGCGGCATGACGCCCCGCCCCGCCCGGGCGGGCGGAGCGGCGCGGGTAGACCGCCTAGGAGGTCTTCTTCGCGGCCGCCTTCTTGGCGCCGGCCTTCTTCGCGGTCGACGTCTTCTTGGCGGTCGACGCCTTCTTCGTCGTCTTCTTCGCCCCGCGGCCGCGCGCGGGCTTCTTCTCCTTACCCGGGCAGTCCATGTTCACGCAGATGCGCCACGGGCCGCGGGCGGTCTGGACCACCACGATCGGGGCGCCGCAATGCTCGCAGACCTCGCCGGTCGCCTCGAGCTTGCCGCGCGCCGGCAGCGGGTAGGAGACCCCGCAGTCGTCGTAGTTGGTGCAGCGGATGAAGCGCTTGCCGCTCTTCTCGGACTTGTGCGCGATCAGGTCGCCGTGGCGGCCCGCCTCGGCGCACACGCTGCACTCGCCCACCTTGAGGTCGGGCTCGTAGTTGGTGGGGCACTTGGGGTTCACGCAGACCTCGTAGGCCTTCTGCCGGAACGGCTGGCACTTGATGCGCGGGGCGCCGCACTCGGGGCACACCGCCGCCTCGCCCTCGAGCGGGCTCACGCGCACGCCGGAGGGGACCGGGTAGGTCACGTCGCAGTCCGGCCACCCCATGCAGCCGATGAAGCTCCCGCGCGTCTTGGCGCTCGTCTTCATGACGAGGTCCTTGCCGCACTTGGGGCATGCGCCCACGCGCGCGTCGGCCGTCACGGCGTCGGAGATCGCCTCGCCCAGGTCGTCCTTGTGCTCGATCAGCGCGTCGAGCATGCCGGCGAGCAGGGCGCGGGAGTGCTGGACGACCTGCTCCTGCGTGTCGCGCCCCTCCGCCACGTGCGTCATGTCCTCTTCGAGCTCGCTCGTCATGTCGGGCGTGGTGATGCGCGGCGCGTAGGTGTGCAGCGCGTCGATGATCGCCATGCCCAGCTGGCTCGGCTCGATGGGCCCGCTCGGCTGGCCCTTGAAGTACTTCACCTGGTAGAGGCGCTCGATGATGCTCGCGCGCGTGGACTTGGTGCCCAGGCCGCGCTTCTCCATCTCCTGGACCAGGCGGCCCTGGCTGTAGCGCGCCGGCGGCTCGGTCTGCTTGGCCTCGAGCTGCATCTCGCGCACGTCGACCGCGTCGCCCTGCTCGAGCGCGGGCAGCTGCTCGTCGCGCTTCAGGCCGAAGGGGTACACCGCGCGGAAGCCCGGCACCTTGAGCACGTCGCCCGAGGCCTGGAACGGCTCCCCCGCCACGTCGATGGAGATCTTGGTCCCCTCGATCACCGCCGCGTCCGACAGCGTGGCCAGGAAGCGGCGGGCGATGAGGTTGTAGAGCTTCCACTGCGCGGGCTCGAGCTTCGCGGGGTCGGCCGGCGCCGTGGGGTAGATGGGCGGGTGGTCGGTGGTCTCGATCTTGCCGCGCGTCGCGGTGAGCTTCTCGCGCGCGAGCAGCTCGCGGCAGGCGGGCGCGTACTGCGGGACCTCGGCGATCGCCTTCACGGTGGCGCGCAGGTCGAGCGAGCGCGGGTAGACGGTGTTGTCGACGCGCGGGTAGGAGATGAGGCCGTCCATGTAGAGGCTCTCGGCGATGCGCATGGTGCGCGCCGGGCTGATGCCCTCGGCGGCCGCGGCGGCCTGCAGCGACGTCGTGTTGAACGGCGCGGGCGGGCGCTGGGTGCGGCTCTTCTTGACGACCTCGGTCACGGTGCCGGTCGTCGCGCCCTCGACATGCGAGAAGGCGGTCTCGGCGGCCTCGCGGTCCGTGAAGCGCCCGTTCGCGTGCGAGATCTTGAACGCCTCGTCGTCGCCCGCGCCCGCGGGGCGCGCCTCGCCGCCGATGACCCAGAAGTCCTCGGGCTTGAACGCCAGGCGCTCCCGCTCGCGCTCGACGACGAGCGCCAGGGTGGGCGTCTGCACGCGGCCGGCGGAGCGCACGTTGCCGAAGCCGCCGAACTTCGCCATGGTGAGGTAGCGCGTGAGGGCGGCGCCCCAGATGAGGTCGATGTACTGGCGGGACTCGCCCGCGTCGGCCAGGTTCTGGTCGAGCTCGACGAGGTTCGCGAAGGCATGGTCGATCTCGGCCTTGGTGAACGCCGAGTAGCGGGCGCGCGACACGGGGACGTCGGGCGCGACGTCGCGCACCATGGCGAGGGCGTCCGAGCCGATGAGCTCGCCCTCGCGGTCGAAGTCCGTGCCGATCACCACGGAGTCCGCCTTCTTGGCGAGGTTCTTGAGGGCGCGGATGATCTCCTTCTCGGCGGGCAGCTTCTCGATGGGCGCCCAGACGAGGTAGGGAAGGCTCGGCACCTTCCAGCCCTTGATGTCGATGCCGTCCTTCAAGAACGGCTTGCGCTTGGACTCGTAGGGAGGCCGCGGCAGGCCGTCGGGCACGTCGGCGGGCAGCACCTCGCCCTCCTGCGAGACGGCGTACCAGCCGAGGTTCCCGTCGAACTTGAGCTCCGTGGGGAAGTCCGGCGCCAGGATGTGCCCGCGCAGGCCGATGGTGACCCACTCCTCGCCGTCGACGTCGAAGCGGTAGACGGGCGTGTTGTAGACCTTGTCGGCCTTGGGCTTGCCGACGCTGCACAGCAGGCGCGCGATCTGCTGCGCGGCGTCGTTCTTCTCGGTGATGACGAGCTTCATGCGAGGCTCCTAACGTATGCGTGCGCCCCGGGCGGCGCGCCGGGGGGCGGTGAGTTTGTCTACGCAACGTACCACAAAGCGCGTACGTTTGCGAATCAACCGACCCCCTTCGGCGCATACGGATGCCGCGCGGGCACATGTCGGAGGGCGGGCGAACACCGGGTCGCGGACCGGAAATACCGGTCCTGTCAGGCTCGGTTGGCGGGACGTGGCAGAGAATCGCCGTTTGGGGGCAGGAAGGTGGGATCGGAATCGCGATGAATAGAGCCTGGGGGCCGCACGACGAACGGAGGCCGCCCTCGGCGGCGGCCATATGCGCCCCGACACCGCGAATCCGGCCGTCACGGCACCGGTTCCGGAGGCGAGCCCGTCGTCGTGCAGCCCCATCGGAGCCCTTTCAAGCGCTTCCGGCACCACGGGCCTCCCCCAAACGGGCAAACCGTGCCAGAACATCCGTCACCAGCCCCACCGGCACGGAACGGCCGCATATCTCTATGCATCATGTGCGTATACAGAACGAGTTATATACATCTTGACGTTCAAGGGAGACTACGCGGGGAGTGCGGAACCGCGCCGCTCATCCGACACCCGTGGACATCGATGCGAGGATCCGCAACGGCTCCGCTCGTCCCGACATCCGTGGACACCGACGCGGGGACCGCCGCTCGTCATATCACCCCCGGTGACGGGCACGCCGACCGCGCCCCACACGGGGCCTCGGTCAACGGCGGCTCGAGTCCCCGCTGCGCGCCGCCTCGACCTGCGCGGCGAGCCAGCCCGCCCACGCATCCATCCCGGTGCCGCGCGTCGCGCTCACCTCGAAGCGGGGCGCCGTGGGATTCAGGTCGTCGAGCACGCGGCCGTACCCCTCGAGGTCGAAGTCGAAGGCCGGCGCCACGTCGATCTTGTTGAGGAGCAGCGCCCCGGCATGCTGGAAGATACCCGGGTACTTGAGCGGCTTGTCGTCGCCCTCGGGCACCGACAGGATCATGACGGAGAGGTTCTCCCCCAGGTCGAAATCCACGGGGCACACGAGGTTGCCCACGTTCTCGATGAAGATGACATCGAGCGCGTCGAGCCCCACCGCCCCGTCGAGCGCGTCTACCGCCTGGCGGATCATGTTGCCCTCCAGATGGCACAGCCCGCCGGTGTTGATCTGGATGGCGGGCATGCCCGCGGCCTTCATGAGCCGGGCGTCCACATCGCTCGCGATATCGCCCTCGATCACGGCGCAGCGCATGCCCCATGCCGATGCCAGGCGCTCGTTCGTGGCGAGGATCGTCGAGCTCTTGCCGGAGCCGGGGCTCGACAGCACGTTCACCACATAGGTGCCCGCCCCCGCGAACCGCGCGCGCAGCTCGCCCGCCAGCCGCTCGTTGCGCGACATGATGGAGCTGTTGATGTCGACCGTCTTCTCAGCCATGGCGACCCCTCCCCGGTATCGTGGCGACGCACCGGCGACACGGCCCCGGTGCGCATGCGTCGATGTCATGCGGACCCGCTCGGAACGGATCCGCGGAACCCCGCATCGACCGGCGGGGCGGGCGGGGCCGGACCGCCCGATGACGGGGCGCGGGCACGCCCCGGGATGCACCTCGGGGGCGCCGCCGGATGCGCCCTCAGTCGTCCGTCTCGATCTCCATCGAGGCGATGTCCATCTCCCTGCCGGCGACGAGGCGCGTCTCGCGGCTGCCGCAGACCGGGCAGCGCAGATGGAACCGGTCGTGCCCGAACGACGCGCCGCACGCGCCGCAGACGCTTCTCGGATGCACGTACTCCACCTCAAGCGACGCCTCGGCCGTCAGCGGGTCGTCATCGCGCAGGACCTCCCACGCGAACGCGAGCGACTCGTCGTTGACCTCCGCCATGTCGCCGATGCGCAGCGATACGGAAACGACGCGCGAGGCACCCGCCCCGCGCGCCGTATCGAGCACGATATCCAGGATCCCGGAGACCAGTCCGAGCTCGTGCATGCGGCCCGCCTACTCGTCCTCGTCGTCGGAGAGCGAGATGCGGCTCGTGGTGAGGCCCTTCTTGCCCTCGCGCGCCACGATCACCACGCGCGTCACCGCGAGCGAAGCCTCGTAGAGCGTGAGCATCGCCGCGTACATGAACAGCAGCGTGACCGGGCTCGCGTCCGGGGTGATGGACGCGGAGACCACGAGCATGCCGACGTAGATGTAGCGCCACGCGGAGCGGAACGCGGCGTACGGGACGATATGGAACACCGCGAGGTAGAAGACGAACAGCGGGAGCTCGAAGGCCACGCCGAAGCCGATCATCAGCAGGATCTCGATGTTGATGTAGTCCTCGAGGTTGGGCAGGACCGTGGCGATGGAGGTCGTCTCGGACACGAGCCACTCGAACGCCGCGGGGACGATGAACAGGTAGCAGAAGACCGCTCCGACGAAGAACAGCGCCGTCGCCGTGAGCAGCGTGGGGACGACCCACTTGCGCTCGTTGGGCTTGAGCGCCGGCAGGAAGAACGCCAGGATCTGCCAGACGATCATCGGGGTGCACATGACCACGGCGACCTTGATGGCGATACCGAACTTGATGGCGAAGCCGCCGAGCGACGAGGTGATGACCAGCGGCGTGCCCTCGGGCAGCGCGGGGATGATGGGGTCGCTCAGAATGTCGACGATGACCGGCGTGGCGAAGTACATGACCACGGTGGCCACGATGACGGACACGACGATGATGGTGAGACGGCGCCGCAGCTCTCCCAGATGGTCGAGAAGCGGCATGCGCGCGGGTCCGATGGGCATCAGCGCTCGCCCCCTTCCTCGGAATCGGCAGCGGGCTCCGAGGCGTCGCCGGCGGCGTCATCGGAGGCGGGCTCGGCGGGAGCGTCCCCGGCGGCCTTGGCGGCGCGATGGCGGCGCGGACGGCGGGCGTAGAGGTCCTCGGTGGTGATCTCGGGCTCGGCGGGCTCCTCGTCCGCGGGCGCGGGCTCGGCGGACGCCTCGGCGGACACGGCCTCGACGGCCGGCGCGCCGGCGCCATCCGCCTCCGGGGCCTCTGCGGCGACGGCACCGTCGGTCGACGGCTCGGCGGGCGCGCCCTCGGAGGAACCCTCGCGCTGGGCCTTCTCGGCAGCCAGGCGCGCGCGGCGCTCGGCGAAGGTCTCCTTGCGGCGCGGCTCGGCGGTGGCGCCGGACGGGGACTCGATGTCCGCATCGTCGTCGTCCGAGGCGGCCGCGGGCTTGGAGCCCTTCTTGGGCGCGTTGGCGGCGGCGGCCATGGGGTCCACGACCTCCGTCTGGACGACGTTGGTCAGCTTCTGCTGGGTCTCGCGGAACTGGCGCAGGGCGCGGCCGATGGTGCGGCCCATCTGCGGGAGCTTGTCCGGACCGAACAGCAGGAAGGCAAACACCAAGATGATTACCAGCTCGGTTCCACCGATACTAGGCACGGGTGACCTCCAGGTTGGGTATGCGCGCGGCCCGTTTCCGCGGGACGCGCTCCGATCGACTGCAGCAGTATACCGCGCCGCATCCGGCGACGGCCCGCGCTGCGCGAAATGCGCACGCGCCGCTGACAGATGCTTTGCAGTTGAGACGGCCTCCCGCCCGGCGGGCGCGCCGCGCGGGGGCGCGGCCCCCCTACGCCCCGGTGATGCCGATCTCGGCGTCGACGCCGAGCAGCTGGGCGACGCGCATCACGTTCGGCTGGGCGTTCACGACCTCGAAGCCCTTCTCGCGCTCGGCGGCGTGATGGGCGGCCCCCACGAGCACGCCGATGCCGGTCGAGTCGATGTAGGACACCCCGGCGAAATCGAGCGTCACCTTGGCGGTGGGCTGCTCGAGCGCCAGGTCGATGCGGTCGCGCAGGGCGTCCGCGTTGGAGATGTCGATCTCGCCGGCGATCGCGATGAGGTAGCGCTCCGGCGTGGGGGTGATGGTGATTCCGAGTTCCATGTCTGGCTCCCTTTGTCGTGTATCCGATGGAACGGGTGCGCGGCGGGCGCCGCGCGCGGCACGCCGCGGGTCTACGAGTTCGTCCCCTGCAGGGCGTCGAGACGCTGCTGGGCATAGGTCCTGACGCCGTAGGCGTCGTCCGGGTCGCAGGCGACGGCGCGCTCATACGCCGCACGGGCATCCTGCGCGCGCCCCGCGCTCTCGTAGAACATGCCGAGGTTGGCCCAGGCGGGACCGAAGGAGTCGTCCGCAGCGGTGAACTCCTCCAGCGTCGCGATGGCGCGGTCCGCGTCGCCGGCGTAGAAGATCGAGATGGCGCGGTCCACCTCGACCGACTTCGACCCGGGGTTGGCCTCGAGGTACTCATCGTAGCGCTCGATGGCATGGTTGAACAAGTCCGCCACGTGTCCCGCGTCCTCGTCGTCGGCGGCGACGCCCATGGCGGCCACGCCCCAGTCGAAGTAGCCGTTGGCGAGGTTCAGCAGGGCCGAGGGGTTCGACGGGTCGGCCTCGTACTGCCCCTCGAGCTGGTCGAGGGTCGTCCGGTACGTGAGGTCGACATGGCTCATGTCGTGCTCGTCCGACGTCGCGCCCTGCGCGGCGCCCGCCCCACCCGAAGACGCGGTCTGCGCGGACCCCGCGTCCCCGTCGGACGGGGCGCCCGACCCCGAGAGGGCCCCCGAGACCGCTGCGGCGCCGACGGCCGCCGCGATCGCGAGCGCCGCCACGGCGACCGCGACCCGGGCCCGCCTGGTCTGCTGCCCATCGAACGCCATCTGTCCCCCTTCCCGCCGGCCCGTCCGCCGGCATCCACCGCGCCGCCGGGCGACGCGGGCATCACGCGGCGGAGCCGCCGTCGGCGAGCGTCGCCGTGCCGTCCTCCGCGATGTCGAGCTGCGGGTGCCCCTCCGGCAGCGCGTCGGAGGCGCCCTCGGACGACGCCCCGCCGTCCGTCGCATAGGTCTGCTGGACCTCGTCTGCACCCAGCGCCTCGAGCGAGGCGAGGGCGCTCGAGGCCCCCAGCAGGTAGCCGACGACCCCGCCGAGGGCGAGCGCCACGGCCGCGATGGCAAGGACCATCCAGAACGGGGGCGGGGCGGGGCGGCCGTCGTCGCCCGCCGGCGCGGCGGGCGCGGCCGCGGGGGCAGCGTCGCCCTCCGCGGGGCGCCCGACGGCATCCATCAGCTCCTGCTCGTCATCGAAAAACTCGTCGTCGGCCATAGCCAGCGTCGCTCCTCTTCTCGTCATCGGTCATACCGGCCGGCACCGGGCGGGCGGCCCCGCCGCCATGGCGGCGGATGGCGGCAGGCGGGACGGCCCCCGTGCCATGCTCTGGCGCATCATGCCGCCGGGCGCCCGCCGCCAGGCCCCGGATCAGGCGCGGGCAGCGCGCGCGACCTCGGCGGAGGCGAGCTTGACGGCCAGCACCAGCACGTCGAGCGCCGCGGAGAGCTCCTCCACCGACGGGTAGGTCGGCGCGATGCGGATGTTCGAATCGTACGGGTCGTGCCCGCCGGGCCACGTGGCGCCCGCCGGGGTGAGCTTCACGCCCATCTCGGCGCACAGGGCGCCGACGCGCTTCGCGGTGCCCTCGGGGCCGTCGAAGGACACGAAGTACCCGCCGTTGGGATGCGACCAGGAGCCGCAGCCGGTCCCCGCGAGCCCCTGCTCGAGCTTCTCCTCGACGCACGCGAAGCGCGGGCGCAGGAACTCGGCGTGCTTGCGCATGTGGGCGCGCACCGCCTCGAGGGTGGGGAGGAAGCGCACGTGGCGCAGCTGGTTGAGCTTGTCGGCGCTGATGAGGCCGACCTTGAGGGTGCTCGCGACCTCGGCGACGTTGGCCGGGCTCGACCCGAAGAAGGCGATGCCGGCGCCCGGGAAGGTGATCTTGGAGGTCGACGCCACCGCGAGGATGCGGTCCTCGGTGCCCGCCTCGCGCGCGAAGTCGAACACGTTGGCGAGGACGTCGGGCTCGTCGGTGAGGTCGTGCACCGCGTAGGCGTTGTCCCACACGATACGGAAGTCGGGCGCGGCCTTCATCGTCGCGAGGCGGTGCACCGTCTCCTCGGAGTAGGTGATGCCCGTGGGGTTGGAGTACTTGGGCACGCAGAACATGCCCTTGATGGAGTCGTCGGCGGCCACGAGGCGCTCGACCTCGTCCATATCGGGGCCGGTCTCGGTCATGCGCACGGGGACGTTCTCGATGCCCAGGTCCTGGGTGATGCCGAAGTGGCGGTCGTAGCCGGGGGCGGGACACAGGAACTTCACGCGGTCGAGCTTGCTCCAGGGGGTGTGGCCGGGGACGCCCTTCTCCCAGTAGTGGATGAGGACCGACTGCATGATGTTCAGGCTCGAGGAGCCCAGCACGATGGTCTGCTCGGCGGGCACGCCGAGGAACTCGCCGGCCAGGCGGCGCGCGGAGGGGATGCCCTCGAAGCAACCGTAGTTGGAGCAGTCGACGCCCTCGTCGGTGAGGTCGGCGGTGCTGCTCAGGATGTCAAGCATCGGGCGGGAGATGTCGACCTGAGCGGGCGAGGGCTTGCCGCGCGCCATGTCGAGCGCGAGGCCCTTCGCCTTCACCTCCGCGACCTCTGCCTCGAGCTGGGCGATCGCCGCATCGAGCTCGGCTGTCTCCATCTTCTCGTACATGGTTTGCATGGCGGGCTCCCTCTTCCCTTCAGACGAGCGGCCCCGAGTCGGCGGGCCGGACGCCGCGGTACAAACAGGGAGTAAGTATACCTGCATGCGTGTTTCCGTCGTGTGTCCCCGCGCGAGACGGCGAAAACGCCAGAAGCGCGGGAGGGGCCGGCGCGCGGCGCGGCCCCGCGTCGTGCGCCGGCCGCGGCCGGCGTCGAAGCCGTGACGACAGGCAGGGCGGTCCCCCGCGTCGTGCCCGGCCGCGGCCGCCGGCGCCCGCGACGCGGCTTCCGTGGTAGATTAGACGCCGAGCACACGAGCGCGAGGAGGCCACATGAGGCTCGGTTCCATACAAGCTGAGGAGTTCGGCGACCTGCAGCGCCTGGTCGACGGCATGTACGCCGGCCGCGAGACGGTCGACCGCCTCGACCTGGTGGTCCAGGCCGAGATCCTCGACCTCGCGCCCGACCTCATGGAGATTGTGACCCTGCTGCCGCCCGGCGTCTACGACCGCCGGCGCCTCTGCGACCAGCTGAACTCGGCGCTCGCCGCGCACGGCTGGGGAAGCATGTACGGGACGGTCGAGTAGGCGCCGCTCAGGGGCGGTCAGCCGGAAGGGAGCACGCACATGGACGCCGACCGGGACCGGGAGCGCCGTCAGGCCATCGAGGCCGCCGACGTCGCGCTCGAGCACCTGCATCGCGCCGAGGAGTACCTGCACTCCGCCGGCAACTGGGGCGCGTTCGACATCTTCGCGGGCGGGTTCCTCTCGTCGATGGTCAAGCGCGGCAAGATGTCGCGGGCGCAGGACGAGCTCGAGTCCGCCCGCGACGCGCTCGCGGACTTCGTGCGCGAGCTGCGCGACGTCGAGGGCGCGAGCGGCTGGGGCATCGAGACCGGAGGGTTCGTCGGCGCCGCCGACGTGTTCCTCGACAACCCCTTCGTCGACCTCTACGTCCAAGGGCAGATCGACGACGCCCGCTACCGCGTCAACCGCGCCATACGCCAGGTCGAGGCCATCCGCGCGCGGCTCGCGGGCTGACGCCCCGGCGACGCGCGCGGCCGCGGCGCCCGGCGGTCGGAAAGCCCGCCGGCCCCGCCGCGCCCGCCGGGGCCGTCGAGCCGGTCCGGGGCAGCCCCGGGCCCGCAAGGCCGCGCGGGCCCGGGGTCAGCGCGCGGCCCTCCCCCGACAGACCAGGTGCATGTAGGCCAGGCCCAGCAGGGCCGCTGAAACCGAGCCGACGAGGATCGCCGTCTTGGCGGCCAGCAGCTCGGCCGGGATCTCGGTGAACGCGAGCCCCGCGATGAGGATCGACATGGTGAAGCCGATGCCGCCCAGGATCCCCACCCCCACGATATGGGGCCAGCGCACGCCGCGCGGCAGCTCCGCGAGACCGGCCTTGACGAGGATGAAGGTCACCCCCGCGATACCCACCGGCTTGCCCAGCATCATGCCCAGGTACACGCCGACCGCGACCGGGTCGACCACGAGGGCGCCCAGGTCGACCCCCACGAGGCGCACCTGCGCGTTCACGAACGCGAACAGCGGCAGGATCAGGAAGTTCACCGGCGTGGAGATGTAGTGCTCCAGGCGCTGCAGCGGCGGCGTCACGCGGTGCATCACCCGCTCGACGCCCGACACCGCATGGGTGAAGTCGTGCTGGCCGAGGATGTGCGCCTCGTCATCGAAGCGGTCGTCGAGCTCGGGCAGCTTGGCGCCGAGCCAGGACACCAGGCCCCCGGCGTCGACGTCGGAGCGGGCCGGGATGGTGAAGGCCAGGATCACGCCCGCGAGCGTCGCGTGGACGCCGGACTGGAACAGGCAGAACCACAGCACGAGGCCGAGCGCCAGGTACGGGGCGAGCCGGTAGTGCCTCCGCGCGTTGAGCAGCGCGAGCGCCCCGGTCACCGCAGCCGCCGCGGCGAGCCAGCCCAGGCTCGGCGCATGGCCGTAGAAGATGGCGATGGCCGCGATGGCGAGCAGGTCGTCGGCGATGGCGAGGGTCGAGAAGAACACCTTGATCGCCGGCGGCACCCGGCTCCCCAGCAGGGAGAGCACGCCGAGCGCGAAGGCGATGTCGGTCGCCATGGGGATCGCCCAGCCGTAGACCGCGCCGCCGCGGTTCACGAACCCGTAGATGCACGCGGGGACGACCACGCCGCCCACCGCGGCGAGCATGGGCAGCATCGCCTGACGGGGGCGCCTGAGCTCCCCGACGGTCATCTCGTACTTGAGCTCGATACCCACGAGCAGGAAGAACACCGCCATGAGGAAGTCGTTCACGAACAGCTCGAAGCTCAAGGAGAACTCCCAGCCGCCGATCGCGACCGTGACCGGGAGCGCGAACCACTCGTGGAGCGCGAAGTACGCGTCGGTGTTGGCGCAGACGACCGCCGCGACGGCCGCGGCGATCATCACCATGGCGGACACGGTGCCGTTGGAGGTGATGCGGTCGAGCACGCTGCGGCGCTCCAGCCTGCGGCGCTGCCGGTCGCTGATGAGCGGGGCGGGCGCGGCGGGCGCGTCCACGGCAAGCGCCTTGCGCTCGACCGCCTTCGCGGCCGTGTGCCTGAGGTTTTTGCGCGTGCGCTTTCCCATGTCGGTGCCGTCGCTCCTTCGCGGTCGCGGACGCGGCGGCCGAAGACGGAGCCGCGCGCCCTGGTCTCAAATAAGGCGCGGCACCCGATCGGGCGCCACGCCGTTTCATCTGAATCCGTTGTACCCCCGCTGCCGCGCGACGGGGGGTATCCGCCGACCCGAACCACGGGGAATCCACAGGTCGCCCGCAGGGGCGCCCCTCATCCGCGACGGCTCGCGCACCGCGGCCCGCACAGGGCGGGACGCAGGCGCGGATGCGGTGCCGTCGTCCGGGCCCGCGGCCTACTCCGCCGCGGCGAGGATGGGAGCGGCCACCTGCTTCTTGCGGGAGAGCACGCCGGGCATCCACACGCCCTCGGCGACGTCCTCGATCCCGAGGCCCTTCTGCGCGACGGCGGTCTCGCCCTCGAACAGGACCTGGGAGCCCTCCTCCATGATGTCGGTGATGCACAGGACGATGCCGTCCGCGCCCTTGCCGGCCTGGTAGGCGCGCATGGCCTCGCGGATCTCGGGCACCATGCCGAGCGCGCGGCTCTTGTCCACGGTCTCGTACTGGCCGATGAGCAGCTTGGACGCGCCGACCTCGAACAGCTTGATGTCGTTGCCGACCATCTGCTCGGGCGTGAAGGAGCCGGACGGGCGGGAGAGGAAGACCTCCATGCCGAACTTGACCGGGTCGACGCCGAGCTGCTCGCCGAGCTTGGCGGCGACCGCGCGGTCGATGTCGGTGGTGGTGGGGCTCTTGAGCATGAGCGTGTCGGTCATCATGGCCGACAGCAGCAGGCGCGCCTGGGCGTCGGTCGGCTGCTGCCCGAGCACCTCGAACAGCTTGGCGACGATGGTGCAGCTGGAACCCCAGGGCATGGCCACGATGGTGAGCGGGGCGGCGGTGGTGAAGCCGCCGAAGCGATGATGGTCGACCACGCCGACGATCTGGGCGTTCTCGATCCCGGCGACCGTCTGGCCCACCTCGTTGTGGTCGGTCAGGATGACCTGCTGGGGCTCGTCGGCCGGCTCGATGGCGTCGAGCGGCAGCGGCTCGGCGACGCCGAGGTCGGCGAGGAGCTTGGCGGACTCGGCGGGCAGCGGGCCCAGGCAGCACGCCTGGTAGGTGCAGCCGTTGAAGTTCACCTGGTTGAGGAGCTGGGCGAGGACGACCGACGACATGATGGCGTCGTTATCCGGATTCTGATGCCCGAAGACGAGGACGTTGCTCATGGATTCCCTCCAATGCGTCACGAAACACAGCTCAGGTAATCGTAGCACGTATGGAAGGCGCCGGCCGGCGGCTTCCGCGGCACGCCGCGGCGGCCGTCTCGGCCATGGGAACAGGCTGGGGGGCAGATGCGGCCGGCGGGCTCAGGCGTGCGTGTTCACCCGGCGCCACTCGCGCGGGCATAGCCCGAAGGCGCCCTTGAACGCGCGAGAGAAATGGAGCTGGTTGGGGTAGCCGACCGCGCGGCCGACCTCGCCCACCGACAGCGCGGTGAGCTTGAGCAGCTGCGCCGCCTTGGTCATGCGGTAGTCGATCAGGTACTGCTGGGGGGACTTGTCCGTCACGCTCTTGAAGATCTTGCCGAAATAGCTGCGGTTGAGACCCGTCTGCCGCGCGATGTCCTCGACCGTGATGCCGTTCTGGTAGTTCTGCTCGATATAGCTCATGGCCTCCCGGATGTAGAGGTCCTGCAGCTTGCTGGTCGACGCGGTCCGGGGGGCGACGATCGAGCGGAGCAGGCCGTCGAGGAACAGGTAGGTGTGGCCGATCAGGCAGAACGCGGACGCGTCCTGATGGTCGACCAGATACCGCATCTCCTGCTCCATCGTGTCGCGCAGGTCGTCGTTCCCCGAGCGGTAGATGGGCGAGGACTCGGAGAGCCCCGCGAAGGCCAGAGACTCCTTCACCCGGATCCCGTCGAACTCGACCCAGATGTACTCCCAGGGGTCGTCCATGTCCGCATAGTAGGTGTTGGTCTGCCCCGGGAAGATCATGAACCCCTCCCCCGCCTGCAGGCGGTAGACCGTCTGGCTGCCCGACTCGTCGGACGCCGCGAGCGTCCCGCACCCCGAGATGATGTAGTGGAACAGGTAGTGGCTGCGGCGGAACGGGCCGAACGCATGGCCCGGCGTGCAGACCTCGCGCCCGTACTGGTACGGCATGAGGTCGATGTACTTGCCTCGGGAGAATGTGGATGAGACGAGCTCATGAGCCGGCATACGCGGGCCCCCTTCCTGTGCAGACCCCGGCCGCGGCGAAAGGCGGCGCAGATCGTCATAGATTGTACACGCATTTCGTGCAACTAAATTAACGTATATATCTATATTTAGCTACATATTGCTAGATACTCAGGAAAAAGCCAGCTATCGCAGGTAGATAGAGCAATATCAAGACGTATACAGAACCATAAGATTACCTTGAGCAGGGTTATTCGACCGTTTACCGAAACCGGCACCGATTCTTCACCATCGATTCAGTTCATCTACCTGCAGGATATCGCATTTGACATGGTTGCATATCTCTATAGCTCTAAAACGACGCATAGTGGCACTTTACTATAAGGTCCGCAGTACGGACTGTCCGCACGCGGGCGCGGCGGGCATACAGGAAGGGGTTTCAAGCAATGGCAGAACTCTCTCTTGAGCACGTTGGGAAGAAATATCCGAACGGGTACGAGGGCGTCAAGGACTTCAACCTCGAGATCGCCGACAAGGAGTTCATCATCTTCGTCGGCCCCTCGGGATGCGGGAAGTCCACCACCCTGCGCATGATCGCAGGCCTCGAGGACATCACCTCCGGCACCCTGAAGATCGACGGCCGCGTGGTCAACGACGTCGAACCCAAGGACCGCGACATCGCCATGGTGTTCCAGAACTACGCGCTCTACCCGCATATGACCGTGTACGACAACATGGCGTTCCCCATGAAGCTGCGCAAGGCGAGCCCCGATGAGATCGACAAGGCCGTCCGCGAGACCGCCCGCATCCTCGACCTCGACAAGCTGCTCGACCGCAAGCCCTCGGCGCTCTCGGGCGGCCAGCGCCAGCGCGTCGCCATGGGCCGCGCCATCTGCCGCAACCCCAAGGTCTACCTCATGGACGAGCCCCTGTCGAACCTGGACGCCAAGCTGCGCGTCCAGATGCGCGCCGAGATCTCCAAGCTGCATCAGCGCCTGGGCGCCACCATCATCTACGTCACGCACGACCAGACCGAGGCCATGACGCTCGGGACCCGCATCGTCGTCATGAAGGACGGCGTCATGCAGCAGGTCGATTCGCCCGCCAAGCTCTACTCCGAGCCCTGCAACCTGTTCGTCGCCGGCTTCATCGGCTCCCCGCAGATGAACTTCATCGACGCGACCGTGGGCGAGACGGCCGGGAAGGTCACCCTCGCCTTCGGCGGGAACGCCATCACCCTGCCCGACGCCAAGGGCAGGGTCCTGAAGGAGAAGGGCTACGTGGGCAAGGTCGTCGTGCTGGGCATCCGCCCCGAGGACGTCGTCGACTCCAACGAGCACCCCGCCGACCGCACGCTCTCCGAGCGGATCGCGGCCACGGTCACCGTGTACGAGCTGCTGGGCTCCGAGGCCATGATCTACGCGGACGTCGACGGCGGCACCGTGTCCAGCCATGTCTCGTCCGGCAACCCCGCGCGCGTCGGGAGCCGCATCGAGGTCGCGTTCGACCTCGACAAGGTCCACGTGTTCGACAAGCAGTCCGAGCTCGCGATCGTCCACTAAGCGAGGAAGGAGGCTAGACGCATGCTGAGCAAACCCGTTTCACGTCGCGCCCTCCTGGGCGGCGTTGCGGCCGGAGCGGCAGGCCTGCTGTTCAGCGGCTGCACCACCCAGCGCGCCGACGGCAAGATCGAGGTGGAGATCGTCAGCTACAAGCAGGAGGCCGTGAGCATCTTCGAGCAGCTCATGGAGGATTTCAACGCCTCGCACGACGACATCTACCTCAACATCACGAGCCCGGCCGACGCCGTGACCATCATGAAGACGCGCTTCGTGCGCGAGGACTACCCCGATGTCATCGGCATCGGCGGCGACGCCGACTACGCGAGCTTCGTGGACTCCGCGATCCTCGCCGACGTGTCCGATTGCCCCACCTCCGCCGACGTGCAGAAGGCGTACAGCGACATCCTGAAGAGCGTCACCTACGTGCCGATGGACGGCATCTACGGCGTCCCCTACGTGGCGAACGCCGCGGGCATGCTCTACAACAAGGACCTGTTCGAGGAGCACGGCTGGACCATCCCGGAGACCTGGGACGAGCTCATCGCGCTGTTCGAGCGGATCCAGGCCGAGACGCCCGATATCCACCCGATCTACCTCGGCTACCTCGACACCTGGACCATCCTGTCGCCGTGGAACTCCATCACCATCAACATGGTGCCGAGCGACCTGGCCCGCCAGGTGAACGCCGGCACCGCCAAGTTCGCCGACTACTACCGCGAGCCCGCCGAGCGCATGCTGCAGCTGCTCGACTACGCCGAGGACGGCCCGTTCGCCTACAGCTACAACGACGCCTGCACCGCCTTCGCGCGCGGGCAGTCCGCCATGTACCCCTGCGGCAGCTTCGCCGTGCCGCAGATCCTGTCGGTGAACCCCGACATGAACATCGGCATGTTCGCCATGCCGTCGGCCGACGACCCCGACGACCGCATCGTGGTCTCCGGCGTCGACCTGCAGTGGTGCGTGGCCGAGACCTGCGAGCACAAGGACGCCGTGTACGAGGTCATCGCCTTCCTGAACGAGCAGGCCAACGTCCAGACCTACATCGACGACCAGCGCGCCATCCCCTGCACCGAGGGCGACTTCACCCTCGACCCGCTGTTCGACGACATCCAGCCCTTCCTGGACGAGGGCCGCGTCCTGGACTACCTCGACCACTCTTACCAGTCCTCCATGGCATGCGACGCGCAGCTGCAGACGATGCTGCTCGACGGCGATGTCGACGCGTTCCTGGAGAAGTGGGATGCCGACTGGCAGCGCTACAACCGCAGCGTCATCCGCAAGGTACAGGATTACGAGAGTCAGCAGTAAGGAGGACGCGCTATGGCAAGTACAGCTGCAATCGGATCGAACCGCAGGAAGACCTTCATGGCCATCCTGATCCCGGTCCTCGTGCTTTTCTGCGCATTCAACACGATTCCGCTCATCACGGGCTTTCTGTACAGCTTCACGGACTCGAAGGGCTACGGCGCCTTCAACATCGTGGGCCTGCAGAACTACATCGACATGTTCAGCGACACCCGCATCCTGAACTCCTACCTGTTCACGTTCAAGGTCGCCATCGTCGCCACGCTCGCCACGAACGTCATCTCGCTCATGCTGGCCATCGGGCTGTCGAGCAAGATCAAGTTCAAGAGCGCGCTGCGCGGCGTGTACTTCGTGCCCCGCATCCTCGGAGCGCTCGTCGTCGGTTACGTGTTCAGCTACTTCTTCACCTACATCGTCCCGGCCGTCACCGGCGGCGAGTCCATCCTCGCCAGCACCGAATGGGCGTGGGTGGCCATCGTCATCGTGGTCGTGTGGCAGGCGTGCGCGCAGACCACCATCATCTACATCACCGGCCTGTCCTCGGTGCCCGAGGACGTCTACGAGGCCGGCGCGCTCGACGGCGCGACGGGCTGGGACAAGTTCCGCTACATCACGTTCCCGCTCATCATGCCGTCCGTGACCACCAACATGGTGCTCGTGATGAAGGACATGCTGATGGTCTTCGACCAGATCGTCTCGATGACCTCCGGCGGCCCGGCGCAGTCCACCGAGTCGATCTCCTACCTCATCTACAACAACGGCCTGTCCGGCGGCCAGTTCGGCTACCAGTGCGCCAATGCGGTGATCTTCTTCATCCTCATCGCCCTGGTCTCCATCCTGCAGACCAAGTTCCTGAACAGTAAGGAGGAGCAGCTCTAATGGCTAAAGACAACGTCAAGGAGCGGGTGAACTGGCCTGTCACCATCCTGCTCGTCATCGGCCTGATCACCATCGTCTTCCCGCTGTACATGGCGGTCGTCATCGCCTTCAAGGACCCGTCCGAGATGACGAACGACATCGCGGGCATCCTGTCCCTGCCGAGCCACTGGAGCCTCGACAACTTCATCGAGGCCATCCAGGTGACGGACTTCTTCAACTCCTTCCTGAACTCGCTGATCATCACCGTCGTTGCCGTGGTCGCCTCCATCCTCATCCACAGCCTCGCCGCCTACGCGATCGGCCGCAACATGGACCGCAGCCGGGTCTACAAGGCGAGCTACTACTTCATCATCGCCGGCATGTACGTGCCCTTCGCGATCCTGATGATGCCGCTCGTCAAGCAGACCGCCGTCATGCATCTGGACAACATGGTGGGCGTCATGATCCTCTACATCGTGTTCTACATGCCTATGAACATGATGCTCTACACCGGCTACCTGCGTAACATCCCCATCGCGCTCGAGGAGGCCGCGCGCATGGACGGCGCCTCGACCTGGAGCACCTACTGGAAGGTCATCTTCCCCCTCATGAAGCCCATGCATGCCACCGTCGCCGTCATCACCGGCCTGGCCGTGTGGAACGACGTCATGACCCCGCTCGTCATCATGGGGGGCCAGGGCGTGAACACGCTGCCGCTCGCGCAGATGAGCTTCCAGACCGCGTTCTCCACGAACTACAACCTGGCGTTCGCGTCCTACCTGCTCGCCATGCTCCCGATGATCGTCTTCTACATCGTGGCGCAGAAGCAGATCATCGGCGGCGTCACGAACGGTGCCGTGAAGTAGCCCTCATGCCGCCCGCATGTACCAAGATGCGACATATGCACCGCTCATGTAGCTTATAACCTCTTGCAGTTGGGTCCCGGGCTCGGGGCCCAACTGCCGTAGAATACCCCTCGGCGCATGATGCCGAGCACAACCCACCCACCCAGACGATATAGAGCGAGGTACGATGCCCATTCGCATTGACGACGCGACGCGGACCTTCACGCTGCACACGCGGAACACCACCTACCAGATGCATGTCGACGAGTACGGCTACCTGCTGCACCTGTACTACGGCGCCCGCAGCGAGGGCATCATGGACTACCTGCCCACCTATGCGGACCGCAGCGGGTGCTGCACCTGCCCCCATGACGTCTCGGACCGGACCTACTCCCTCGACGTCCTGCCCCAGGAGTTCCCCTTCCAGGGCAACGGGGACCTGCGCAGCGCGCTCATGCAGGTGCGCGATGCGGACGGCACCTTCGGATGCGACCTGCGCTACGTGCGCCATGAGGTCCGCGACGGCAAGTACGGCCTGCCCGGCCTGCCCGCCTCCTACGCGGACGCGGACGCCGACGGCGCCCGGACCCTCTCGGTCACGCTCGCCGACACGCGCCTCGGACTCGAGGTCGAGCTGCTGTTCGGCGTCATCCCGGACATCGACGTCATCACGCGCGCCGCGATCGTGAGGAACGCCGGCGAGAGGCGCGTCACCGTCGAGAAGCTGCAGACCTCCTGCCTCGATTTCGTCGCCGGGTCCTTCGACGTCATCACCTTCAACGGCCAGCACTGCATGGAGCGCAAGCCGAGCCGGCAGCACGTCCTGCCCGGATCCTTCTCCGTCGGCAGCCGGCGCGGGCAGTCCTCGCACCAGTACAACCCGTTCATGATCCTGTGCGACCGGACCGCCACCGAGACCGCGGGCCGCGCCTGGTCGATGACCTTCGTGTACAGCGGCAACTTCAAGGCCGAGGTCGAGCAGACCCAGTACCAGCAGGTCCGCATGCAGATGGGGCTCTCCGACGAGCTGTTCTCCTACCCGCTCGAGCCCGGTGAGCGCCTCGTCGCCCCCGAGGTCATCATGACCTACTCCAACGCGGGGCTCGAGCGCCTGTCGCACAACCTCCATCGCTGCATCCGCCGCCACGTGTGCCGCGGGCCCTGGCGCGACGCCCCGCGCCCCATCCTCGTGAACAGCTGGGAGGCCCACTACTTCGACTTCACCGGCGACGAGCTCGTGCGCCTCGCCGCCAAGGCCGCCGACCTGGGGCTGGACATGCTCGTCATGGACGACGGCTGGTTTGCCGAGCGCAAGGACGACTACCGCTCGCTCGGCGACTGGACCGTCAACGAGGAGAAGCTCGGCGGCACGCTGGGACAGCTCATCGAGCGCATCAACACCCTGGGCATCAAGTTTGGCATCTGGGTGGAACCCGAGATGGTCAACGAGGATTCCCAGCTCTTCCGTGAGCATCCCGACTGGGCGCTCGCCGTCCCGGGCAAGCAGCCCGCGCTCGGGCGCGACCAGCTCGTGCTCGATTTCTCCCGCGCCGAGGTGCGCGACAACGTCTTCGAGCAGATCTGCCGCGTGCTCGACCAGGGCAACATCGAGTACCTCAAGTGGGACTTCAATCGCAGCCTGGTGGACATCTACTCGCATGCGACCACCGATCAGGGCCGCGTCGTCTACGACTACTACCTCGGCCTGTATGACGTGCTCGAGCGCCTGGTCCAACGCTACCCCGACCTGCTCATCGAGGGCTGTGCCGCCGGCGGCGGACGCTTTGACGCCGGCATGCTGCACTACACGCCCCAGATCTGGACGAGCGACAACACCGACGGACACGACCGCATGACCATCCAGTACGGCACGTCGTTCGGCTATCCGTGCTCCACCGTGGGGGCACACGTCTCGGCCTGTCCCAACGAGGTCAACGGTCGCACCGTGTCGCTGTCGGCGCGCGGCCTTATCGCCATGGCGGGCGGCGGCTTCGGCTACGAGCTCGATCTGCTCGAGCTGCCCGAGCGCGCCTGCGAGCTCATCCGCGAACAGATCGAGCGCTACCGCGGCATGGAGCGCATCGTGCGCGAGGGCCTGTACTACCGCCTGAGCGATCCGGCGACCGCCGACCTGTACGCGTGGGAGTTCGCCGCCGAGGACGGCTCGGAGGCCGTCGTGAACGTCGTGGTCGCGCGCGCCGAGGGCTACGGCGAGGCCAAATACGTCGTGCCTCGCGGCCTGGAGCGCACCGCGCGCTACCGCGAGGTCAACTCCGGTGTCGTATACCCCGCCGCCGCGCTTATGGACATGGGCCTGCCCCTGCCCGTCGGCTCGGCGCTCTACATGGCCCGCAGCTACCATTTCGTCCGCGTGGACGAATAGGCCGACGTGACGCACGCCCCCGAAGGGTAGGGCGCCACATTGTGCCCATGGGTTTGTCTCAGTTAGAGGTCGCTTCGTGAGACAAACCCGTGGGTGGCAAGTTGGGGCCGGGTTCAAACTTGTCGCGACAGATGTTGTATGCGCCAGGCAAAGAACTCGGGTGCAAGGAGGCCGCCCGCCACCTCCGAGCACGCGCATGCGATTTCGCATGTGCGGCGCTCACAATCGCTGCACCCGTTTTGCGCGAGCTCTTGCCGAATGACGTTGTCGAATATATCGATCCCAGCGCTGCATGGCTGACCACCCGAAACAATTCTAAGATCGGTATTTTCTTGAACAAGACGCTTCCAGAGCGTCGCCTGGCGCTCACGGCTCGAACTGTCTATAGGCAAAGCATTGCGCGCAAACGCTTCAAATCGTTTGGGAAGTTTCCGATCGTCGTACAACCATTCCTCAACTGTGCCCCAAACGCGCGTCACCAATGCGTCCGGCCGCGCTAAATCGCAGACAAGCGGGAGAGCAACGACCTGGTGCGGCAGGTTGCCGGTCCAGACACGTATCACGCACGCTTGAGATACGCGCTCGTAAAATCGCTGCTGACGCTCTTGAAAGCCATCAGCGACCGAAATACCCCATCGTCCGAGCTGACCCATGCGAGCGCTCGCGGAAAGATCAGAAATATCACCGAACGTCAGGCAATCTTCAAAGACCTCGATATCTCCTACTGAACATCCCTCGGCGCGTGCCGAGCGCAGCACCGCATACCAGTTTGTGTCGAGACATGCCTCCAACATGACGCTGCGCTTCCTTTATGTCATGAATAGATATCCTGTGACCCGTAATAATACGACTCAACTCCGTTATAAAGCCAAGACTTAAAACCCCACGACACGCTATATGAATGGAAGGGTGCCACAGGTAGTGTTCCATCGACCCATAGCGAATACACAGTAGAAGGCACAGTTTGACTCCCGTGGAAACTTTCTGTGTATGCAAGTGATCCAGATGTCAGGTCTTCGCTCCGATATTCCCCGTCGGTAGGCGGCATATTTTACAGGATGAACGATGCGTGCTCTCGTTCTTGTAATGCTTTGCTTTTTTCACATCGTTCCAAAGAACCGTGCTGCAAGGGCGGAGCGCCACATTGTGCCCATGGGTTTGTCTCAGTTAGAGGTCGCTTCGTGAGACAAACCCGTGGGTGGCAAGTTGGGGCCGGGTTCAAACTTGTCGCGACAAGTTTGAACCCGGCCCCAACTTGCCACGGAAAAGCGCTCCGTGTCGGGGCATCGAACACGGAGCGCAATGGAGAGAGGGATATGCGAATCGATCAGAGCGCGTCGATGAAGCGCTCCTGCGCCGCGCGGCCGGCTTCGTCCCACTTGAACACGCCGGCGTCGGCGAGGACGTGGCCGAAGACGTCGCTCACGCCGTCGCGGATGATCTGCTCGGCGGTGTCCTCGGCGATGTCGGGGTGCGCCGCCGCGAGCTCGAGCGCCCAGGCGGCGTGCGAGGCGGACAGCGGATCGGCCGCGAGCTCGTCCGCGAGCGCCGCCGTATCGGCGTCCCCCGCATGCGCGAGCAGATGGCCCTTGACCGCGGCGAGCTCGTCCACCAGGCGGGCGGGCAGGATCGCCAGGCCCATGACCTCGATGAGGCCGATGTTCTCCTTCTTGATGTGGTGCCATTCCGCATGGGGGTGGAACACGCCGAGCGGGTGCTCGTCGGTCGCGATGTTGCAGCGCAGGGCGAGGTACAGCACGTACTCGTCGCCGTCCTTGCAGGCGACGGGCGTGATGGTGTTGTGCGCGACGCGCTCGCCGCCCTCCTCGGTCCAGGCGACGACGCCCGCCTCCGCATCGCTGTACCCGCGCCAGACCTCCAGCACGTGCGCGGCGGCGTCGAGCAGCGCCTCGCGGTCGGCGGCGCGCAGGCGCAGCACGCTCATGGGCCAGCGCACGACCTCGCAGGCGACGCCGGCGAAGCCCGGCATGACGAAGGTCTCGGAGGCCGGCGCCTTCATCATGGGGAACACGTGCCGCCCGCCCTGGAAGTGGTCGTGCGACAGGATGGAGCCGCCCACGATGGGCAGGTCGGCGTTGGAGCCGATGAAGTAGTGCCCGAAGAGCTCCACGAAATCGAGGAGGCGCCCCATGTTCTGTCGGTCCACGTGCATGAGGCGGTGCTCGGCGCTCATGGCGATGCAGTGCTCGTCGAAGTACGCGTACGGGCTGTACTGCAGGCCCCAGTGCTCGCCGCCCAGCGTGATGGGCAGGATGCGCAGGTTCTGGCGGGCCGGGTGCGCGCCGTGGGCCGCGCCGGCGCCGCGGCCGGGATAGCCCTCGTTCTCCATGCACAGCTGGCAGGCCGGGTAGACCTCGCCCGTCGCCGGGGCGGCTCCCGCGGCGGCGATGGCCTTGGGGTCCTTCTCGGGCTTGGAGAGGTTGATGGTGATCTCGAGCTCGCCCCACTCGGTGGGCGACGTCCAGGCGACGTTTTTGGCGATGGCGGCGCGGCGCACGTAGCGGCTGTCGCAGCTCATCCGGTAGAACCAGTCGGTCGCGGCCTGCGGGCCGCCGGCCGCGTACTCGTCCGCGAAGCGGCGGGCGACCTCGGAGGGGCGCGGCATGAGGACGTTCATCACGCGCGTGGCGATGCGGTCGGCCCCCGACGGGGTGTCCTCCTCGCAGCCGGCGGCGATGCCCGCCGCGGCGATGCGGCCCACCGTGCCCTCGAGGTCGAAGCCCTCCTGCGGGGACACGAAGGCGCTCACCGGGCCGGCCTGCGCGAGGTCGGCGGTCGGGGCGCAGACGTAGGCGTCCGCCAGCAGCTCCGCGGCGTCGGGCGCGGCGGGGCCCTGGGCCCCCACCGCCTCCAGCACCGTGTTGTAGGCCCACATGGCGTCGCCGGGGTGCACCAGGCCCGTGCTCACCGCGTACCCGACGAGCTTGCTGACATCGTGCGCCAGCTGCTCCGCGCCGTACGCGGACCCGTTTCCTACAGCCATTGCGCGTACGCCCCCTCGTTGCTGATGCGGTAGCTGCGGCAGCTGCCCTCGCCCAGCCAGCCGTCCATGCCGGCGATGAAGGAGTCGACGCGGTCGAGCGGCACGAAGGCCTGGATGGACCCGCCGAAGCCGCCGCCGTGGATGCGCACGGCGCCCTCGTCGCCCAGCAGGCGCTCCGCCAGCGCCAGGGCCACCATGGCCGGCTGGTCGGTGCCGCCGTTGGCGACGTTCTGCAGGTACATGCCCGAACTCGCCCCGGAGCGGCGGGTGAGGTCGAGGAAGGTGTCGATGTCGCCCGCGCACAGGGCGTCCCAGCGCTCGACGACAAGGCGGTTCTCGATGTAGTAGTGCAGGGCGCGCAGCACCGCGCGGTCGCCCAGCTTGGCGCGCAGCTCGTTCACGTGGCCGTCGAAGTCCTCGATGGGGACCTCGCACAGGCGCGTGCAGCCGAACTCGGCGGCGACCGACTGCATCTCGCCGGGGACGGCGGCGTAGTCGGCCGTGGACACGGAGTGGTCGGTGCCCATGTAGGCCAGGCACAGCGCGTAGCCCTTGTCGGCGAAGTCGAAGTCGAGCTTCTCGGAGACCGGGTTCGCGGGGTCGGCGAAGTCGATGTGCGCGATGCCGCCGAGGGCCTCGGACAGCTGGTCCATGAGGCCGCAGGGCTTGCCGAAGTAGACGTTCTCGGCGCGCTGCGCCGCCTGCGCCATGGCCGTGGGCGTCACGGGGTCGCCCTCCCACAGGGTCTCCATCACGCGGCCGACCGCCAGCTCGAGCGCGGCGGACGAGGACAGGCCGGAGCCCCCGGGGATATCGCTCGTCATCACCAGGTCGAATCCCTGGGGGGTGCGCCCGGTCAGCTGGAGCTCGTGGGCCATGCCGCGGACGAGGCCCGCGGTGCTCACCTGCTCGGCCACGCGGGGCTCCAGATCGGTCAGGTCGAGCTCGAAGGGCTCGTAGCCGTCGCTGGCCACCCGCACGGTCGAGGTCCCGTTGAGCGCCGCCACGCCCTCGATGGAGACGTCCAGGGCGCCCGCGACCACATGGCCGCCCTCGTGGTCGGTGTGGTTGCCGGCGATCTCGCTGCGCGCGGGCGCGTGGACGTGCGCGAGAGCGCGCCCGCCTCCGTAGAGCGCCTCGAAGCGATCGACGAGTTCGGTGTCGAAGGTACTCATGGTACTCCCCCTCTCGATCGGGTGCCGGATGCGCACCCGATGCTCCCCCGGCGCGCGGCATGCCCCCTGCGCGCCGTCAAACCCCCTCCGGTGTTCGGATATGTGAGAGTTTGTGATTGCCTTGGCAAGACTGTAGCACGCGCGGGCGGCGCGGCGGCGGGCGGCTCGGCAAGCGTCCGAACTCTGCGGGCCCCGCGGGCGCCCCCGGTGGGCCGGTTTTTATTTCCATGCCTTCTACCTGCTATTTGTCAAATTCTCCCTTCCGTCGCCGGGGTCTGTGCCCGAACATCCGGCACCGCGTCGCATGTTCATCCGTGCAGAGGGCGTGTACGCGCGCCGCTCGCCGCCGCAAACCGACCGTTCGGCTGTGAGGCGTTCGGATGTGTGCGAACATGTTGAAATACGTTCAAGGAGGTGGGAGATGCTCAAGGCACAGCGACAGGAGCAGATCGTCCGGCGCCTCGCCGAGAACGGCACCGAATCGGTGGGCGACATCGCCCGCGCGCTGGACGTCTCCGAGATGACGATCCGCCGCGACCTGGAGGAGCTCTCCGAGCGCAAGATGGTCGAGCGGGTCTACGGCGGGGCGCGCCTCCCGAGCGGCCTGGCGGCCTCGTTCACGACGAGCGGTATCCCCGTCATGCACGAGTACTCGCATCTGGAGAAGCGTCACCTGCATATGCAGCAGAAGGCCCGCGTCGCCGCGTGCGCCGCGCAGCTCATCCGCGAGGGCGAGTCCGTCTTCCTCGGGGCCGGGACCACCGTCGAGCAGATGGTCCCCCATCTCCCCGCCGGGCGCCTGCGCGTGATCACCAACAGCCTCGCCGTCTTCAAGCTGCTCGAGGGGGACCGTTCCCGCGAGCTCTACCTCGTGGGAGGGCTGTTCCGCGAGCGCACCGGCTGCTTCGTCGGCGGCATGGCGGAGGACGCCGTCTCATCGCTCGGCATCGACCGCGCCTTCATCGGCACCAACGGGGTGGCGGGAGGCTCGCTGTTCACCTCCGACATCGACGAGGGCCGCCTGCAGCGCCTCGCCTTCGACCGCGCGCGGGAGCGCTACGCCGTCGCCGACGCGAGCAAGGCGGGCCGCCGCGACTTCTACGCCTTCTACCGGCTCCGCGACCTGACGGCCCTCATCTGCGACGACGGGCTCGAGGCTGAGCGGCGCGCCGAGGTGGGGCGCGACACGGGGCTCATCTGCGCCTGACCGCATCCCGGCGCGGCCGGCGGCCTCACCCGATGCTCGGCACCAGGAAGGGCTCGCGCTCGCGCAGGTCGCCGTCGGGGATCTCGATGACCTGCGATCCGAACGCGTTGACGATGCGCGTCCCGCAGGGATGGGTCCTCGCGCGGGCGATGCGGCCGTAGTTCAGGTGCACGTGGCCGTGGAGCATGTAGAGCGGCCTCAGCTTGTCCACGTAGTACGAGAACGACTCGAACCCCCGATGCGGCAGGTCCTCCAGGTCCCCGTACCCCCGGGCGGGCGCATGCGTCACCAGCAGGTCCAAGCCGCCCGTCGCCCGCGCGAGCAGGGCCAGCTTGCCGATCCTCAGGCGCATCTGCTGCTCGGTGAACCCGAAGCTGCGGTCGCTGTACCGCATGGATCCCCCGAGGCCCATGATGCGCAGGCCGCGGAAATCGCAGAGCCGCCCCTCGATGGAGACGCATCCCTGCGGCGGATGCTCCAGGTAGCCCGCATCGTGGTTCCCCCACACATACGCGAGCGGGACGTTGAGCAGCGTCTCGATATGCTCGAGATAGCGCGCCGGCAGGTCCCCGCACGACACGACCAGGTCGATGTCGCCCAGCCGCTCACGGCACGAGCGGCTCGTGAGCCACGGCTCCTCCTCGTCCGAGACGGCGAGGATCCTCATCGCTTGGCCTCGCGCCGGGCGGCCGCCGTCGGGTCGAGCGGGATGACGCCGCTCACCGTCACCTCGTCGAGCGCGCGCTCGGAAAGCTCCCGCTCCACCGGCAGGCGCCCCACGACGTTCTCGTTCAGCCACGCCATCCGCGCGATGGCATCGCTCGCGAGGCGCCCCGACCCCTCGGGTTGGACGAGCCCCCGCTGGCTCTTGAGCTCCCCGGAGAAGGGATGCAGCTGCCCGCCCAGCAGGCCCTGCCGGAACAGCTCCACCAGCGCCCGCTGGCGCGCGGGCACCGCCGCGTCCACGCGGACGTCCATCACCCCCGACGTGAGGCCCCACCAGTAGTTGAGGGCCCTCCCGCGCAGCTCGTCGCCCTCGCGGCGCCACGAGTCGTCGCGGATCGACTGGACGATGCGCTGGTAGAACCGTCCCCACTCCCACACCGGCTCGGCGAGGTGCACATGGGTCCCGTCGTGCTCGACGAGGTAGAGCCCCCACGGCTGGGAGGGGTCGGCGGGGTCGGGGACGTCGCGCGCGCAGACGATCCGCACCTCGCTGTCGGCGAGCTCGCGCCGCCAATCGTAATCCTTCGAGGCGTACCACTTGAGGTAGACCGTCGCGTGGGGGTCGACCGTCTGCGCGCCGATGGCGAAGGCGTTGATGCCCGCCACCGTCCCGAAGACCGGCGAGTCGGCCACGTACCCCACGCGGTGGTTGTCCGAAAGGCTCGCCGCCAGCACCCCCAGCAGGAACTTGACCTCGTAGGTCTTGGTGGCGAAGGTCCTGACCGCGCTGTGCGAGAGGCTCACCGAGCAGTTCATGACCTTGAGCCCGGGATGGGCGAGCGCGGCGCGCAGCGCCTGGCGCATCTGCGTGGGCACGTTGGTGACAACGAGGTCGTCGCCCCCCGCGACCGCCTCCTCGACGGCGCGGTCGAAGGCCTCGTCGGAGCGGCGGTCGTAGAAGGCGCGGGTCTCCACCGTCTCCCCGCAGAGCTCCTCGAGGTCGCGCCGGCCGCGCTCGTGGGCCGCCGCCCAGCCCGACGTCGCGGGGCCCCGCTCGTACACGAAGGCGATCCTCAGGGGCTTGGTGACGGGCAGCACCTTCTTGGCCAGGCCCTTGAGGTCCGGGATGAGCTTGGCGCGGGACGGGGCGCCGGGCGTCTCGAGATACGCGATCGGCTCGCGGCTGGCGGCCACGCGCAGCTCGCCCCAGATCCGCGAGAGCCGCTCGGAGATCTCCGTCGGAGAGCCGCAGACGGCGAGCTCGTAGCCGTAGAGCTTGAGGTAGGTCAGGAAGGCGTCCCCCGCGGCGATGCCGAGCGAGCCCCCGTCGCGCCGCCCGAACGCCTCGGCGAAGCTCCCGTAGGCGGAGCGCAGTGAGCGCACCGCGTCCTCGGGCCACGGCGTCTCGAGGTCGAATCCGGCGAACGCCGCCAGCCGCTCGTAGGACCCCTCCTCGCTGAACACGATGCCGTAGACGGGGCAGACGGCGAAGAACCGGAGGAACTCGCGGTACACGCGCATCTCCTTGGTGTCGGCCGGCATGGGGAGCACGCGCGTGACGTTCGCCGCGATGGTCGGCATGCCCACGAACCGCGCCACCGAGACCCGCTTGTTGCCCTCCTGCACGTAGAAGCGCTGCAGGTACTCGTAGACGATGATGGGCTCGCGGATCCCTTCGTCGCGCTGGGAGTCCGCGAGCGCGCTCCACTTGGCGGCGAACTCCGACCCCTCCTCGAGCAGGGGCATGAACCCGCGCGAGAAGGAGTTCTGCCGGCCGCGGGTACGGGTCCCCGCGATGAGCCCCATGTCGATGTCCATGACGCCGAGCGGGACCTCGCCCTGGTACCCCCCGTCCTTCAGGATGTCGGAGAGCGCGACCGGGTACGGGTAGCGCCCGGCGGAGACATCTTCCTGAACCTGCTTGGCGCCGATCTTCCTCGCCTTGCGGTAGTCCTCGATCATGCACGCTCCCCTCCCCGCGATGGCCGGCGTCACCCGCCGCGCCGCACGCACCATTATCCACCGCCGAGGAGACGACGGTGCGCGGCGCGGGCCCGCGAGGGGTAAATCGGTGGCAGCGCATGCGCCTCGCATGGAGAAATGCGAGGCGCCCCGCGGGGCGCGGCTGCGGAAGGGCGCGCATGGGGCGGAACATGCGGCCCGGCGCGCCCCCACCGCGGCCGATGGCCGCGGGACGCCCTGCGCGGGAGGCGGACCCTACGCGGCGGGCACGCGGCGGGCGCGCGAGAGCAGGGCGCCCGCGAGGGCGGCGAGCACCGCGGGCGCCACCCAGGCGAGCCCCAGCCCGGCCAGCGGTAGCGCGTCGATCGGCAGCCACGCCGCCGGCGCCAGGGCGTCGCGCAGCGCGTCGGCCACGCTGACCACCGCGACAACTCCCACCGTGCAGGGCCACACGAGCGGGACGCGGTCGCACGGACCGTGCAGCATGCCCATGACCACGAGCACGATGGCGACCGGGTACAGCGCGCCCAGCAGCGGGACGGAGAAGGCGAGGATCGCATCGAGCCCGAAGTTCGAGACCGCGCACGAGAAGACGGCGAACACGAGGGCGCAGACGCGGTAGCTCACCTTCGGCAGCTCCTCGGAGAAGTAGGTCCCGCAGCAGCTGATGAGGCCGATGCACACGTTCAGGCAGGCGAGCAGGAAGATCGCGGCGACCACCACGGTCCCGGCGGCGCCGAAATGCGCCGTCGCCGACGCCGTGAGCACGGTCGCGCCGTTGGTGGCGCCGGGGACCTCGACCGCCATGCCCGCGCCGACATACGACAGGCCGCAGTAGATGAGCGCCATGAGCGCGCCCGCGACCACCCCGGCGCGGGAGATGGCGCGCATGAGGGGGCGCGGCTCGGTCACGCCCATCTCGCGGATGTTCGTGGCGATCACGATCCCGAAGGTGAGCGATGCGAGCAGGTCCATGGTCTGGTAGCCGTCCAGGAACCCCTGGACGGCCGGGACGGCCCGGTACGCCTTCGCGGCCGGCGCGGGGTCCGGCAGCGGGGCGGCCAGCGCCGCGGCGGTCACCGCGACGATCAGGAGGATGAGCGCCGGACCCGTCAGGCGGCCCAGCAGGCGCGTGAGGCGCCCCGGGTGCATCGCGAGCAGGTAGGCCGCCGCGAAGAAGGCGACCGAGAACGCGAGGCGCGCCGCATCGACCGGCATGTCGGCGGGCAGCAGCGGCTGGAGCATCTCGAACGCGGTGGACGAGGTGCGCGGGATGGCCAGGCACGGCCCGATGGCGAGGTAGACGGCCGCGACGAAGCCGCGGGCGAACGCCGGGTGCACGCGCCCGGCGAGCTCGCGCGCCGTGCCGGCGAGCGCCACCGCCACGATGCCGAGCACCGGAAGGCCGATCCCCGCGACGAGGAAGCCGAGGGTCGCCGGAACCGCCTCGGCACCCGCCTGCAAGCCGATGAGCGGCGGCAGGATGAGGTTCCCCGCCCCGAAGAACATCGAGAACAGCGTGACGCCCACCACGAGCGACTGCCTGACCGTAAGCCGTTGATCCACGACGCGCACCTTTCGTCTCCATCTTCCCTGGGACTGATGATTGTCGCACAACGGCGCACCCGCCGAACCGAGAAGCGGCGCGCACCCCGGACGGGATGCGCGCCGCCTGAGCGCATGATATGGACGGGATGCCCTCGGCCTACAGCTCGCGGCCGGGATAGTGGCAGTTCACGAAGTGGCCGGGCTTGACCTCCTTGGTCGGCGGCACCTCCGCGGAGCACTTCTCCGTGGCGTGCGGACAGCGCGTATGGAACGGGCAGCCGCTCGGGATGTTCGTGGGGCTCGGCAGGTCGCCCTCGATGAGGACGTGCTTCTTCTCGATCGTGGGATCGGGGATGGGCACGGCCGACAGCAGCGCCTGCGTGTAGGGGTGCTGCGGGTTGGAGTAGAGCTCCTCGTTGGGCGCGACCTCCATGATGGTGCCGAGGTACATGACGCCGATGCGGTCCGAGATCATCTCGACGACGGCGAGGTCGTGGGAGATGAACAGGTACGTGAGGTTGTACTGCTCCTGGACGTCGCGCAGCAGGTTCAGCACCTGGGCCTGGATGGACACGTCGAGCGCGGAGACGGGCTCGTCGGCCATGATGAGCTTGGGGTTCACGGACAGGGCGCGAGCGATGCCGATGCGCTGGCGCTGGCCGCCGGAGAACTCGTGCGGGTAGCGCTCGCCGTGGGTGGCCGGCAGGCCGACGACCTCGAGCAGCTCGTGGACGCGCTTCAGGCGCTCGCCCGGGCTCAGCTTGGTGTGCACGAGCAGCGGCTCGGCGATGATGTCCTGCACCTTCATGCGGGGGTTCAGCGACCCGTAGGGGTCCTGGAACACCATCTGCATCTTGGAGCGCAGCGGGCGCATCTCCTTGGCGGAGATCTTGGCGATGTCCTGGCCGTCGAAGATGATCTGTCCCTCATCGGGGGTGATCAGGCGGTTGATGAGGCGGCTCGTGGTCGACTTGCCGCAGCCCGACTCACCCACGAGCGAGAAGGTCTCGCCCGGCATGATGTCGAAGCTCACGTTGTTGACGGCGTGCACCCACTTGTTGGGCTTGCCGAAGAACGTCTTGCCGACGGGGAAGCGCTTGGACAGGTTCTTGACGGACAGCAGGGGCTCAGCAGCGGTTGCTCCCATAGCTTAGGCCCCCTTTCGAGCGTTGGCGTGGAACGGGCAGGCGCACCGATGGTTCTCGCCCACCTGGACGAGGTCGGGCAGCTTCTCGGAGCACGACGGCTGCGCGTACTTGCAGCGCGGCGCGAAGCGGCAGCCGGAGGGCATGGCCGCGAGGTCGGGCACGGAGCCGGGGATGGAGGGCAGACGGTGCACGCGGCTGCCCAGCTTGGGCACGGACTCGATCAGACCCTGGGTGTAGGGGTGCTGCGGGTTGGCGAACAGCTCCTTGACCGGGGCCTCCTCGACGATGTTGCCGGCGTACATGACGATGACGCGGCTGCAGGTCTCGGCCACGACGCCGAGGTCGTGCGTGATCATGAGGATGCCGGTGTTGCGCTTGTTGCGGATGTCCTCCATGAGGGCGAGGATCTGCGCCTGGATGGTGACGTCGAGCGCGGTGGTCGGCTCGTCGGCGATGAGCAGCTTGGGCTCGCACGACATGGCCATGGCGATCATGACGCGCTGGCACATGCCGCCCGACAGCTCGTGCGGGTAGTTGCGCAGCGTCATCTCCGGCTCGGGGATACCCACGAGCTTCAGGGCGGACACGCAGCGCTGATGGACCTCGTCCTTGGAGAGGCCCTTGTTGTGCAGCGAGATCGCCTCGATGAGCTGGTTCTCGATGCGCATGATGGGATCGAGCGCGCTCATGGGCTCCTGGAAGATCATCGAGATCTCGTTGCCGCGGATGGACTGCATCTCGGCCTCGGGGAGGTCGAGGATATGCTTGCCGCCGAACACGATATCGCCGGTGATGCGCGTGGACAGCTTGTTGTGCAGGCGCATCACGGACAGCGAGGTCACCGACTTGCCGCAGCCCGACTCGCCCACCAGGCCGACGATCTCACCCGCGTGGACGTCGAAGGAGACGCCGTTCACGGCGGTGATCCATTCCTTCTTCCCGCGCTTGAATTCCGTCTTGAGGTCCTTGACCTCCAACAGTTTTTCAGCCATGGAAACCTCCTAGTTCAGCTTGGGATCGAGCGTGTCGCGCAGGCCGTCGCCGAACAGGTTGAAGGCGAGAACCGTCAGGAAGATCACCAGGCCGGGGAACAGGACCAGGTGCGGGGCGATCGCCAGGTAGTTGCGGCCCTGGGACAGGATCGCGCCCCACTCGGCCTGCGTCACGCTCGCGCCGAAGCCGAGGAACGACAGGGAGGAGGCGGACAGGATCGAGCCGCCCACGTTCATCGTGAAGTTGACGATGAGCGCCTGCATGGTGCCCGGGAAGATGTGCACGAACATGGTGCGCACGGGGCTGCAGCCGATGGACTGGGCGACCTCGACGTACAGCTCGCCGCGGACCTCGAGGACCGCGCCGCGGATGATGCGCGCGAACGAGGGGACCGTGAACACCGCGAGGCCGATCATGATGTTGGTGATGCCCGGGCCGATGATGGCCACGATGGCGATGGCGAGCAGGATCGACGGAAACGCGAACATGACGTCGCAGATGCGCATGATGATCGAGTCGATGATGCCGCCGAAGAAGCCCGCGATCAGGCCGAGCACGACGCCGCCGGCGGTGCCCAGGACCGACGCGGTGAGCGCCGTGCCGAGCGACAGCTGCGTGCCGGCGATGATGCGGCTGAACACGTCGCGGCCGAACTCGTCGGTGCCCCAGATATGGGTGGGCGACGGGCTCGCCAGGATCGCGCTGTAGTCGTAGGCGTTCGGATCGTACGGGGTGATGGAGGGACCGATCACCGCGAGGATCAGGATGAAGATGATGAACGCCAGACCGGCGACGGCCGTCTTGCGGCGCAGGAACTTCTTGATGAACTGGACCGTGGGGTTCTGGGCCTTCGGCAGCTCCTCGGCTGCGACGGTGCCCGCGGTCGCTTGCTTGGTATCAGCCATGTTCGCCTCCTACTCGTATCTCACGCGCGGGTTGATGACGGCGTACAGGACGTCCGCCAGCAGGTTGATCACCATGTACTCGAAGGAGAAGAACAGGATGAGCGCCTGCACCACCTCGTAGTCGCGGAAGCCGATGGAGTCGACGAGCAGACGGCCCAGGCCCGGGATGGAGAACACGGTCTCGACCACGACGGAGCCGGCGATGAGCGCGCCGATCTGCAGGGCGGTGACGGTGATGATGTCGATCGAGGAATTCTTGAACGCGTGCACCATGATGACGCGCGGCTCGGGCAGGCCCTTGGCGCGCGCGGTGCGGATGTAGTCCTTGCCGAGGTTCTCGATCATGGAGGAGCGCGTCACGCGCGCGAGGATCGCCATGATGCCGGCGCCCATGGCGACGGAGGGCAGGATGTAGCCCCTCCAGTCCTCGAGGCCGCCCGTGGGGAAGATGCCCAGGTTCACGGAGAAGATCTGCATGAGCTGCAGGCCCAGCCAGAAGTTGGGCAGCGAGATGCCGGCGATGGCGATGAGCATGCCGATGAGGTCGAGCGCGCGGCCGCGGTTGATGGCGGCGACGACGCCGATGATGATGCCGAACAGCACCGACCAGGTGATCGAGCAGATGGTCAGGTAGATGGTGATCGGCAGACGGGGGGCGAACAGCTCGGCGACGGTCGTGTTGTTCGTGTACGACACGCCAAGATCGCCCTGAAGGATCCCGGTGACCCACTGGATGTACTGCGGCACCAGCGGCTGGTCGAGACCGAGCTGCTTGCGGACGGCCTCGACCTCGCCCGCCGTGGCGGTCGCGCCGGCGACCTGGCGCGCAGCGTCACCCGGGATCAGGTGAATGAACATGAAGATGATGATGGAGATGACGAATAGGAGCGGAATCATGCTCAGGATTCGCTTGACGACGTACTTCCCCATGTGGCTCCCTCCCTTGCGTTTCCAACCCGGTAACGTGACCGCCAGCCCTCGCGTGCGGCGGGGGCTGGCGGTCAGCTACAACCTAGTGTTCGACTGGGACTCGTGATACTCGGTCTAGACGTTCAGCGTAGCGTGGATGACGTCGATGCCCTGCGGCACGTACTTGATGCCGTTCAGGTAGGCCTTGTAGGACAGGAGGGTGTTGTCGCTGGCGAGGTACAGCCACGGGCACTCCGGCCAGACGATGTCCTGGCAGGTGCCGTAGTGCTGGTTCTGCTCGTCCTCGGTCGGGGCGGCGTTGCCGGCCTCGAGCTCGGAGTCGAACTCCTCGTTCTTCCAGAAGGCGGTGTTGTAGCCGGTGGGCGGGATCATGGCGGTGGAGAGCAGCGAGCGCATGAAGCCGTCGGCGTCGGACTGAGCCCAGTTGACGTACCACATGTGGAGCGTGGTCTCGTCCTCGGGGGCGGCGGCGAGCTCGGCGTTCGTGGCGGCCTCGTTGGGCTTCACGTTGACGGTGACGCCGATGTTCTCGAGCTGCTGCATGACGAAGGTCATGCCCTTGGTCTCCTGGGTGGAGTTGTCGCCGATGATATCGACCTCGAAGCCGTCAGCGTAGCCGGCCTCCTCGAGCAGGCTCTTGGCCTTGTCGAGATCGACCTCGTAGGGGGTCTGGGCCTTGTAGCCCGGGACGATCTCGGGCAGGACCGAGGTCGCGGGGGTGGCGGCGCCGGAGTACATGACGCGGCAGTACTCCTCCTGGTCGAAGGCGTAGTTCAGGGCCTGGCGCACGCGGACGTCGGACAGCGGCTCGTAGTTGGTGTTGAGCGTGACGTAGCGCATGGTCGTCGACGGGATCGAGACCATGTTGATGTCGCCGGCGGAGCGCACCGTGGCGACCTGGTCGGTCGGCATCGGGTAGATGGCCGTGGCCTCACCGGTCTGCAGGGCGGCGATACGGGAGCCGGCCTCGGGCACGACGCGGAAGTCGATGCGGTCGATCGAGGGGGCCTCGCCCCAGTAATCCTCGTTGCGCACGATGGAGACGTGGTCGCCCTGGGCGTACTCCTCCAGCATGTAGGGGCCCGAACCGGCGGACTGCTTGGAGTAGTCGAAGCTGGAGTCGTTCACGACGTTGGGGCTGATGAGGTAGAACTGCGTCATGGAGTTCATGAACGGCGCGTAGGGCTCGGGCAGGTGGAACTGCACGGTGAGCTCGTCCACGGCGGTGCAGGAGTCGACGCGCGGGATCTCGGTGGTCTCATCGATGGTCTCGATGAAGGTGCGGCGACGGCGCCAATTGTTGGCCGGGTCGATGGCGGCCTGGTAGTTGCTCACGACCGCGTCGGCGTTGAGCGCCGCGCCGTCGGTGAAGGTGATGCCCTCGCGCAGGTGGAAGGTGTAGGTGCAGGCGTCGTCGGAGACCTCGTAGGACTCAGCGGCACGCGGGACGGGCTCGTAGTTCTCGTCCAGGTCGTACAGGGAGTCGTAGATGTAGTACACGACGTTGCCGGAGTTGCCGTCGGACCAGTCCATGGGGTGCATCTCCTGGAACTCGCCCTCGAAGGCGAGGATGCACTCGTTCTTCGGCGCCTTGCCGTCGGTCTTCTCGGCGCGGACGACGAAGCCCTCCTCGTCCGCCTCGATGATCTCGACGTTGGAGTCGGTGGAAGCCGAGCCGGAATCGGTGGTCGTCTCACCACCGCCGCCGCAGCCGGCAAGCCCGAGCCCGGCGACCGTTGCGGCGGTCGCGGCGGCGGCGCCGACGAACCCGCGACGGGTCACGTTGTGCTCGGAACGCGCCATGTTCTTGCTCTCTTTGTCCATAGGACACTCCTTTCGCGCCTTGCTACCTCCATGCGGTGTGGGCGCATTTAGTGTAGGGATACCAAAAGCGGCGATGCCCTGTCAGCGACCTTGCGAGTACCGCTATACTGTGCCCGCACGCTCATGGTACTGCTTTATCATCACGGAGCGCGAGGAGTTGCGCAAGCGGGGTAACCGTTCAGGCGCTGGAAACCGACCGTTCACGGCGAGGAAATATTTTTTCCATACCGGTCATAACGGTCAAATCGATCAGATGGAGGAAATGTTGGCGTACCGGTTCGACCGCGCTCGGTACGACGAGCGCATGAAGTGGTATCTGCACGACCGCTTCGGAATGTTCATCCACTTCGGCCTGTACTCCATCCCCGCGCGCGGGGAGTGGCTGCGCAGCACCGAGGAGATGCCTGAGGAGCTCTACCTCCCCTACTTCGAAGAGTTCGACCCGTATGCGCTCGACGCCCGCGCCTGGGCGCGCGCCGCCAAGCGCGCCGGCATGCGCTACGCCGTCCTCACCGCCAAGCACCACGACGGCTTCTGCCTGTTCGACACCGCCACCACCGACTTCAAGTCCACCAACACGCCCTACGGGCGCGACATCGTCGCCGACTACCTCGAGGCCTTCCGCGCCGAGGGGATCCGCGTGGGCCTGTACTACTCGCTCATCGACTGGCACCACCCCGACTTCCCCCAGTACGGCGACCGGCAGGCGCCGCTGCGCCATGACCCGGTGGCCGGCTCCAACGAGCACCGCGTGTTCGACCGCTACCTCGACTACATGCACGAGCAGGTGCGCGAGCTGTGCACCCGCTACGGCAAGCTCGACCTGCTGTGGTTCGACTTCTCCTACGACGACCTGCGCGGCGAGGCCTGGCGCGGCACCGAGCTCATGAGCATGGTGCGCGAGCTGCAGCCCGACGTGATCGTCAACAACCGCATCGAGGTCTCCGGCGAGGGCTTCGGCTCGCTCGCCCAGTGCGACCCCACGCCCTACCACGGCGACTTCGTCACGCCCGAGCGCATCATCCCGCCCAACGGCCTGTTCGACGTCGAGGGCAGGCCCCTCGCGTGGGAGGCCTGCATCACGATGAACGACAACTGGGGCTACTTCGCCACGGACCGCAACTTCAAGCCCGCCGACCTGCTCGTCCACAAGCTCGTGGAGTGCGTCTCCAAGGGCGGCAACATGATCTTGAACGTCGGCCCGGACGCGACCGGGCGCATCCCCGACGAGTCGCTCGCCATCTTGGACGAGATCGGCCGTTGGATGGACCGCAACGGTGCGAGCATCTACGGCGGCGGGCGCGCCGCGGGCGGGCCCATCGAGGTCGACCGCCCCGAGTACGGGCGCGTCACCCGCTCCGGCGACACGTATTACTTCCACCTGTACGAGAACGCACTCGGCCCGGTGCCCCTCATGGGTGTCCCCAAGGACCGCATCGAGAAGATCCGCTTGCTGCGCGACGGCACGGAGGTGCCGCTGTCGACCAGCTGGGTCCACAGCGACTACCCCGATATCGCCTTCGCCGACCTCGGCCCCTCCCCGGTGCTGCCCGACCCCGTCGACACCGTGCTCGCCGTCACGATCAAGGAGGCGTGAGGGATGACCGTCCTCTCCGATTCGTTCGCCGCCCACGCGCAGGAGCGCTTCGACGCCCGCCGCGAGGTGCTCTCCCCCATCTCCCGCGACATCGAGGCGGGCCTCGCCGCCATCGACGACGCGGACGTCCGCACGCTCATCAGGAGCTACTACGGCACCCTGCCGCTGACCGACGTGTTCGACGCCGGGTTCGAGCTGTTCGCCTCGTTCGCCCGCCAGGCGTGCGAGCTGCGCCGCACCTCCCCGTGGTGCGCGGACATCCCCGAGGATATCTTCGTCCAGTACGTCGCGAGCCCGCGCGTCAACAACGAGCCGCTCGCCGACGCCTGGCCCGTCTTCCGCGCCGCGCTCGCCGACCGCCTGCGCGGCCTTGACGCCTACCGCGCCGTCGTGGAGACCAACTACTGGTGCTGCGAGACGGCCACCTACCAGTCCTCCGACGGCCGCACGCTGGGCCCGCTCGGCGTGCTCGCCTCGGGTGACGGCCGCTGCGGCGAGGAGTCGACCTACCTCGTGACCGCCCTGCGCGCCAACGGCATCCCCGCGCGCCAGCTCTACACGCCCTGGTGGGCGCACTGCGACGACAACCACGCCTGGGTCGAGGCCTACGCCGGCGGCGCCTGGCACTACCTGGGCGCCTGCGAGCCGGAGGAGGAGCTCGACCGCGGCTGGTTCACCGCGGCGTCCGGTCGCGCCATGCTCGTCCACACGCGCCTGTTCGACGACTTCGGCTGCGACTTCGCGCGCGACGCGCACCTGCTCGCCCGCGAGGGCAGCCAGGTGATCGTGAACCTGACCGAGTCCTACGCCCCCTGCGTGCTGCTCTCCGTGCGCGTCCTCGACGCCGCCGGCGCGCCCGTGGAGGGCGCCTCGGTGCGCCTGCGCCTGGTGAACGAGGCCGCGTGGCACGACATCGCGCACCTCACGAGCGATGAGGCGGGCACGGCCCGCATCGTGGTCGGCGAGGGCACCCTGCGCGTGGTCGCCACCACGGGCGACGGGATGGCGGAGGCCATCATCGACACCGCCGCCTGCCACGACCTCGAGCTCACGCTGGACGAGACCGTGCACGGCGACACCGACTGGGTCGACTTCGACGTCCATGCGCCGGCCGACCACCCCGCCCCCTCCCACCCGCTCACGCCCGAGCAGGTCGAGCGCGGGCGCGCCCGCAAGCGCGAGGCCGACCGCATGCGCACCGAGCGCGTCGCCGGCAGCGTTGAGCGCGCCCGCGAGATCGCCCGCGCCTGCGGGCACGACGCGGACGGCTGCCTGCCCTACTTCGAGCAGGCCTTCGCCAACGCCCCCGAGGTCGAGCGCTTCCTGGCCGTCGACGACGGCGCCGACCGCGCGGCCCTGCTCGCCACGCTCACGTCCAAGGACTTCCGCGACCTGTCGGCCGACATCCTGGAGGACCACATCCAGGGCGGTCGCGCGGTCCGCGAGGACGCCCTCGCCTACCTCGCACGCGAGGGGGTCGGGGACCCGGCCGAGGCGCAGGGGCTCTACGAGCGCTACGTGCTGTGTCCGCGCGCCCACTTCGAGCACCTCTCCGCATACCGCGCCTTCATCCGCGCGCACTTCGACGCCGGGACGGTCCGCGGATTCGTCGCCGACCCGCTGCGCGTGTGGGACTGGATCTGCGAGAACACCTCGTTCACCTCCCGCGAGCACACCAAGCGCTACGTGGGCACGCCG
Organism: Candidatus Collinsella stercoripullorum; assembly: GCA_019117005.1. Classification (GTDB taxonomy): domain Bacteria; phylum Actinomycetota; class Coriobacteriia; order Coriobacteriales; family Coriobacteriaceae; genus Collinsella; species Collinsella stercoripullorum. The sequence goes on along the minus strand of DXAO01000025.1, from coordinate 2,693 downwards.
CGCGGCGCGCTCGTGTCCGGCCAGGCGAGCGCCGTCACCCGCCGCTCGCTGTTCGTGGCGATCTGCCGCAGCTTCGGCATCGCGGCCCGCATCAACCCCATCGATGCGGGGATCGAGTACTTCGCCCACGGCTCCTTCGTGCCCGTGGAGCATGCCGAGGAGGGCTTCGAGGTCCTGTTCGCCAGCGACGCCGACCCGGCGCCCGGTTACTTCCAGACCTGGAGCATCGCCCGCTACCTGCACTTCACCGCGGTGAGCGGCAAGGCGGCCCAGGGCTTCAAGGTGCTCGACCTGTGGGGCAAGGCCCCGTTCGAGGACGGCGTCTGCCGCGTGAAGATGCCGCTCGGCGAGTACCGCCTCACCACCGCCGTGCGCCTGCCCAACGGCGACGTCCACGCCGCGGAGCGCGCCTTCGAGGTGACGCCCGGCTACGACGGCACCCCCATTGAGCTCAAGCTGCGCGAGCCGGACGTCTCCGAGATGCTGCAGGACATCAAGCTCGATGCGTTCGCGCTCGCGGACGCCGAGGGCGCGGCGATCGACTGCGGCGAGATCGCCGCGGCGGGCCCGACGGATGCCAAGCCCGTCATCGTCGTGTTCCTCGAGCCGGGCATGGAGCCCACCGAGCACCTGCTCAACGAGATGCGCGAGCAGGCTGGCCGCCTGGACGACGCGGGCGCGCCCATCGTGCTCGCCGTGCGCGACGCCGAGGAGCTCGCCGACCCCACGCTCGCGCGCACGCTGCCCGTGCTTCCTCGCACGACGGTCGCCTACGACAACTTCTCCGAGCTGCCGGAGCGCCTGGCGCGCCGCATGTTCACCAATCCCGAGAAGCTGCCGCTGATCATCCTCGCCGTCGCCGACGACGCCGGCAACCTGACGGGTCGCTATGCCGCGGCAGGCTACAACGTGGGCACCGTCGACCTGGTGCTCAAGCTCATCTCGCTCATCAGCTAGGCTGCGGGGCCCCGGGCGGGCAGCGCAGCGCGAGGGAGCCCGGTCCGCGATCGCGGACCGGGCTCCCTCTTCATCGGCGCATGTATCGCCATGCGGCTTCGGACCCGGCCCTCCGCTCGCAGGCGAGCGGAGGGCCTCCCATGTCCGTGCGGGGAGCGCTCGTCCGGCATCCCCGCCCTATGTGCGGGCGAACGGGTCGGCGGCCCCTCACGCCTCCATCAGGCCGGCGTATGCGGCGCCGATGAGCCCGGCGTCGTTGCCGAGCGAGGCGATCTCGATCGGGGTGTCGGCGCACACCGACAGGGTGTAGTGCTTGAAGCGCTCCACGAGCTTGCCCAGGAACAGGTCGCCCGCGGCGGACAGGCCGCCGCCGAGCACGATGGCCTCGGTGTCGACCGTGCACGCGAGGTTGGCGAGCGCCAGGCCGAGATACTCGACCATGGTGTCGACCGCCGCCGCTGCCGCCTCATCCCCCGCCTGATAGGCGTCGAACACGCTCTTGGAGTCGGAGGGACCGGCGAGCTCGACGGGCTGGGTCCCGCGCTTCTCGCACTCCATCTTGTAGGTGTTCACGACGCCGGTCGCGGACGCGTACTGCTCGAGGCAGCCGTGACGCCCGCAGCCGCACACGCGCTCCTCGGCGGGGTTCACGCAGGTGTGGCCGACCTCGCCGCCCGCACCGTTGGCGCCGCCGATGACCTTGCCGTCGACGACGACGCCGGCGCCGATGCCCGTGCCGAGCGTCACGAGCGCCATACTGCGATGGCCGAGCGCCGAACCGCGCCACATCTCGCCGAGCGCGGCCGCGTTGGCATCGTTCACGAACGCGACGGCGGCGCCGCCGAACGCGTCCCTGAGCGCCGCGCCGAGCCCCTGGAGGTCGATCGAGGCGTTGGCGATGAGCTTGACGTCGCCGTCATCGGGGACCGGGGCCGGAACCGCAAGTCCGATGCCCTTGAGGACGACGTCGCCGTCCTGGGCGTCGAGCAGGCTCTTGATGCCGTCGATGACCGCGGCGTAGCCGGCCTCGTCCACCAGCGGCGGCGTGGGCACGCTCAACTTGGACAGGATCTTGCCCTCGCGGTTGACCAGGCCCTCCTTGACGGTCGTTCCGCCCACGTCGATACCCACGAACAGCTCTTCGGCCATCCTCGGCCCCCTTTCTCGGATTTACCACGTGCAGCACATGATACCGCGGCCCCCAGCCGTTTTGTCCCATATCCCGGCAGACGGCAGACAGGTGAAACTATAGGGACAGTCCCTAAAATGCAATCCATTCACTTCCGTTGCCTCGAATTAACGGAAGTGAGTCGCACTTCACTTCCGTTAGCGCCAGCGCATCGGAAGTGGGATCGTTGAGGACGGGTTCGTTCCAACCCATAGGTTCGTCAAATGACCCGCAATGACCTGCGAAGGAAATCCCGCTACACGAGCCGGTTGCGCTCGGCGGCAAGGTCGCGGGCGAAGCGACCGCAGCTCCGCGCCGCAAGCGCGGACATGGCCGCCGTCCACACGACGGCAAGCCCTGCAAGCACCGGCACGGGAGCTATCGCGTCCATGCCGCTCGCGGTGCACAGGATCTCGGCCACGGGGCCCAACGGCCAGAACCATGTGATCGCGCGGACGGTGCCGGACATGAACGCGAGGATGGGCGCCAGCGCAACCACCGTGAGCGGCACGGCGAGCAGGCTCGAAGACATCTGCTCCCGCGCGGAAAGGCCGGCGACAAGCCCCGC
>DXAO01000024.1 GCA_019117005.1 Candidatus Collinsella stercoripullorum | reverse complement strand
CTCGACTCGTATCTGAGATACTACAACGAGGGACGGCCGAAGGAGAGACTGGGCTGGATGAGCCCGATGCAGTACCGGAGGAGCCTGGGACTGGCGGCGTAGCCGGTCCAAAGAAATGTCCGCACCCTCTTCCGAGCGAGAGGATGACGCACCCCGCGAGCATGCTGACGGCACGCAGCCCGAGCGGGGAGCCGCCGTTGACAGCACCCTGGAGGAGCCAGGTGAAGGCGTCGATTATCGGACCGCCGCAGAACGCGCAGACCACGGTCCCCGGCTTGACGTATCCCTTGGTGCCGGCGAGCATCACGGCCATGAGGATGCACAGGACGATGACGTGGACCGTTCCGACCGTCAGGCCGAAGACGCGCGAGAGCCCCTGGATGAACACGGTGAACGTGTCGGTCCCCAGGTTCGCCTGCAAAAACAGGGTCACGCCCAGATGCGCGACGGTCAGGCCCGCCAGCAGGATCGCCAGGGCCCTCGCCCAATCGGCCGCGCTGCGGCCGGATGTGTCGGATGCGAACTGCGCCATCGCGCCCCCTTCCCCTCCCCATGATGATACCGTGACGGCGCGGCGCCGCGGGCCGGCGGAAGCGCTGTGGGCAACGGGACCTGACCGCCGGCGGGCCCCGGAACCGGACAGGCGGCGTCCTCAGGGTCGCACGGCGCCGTGAGCCGGAAGGGCACGCCCGTGGGACCGGGCTGCCGCGCTTCGCGGTCGGCGAGCCCATCCGACGCGCGTCTATGAGCCGTAAGGCAGCCCGCGGGCAACGGCGTCGCCGGCGGGCGACCATATGGGTACAAAGGAGTACAAACCCGGCAGCCGCGGATTCGGGCGGGCGTCGCGTCCCTGAAACGGGGGCGCCGCCCATAAGGACGGCCCGGCACGGAGAGGCCGCCTCCGCGGCGCCGATGAAAGGAGTACCGTATGGACATCATGGAAGCGCTTCTCACCCGCCGCAGCGTCCGGAGCTACCGGGACGACCCGGTACCCGAGGAGCTGCTCGACAAGGTCCTGGAGGCGGGGACGTACGCACCGACCGGCATGGGCGCGCAGTCGCCGATCATCGTGGCCATCACCGACCGCGCGACGCGCGACGAGCTCTCCCATCTCAACGCCGAGATCATGGGCGCGGACTCGGACCCCTTCTACGGGGCGCCCGCGGTGCTCGTCGTGCTCGCGCGCAAGGACCGGCCGACGCACGTGTACGACGGCAGCCTCGTCATGGGAAACCTGATGAACGCAGCCCACGGCCTCGGCCTCGCGAGCTGCTGGATCCACCGCGCCAAGGAGGAGTTCGAGCGCCCGGAGGGCCGCGCGCTCCTCGAGCGGCTGGGGATCGACGCCGACGCCTACGAGGGCATCGGCCACTGCATCCTGGGGTACGCCGACGGACCCGAGCCCGCCGCGAAGCCGCGCAAGGAGGGCTACGTCTACCGCATCGCCTAGTTGTCCGGAGGCGGGGCGCGCCGGCCCCCGCGTGCCGCGGGCGCCCCGCAAGACGAAGGTCATGACGCGCTGCGACGGGTCGGTCCCCGCATGCCGCGGGCTCCCCGCCGCAGCGCGAGCGGCGAACCGGGCGGGCGCTCGGCCCCTCCGCGGCGCGGGCGCCCGCCCTATCCCAGCATCCGCCGGTAGATGCGCTCGTCCTCGTCCAAGAAGACGTTGAAGACGACGCGCATGCCCGCGTCCGGATGGGCGTCCAGCCAGCCGCGCACGGTGTCGACGGCGATCCGCGCCGCCTCCTTTCGCGGGAACCCGAAGACGCCCGTCGAGATGCAGCAGAAGGCGATGCTCGAGAGGCCCTCCGCCGTCGCGGCGTCCAGGCATGCCCGGTAGCAGCCGGCGAGCTCGCGCCGGTGCAGCTCGGTGGGGCCTCCCTGCGCGATGGGTCCCACGGTGTGGATGACGCGCCGCGCCGGCAGGTTGTACGCGCCGGTGACCTTCGCCCGCGCCGTGGGCTCGGGGTGGCCCTGGCGCTCCATGATGCGCGCGCACTCAAGGCGCAGCTGCACGCCGGCGTAGGTGTGGATGGCATTGTCGATGCAGGCGTGCAGCGGCCGCCAGCATCCGGTCATCTCGGCGTTCGCCGCGTTCACGACGGCATCGGCGGCGAGCGTGGTGATATCCCCCTGCCATATGGAGAGCCGGCCGTCTCGCGCCGTGGGCGCGATATCCCGCACGCGCGTGACGCCGGCCTCCTCGATCATGCCGCGCAGCAGCTCATCCTGGACCGCGAGGAACGCCGGGTCCGCCGGTGCGGCCTCACGGGTGTTGACGAGTGCGCGGAAGGCCCGCCAGTGGACCTCGAACGGAGCGCCCGCGTCGGGGGCCTCCCCCAACGGGAGCCATCCGCCCTGCGCCCGCCGCTCCGCGACGAGCCATGCGACCGCACGCCGCACCAGCTCCGTCTTCCGCATCTTCTCCATCGTCGCCTCCCCTGTCGATCCGCCTGCACCTGCCCGGGTTCCCAGGCCCGCGGCTATCCGGACGCACGGGCCCGCTGCCGCTCGGATGTGCAGCGCCGCGGCCGCTCGGACGCACAGACCCAGCGAAACAAATGCGTGCATGGACGTCATCGTCTCGCTTACGAGTGCTCTGGGCGAAACATCCGCGTGCATGCACGCCATTGTCTCACCGCGTACATCCATGCGAAACAAAGGCGTCCATGCACGCCATCGTCTCGCTCAGAACCCGTCCCAGCGATACAAACGCGTGCATGCACGCCATTGTCTCGCTGGGACGAAGGCTCCGCGCCGCGCGGTAACGCGGAGCCCCGCGCTGCAGCGGGACCGCAGCCCCACGTCGCATGGCAGAGGGCGCGCCGCGCGGTGACGGGCCCGTGCAGCGTCGGGCCCCGTCCCGCACAGCCCAGAGCGCCCCGCAGCGCGTCCGCCCCGGGCTTGACGAGGCGGCCGTCATGTGACGCGCGCCCAGAACCCTGACGACGCAGACGCCCTGCGGCCCGCACCCGCGACGCTAGCGGCGCACGACGGAGATGTGCTGGCGGATGTGGGCGTCGGAGGCGCGCTCGACCTCGTCCACCATCGCGATCGCGTAGTCCGCGTACGAGATCACCGACTCGCCCGCGTCGTTCAGGCGCAGCTCCTCCCCCGCCAGGATGTAGGCACCGGTGCGCTCGCCATCGGCCTGGAAGTCGCCCGCCGGGGAGATGTAGGTCCAGCGCACGTCATCGCGACGGCGCAACTCGACGAGGGCTGCGGCCATGGCGGCGGCCAGGGGCTTGAAGGCCTCGGGGAACTCAGGGCCGTCGGCCACGACGGCGGTGTGCTCGGGGTTCACGTACAGGCTGCCCGCACCGCCGACGACCAGCAGACGGGTCTCGGTTCCGGACAGGATGTCGCACAGGTGAGCGAGCGAGGTGCTGTGCTCGGACAGGGTCTCGGGCGTCCAGGCGCCGAAGGCGTCGACGACGGCGTCGAAGCCGGCGAGATCCTCCGAGGTGAGGTCGAATAGGTCCTTGACCAGCGTATGCTGAGCCACCGTCTGGTTCTCGCCGCGCACCACCGCGGTCACGTCATGGCCGCGGTCGACGGCCTCCTTCACGATGAGCTTGCCGGCCTTGCCGTTGGCGCATACGACTGCGATCTTCATGGTTGCTTCCCTTCTCGTGTCCAGAGGCTGTCCGCCTCCCTTTGATGTAACACTAATCATTACATCTTATAACGGCATCCAGTACACCGCATATCGGTTGTAATGTCAATCGTTACAATAGAGACGTCCGATCCTCCATCGTTCCTCCATGTTGTAACTTAGCTAGTTACATTGTGGATCCGAGAGAGGGCGGGGTGGCGTGACGGATGACACGCGGGCGCATCCTACCTGTCGCGCAGGGCGGCGAGGGCGGCCGAGATGTCCCCGTCGATGAGGATCGACTGGCGCTCGATATCCGCCGGCGCGACGGCCTCGCCCAGGTTGAGGCAGGCGTAGGTCGCCCGCGGATTGCCAGCCACCGCGCGCCAGAACGGGAACTTGATGATGACCGGCGTGTTGTAACCCACCCCGAGCTCGAGGTAGAGCACGCGCATCCGCTCGTGGCGGCGCTGGAAGTCCGCCCATCGCCCAGCGGCGCGATGCCACCCCTCGTCCTCCACGAAGGTGTCGTCCGACCGCAGGTTCATGGCCATGGGCTTACCGCAGACCGGGCAGCGGGGCACCAGGTCCGATGGGACCTCCATGCGCGGGCGGACGCCCTCGGGAAGATGGAGGCCTCCCGCACCATCCTCGACGTACCCCTGGGCCGCGAGCATCGCGCGAACCGTCCCCTCGTTGCCGTAGGTGCGGTCATGGCAGGGGACGCTGCACTGAAGCAGGCCGTAGTCCCCCTGCGTGTAGAACAGGCGACGGGTGTCGAAGCCCGCGAGCTGGAACTGGTGGTCCACGTTGGTGGTGAGCACGAAGCTATCCCGGTCGCGCACGAGCGCGAGCAGGTCGTCGTAGGCGCTCCCCGGCGCCTTCACATAGCGGTTGCAGTAGATGTAGCGGCTCCAGTAGGCCCAGTGCTCCTCGAAGCTGCCGAAGGGATGGAAGCCGCCCGAGTACATGTCGGTGAACCCGTAGCGGTCGATGAAGTCGCCGAACCAGCGCTGGAAGCGCTCCCCGGTGTAGGTGAGGCCCGCCGAGGTCGACAGCCCCGCGCCGGCGCCGATCACCACCGCGTCGCTCTCCTCGAGCGCCCGGGCGAGCCGCTCGATCCGATCGTCCCAGTTCGCGCGCTTCGGCGCCCCCACCAATCGCAACGTCCCGTTCAGCATGTCGTCCCCTCCTGCATCCGACTCGGCTCGGGGTCTTCGCGCAGCACCACCCTAGGACGGCCCCGGGCCGCCCGGAAGAGGGCACGAGAAGGTGCCCGGGTTCGATTCATGGTCTCGGCGGCGTGCGGTCGAGGCGGCCGCGCCCGCCCGGCGGCTCGGCAAGGGATCGCATCCGGCTCGGCGGCTCGGCAAGGGAGCGTATCTGGCCCGAAGGCCCAGGCGAGGGACGGCCGCGAAGCGGTTCGCCCGGGAGGCCGCGCCCGACCGACCGATCCGCCCGACTTCCTACGCGCCCGACGGCGTCTCCGCATCCTCGCGCGCTCGGCAGGCGGCGAGGCGGTCGAGCAGGTCCGCGAGGGTCGTCTGTGCGAGCCGGCCCTCCAGCGCGGCCTGCGCCGCGGCCAGCTCCTCGTCGAGCACCGCGTGCACGTTGCGGCCGACCGGGCAGTCCTCGTTGGGATGGGCATGGAAGCCGAACAGGTCGCCCTCGACGCTCTCCGTCGCGCGGAACACGTCGAGCAACGTCACCTCCTGCGCGGGACGTGCGAGCGAGGCGCCGCCCACGCCCTTCTCGACCTTGATGAGCCCGCCGTCCTTGAGCTGGCCGAACGCGCGGCGGATCACCACCGGGTTGGCGTTCACGCTCGCGGCGACGAACGCCGAGGTCACCTTGGTCTCCGGCGAGAAGTACGCGATGCACAGCAGCGTGTGCACGGCGATGGAAAACCGGGTCGAGATCTGCATGGGCCCTCCTCCACATGATACGGACGCTCGATGTACCCACGAAGCTTACCCGTTTCCGCCCTCAGTTGTAAATGGCTAAGTTACAACGTGTGAAGATTCCGCACCATGCGACGCGGCGCGGCCGGCGGGCGCGGGGCGTCCGGGGCGGCGGGGCGGGCGCGGGACGTCTGAGGCGCCCACATCCCTCGGACGCGGAAATGGGTTGAAACGAACCCGTCCCGGACGAACCCATGCCCGGACGCTTACCTGCGGCGGCTACGGGCCGAACGGTGGAGCGGGGGCGGGTCGTCGTCCCATACCGAGGAGAGGGCCACACGCATCGCATCGCGGAACTCCGCCAGCAGCGCGCCGAGCTCGTTGCGGTCGTACTCGTCGAACCCGCTCCACAGGCGCTCCTCGAGCCCGTGCAGCGCGCCGATGTGCTCGCCGGCGAACGCCTCGCCCGCCGGCGTGAGGCGCACGTGCTTGACGCGCCGGTCGGTGGCGTCCGGAACGAGCTCGACGTAGCCGCGCTCGACGAGCTTCGAGATCGCCGAGTTGACCGTCTGCCTGCTGAGCGAGAGCGTGCGCGCGAGCTCGTGCTGCTCGGTCACGCCCTCCGAAACGTACAGCAGGGCCCAGAACTCCGTCACCGAGACGCCGCTGCGGCGCGCGAACGCGTCGTACATCGCGTTGATGTCGTTGTACGCGGCGAGAAACGCCGCGAAGGACGCCTCCGCGCCCCCGTCGCGGCGGCCGTCGCCGTCATCCCATGCGGCCATCGCCCCTCCCCTCCTGTCTGTCCGAACCACAACTATACATGTTCAGACGGCAGATGCGGGAAGCAGGCCCGCACACGGCGGGACGGCAGCCCCCGGCGGGGTCGTCATCGACGGGCCGTGCGAACGCGAGTGCCCGCGGCGGCCGCGCGGGGCGCTCACAGGGCGGCGAGGCGCTCCCGATAGCGGGCGAGCGCGTCGTCCCACGAGGCGTAGGCCTCGTCTCCGCGCCGATCGGGCGCGGCGTAGCGCTCGGAGAGCATCCTCCCCACCACCGCGGACACCTTCTGCGCCCCCGCGAGGTTCAGGTGGTCGCCCCCGTCGTAGGTGTCCTGGGACCAGTCGACCGCGACCAGCTCGTCGCCCGTGTTGAGGTCGTGGTAGTCGACCCCGAGCTCGGAGGCGACCTGGACCATGCGGTTGTGGCGCGCCGTGCTCCAGTTCTTCGTGCTGGGGACGGACACGAGCACCAGACGGGCCCCGTGCTCGCGGCAGATCCGCGCGATGTCCTCCAGGTACAGGCGGTTCAGCGCGGGCAGGTCCGCCACGGCGTCGCTCGGGGCCATGTGCCCGGTCGCGTCGGCGGCGACGACCTTTCTGGGCTTGCGCAGGCGGAAGCCCTTCAGCTCGTCGGTCCAGGTATGGCGCACGGTCCCCAGGAAGTCCTCGGGCCGCAGGCTCTTCCACCGGTCGTGGTACTCGAACACCGGGAAGATGTCCTGGGCCGTGCGCTTGACCGCCGCGGCGGGGCCGAAGGAGGCGAAGATGCAGTTCGTCTCGAGCACGACCGTGCGCGGGGACTGGTTCTCGAGCGCGCGGAGCAGCAGGGTGCGCGTGTAGCACAGCCGCTGGGCGCTCGTCGCGCACACGTACGAGGCGATGCCGTGCTCATCCCACATCTGCAGGGGCGAGAAGGAGCTGAACGCCTCGGAGTCCCCGAGGAACAGGACGTCGATGCTGTTCGCGGGCTCGCCCATCACCCCGTTGGCGGAAGCGTCGATCTGGCCGAACTCCGCCTGGTTGTTCTTGGGCATCACCACATGGGACGCGGCGGCGAGCACGGCGACCGCCGACACCGCGACGGCCAGGGAGGCGAGGATGCGCCGCACCGGGCGGAAGAAGCGGTTCATGGGGGGGTCTCTCCTTTCTGGGAGGTGCGGCAGGATGCGGCGGCGAGGTCTGAGGGCGGGCGCCGGGCGCCCGCGGCTTGCTGGCGGCCGCGACGGGCGACCGTACGGCGGCGGACGCCGGGAAGCTCCCGGACGGCCGCCCCGATCATCGGCCCCGCGCTCGGCGGGATACGGCGGCACCCGGGGAGCCCGCCCCACCCGTCCGGGATGCGGAAGGGGTTGGAGCAAGTCCGCGTTTCGCATGCGCCCCGGTGGGGGGGGGAAGGGCTCTTCGGGGAGGCGGGCTCCCCGGGTGCCGCCGTGGCGCCGCGCGTGCCGGGCACGGGCCGCGAAGGGGTCAGAACTGGGCGTACATCGGGTCGACGGGGATGTAGGACGGCCCGTACGCCCCGAACACGATGATGGCGAGGACGAGGGCGAACACCGCCGCCGTGCGTGGGACCGCCGGCGCCCGGCGCACGCCGTCCAGGAGGTGGACGCCGCGCTCGCGCAGGTGCCCGACGACCGCGAGCGCCGCCACGGCCGCCGCGACCGCGCCGAAATCCGCCGCGTCCATGCCCAGCGAGAGCACCGTCCCGTCGAAGAACGACGCGAGGGAGAAGCGCTCGAGAAGCCCACCCAGCATCGCCAGGGCGTCATGGGCGCCGGCTGAGCGGAAGACGAGCTCGCCCGCGAACACCACCGCGAGGGTGCGGACGCGCTGCCAGGCGTGCCAGGCGTGGCCGTCGCGGTCGATGCCCGCCAGGGCGCAGAGCCGCGCGGAGACCGGGCCCGCCATGCCGCCGAGCCAGATGATGACGAAGTAGTACAGGCCGAACAGCAGGTACTGCCCGCCCGCCCCGTGCCACAGGCCGTTCAGGAACCAGACGCAGGCGAGCGGGACGGCGCTCGCCGCCAGCGGGCCCATGCGGTTGCCGAGCAGGCGGCGCGCCCGCGTCGTCAGCCGCTTGGCGGGGCGCGAGAGCGAGACCGGGTAGAACACGTAGTCGCGCAGCCAGGTGCCGAGCGTGACATGCCAGCGCTGCCAGAACTCCGCCGCGGTGCGCGAGGCGAACGGCTGCCTGAAGTTCTCCGGCATGCTCACCCCGAAGATGCGCCCCATGCCCACCGCGAAGTCCATCGTGCCGGAGAAATCGCAGTACAGCTGCACGGTGTAGAGCACCGCGGCGAGCGCGATCACGCCGCCGTCGTAGGACCCGTGGTTCGCGAACACGGTCTTGACCAGGATGTTCACGCGGTCCGCCACGATCATCTTCTTGGCGATGCCCCACAGGATGCGCACCGAGCCCGCGTAGAGGCCGGAGGGCGTGACGGGGCGCCCCGCCCACAGGGCGTCCGCGGTCTGCCCGAAACGGCAGATGGGGCCCTCCATGATCTGCGGGAAGAAGGCGAGGAACAGCGCGAGCCGCAGCGGCCGGCGCTCCGCCGGCACCTGCTCGCGGTAGACGTCGACCAGGTAGGAGACGGCCGACAGGGTGTAGAACGAGATGCCGATGGGGATGCCGATCCCCAATCCCCCCGTGGGCGCCCCGATTCCCAGGCAGGCGAGGAGCGGGGCGGCGAGACGGGAGAAGAACGGCAGGTACTTGAGGGCGGCGAGGACCCCGAGGTTCACCGCGAGCCCGATCGCGAGGGCGGTGCGCATGCGGCGGCGGCACAGGCGGCGCACCGAGCGCCGGTCCGCCCCGGGGGCGGCCAGCTCCCGGTCGCGGACGTCGAGCAGCGCGCCGAGCGCCAGGCCGACCGCCCAGACGCTCACGGTGGAGAGCAGCAGGAAGGCCAGCAGCGCGCCGCTCAGGCTCCAGAAGAACAGGTAGCTCGCCGCGAGCAGGACGAAGGGGCGCGCCCGGCGGGGCGCGATCTGGTAGGCGATCACCGTCACGGGCACGAACAGCCCGAGGCAGATCACGGAGAAGTAGGAATCCATGGCAATCTATCCGTTGACGTGCGGTTGCGAAAACACGGGGGCCGACCCGCCCGGCGGGTGCGCCCCTCCCCGGGAGGCGCCGGCACGGGAGGGCCGTCGGGCCCTCCCTAGAACGACTCCTCCTGCAGGCGGCAGACCATCGCCCACATGCCCTCGAGCGAGTTGAAGTTCTCCGCGACGATCTCCACCGCGGGGATGGCGATGTCGAAGGTCTCCTCGAGCTCGGATACGAGCGCGAGGATGGTGAGCGAGTCGAGCACGCGCGCATCGACCAGGTCGGTGCGGGAGCGGTAGTCCTCGCCGGGCTTGAGGTCCTCGAGGATATCCAGGATGGCGTCCATATCGGTACTCCTTCTTCAGGTCGTCCGGCCCGGTCCGGGCCGGAGGTGGGATGGGTCGGCCGCCGCCTCGGGCGGTCGGGCGGGCGCGGGGGCGCCCGGCGGCTAACGGGCGGGCGCGGCCGGGGCGGGGCCGGTCGGGACGGACGGCGCGGGGGTGTTCAGGCCGTCGGTCCGCAGCGCGCCGCGCACGCATCGGGGGACGCCCGCACGGTCGATCACGACGACGCCCGGCAGGTCGCGGCTCAGGAACAGCGAGATGCCCTCGGTGGCGCAGTAGGCGCCCGCGCGCGAGAAGGCCAGCACGTCGCCGACATCGAGCCCGGGCAGGAGCAGCTGCTTGGCGAGCACGTCGTTGACGGTGCACAGCGAACCGCAGATGTTCCAGGGCTCGACCGGACGATCGCCCGGAGCGGCCCGCCCGCGCCCCAGCACGCGGCACGGCGGCAGCTGCATGGCCATCGACCGGCCGTAGTAGACGAGCTGATGGATGCCGCCGTCCACGATGGCGTAGTTCCGGCCGCGGTTGACCTTCGCGTCCACCGCGCGCGTGAGGTAGGTGCCGCAGCTCGCCGCGATGCTGCGGCCGACCTCGAGCGAGACCTCGCCGGAGAACGCCATGCCCTCCAGCCCGCGCGCGAGCGCCGCCAGGCAGGCGTCCTCGTCGAAGGCGTCCGCCTCGAAGTAGGCGACCGGCAGGCCGGGCCCGTACTCGAACTCCCGCGGCGCCCAGCCGGTCGCCAGCTCGAGCTCGGCCAGGAAGCGGTCGATGCGCTCGAGCTCCCGGGAGACCTGGCGGACGGCCGCTTTCTGGGTCCCCGAGAAGAACTGCACGCCGCGCAGCTCGACGCAGCCGGAGCCGAGGTGCTCCCGGACGAGCCCGGTCAGCGCCTCGCCGTCGAGCCCGAACTGGTTGCCGCTCGACAGGCGGAGCAGCACCGGCACGCGCACGCCCTGCTCGCGGGCATGGCGGCAGATGAGCTCCATCTGCGCGCGGGACTCGACGGTGAGGATGCCCGCGCGGTCCGCGACGGCGGCGGCGACGGTCGCATCGTCCTTGTGCACGCCCGAGACCACGAGCTTCCCGCAGGGCACGCCGACCTCGCGGCAGATGCGGTACTCGCCGGGCGAGCAGACCTCGATGCGGTCGACGACCCCGGCGAGCTCGGGCAGGATGAAGGTGTTGGCCTTCATGGCGTAGCACAGGCCCGTGCCCGCGGGCAGCGCGGCGCGCAGGCGGGCGACGCGCGCGGCGAGCTCGCGGTCGTCGAAGACGTACAGCGGGGTTCCGAAGGCGCGCGCGAGCTCGGACAGCTCGGCGTCGGCGGGGCCCTCGCCCGCGGACGGCGCCCCCGCGGGGGCGCACGGGGTCGCGACGGTCGGATCGATCATGGAAGACGCTCCTTTCGGAAGCTCTCGGAGGGTATTCGGGTCGTCGGGCGGGATGCGGCGTCAGAAACGGGCCGCCTGCGGCCGGGGGCGCCTCACGCCGGGGCGCCGCGCCGGGCGCGGGCGCGCGCCCGCAGCCCCTCGAGCAGGGCGGCGCGGTCGACCTTGCCGTTCTTGGTGAGGGGCATGGCGTCGACGCGCTCGATGCGCGACGGGACGAGCGGCACCGGGAGGTAGCGCGCGACCGCATGGCGCAGGGCCGCCGGGTCCGCCCCGCCCTCGAAGAACGCGCAGAGGCGCGCCCGGTCGGCGTCGTAGGCGCAGCGGCAACGGTCCACGCCGGGCTGGCGCTCGAAGGCGGCGTCGATCTCCTCGAGCTCGACGCGGTGCCCCAGGTGCTTCACCTGGTTGTCCACGCGCCCGCAGAAGAACAGCTCGCCGGCGGAGCCCACGCGCGCCAGGTCGCCGGTGCGGTAGAGCGTCTCGGGCACGCCGCGCGAGCCTGGGCGGCGCACGAAGGACGCGGCGGTGCGCGCCTCGTCCCCGTAGTAGCCCAGCGCGATCGCCGACCCGCCCACGTACAGCTCGCCCACCGCGCCCGGCTCGGTCACCGGGAGGCCCCGCTCGTCGAGCAGCAGCACGCGGCGGTTGGGGAACGGCTGCCCCAAGGGGATCCCGCCCGTGTAGGGGCGCGCCGGGTCGAGCAGGTGGTAGGTGCAGTTGCACGTGACCTCGGTGGGGCCGTACAGGTTCACAAAGCGCGCCCAGGGCACGTGCTCGCGCCAGCGGCGCAGGTGCTCGAGGGGCATGACCTCGCCGCTGAACATCACCGTGCGCAGGCGGGGCAGCTCCGCGTGCTCGAGCCCGTGCAGGCTCGACAGCAGGCACAGCGCCGCGACGGCCCAGATCACCGTGGTCACGCGGTGCTCCACCAGGGCGTCCATGAGCTCGGCGGGACGCGAGAACAGACGGCGCGGCAGGATGACGAGGGTCGCGCCGGCCGCCAGGGTGCCGTAGACGTCCTTCACGGAGACATCGAAGTCGAACGGCGCCTGGTTGCCCACGACCTCGCCGGAACGGATGCCCAGCGTGTCGACGAAGCTCCCGATGAACTCGACGATGGCGCGGTGGCTCACGGCCACGCCCTTGGGCGCGCCGGTCGAACCCGAGGTGAACAGCACGTAGGCGGGATCGGTGTCGACCGTCTCGCGGGCGGCGCGGTCGAGCAGGGAGACGTCGGGCTCGGCGGCGGCGAGGTCGGCTGCGAGCAGGATGTCCGCGCCGTCGAACAGCTCGCGTGCGCGCTCGCGCGTGTCGGGGCCGACGACGACCGGGATGCGCTGCCCGGAAGCGCCCCGGGGACCCTCCCCCGCCGCCAGGGAGGCGAGGATGCGGGCGGCGCGCTCGGGCGGGACGTCCGGGTCGACCGGCACGTAGAAGCCGCCGGCCGCGAGCGCGCCGAGCATCGCGGCGAGCGCCGGCGCCCCCTTCTCCATGAACACGAGGACCGGCATGCCGGCGGAGCCGTGCCGGATCAGCGCGGTGCCGGTCGCCAGGACGCGGTCGAGCAGCTGGCCGTAGGTGCACGAGCCCGCCTCGTCGACCACGGCGGTCTTGCCCGGGTGCAGATGGGCGCCGCGCTCGAGGAAGCGCAGGGCCGTGTGCCGGTACCGCATGCGGGTGCCGACGCGCGCACCGGTCGCGCTCGCGACCGCCCTTCGCATCGACTCGTCCATATGCCCTCCTGTCGTCGGCACGGATACTTGACGACTATCAGTGTGGAGGGGCGTCCTTCAGGTCGGCTGAAGGCAGGCTTAAGGTTCGTTTAGGTTCGGATACCGGGCGAAGGGCGGGCGGGTGCAGGCGGGCGCCGCGCCGGCTTCCGCGACGGCATCACCGGGGCCGGCGGGGCTCCCCCGTGTCGCCGGGGCCGGCGGCGGGCAGCTCGACCGTCACGACGGCGCCCCACGGGGCGCACGGCTCCTCCAGGCGGATCGACCCGCCCATGAGCTCGACCGCGCGCCGGGCTATGGACAGCCCGAGGCCCGTCCCGCCGTCCGAGGAGCGCGCAGCGTTGCTGGTCACGAAGGGCTCGAAGGCGTGGGCCGCGATCTCCGGCGCGAAGCCCGCGCCGGTGTCGGCCACCCTCACCTGCACGGCGCCCCCCTCGCCCGCCGGCGCGCAGCTCACGCGGATCCGCGTCCCCGCGGCGTTATGGGACCAGGCGTTGTCCACGAGGTTGAGCAGGACGCGCTCGAACAGCTCGCGGTCGACCTCCGCGAGCGCCCCGGGCGCCGCGTCCACCTCGAGCGAGCAGCCCGCCTGCTCGACCGATGGCTCGGCGCGGCGGGCGACCGCGCGCACCAGCTCGGAGACGTCCGCGCGCACGAGCGCCGGCTCGTACTCGGGGTGCTCCATCTTGGCGTAGCTCACGAGCGTGTCGATGAGCTCGGTCGCCGCGATCGAGCGCTCGGCGATGGCGCGCAGGTAGGCGCGCTCCTTCTCCGGCGGCACGCGGCCCTCGGCGAACGCCTGCGCGTACCCGCGGATCACCGTCAGCGGGGTCTTGAGGTCGTGCGAGACGTCGGCCACGATGCGCTGACGCTCCCGCCGCGACGCCGCGAGCTCGTCCATGAGGTCGGTGAAGTTGCCGTAGGTGCGCATGAGCTCGGTGGGCACCCGCTCGCCGGCGGCCGCCTCCTCGTCCCCGCGGCGGTAGGCGTCGATGGCGCGGTCGAGCGGGCGGGCGGCCCCGCGCGCGACGCGCACGAGCGCCCAGGCCGCGACGGCGGTGAGTGCGACCACGATCGGGGCCCCGAGCAGCGAGATGCCCGAGACGTCGTTCAGGACCTGCTGGTAGCGCGTGTCGCTCACCATGGGGGCGACGAGCACGAGGGTGCGGGACGCCCCGTTCTCGGTCCGGTAGTCGAGCCGCTCGACGGTCATCTGCGCGTCATAGATGCCCGTGATGAAGTCGAACTCCCGCTGCGTGAGCGCGGTCCTGCCCGAGAACAGGTCGCCCTCCACGATCTGCAGCCCCTCGTCGAGCACGCACCAGGACTCGACGACCTTGCTGTAGTCGCTCTGCTCGTCGTAGGTGCACAGCATGATGCGGTAGCGGGTCGAGCCGTCGTCCGCGCGCTCGCGGAAGACCTCGTAGAAGGCGTTCTCCTCGTACCCGTTGATGAGCGGGAGGTCCGTCGAGCGCACCTTGCGCGCCGCCTTCTCGTTCGAGGCGTACAGGCGCGCGCCCCGCCCGTCGAAGACCGTGACCAGGCAGTTCTCGAACGCGGGGGACTGCAGCGCCGCGAAGTCGTCGCGCGCGAGCTCGGCCTCGCGCTCGAGCACCGTCTCCATGGAGGGGAAGGCGTTGTCGAGCATCGCCTCGCCCACCGCGCCGATGCCGGAGAACCGCGCCATGACCGCCAGCGCGTAGGCCACCACCACGGCGAGGCAGCGGACCGCGAGGCTCGTGCGGACCGCCTCCCATGCGCCGTGCAGGCGGGCGCGGGCCCCGTGCCCGGTGCGGGGGCCTTCGGCGCGGGTCGCGCGGCCGGCGCGGGCGCCGTGGGTGCGGGCGCCGTGGGTGTGGGGGCTCTCGGTGCTAGCCATCGAGCCGGTACCCCAGGCCGCGGACGGTCTTGATGAAGCGGGGGCGCAGCGGATCGTCCTCGAGCTTGGCGCGGATGTTGGAGATGTGCACCATCACGCTGCCCGCGCCGCCCACGGCGGGCTCGCCGTTCACGCAGGCGTAGAGCTGGTCCTTGCTGAACACGCGCCCCGGGGCGGACATAAAGGCGGCCATGATCTTGAGCTCGGCGGCGGTGAGCGCCACGGGCTCGCCGCGCTTGGAGAGCACAAGGCGCTCGGTGTCGAAGGCGAGCTCCCCGCAGGCCACCACGGCCGACGCCGCCACGCCGGCGGGCGAGCCCGCGGCATCCGGGCCGGACGCAGCGCCCTCGGAGGCGGAACGGGCCGCATCGGGGGAGCTGCGGCGCAGGACGGCGCGGATGTAGGCGGTCACCTCGAGCGGGTCGAAGGGCTTGGAGATGTACCCGTCCGCACCGGCGTCGAGCCCGACGATCTTGTCGGCGGGCATGCTGCGCGCGGAGACGATGATGACGGGGATGTCGCTCTCGGCGCGCACCGCCTTGATGAGGTCGTAGCCGTTCATGCGCGGCATCATGATGTCCACGAGCGCCACGTCCACGGAGCGCGTGCGCAGCAGCTCGAGCGCCTGCTCCCCGTCGCCGGCGGAGACGACCTCGTATCCGCTGCCCGAGAGGTAGAGCGTCAGCAGCTCGACGATATCCGGGTCGTCTTCGGCGACCAGCACGGTCTGGGCCATGGGATCCTCCTCGTCACGGTTACCGGCATCCTACCAGCCCGCAGGCGATCTCACGGAACATCCAGCTATGCGGGAAAATGGTGCCTGTCACTTTTTTCCCGCACCCGCCGCCGCGATGGGAAAAAAGTGACAGGCACTTTTTTCCCACCTGGCGCGGTCAGCAGCCGAAGAGCTCGACGGCCGGGCCAGCCCCGCGGGACGGACCGCGGCGTCAGCCGATCGGGCCGCCGTACCAGTCCTCGATCATATGGCGCGCGATCGATGCGCGGCCGGGGAGCTCGACCTCGCCCCGCGCGAGGGCGGCGGCGAGCTCCGAACGGGTGAACCAGCGAACCGAAGAGACCTCCTCCCCGTCCGCGCGCACCTCCCCGCCGCATGCGCGGGCGCGGAAGGCGAGCATGATCGACGCGGGGAACGGCCAGCTCTGCGACCCGAGGTAGCCCACCTCGTCGAGCTCGACCCCCACCTCCTCGCGCGCCTCGCGCCTGACCGCGTGTTCCAGGCTCTCGCCCGCCTCCACGAAACCGGCGGAGACCGAGTGGAAGCGCGGCCGCCATGCGGCGTTGTGCTGCAGCAGGACCCGGTCGTCATCGTCCACGATCACCGTGATGACCGCGGGCTCGATGCGGGGGAACAGGAGGCGGTCCCCGTCGTCGGGGCCGGTGCAGGTCTGGGCCCATCCCGCGAGGGCGGGCTCGACCGGGTGCCCGCACGCCGGGCAGAAGCGCTGATGGGCATGCCAGGTGCTCACCGCGACCGCGCTCGTGGCGAGCCCCGCGTCCCGCACGGAGGCGCACGGCGCCAGGGAGCGCAGCTCGACCCAGTCGAAGTCCCTCAGCGCCCGCTGGGCGAGCGTCACCGCCGACGCGCCCTGCTCGTGGTCGGCGCCCGCGGACAGGGGCGCCGCGGAATCCGGGGCGCGCGTGATATCG
This sequence comes from Candidatus Collinsella stercoripullorum, assembly GCA_019117005.1. Lineage (GTDB taxonomy): Bacteria > Actinomycetota > Coriobacteriia > Coriobacteriales > Coriobacteriaceae > Collinsella > Collinsella stercoripullorum. The sequence goes on along the minus strand of DXAO01000024.1, from coordinate 28,210 downwards.
AGGGCGAGGTAGGGCACGGCCGGCTTCTCCGAGCGGTCGATGCCGAGGTAGATGAGCAGGCAGCCCGGACGGGACGCTTCCGCGCGGACCTCCGCCGAACCGAGCAGCGCGAGGGCGACCTCGCCGGTCGGGGCGGCGGCGTCGGGCCGGGGGGCCGCCGGGTCGTCGGCGCAGTCGAGCGCCGTCGGCGCCGCGGCGGCCGCGTGCTTGGGGACCGCCACGAGCCCCCTGTTGACGAGCACCACGCGGGTCCGGTCGTCGGCGAGCAGCCGGCCGAGCAGGCCCTCCTCGCCGCGACGGTCGACGTCGTAGTCGATCGTCGTCTGCGCGAGCGGCAGCCTTTCCACGAATGCGTCCGACATGGCGCACCTCCCGGTCGTGACGGATAGCGGCAGACGGGGCAGTCCCCCGTGTCATCATGACAGATAGGGCGGCTCCCCGCGTCATGACGAGCCCCCGCGCCATGAAACCATGACGCGGGGGCCGCCCCGTCTATCCGGCGAGACCTCCAGGGCCCCCGTGCCGGGATGGGGACGGACCCGCACGATCTCCCCACTCCCGCCGCGAGCACGGTCGCGGCGGCTCCGGGCCCGTCCCCATCCCGGCAACGGCGCGGCCCGCTAGGCGGTCCTGTGCCCGCCGTGTCGATGCCCCAGACCTCGGTGGCGAAGCGCGCGAACTTCGCGGGCGTGGCGATCATCTTGCGCGTGTTGTCGATGATGCAGCGCATGTTCGCCTCGGCGATGAGGTCGGGCAGGTTGCCGTCATGCGGCGTGCCGAAGTAGGCCTCCATGCTGTGGCTGGGCATGTCGAACGCGCCGGAGAGCGCCTGCTTCATGGGCGCGGACAGCGCGTAGACGGGGTCGAGCACGGCGAAGCTGTGGAAGCTGCCCGCCATGCCGTTCTTCTGCTTGGTGGCTTCGTTGGTGATGACCGCGCCGTTGTTCATCTCCGCGCCGGTGCCGAAGATGGTGACGACGGCGCCCATGGGGATGCCCCCGGTGGGGAACTCGTGGTCGGAGAACTCCATCTTCCACACGTCGCGGTCGGTCTTGGCCTGGACCGAGACGATCTTCACGCAGTCGATGACGCTGCCGCCGCCCACGGCGAGGATGAAGTCGACGCCCCTCTCGCGCGCCAGGCGCACCCCCTCCTGGACCTTGGCGTAGGTGGGGTTGGGCATGATGCCGGCGAACTCGACCACGTCCTTGCCCGCCTTCGCGAGCAGCCCCATGACCACGTCATAATCGGACGGCACGCATCCGGAGCGAGACAATGGCGTGCATGGACGCCTCTGTTTCAGTCAGGGGCCTCCGGAGCGAGACAATCGCGTGCATGCACGCCTTTATCTCGCCGAGCCGCAGGGCGCGCTGACGGACAGAACGGCCCGCGCCTCGCTGCCGGCGCCCGACCCCCGTACCGTCGTCCTTGAGCGCGGCGCGCAGGTACGGGTAGCACTCGACGGTCACCAGCTGGGGCTTGATCTCGGCGGCCTCGATGACCTCGGCGATCTTGTCCTGCGGGAAGTTGGAGAGGCCGAGCGCGCGGACCTTGCCGTCGCGGTACGCCTTCTCCATCGTCTTCCATGCGGCGAGGTAGTCGCCCACCGGCTGATGCAGGATCAGCATGTCCACGTACTCGAGGCCCAGGCGCGCGAGGGTCCCGTCGACGGCGGCGTCGCCCGCCTCGTACACGCTCGGCCACAGCTTGGTGGACACGAACAGCTTCTCGCGGTCAACACCGCTCTTGGCGATGGCGCGGCCCACGGCCTTCTCGTTCATGTAGGCGTTCGCGGTGTCGATATGCTCGTAACCCGCCTCGAGCGCCGCGAGCGATGCGGCCTCGGCCTCCGCCGGGGTCATCAGGAAGGTGCCCAGGCCCTCGACGGGCATCTCGACGCCGTTGTTGAGCTTCAGATACTCCATGGCTTGCCTCTCTCTCGCATGCGGCGCGGCCCGTCTCGACCGAGGTCCGGTCGGGCCGCGCCCGTTTCCGTACACCCCCATTCTGGGAGCGCCCGGCAGCGAAGTACAATGCCGGGTCGCCATCCCGCTATGCAGTACGCGCATAGCGAGGACGGCGACCCGGCGGGAGGTCGCGGCGAGCCTCCCCGTGCCCGCGCAGGGCGAACCGGCCGCGCGCAGGACCTGCGCCAAGTCGGCAGCGCGGGGCAAGACGGCAGCACCGATCCGCGACTCATTCCGACCCCGTCCCCAAACGGGTCACGGTCGGCTGCTCACCGTGACCCCTTTCGACCCCGTCCCCAAAAGGCTCAAGCGACCCCTTTCGACCCCGTCCCCAAACGGGTCACCCGAACGGGTCACCCACGCGGCGCGTTCGGCCGCTTGCCGATGCACGTGCACTTGTGCAACAGTCGGCCCCTCGCCTTCCCGATATGTTGTAGATGGGAACGCGCCCGGATGCCGGGCGCCCGTGAAGGAACGGAGTGAGGGATATGAGGTTCACGCGTATGATCGTGCCGGTTCTGTGCCTGTCGACGGCGCTCATCGCCGGATGCAGCCAGGGAACGCAGCCCGCCGGGTCGACCGGGTCCGCGACGCAGGGTTCGGCACCTGCGGCGGCAGCCGAGCAGACGCCGCAGGCGGAGCTGACCGCCTGGCAGGACAAGACGTTCTACGAGCGTCCGGTCGCCGATATCGCGAGCGACCTCGAGCTGCTGGACTTCGAGATCACAGCCGACAACTACTACGAAGAGGAGCAGAGCGGATACAGGTATTGCGAGACCACGTTCTCGGGTCAGCCCGCGGACAACCCCTTCGAGGACTCGGATCCCACCGTGAATATCACCGTGACCGTCGAGGACCCTGTGTTCGTCGACGGGGCGGAGAACCTCGGATATGAGACGCTCGCCGAGGGCACCCTCCCCACCGGCTACACCGTCTGGCTCTCCTATACGGAGCGGGACCCCTCCGAGTACGAGGCGGTCGCCCGCCAGGTCGCGGACACCCTGGGCCTGGGCGCCTTCACCGAGAGCACGGTCGGGCCGTCGCCCTTCGATGAGACGCGCATGCTGGGCAACTTCTCCGCCGATGACACCTACTTCGGCACCCCGACGACCCATCTCATCTCGATGACGGTGTACCCCGACGACATGACGCTCAACCCGGACGCCCCGCTCTCCGTGACGTTCGGGCTCTGGAACGTTCAGGCTATGGAGTAACCGCCGCTCCCCGAACCCGGCCCGCACCCAAGCCGAACCTCTCGCAGATGAAGCCGCTGTGCGCCGTGTTCGGTGTCTGTAACGTCGGGTCCGCGACGGAAACGACCCCCTAGGTCGCGGGTACATACAGACAACGACCGGGCAGGGCCCGAAGCCCCGCGCGGATCCGACGTTAGGAGCCATCATGAGAAGCCTGAACCTGAACCGCATCCGCGTCCTCACCCACAGCAGCATCCGCATCGAGGCCGAGGCGGGCACCGTCGTGTACGTCGACCCCTACGACCTGGTCGACGAGACGCACGACGCCGACATCGTCTGCATCACCCATGCGCACTACGACCACTTCTCGCCCGAGGACATCGCCCGCGTCGCGAAGCCCGGGACGCGGCTCGTCGTGCCGGCCTCCATGGCCGGCGAGGCACCGCGCGCCGGCATCGACGACGTCCGCACCCTGCAGGCGGGCGAGGCCATCGAGCTCGACGGCATCCGGATCTCCGCCGTGCCCGCCTACAACGTGATGCCCGAGCGCCTGGGGTTCCATCCGCGCGGGAACGGCTGGGTGGGCTACGTGCTCACCATCGACGGCGCGCGCCTGTACGTGGCGGGCGACACCGACCGGAACCCGGACAACATGCAGGTCCCGTGCGACGTGGCCCTCGTGCCGGTGGGCGGCACCTACACGATGGACGCCTCGCAGGCGGCCGAGTTCGTCAACGCCCTGCAGCCCCGCGTCGCCATCCCCACGCATTACGGCAGCGTCGCCGGCGAGCCGCAGGACGGGGAGGCGTTCGCCGCGCAGGTCGCCCCCGGCATCGAGGTCGCCCTCAAGATGGAGCGGTAGGCGCCGCGACGCGCCCCGCGGCGCATGCGAAACGGGCGCCGGGCTCCCCATCGGAGCCCGGCGCCCTGTCATGAGGCGGCCGCGGATCGTCCCGCAGGGCCCGTGCCGGCACGCGCCGGGAGGGACTCGCGCACCGCGCCCGTTCCGCGACGCACCCGGCGTCCGAGCGCGCCACGCCGGCACCCGATCAGCTGCAGCCGGTGGTGGTCCCGCAGTCCATGCACACCTTGCAGGTGCCGTTCTGCACCATGCGCGAGCTGCCGCAGGTGGGGCAGATGCTCCCGTCGTACAGTCGCTCGCCGTGGATCGCCGTGTCGTGCACGGCCTCGCTCACGAACGCCTGCGTGTACTTGTCGCCCCGGTCGAGCTGGCCGGTCTCCTCGCGCAGCTCGTCCTCCTTCGCCGCCACCAGGCGCGAGAGCTCCTCCCCGCTCACCGCGGGCTCCTCGTCCTCGACGGCCGGAGCCTGGACGGCAGGCGCCGCGGCGACGGGGGCGCCGCCGGGCGTCCAGCCCTCGGGCTTCACCTGCACGCGCGTGTAATCCCCCAGCTCGATGTCGATCACCTTGGAGATGAGGTCGGAGATCGAGGTCACGTACTTGATATTGGGATGGCTCTGCACGAAGCCGTAGGGCTCGTACATCTGCCCGCGCAGCATCTTGGAGATGCGCTCCGCGGGGATGCCGTACTGGAGCATGACCGAGATGGTCTTGGACAGCGAGTTGAGCAGGCCCATGATGGTGGTGCCCTCGCGGTCGGTGGTCACGAACAGCTCGGAGATCGCCCCCTCCTCGTTGCGGTTGACCGTGGTGTAGATCTTCACGCCGTCGATCTGGGCCAGGTGGGTGCGCCCGCTGCGGATGCCCATGATGCGCCGGCGCTCGGCCGGGCGGCGCGCCTCGGCGAGCTCCTCCTGGGCGCCGCGCGCGTACTCGAGCAGCGCCTCGTAGGACAGCTCGCCCAGGTCCTCGCCGTCCGTGACGTCGGAGAGCGAGTTGTTGAGCGGCTGGGCGTTCTTCGACCCGTCGCGGTACAGCGTGATGCCCTTGCAGCCCGTCTTCCAGGAGAGCATGACCACGTCCTTGAAGTCCTCCACGGTGGCGGAGTTGGGCAGGTTGACCGTCTTGGAGATCGCGCCGGAGATCAGCGGCGTCAGGGCGGCGACCATGAGCACGTGGCCCTCGGGCGCGATGAAGCGCTCGCCCGTGCCGCAGACGTTCGCCGTGTCGAAGACCGGCAGGTCGGCGTCGCGCAGCCCCGGCGCGCCCTCGATCTTGCCGTCGACGACCATGCCATCGTCGTCCGTGGCCTGCACGTACGCCAGAATCTCCTCCACCTGCTCCGGCGCGTACCCCAGATGGCGCAGGGCGTCGCCGATCACCGGGTTGGCGAGCGTCATGAACCCGCCGCCGGACAGCTTCTTGTAGATCATGTGGCTGAAGAACGGCTCGATGGAGGTCGCCCCGCAGTCCATGGCGAAGGAGATGGTGCCCGTCGGCGCCATGACGGTGACCTGGGCGTTGCGGTACCCGCAGCGCTCGCCGAGCTCCTCGGCCTCCCGCCACGAGGCCACCAGGGCGTCCGCCAGCGCGCCGTCGCCCATGCGCCCGAGCAGCTCCCGGTCGACCGCGGGCGGCCGGACGGTGAGGTTCTCGTAGGCGTCGTCGCGGGCACCGGCGACGCGCGCGTGGTTGCGGATCACGCGCATCATGTGCGGGCGGTTGATCTCGTAGCACGCGAACGGGCCCACCGCCGCGGCCATGAGCGCCGAGACGGCGTAGCTGCGGCCCGTGAGCATGCCCACGATGGCCGAGGCCAGCGCGCGGGCCTCGGGCGAGTCGTAGGGCAGGCCCTTGGCCATCAGCAGGCTCGCCAGGTTGGAGATGCCGAGGCCCGTGGTGCGGAACCGGTAGGTGCGGCGCGCGATATCGCGCGTGGGGAACTGGCCCCAGGCGATGGACGCCTCGAGCGCGAGCTGGGCGATGTCGATCGCGTGCGCGTACCCCTCGACGTCGAAGGCGTCGGCCTCGGGGTCGTAGAAGCGGTAGATGTTGATGGAGCCCAGGTTGCAGCTCGAATCGTCCAGAAACGCGTACTCCCCGCACGGGTTCGTGGAGTTCAGGCGGTTGTAGGGCGCCCCCACCTGACCGTCCTCGCCGGCAGGACAGGTGTGCCACTCGTTGAAGGTGTCCGAGAACTGGGGCGCGGGATCGGCGCAGCGCCAGGCGCTCTCGTTGAAGACGTCCCAGATATGGGAGACCGAGACCTCGGCGTCGCGGCTGGGGTCGACGCGCCCGCGCAGGCGGTAGGTCGCCTCCGGGTCGGCGTCCAGGTTGTCGACCTTCTTCATGAACTCGTTGTCGATGCGCAGGGAGTTGTTGGAGTTCTGGCCGGAGACCGTGGCGTAGGCCTCCCCGTTGATGTCCCCGTCGTAGCCCATCCGCATGAGGGCGAGGGCCTTGTCCTCCTCCCGCGCCTTCCAGGTGATGAACTTCTCGATATCCGGGTGGTTGATATCCAGGCACACCATCTTGGCGGCGCGGCGCGTGGTGCCGCCGCTCTTGATGGCGTCGGCGTTGCGGTCGAGGCCGCGCAGGAAGCTCATCACGCCGCTCGACACGCCGCCGCCGGAGAGCTTCTCGCCCTCGGCGCGCAGGGCCGAGAAGTTGGACCCCGTGCCCGAGCCGCCCTTGAACAGCTTGGTCTCGGTCACGAACTCGTCGGAGATGGAGTGGTCGCCCAGGAGCTTGTCCTCCACGCTCACGATGAAGCAGGCGGAGGCCTGCGTGCGCGTGTACTGGTCGGCGGACTCCACGACCTCGCCGGTGGCGGGGTCCACGTAGTACATGCCCTGCGGCTCGCCCGCGATGCCGTAGGCGCGCTTGAGGCCCGTGTTGAACCACTGGGGCGAGTTGGGCGCGAAGCGCTGGTCGAGGATCAGGAAGACGAGCTCGTCGTAGAGGACCTGCGCCTGCTCGCCCTCCTCCACCAGCCCCTCGTCGACGAGGGCGGCGACCCAGAAGTCCACCATGCGGTGCGCGACCTGGCGCATCGAGGTCTCGTGGCCCTCGCCCGGGACGCCGGCGCGGCGGAAGTACTTGGACGCGATGATGTCCACCGCGTTCTGCGAGTACTGCTCCGGGAACTCCAGGTCGTGCATGTCGCACAGGACGCGGCCGGTCTTGTAGTCGGTGAGGTGGACGTCGCGGCGGGTCCAGGAGAACAGGTCGTAGACGGTCTTGCCGGCGTTCTGCGGATCGTCGAGCGCGGCGGTGAAGCGGCGGGCGATGCGGTCGCGGATCGTCTGGGTCATGGGCAACCTCGCTTTCCTCGTGTGGTCGCAGTATCGCACCCCGTGCGGACACGACGGCGCCGCGCGGGGTGCGGGGGATTCAGGACAGCCGGCCGCGCGGTCAGGCGCGCGGCCGGCGCTCTTGATTCTATCAAGCGAGGCGGTGCGAACTTCCCATATCTTGAGTGGTTCTGTAAACGGTACCACTATATATAGTGTTCATGGGTTGAATAACCGCTGCACGGGCACCGTCGACGCAGGTCGTGCGACCACAGCATGTTGCACGCGGGGGCGCCCGGAGCTTCAACCGCGTGTTTATTACATGAACGGACGGTTACGCGGGGATGGGGAACGACGGGTTCCGGAACGCACGGGGAACGTGCGGGGCGACGATCCGCCGCAGCCGAATGCCGGCGCACGGAGAAGTCCGACGCGTGATGCCGGCGGAGGCCCGACCGGAGCGAGAACGGCCCGGGGCGGGGCCGCGGGCCGTTCTCGCGGGACGAGGCTGCGAAGATGGCGCGACGCGACCGAACGCCGATGCGTCTCATCCTCGAAAATGCATCTCAGAATCGCTCGAAAATATTATCATGCTCACTCGATTTTATTAGAATTATTTCTCGAAAATGCTAGACTCATATTGGCAGCGCATCAGTCGACCGTTCTACCCGCAGGAGATCCGCATGAGTATCGTTCCCTATGGCTACATGCCCCGCCTTCTCGATACTGTTCTCGACCGGCGCCTCCGCACATTCGGAGCGGTCGAGGTCGCCGGACCGAAATTCTGCGGAAAGACCTGGACGAGCATGGCGCACGGCGAGAGCATCATCCATCTCGACGATGCCAACGCAAAGCAGATGGCGGAGCTCGACGTATCGCTGGCGCTGGAAGGGGAACGCCCCCATATCATCGACGAGTGGCAGGACGTCCCCGATGTATGGGACGCCGTACGCCGAAGCATCGACGAAAGCGGGAACGTGCGCGGGCAGTACCTACTCACCGGCTCCTCAACCGTCGACAAGGCAAAGGTTTCGCATAGCGGGGCCGGCCGCATCGCCACCATGGAAATGCGGCCGATGAGCCTTTACGAAAGCGGTGAATCGACAGGGGCGGTCTCCCTATCCGGCCTCTTTGAGGGTGCTCGCACAACGAAACCGGCCGTCGTCGAAACAAGGGCACTCGCACGCGCAGTCTGCCGGGGCGGCTGGCCGGCGACGATCGAATCGGAGGATGAGTTCATCGGCGACCTGCCCGCCCAATACCTCGACGCCTTGTTTTCCATCAGCGCCGCCCAACGCGGCATAGACGGAAGACGGGCACGGAAGCTCGCCACGTCGCTCGCGCGCAATCTGGGTACCGTCATGACGTACAAGACGATGTATGCTGACATCACCGACGGAGAACCACTGGAAGTCGCCTCGAACTCGATGTATCGCAACGCGCTTGCCCCGTATATCGCGTTTTTCGAGGACCAGTACTTCATCGAGAACCAGCCCGGATGGGACGCGCCCGTCAAATCGAAGTCGCGCATCCGTTCGAAACCCAAGCGCACGTTTGTCGACCCATCCCTCCCTGCCTCGCTTCTCGGCATGACGCCTGAACGCCTCCTGCGCGAACCGCAGGTCTTCGGCACGCTCTTTGAGGAGCTGTGTCTGCGAGATGTCCGAATCTACTGCTCCGCTATGGGACTCATGCCCAATCCGGCGGTCTGCTATTACGGCGACGCGGACGGTCTCGAGGTGGACATCATCATCGAGCTCCCCGATGGCAGATGGGGCGCCTTTGAGGTGAAGCTCAGCGAGCAAAAGGTCCCCGAGGCGGAGCGCAGTCTACTCAGGCTTAAGGAGAAGGTCGAGCGGAACCCTGCCGCGCGAAACCGGGAGCCTTCCTTCCTCGCCGTGCTCGTGGGCAAAGCGACGTTTTGCCGCGTGACGCCCGCCGGCGTGCACGTCGTACCCATCACGGAGCTGGGAGCATAGGGCAGGCGCCTCGCAGCCGAACGCCGGCGCACGGGATCGCGGCACAAAAACGCCCGGCCTCGAGGGTTGGGGGTCGAGGCCGGGCAACGGCGCGCCGGTCCGGGGTCGGGAATGTGGGCCGGACGCGCTATGAGCACGCGCGAGCAGCGCTCGCCGCGAACTCCGAGATCAGGCGCAGCGGACGGACCGTGCGCAGGGAATCGCTACTTGCGACGACGCTTGATCGCCGCGCCGGCACCGGCTGCGACCGCACCGGCGGCCGCGACGGCGGCGGTGGCGACCACGGAGATGTCACCGGTCTGGGGCAGGTTGCCCTTCACCGGCTTCTTCTCGGTGTTATCGGTCTTGTCGGTGGTGTCGGAGCCGCCGCCGGGCTGCTCCGGCTTCTCGACGTCGACCTTCTTCTAGCCTGCGTAGAGCGTCGTCCAGTTGTCGGTCAGAGCCGTGGAGAAATCGAACTGCTGGGTGCACGCGGCATCCGTGTACCAACCGGTGAACTGCCAATCCCAGTCCGCGGAGTCATCGGGGCGGCTCGGGGCGGCTTCCGGCGCGGCCACGGCGGTCCCGTAGTCGACGCCATCTCGCGTCTCGGGCATGCCGGTCACCGCGGCGTCCTCGTCAGCCGAGCCGGTGTTCGCCTCGAACGAGATCCCGACGAGCGGAGCGTAGACGTAGGTCCCGGCGCAGTCGAAGCTGTTCCCGTGCTCGCCGGCGTGACCGACGTAGTCGGCGCAGGCATCGGTGCACGCGAAGCGCTTGATGCCGTAGGCGTCCTCCGTCGCCGCAGCGGTGACCTCACCGTTCGCCCAGTCGTACTTGTGATGCGCGAGCTGGGCGGTGGTCATGGTCCCGATCTTGGCGGCATCCGCCCCGATGATGTCCATCTGATCGGTCACGCGGTCGTCTGCGAACAGGTCGGCATCGTTGTTGCTCGCGGTGCCCTCCGCATTGCCGCGCGCGTAGTCGCTCTCCATGAAGGGGTTGAGGAACAGCACGTGCTCGTCGGCCTCGGAGTCAAGCGCAAGCTGGGCGCGGGTCAGCACGGGGGTCGTGTTGCTCTTGAGGTTGTCGACCGCGTTGGAGCTCAGGTCGTACGCGACGACGCTCGTGGTTCCGGTGGTCACGACCTCGCCGGTCCTGCCCACGCCGCCGAGCCACGGGGACCCCTCCTGGGCGAAGGAGGTGCCGCCGTTGACCGTCAGGGCATGTCCGTTCAGCCACAGGTCGCCCGCGGTGTAAGAGAGCAGGCGCTCGCCGTTGCAGCGGATGTCGACCGCGCAGTCGGTGAGGCTCGAATCCCTCGACTGCAGATACACGCCGGCGTACCCGTTGTGCAGCACCTCGAGCGTCGAACCGGTCATCTCGAAGCCGATGCAGGACAGCGCGTGGCCGCCGCGGTTGCCGTTCATCTGGATGGTCGAGTTGTCGACGATCCAGTACCCGCTGTTGCAGGCGTTACCGAGATTGTCGTTGACATGGATCTCGGAGTTCGTGACATGGATGTTCACGTTGTTGATCGCGAAGCCGCCCGCCTTGTTGTCGGAGAAGTCGACGGTCGAGTCCTCGATGAAGACGGCGTCGTACCCGGTGCGGTTATCGCCGGAGTAGAAGCAGTTGATGTTGCCGGAGTCGGTGGTGCTTCCGGTAGCCGTCAGCGTGGAGCCGTTCAGGAGCTTGAGCACGCTGCCGCCGTACATGGCGTAGCTCCAGCCGTTCTTGTTGCCCACGGTCGAGATGTCGCAGTCATCGAAGGTGACCGCACCGCTCGACCCGTACAGACCGAGGAACTGGCCGTTGTAGCCCTCAGCCTTGAGCGTGCAGCCGTTCAGGTCGATGTTCCCGCCGAAGAAGTAGACCGCGGCATCGTATCCGGCGGTCGTGGTCTTCTTTGCGCCCTCGGCCGTCACGAACGTGCAGTTATCGAACTGGACGTTGCCGCCGATCCACAGCTTGGTCACGACCTCGCCGTTGTTATAGGAGATGCCCTGCTGGTCGCCGCTGATCCTGACCGTGCCGCCGGACAGGTTGAACGTGCAGTTGGAGAACACGATCGGAGCGTCGTCAGCCTCCTGGCCGGAGATCATAAGCGCTTGTCCTTCACCGATGTTGAAGGTCTGGTCGGTCGCCCCGGTCTTCATGATGTTGACGCCCTCGGAGAGCTCCGCCGCGGACTCGATCAGACCCGAACGGGTCGCAGGGGCATCGGCCGCTGTCTGGACCTGAGCCTCGGCATCCGCCGTTGAGGTCTCCGGCGTCGCGTTCTCATCGGAGGTGCCGGTCTGAGCCGTCTCGTCGGCAACGGTCTGCTCGGCTGCCGCAGGGGCATCGTCCGCCAACGCCGTTGCGGGCGCTCCGGAGAAGACCATGGCCCCGGCAAGTGCGAACGTGGACGCCTTGGCGCCGAGGAGCGTCATGCGACGCGCCGCCCCCATCGCTTCGTTGAAATACATGCGTGCATCCTTCCCATCGACCGGGCGCCGGGCGGACACGTCGTGCCGCACCCGGCGCTCGGGCCTCGTGCTACTTACGACGCTTGAACCAGACGCCGGCACCGGCGGAGGCGGCGCCCACGACGGCGACGCCCGCGGTCACGGCCAGCGCGACATCGCCGGTCTGGGGCAGCTTGCCCTTGCTGGGCTTCTTCTTGGTGTCGTCCTTCGTGTCATCGGTCGGCTTCTGCTCGGGGTCCTTCGGCTCCTCGGGCTCCGGCTCCGGCTCGGCGACGGTGTAGTCCACGGTGGGGTCGGGGAACGCGATCGGATCCTCGTCACCCGCGGGATCGAGCGTGGCGGACTCGTTGGTCTGGAGCTGGTAGTCGCCCGGATCGGTCGGAGCCTCGACGAGCTTGGCGTAGTAGGTCAGCACGACCTCGTCGGTGACCGGGACGTTGAAGGTCAGCGTGAAGCTGTCGGCCTGCTCGTCGTAGGTCAGCACGTAGGGATAGACGCCGTCGCTGTCGGGGTTGCCGAACACATAGGAGCCGTCCTGCTCCTGCGCCGTCAGCACCTGGCCGTTGACCTCGATGGTGATGCGGCTCGGGTCGTTCACGAAGTCGAAGTCGTAGTTGTCACCGCTGCCCATGACGTCGGTCACGACGCTGCCCTCGCCCAGCGAGTACAGGATGTCGCTCTTGACCGCGTCGAACATGCCGGTGGTGTCAGCGGGGACCATGCCGGAGGTGCCGCCGATGGAGCTGAGCGTGCTCACGAACTGGCTGCCCCAGGGATAGGTGCTCTGATACCTCGGGGATGCGAACGCGTAGGCGTGATAGCCCTGCCCGACGATGCCCTGCCAGGAGGCGATGGCGCTGTAGACGCCGGCCTCGTTGGCGGTCGCATGCTCGGAAGCGATCTCGCCGGAGACGTAGTCGCCCTCCTCGAACCCTGCGTTCTCATAGGTCGAGTCGGTCGTGTGGCCCAGCTCGTCCGCCCTGTACTGGCCGGCGCTGTAGTCATGGCCGTACGTCTCGATGTCCTGGGCGATGCCGGCACCGTGCGCCGCGAGCCACGCCGCCGCGGTCATGCTGCCGTCATTGAGCTCGGCGACCGCGCTGTTGAGCTCACCGCTCATGTCATTGCCCGCGTTGATGGACTCCTCGCCGTTCGAGGGACTCTCGGTGTAGATGGTCTGCGGGGTCTCGCCCGTCCCGTACAGGTAGGTAACGCCGTCGGTCACGAGCACGAGGTGCTTCGCGCTCGCCGCGACGGAGGTGTCGGCGTCGAGCATCGCACGGCCGGCCTCGAGACCCGCGTTGATGTTGGTGCCGCCCTCGGGCGTCGCATCGAGCGCCGCGCTGATCTGCGCATAGGTGTCGTCGTTGAGGTCGGTCAGGCCGAGCTGCTCGGACGCGGTCTTGTTGAACACCACGACGCCGACCTTGATCTTGTTCTCGCCGGCGCGCAGCTTCAGCTCGCCGAGCATCGCCTTCGCGGCCTCGCGCACGTCGACGCTCGTGGACTTGTCGAGCACGAAGACCACGTCCGAGTAGGTCTGCTCGCTGGCGCCGTTCAGCGAGAGCTGGATCTTGGTCTCGTTGTTCTCATCGAGCCCGCTCGCGGTCTTGTCGAGCGTGATGCCGCTGCCGGTGGTCGTGGCGGCGAAGGCCGCGACCGGGGCGGACAGCACCATGCTGGCGGCCGTAGCCACGGCGATGCCGCAGGTCACAACCTTTCTGGCGGCCGAATGCGCACGCTGCCCCAGCGACGCGCGCAACCCCTTGCGTTCGTTTTTCATTTCAGTCCTCATTTCTCTCTATACCGTCTGGACGTTTCGTCCTTGGGAACCGGGATATGCGCGCCCGCGATGGCACGCTCGGACGGGAGGGAGGCGTCGCGTCACGGCCTCTCGGCTCTGCCGCGTCGTCCGCGCAGGGCCGGGGTGCCGTTCGGCGCGGCGCCCGGATGGAGCCCTCCGCCCGCAGCGCGCACGTCGCCCGCCGGCGCCCCGGGATGGCAGGGGGCGCGCCGCGGCGATACGCCGACCACCTCCAGGCCGACGCGCAGGATCCGGTCGCCCGCCGCCCCGCGCGGCGCCACGTCCGCCGTGCGCCGGTGCCGGTCGATGCGCCTCACCAGGTGCTCGAGCCCGCGCAGGGGGCCTTCGGCCACGCGCAGCGCGCCGTCCTCGATCCAGCCGGCCGAGAACCCGATCACGCCGTCCGCATCCATCAGCGACTCGATAAGGCGCTGGTCGCGGCGGTCGACCGGCCGGGGCGCGTCGGGTCCGCCCACCACGTCGACCGGATGGGCCGCCGACTTCGCGAACGACGACACCTCCTCGGCGTCATCGGCGCGCACCAGGCAGTACCCGGGGTACAGCGGCACGCGGCGCAGCTCGCTGACCCCGCGGTTCCGACGGCACAGCGTCAGCCGGGGAACGAAGAAGGACAGGCTGCCCGACGCCGGCGCCATACGCTGGCAGAGGCGGCAAAACGCCTGCTCCCGGCCCCTTCGGGCACTCAGCGCATACCACCGTTGCATGACGTCGAACCTCTCCCGCCCTGCCTACTTACGTAGACCTTTGCGACAGGGTGTGTTACCGTCACGTGTAGTGCGGGGGTCGTTTATCTATTCGGCTATCTACCGGGGGAAACGCTTTCGCGCGTGCAGGGAGGCGGGCGCATGTGCGCCCGTTTCGGTCGATGACGAAAAGGTCTACCTTTTTACGCTGTCTTTACCTGTATTTCTCGGGCAGCGTCACCCGCGGGACCGGGCATTTCCCCGGTTTTCGGACCTGAATGCGCAGGGTGTCACATATGATTCGGCTCCACATGTCCGACCCCCTGTCCGATCGCGGAGGCTTCGGTGCGGCCGATCCCCGCACCGCCTCCGACGGGCCTACACCCCGCGGTCCTCGCGCAGCCACTTCTCGAACGTCGAGCGCGACACGCCCAGCTCCTGCGCGGCGCGCACGTGCGTGAGCTCCCCTCGGGACACGCGCTGCCGGATGCCGCGGTACGCCTCCGGGCGCGCGATCGGCGGCCGGCCGAAGCGCATCCCGCGCGCCCGCGCGGCAGCGATGCCCTCCGCCTGGCGCTGGCGGATGTTCTCGCGCTCGACCTGCGCGACATACGAGAGCAGCTGCAACACGATGTCGGCGATCAGCGTGCCGGTGAGATCGCGGTCCGACGCCCGCGTATCGAGCAGCGGCATATCCAGCACGACGATATCGACGCCGCGCACCCGCGTCAGATCCTGCCATTGCTCGAGGATCTCCTTGTAGTTGCGCCCCAACCGGTCGATGCTCGTCACCACGAGCACGTCGCCTTCCGCCATGAGGCGCAGCAGGCGCTGGTACGTCGGCCTGCTGAAGCTCGCCCCGGAGTAATAGTCCACATAGATGTCGCGCTCCTCGAGAGGGAACGCGAGCAGGGCGTCGAGCTGCCTGCTCACGTTCTGCTCCTTGGTCGATACCCGCGCGTACCCGTACGTTGTCATGCCGACCCTCCAATCCCGTGCGGGACCGCGCCGGTCGCGGCCCCCGTTCATGGTGATGTGCCCGCCACATGGGGCGAAGGGGGTCGGAATTCGCGGTCGAGCCGCGCTCGGTGCGGCATCGGACGAGGTCGTGAGGGGCATCGGGTTAACGATGTATAGAATTGTCTCGAAATTGCATAAGAAATGCCAACAAAACGGCCACAACGGTCATAACGGGGGCAGCAGCCCGCGCTCAAGCGGCGACACGGTCCCCTCGACGTGCTACCCTCTCTTGGCGGAAATCCCAGCAGGCCCCGAACGGCCTGAACCCCCAGCAGGCCCCGAACGGGCCTGAAACCCCGTGGAAAGGACCGAGTATGCCGCTCGCCCCGCTCCAGCGCTCAACCGTCCGCCGCACGCTCGCGCGCTTCTGGGATGTCACCCGGATGCGACCCGGCATCGCCGCACTTGCCGTCGTCACCTCCGCCGGCTATATCGCGCTGCTCACCTACGCCAACACCTACGTGATGGGCCTGATCGTCGACCGGGTGCAGGCCTCCCCGGTGCCGAGCGACCGGGTCGCGGAGGTGTTCGGCCCCTACGTCCTCGCGCTCCTGCTCGTCAACGCGTTCGGCCAGGCGTTCTCCAAGCTGCAGGACTACGCGGTGTACAAGCTGCAGATCAACGGGAACTACCACCTCTCGCGCCTGTGCTTCGACACGCTCTCCAACCAGTCCATGACCTTCCACACGAGCCGTTTCGGCGGCAGCCTCGTGAGCCAGACCACGCGCTTCACGAGCGGCTACTCGGCGCTCGTCGACGTGGTGGTCTACTCGCTCATCCCCACGGTGGCCTCGGTCGTCTGCACGTTCGCGACACTCGCCCCGGTGGTGCCGGGCTACATGGCCATCCTCACGGTGCTGCTCGTCGCCTACGTGGCGATCGCCACCCACCTCTACCACAAGATCCTGCCGCTCGCGCAGAAGGGCGCCGCCGCGCAGAACCGCCTCTCGGGCGTGCTCTCGGACGCGGTGACCAACATCCTCGCCGTCAAGACCTGCGGGCGCGAGGACTACGAGAAGGGCCTGTTCGAGGACGCCGCCCAGCAGGCGCGCGAGGCGGACTCGCGCAGCATGCACGCCACCATGCGGCGCGGGTTCACCACGAGCACCATCATCACGGTCATCATGCTCGTGGTCTCCATCTTTGTGGCGGGCGGCAACGCCTGGTTCGGCATCTCCGCGGGCACGCTCGTGATGATGTTCACCTACACCTATCAGCTGTCCATGCGCTTCAACTACATCAACTCCATGATGCAGCGCATCAACCGCGCCCTGGGCGACGCCTCCGAGATGACCCGCATCCTGGACGAGCCGCGCCTCGTGGAGGACGCCCCTGACGCGCAGCCGCTCGAGGTCGACCGCGGCAGGATCGATTTCGAGCACCTGAGCTTCGCGTACCGCGACGCCGCCCGGGGGGAGAAGGTGTTCAGCGACCTCACGCTGCACATCTCCGCAGGCCAGCGCGTCGGCCTGGTGGGCCGTTCGGGCTCGGGCAAGACCACCCTCACCAAGCTGCTGCTGCGCCTCGACGACGTCCAGGGCGGCCACGTCTACGTGGACGGGCAGGACATCAGCCTCTGCAGCCAGCAGAGCCTGCGGCGCAACATCGCCTACGTGCCCCAGGAGGCGCTGCTCTTCCACCGGTCCATCCGCGAGAACATCGCCTACGGCAGGCCGGGCACGAGCGACGACGAGATCTGGCGCGCCGCGCGGCTCGCCAACGCCGCCGAGTTCATCGAGAAGCTGCCCGAGGGGCTCGACACGATGGTCGGCGAGCGCGGCGTCAAGCTCTCCGGCGGGCAGCGCCAACGCGTGGCGATCGCCCGGGCGATCCTGACCGACGCGCCGATCCTCGTGCTCGACGAGGCGACGAGCGCGCTCGACAGCGAGTCCGAGGCGCTCGTGCAGGACGCCCTCGAGAACCTCATGGCCGGGCGCACCTCGATCGTCGTCGCGCACCGGCTCTCCACGGTGGCCGCCCTCGACCGCATCGTGGTGCTCGCGGACGGGCGCATCGTGGAGGACGGCGCGCACGCCGAGCTCGCCCATGCCGGCGGAGAGTACGAGCGCCTGTGGGACCGCCAGACCGGCGCCTTCCTGGAGAGCGACTGAGCCGGCGGGCAGGCGGCCCGGGCGCCCGCATGAGAAAGGCCATCGACCGCGCCGGCGGCGACCCCGGCGTCCGGCGGCTGCGGGCGCACCCGAGCCGCCCGGCCCTACCGCAGCTCCTCGGCGAGATAGCGCCCGGTCACGCTCTCGGCGCAGGCGGCGACCTGCTCGGGCGTGCCCGTGCACACGATCCGCCCGCCCGCGTCCCCGCCGCCGGGCCCCATGTCGATCACGTAATCAGCGTTCGCGATCATATCCAGGTCGTGCTCGATCACCACGACGGTCGCCCCGTTGTCGATCAGCCTCTGCAGGACCCCCAGCAGGACCTCGACATCGAGCGGATGCAGCCCGATCGTGGGCTCGTCGAACACGAACAGGGCGTCGGCCTGGCTGCGCGTCAGCTCGCTCGCGAGCTTCAGGCGCTGCGCCTCGCCGCCGGACAGCGCGGGCGTCGCCTCACCGAGCGTGAGGTACCCAAGCCCCAGGTCGCGCAGGACGCGGAGCTTCGAGAGGGCGCTTCTGAGCCCCGAGCCGTCGAGCTCCGCGAGGGCCTGGTCGACCGTGAGCGCGAGCAGGTCGGGCAGGCTGGGGCCGGTGCCGTCCGGGTCCCCGTCGCCCGCGGCCCCCGCGGTCGCGCCGCGGGCGGCATCCCCCGCCCCGGCCCCGCTGCCCGCGGCCGCACCGTCCGCCGCCCTCCCCGCAGCCGCCCCTCCGGCACGGTGCGCGGCGAGGTGGATCCCGTACGCCTCGCGGCCGTAGCGCGCGCCGCCGCAGTCGGGGCACGGGATGTCGACGTCGGGGAGGAACTGCACGTCGAGCGAGATCTGCCCCGTCCCGTCGCAGGTCCGGCAGCGCAGCGACCCGGTGTTGTAGGAGAACGCCCCGGCCTTGAGCCCGCGCTCCCGGGCCGCGGGCACCTTGGCGAAGGCGCGGCGCAGGTCGTCGAGCACGCCGGAGTAGGTCCCCACCGTCGAGCGCACGTTCGCCCCGATGGGCGTGGCGTCGATCAGGTTCGCCCGCGCGATGCCCGCCGCGTCGACGGAGCGCACGTGGGCGGGCAGCGGCTCCCCCGCAGCCGCCGCAGCGAGCGCCGGCACCAGGCTTTCGAGCACGAGCGTCGTCTTCCCCGAACCCGACACGCCCGTCACCGCGGTGAGGCGGCCGCGCGGGATGCGGACCGACAGGGGCTTGACCGTGTGCACGGCATCGGTCGCGAGCTCGATCGCCCCGGCGCGGAACATCTCGTCGGAACCCGCCCGGAGCCGCGTCCGCACCCGGCGCGCACCCGCCAGGAACGGCCCGATCCGCGACGCGGGCGCGACCTCGACCTGGGCGACCGTGCCCTGGGCGACGATGCGCCCGCCGTCGGCGCCCGACCCGGGGCCGATCTCGATCAGGTGGTCGGCATGGCGCAGCACCCGGACGTCGTGGTCCACGAGCACCACGGAGTTGCCGTCGGCGAGCAGGTCGTCCACCACGCCGAGCAGCCCCTCGACGTTCGAGGGGTGCAGGCCGATGGAGGGCTCGTCGAGCACGTAGAGCACGCCGCAGGTCCGGTTGCGCACGGCGCGGGCGAGCTGCACGCGCTGCCGCTCCCCGGTCGACAGGGTCGAGCTCGCGCGGTCGAGGGAGAGGTACCCCAACCCGAGCTGGCGCAGGCGGCAGATGGGCTCGTCCAGCTCCGCGCAGATCAGCCGGGCCATGGGCCGCATGGCCTCCGGCATGAGGGCGGGGACCGTCGGCGCCCACTCCGCCAGCTCGTCGAGCGTCATCGCCGTGGCGTCGCCGAGGTCCATCCCGTCGATCACCGGCCCGCGGGCGCGCTCGGACAGGCGCGTCCCGTGGCATTCGGGGCAGACCTCCTCGCGCAGGAACCGCGCCACGCGCGCCAGACCCTTCTCGTCCTTGACCTTGGACAGCGCGTTCTCAACCGTGTACACCGCGTTGTAGTAGGTGAAGTCGAGCTCGGCGAAGTTGTCGCCCTTCTTGGCCCGGTACAGGATGTGCTTCTTGACGGCGGGGCCGTGGAAGACGATGTCGCGCTCCTCGGGTGTGAGCTCGCGAAACGGCACGTCGGTGCGGACGCCCATGGCCGCGCACACCTGCTTCATCAGGTCCCACATGAGGGTGCCCCACGGCAGGACCGCGCCGTCGTCGATGGAGACGGACTCGTCGGGCACGAGCGTCGACTCGTCCACCGTGCGCACGATCCCCGTGCCCCCGCATGCGGTGCACGCGCCGCCGCTGTTGAACGCCAGGTCCTCCGCGCCGGGGCCGTAGAACTCGGTACCGCAGTTCGGGCAGGTCGTCGGCACCATGCGCGCCACGTCCATGCTCGGGGCGACGCGATGCCCGCACGAGGGGCACCGATGGCTCCCCAGGCGCGAGAACATGAGGCGCAAGACGTTCAGCAGCTCGGTGGAGGTGCCGAAGGTCGAGTGGACGTCCGGCACGCCGGGGCGCTGGCGCAGCGCGAGGGCGGCGGGCACGTGCAGCACCTCGTCGACCGTCGCCCGCGCGGACTGGGAGATCCGCCGGCGCGTGTAGGTCGACAGCGCATCGAGGTAGCGGCGCGACCCCTCCGCGTAGAGCGTGCCGAGCGCGAGCGAGCTCTTGCCCGAGCCCGATACGCCCGCGATGCCCACGAGCTCGCCGAGTGGGATGTCGACGTCGATGTTCCTCAGGTTGTGCACGCGCGCGCCGCGCACGCGGATCGCCGCCGGCTGCCCGTGCCGTCCCGACACCCCGTTCGCTCCCATATGCCCTCCCGCTCGTCCGTCCTCAAGGCCGCGTCCACCCCATTGTTGCCCAACAGCCGGCCCGTCGCGGCGAGAAACGCCGGCGGATCGACCGGCCCCGCACCGCGGCGACCGGATGCCGCCCGGCCGCCGCGGGGCGGGAGCCGGCCGATCCGCCGGCGCGCTGCGATACAATCCCAACAGGCAACGAGAGGGGTGGCCATGGACATCAACCAGATCGCGAAGATGGCCGGCGTGTCGCGCGCCACGGTGTCGCGCTATCTGAACGACGGGTACGTCTCCCAGGAGAAGCGCGCCGCCATCAAGCGGGTCATCGACAAGACCGGCTACGTCCCCTCCCGCCAGGCGAAGACCCTGCGCACCGGCAAGACCGATGTCGTGGGCGTCATCATCCCCAAGATCAACTCGGCCTCGGTCTCGCGCATGGTCGCGGGCATCACGCCGGTGCTGAACGACACCGGATACCAGGTCCTCCTCGCCAACACCGACAACGACGCCCGCCGCGAGGTCGATTTCATGCGGCTGTTCGCCGAGCGCCGGCAGGTCGACGGCGTCATCCTGATCGCCACGGTCTTCACACCGGAGCACCTCGACGCCATCAAGGGACTCAACGTGCCCGTCGTCATCCTCGACCAGAACCTCCCGGGATACTCGAGCGTGCACCAGGACGACTACGACGCCCTGCGCGACATCACCGCCCTCGTGCTCAAGGAGGCGCGCCGCCCGGCCTATATCGGCGTGTTCGAGGAGGACGTCTCCGCGGGCGAGATGCGCCACCGCGGCTTCACGGACGCCTGCGCGCGGGCGGGGGTCGAGGTGCCCGACGAGGCCCAGGTCACCGCGGAGTTCACGGTCGATTCGGGTTACACCTGCACCGAGCAGGTCATGCAGGCGCGCCCCGAGACCGACGCGATCGTGTGCGCGACCGACTCAATCGCCTACGGGGCCCTCACCTACCTGCGCGAGCACGGGCGGCGCGTGCCCGAGGACGTCCAGGTCACCGGCGTCGGGGACGGCGAGCTCTCGCAGATCGTCACGCCGCGGCTCACCACCGTCCACCACCATTACAAGACCTCGGGGGCCGAGGCGGCGAAGATGCTCGTCGGGCTCATGACGGGCGACGACGCCGTCCCCCGCGAGATCAAGATGGGCTACGAGCTGGTCGTGCGCGCGTCCACCCGCTGACCGGGCCGCACGGGCGACGGCCCCGGTCTCGCACGGGGCGGCGGGGCAGAGCGGCCGGACCCCTGTCCGCCGGCGATACGGCGGTGCTCGTTTTCCGTGGCCGCTCCGGCCCCCGAGGCGTGCGGGCGAGGCGGCCTCGCGCGGGACGGCCTCCGCGACCGGGACGGCGCTCCCCGCGCCGCCATCGGGATCCCCCGCCATCCACCGATGCTTTGATACCGCTCACAGCTGGAATCGATTCCATATACACATATCAACGAATCTGATGTATTTCTACGGTATGAGAACGATTACATATGAGATTAATTCCATATGTAACGGCGCATCAGCTCATCGGGTACGCGAGCAACGGAGGATCCTATGGCACTAGATCATCGCAAAGCCGCCCAGGACATCCTGGACGCGATCGGGGGCGCGGACAACGTCGTGTCCGCCGCGCATTGCGCGACGCGCCTGCGCCTCGTCATCGCCGACGACTCCAAGGTCGACCAGGCGGCCGTCGACGCCGCCGAAGGGGCCAAGGGCAACTTCAAGGCGTCCGGCCAGCTGCAGGTCATCTACGGGACCGGCACGGTCAACAAGGTGTACGACGAGTTCATCGCCCTCGGGCACATCACCGCCGCCAGCAAGGCCGAGGCCAAGGAGGCCGCCGCGCAGCAGCAGAAGAACCCGTTCATGCGCGCCATCAAGCTGCTCGGCGACGTCTTCGTGCCCATCATCCCCGCCATCGTGGCGTCCGGCCTGCTGCTGGGCATCATGAGCGCCCTGTCGTTCATGGATTCCAACGGCTTCATCACCCTGTCCACCGATAACGCCTGGTACCAGATCCTGAACCTGATCTCCAACACCGCGTTCACCTTCCTGCAGATCCTCATCGGCTTCTCCGCGGCCAAGGCGTTCGGCGCCAACCCCTACCTCGGCGCGGTCATCGGCATGCTGCTCATCAACCCCGGCCTGCAGAACGCCAACACCGTGGCGACCGAGGGCGTGCAGCAGACCTACGCCGTGATCCCCGGCCTCTACAGCATCGAGTGGACCGGCTACCAGGGCCACGTCATCCCCATCGTCATCGCCGCCGGCATCCTCGCCTTCATCGAGAAGCGCCTGCACAAGGTCGTGCCCGAGGCGTTCGACCTCTTCGTGACGCCGCTCGTGTCCGTCGCCGCCACCGCCTACATCACCATGCTGGCCGTGGGCCCCGTCTTCGTGTGGGCGGAGAACGCCATCCTGGGCGCCATCCAGGCCCTGCTCACCCTGCCGCTCGGCCTGGGCAGCCTCATCATGGGCGCCCTGTACGCCCCCACCGTCGTCACCGGCATCCACCAGATGTACACCACCATCGACCTCGGCCAGATCGCCCAGTACGGCGTGACCTACTGGCTGCCGCTCGCCAGCGCCGCCAACATCGGCCAGGCGGGCGCCGCGCTCGCCGTCGCCATCAAGACCCGCGACGTCAAGATCCGCTCGCTGGCCCTCCCCTCCTCGCTGTCCGCGTTCATGGGCATCACCGAGCCCGCCATCTTCGGCGTGAACCTGCGCTTCTTCAAGCCCTTCGTGGCCGGCTGCATCGGCGGCGGCCTGGGCGCCATGTTCGCCTCCATCGTGGGCCTCGCCGCCTCCGGCACGGGCGTCACCGGCATCTTCGGCATCCTGCTGTGCCTCAGCCAGCCCGTGCAGTACATCATCATGTTCGCCATCGCGGGCCTCGTGAGCTTCGGCATCTCGTTCATGCTCTACCGCGATCCCGAGGACGCGCCGGCGGCCTCCCAGCCCGCGCCCGCGGTCGAGGCGCCCTCCGCCCCGACCTCCCGTGAACCCGAGCCCACCGCGTCCGACGCCGCCGCCTCGGCCGCCGCTGCCGCCGCCCCGGCCGCCGCTGCCGCGAGCACCCTCGTCTCCCCCCTCTCCGGCACCGCCATCGCCATGACCGAGGTCTCCGACCCCGTCTTCGCGAGCGAGTGCATGGGGCGCGGCATCGCGATCGTCCCGGACGAGGGCACTCTGTACGCGCCCGCCGACGGGACGGTCATCGTCCTGGCGGACACCGGCCACGCCGTCGGCATGAAGACCGATGCGGGGACCGAGGTCCTCATGCACATCGGCATCGACACCGTCGTGCTCGAGGGCAAGCCGTTCACGGCCCGAGTCAAGCTGGGCGACCATGTGGCCGCCGGGCAGCCGCTCATGGACATCGACCTCGAGTACATCCGCGCGCAGGGGCTCGACACCGTCACCCCGGTGATCGTCACGAACACCGCGGACTACGCCTCGGTCGAAGCGCTGGCGGACGGCCCCGTGAAGCCCGGCGACCCCGTGGTCTCCGTGGCGTAGCCGCAGACGGCTCCGTCCGGGTGGATCCCGCGCGCCCGCGCCCGGCCCGTACGGAACCGCACGCGACACGGCCCCGCGCCCGGCAGGCGACCCCTTCCGCCGGACGCGGGGCACGTGGCCGCCGGGACCCGCCCGTCCGCGACCGGCGCGGCGGACGGGCCGGGCACCCGCACGTGCCCGCACGGCACCGGTCGCGTCACCCGCCCCGGACCCGACCCAGATACCCGCACGGGCCCGCCCCGCGCCCGGCCCGAACACCCGATCAGATTCAGGAGGAACCGATGGATTGCAGCCGCTGGAAGATGGGATTCCATCTCATGCCCCCCACGGGCTGGCTCAACGACCCCAACGGCCTGTGCCAGCTGAGGGGCACCTACCACGTGTTCCATCAGTACAGCCCCGCATGGCCCGCGCCGAACGCACCCCGCGGCTGGGGGCATTTCACCAGCCGGGACCTCGTGACCTGGGAGCACCACGGCATGGTCGTCCAACCGGACACCGCCGACGAGGCCTCCGGCTCCTACTCCGGCTGCGCCGTGGTGATGCCCGGCGCCGCGGCCGACGGCGGGGACGCCCTGCGCCTCTACTACACTGGCAACGTCAAGGAGCCCGGTGACTTCGACTACATCCGCACCGGCAGGCGCGCCGCGCAGATCCTCATCGAGAGCGACGACGGCATGGCGCTCGGGCCCAAGCGCGTCATCCTGCGCAACGCCGATTACCCCGCGGACTGCACCTGCCATGTGCGCGACCCCAAGGTCTGGCGTGACGGGGACGGCTGGTGGATGATCCTCGGCGCGCGCGACGTCGAGGACCGCGGCCTCATCCTGCTCATGCGCTCCGAGGACGGCGTCTTATGGACGTCGGCGGGCGAGGTCCGCTCGCCCGAGCCCTTCGGCTACATGTGGGAATGCCCCGACCGCATCGTCCTCGACGGCCGGGTCCACCTCTCCTTCTGCCCGCAGGGCATGGAGGGGCTCCCCTGGTCCAACGGCATGCGCGACCAGTCCGGATACGTCCCGATGCCCGACGGCACCGACCTCAGCGCCCCCGGGGCGTCCGTCGACGTCCGCGCCTTCCGCCGGTGGGACGCCGGGTTCGACTTCTACGCCCCGCAGTCCTTCACCGACGAAACCGGCCGCACCCTGCTCATCGGGTGGATGGGCGTGCCCGAGCCGCCGTTCGACAGCGCGCCCGGCGGTCTGACCTGGTGCCACTGCCTCACCGTCCCGCGCGTGCTCACGCGCCTCGCCGACGGGACGATCGCCCAGCTCCCCGCCCCCGAGCTCGAGCGCCTGCGCGAGGCCGAGGAGCCGCTCGCCGTCCCGGGCACCATGGTGCTCCCCGGGCGGAGGGCCGACATCGAGCTCGCTGGGATCGAGGGGCCGCTGCGCCTCACCCTCGACGGCGGGCTCCAGATCGCCTTCGACGGGCGCGAGCTCTCCTGCACCTTCATCGGCGACGCCTGCCGGCCCGACGGCATCGGGGCGGGCCGCACCCGCAGGTCGGCCCCGCTCGAATCGCTGGGCAGCCTGCGCGTCCTCGTCGACGGCTCCGCGGTGGAGGTCTTCGCCGAGGGCGGGCGCGCGGTCATGTCGACGCGCTGGTTCCCCGTGGCCGATGCGCTGAGCGTGTCCCTCGACGGCTGCTGCGCGTCGGCGCGCGCATGGAGCATGGGGGACGGCATGCCGGACCCCGCCGGCGCGTAGGCTTCGCGCCGTCTTGGGGCGGCGCCATGAGACGGGGCGGGCTCCCGTGCGGAACATCCCCGACGGGATGCGCCGCGGGAGCCCGCCCCACTTTCGTCCGCCCGCACTCGTCGGGCGTCCGGCACGTGCCCCGCCCGCGCCCGCGCCCTTCGGGGGGCGCATGCGCGCGGGCGGCCGATGGGGGCTAGTCGTCCCCGCCGCCGAAGATCTCCATGATGTCGCCGAACGCGGACATGGGGTTGCTCTTCTTCTTTTTCTTGTAGTCGCGGTACTCGCGCTCACGGCGGTCGTCGTAGCGCTTGTCGTCGTAGCGCCGGTCGTCGCGGCGGTCGTCCTCGTACGCCGCATACTCGCGCTGGGCGGTGCGCGCCCGGTCCACGATCTTGTCGAGCTCCCCGCGGTCCAGCCAGATACCGCGGCACTCCGGGCAGTAGTCGATCTCGACGCCGTTCTTCTCCGACATGAGCAGCGTCACGTCTTTGCATACCGGGCACTTCATCGTAACCATGACCTCGCTTTCGGTTGGGCCGCCTCCGCCGGTGCGGGGACGGGGCGCAGGCGGATGCGGAGAGACCCCGCGTCCCGCCCCCGCGCCGGCGGAGACCGAGTCCGGATATCTGCTCCCTTTTACCACCCCCCTGCGCCGCGCATACCCCCATCTCCGGTCAAATCGGCCAAATGCACCCACGCGGGCCATGAAAAACGGCCCGCGCCCCTGAAAGGCGCAGGCCGCACGCGAGATGGCACGGGGCAGCGCGGGAGACCGTCCTACCTGCCATGGTGAGGCGGGGCTGTCCCACCTGTCATGCTAGGCATCGATGGAGCGCATCGCCGCCGCCTCGATCAGCACCGTCACGCCGCCGACGACCAGGTAGGCGGCCATCAGGTACCCGAGCACCAGGCTCGACACCATCGGCATGAGCAGAAACACGATGCCGACGATCAGGTTGATGATGCCCGTCGCGGTCCCCATCCCGGTATGCGGGAGCTGGAAGTAGCGCATCCTGCGGGCGAAGGTCAGGCGCTCGATGCCGGTGACGATGAACAGGAAGCCCAGCAGGAACACCAGCGTCCCGGCGGTCAGGTAGGCCGGGAGCGCGAGCAGCATGATGCCGAGCAGCGCGTTGAGCACGCCCATCACCACCAGCGCCGGGCTGCGGAAGAACTCGGGCGTCCCCATGTACGAGGCGATCTGCATCACCGCGTAGACGATCAGCGCGATGCCGGCCGCCGTCTGGATGAACTCGTAGAGGCCGAGCGGGGCGAGGGCGGCGAACCCGCCGGCGAGGATCAGAAGCACGCCGAGCACGACCATCCATCCGCGCGCCCGCTTGACCCCGTCGTTCCAGCGGTCGATGAACTCGCGCTTGTAATCGAAGTCCGAGTTGAACATGTCCATAGGTAACTCCTCAACATAGATGTGGCTCCCTGTCCGGTACCGGTCAGGGAGCCGTTGGTACTCCTCTTCTACCCGCATGCGCGCATCTATTCAGGGCGCGGGGAACCCGCTGAACCGCCACGGGTTCTCCATGCGGTGCGGCGGGCCATGCGAACGCGATCGCGCGCAGAGGTTCGCCGCATGCGGGCGCGGGCAGCATCCATGCAGAGGGGGCGCCCCGAACGGGGCGCCCCCTCATCCGATCCGACAGCTACCAGGCCTGGGCCACACCATTGTCATCGAAGATGAACGACAAGCCCCAGATCGGCGTTTCGAGCCCCTTCGCGGGGTCGGGCACGATATAGCGGCTCGAATCGCGCTGGCAGGTGTCGCTGCCCTCGACGTTCCGGCGCCACCAGTTGCAGTAGCCCTCGCCCTTCCAGACCTCGAACTCCTTGCAATCCCGACAAGCCATGACAAGCTCCCTTCGATCGCGACCCGGGCCTAAACCCGGATCTGGCCTTGACGGATTGACGTGCAAGGCCGGGAACCGGTTGCCGGTTTTGCGCCGACGGATCTTGGTTTCAGTGTACGGCATCTCCTGCCGTCCGCCCGCTGCCCGTGCTTCGGTCTCGGTATGCGCCGCCCGGATTCGGCGACCGGTGCCCCGAGGTATCGCTGGTTAGTGAACGCATCGTTTCCTTGGATTCCTTGCCGTCCGTTTTGAATGTTTTTCGATATTGTGTCCATCTTTTCGCAACACGCTCCGACACCCCTGGCGAGAGGGAACACCAACTGGGGGAATGCTGTCGATCGAGCCGTCTGGGAAGCGTTGCTCGCCCGCGTACGAAAAGATGCACACAATATCGAAACCCTGCCAAAGCGGACGCGTTCGGCTGCGGTCCCATCTCCATGAAACTCACCCTGAAGGCGCATCCCAACGCCTTCCTCGGTATCTTGTACGCGACCGCTCATCTCGACCGCCCACCCGACGCTGGGAATCTCACACCCTATCCCGACACCAGCCACGCAAAAAGGGGCCCCGGGCTTTCGCCCGGGACCCCTCAAGCGGATAAGCTATGCAGCTATCCGACTTACGCCTCGTTGTAGACGGTCTTGAGCTTCAGCAGGTGCTGATAGCGATCCATGGCCGCCTGCTCGTTCTCGGCGAAGAGCTCGTTGACCTGCTCCTGCGGGAGGACGCGGGACAGCGAGGCATAACGGGCCTCGTTCATCAGGAAGTCCTGATACCCCTCCTTCGGCTCCTTGGAGTCGAGGGAGAACTTCTTGCCGGCCTCGGCAGCCGGGTTGAAGCGGAAGAGGTTCCAGTAGCCGCACTCGACAGCCTTCTTCATCTCCATCTGGCAGTTCTGCATACCGCCCTTCTTGATGGAGTGCATCTCGCAGGGGCTGTAGCCGATGACGATCGACGGACCGTCGTAGGCCTCGGCCTCCTGGATGGCCTTGAG
>DXAO01000023.1 GCA_019117005.1 Candidatus Collinsella stercoripullorum | reverse complement strand
CTCGACTCGTATCTGAGATACTACAACGAGGGACGGCCGAAGGAGAGACTGGGCTGGATGAGCCCGATGCAGTACCGGAGGAGCCTGGGACTGGCGGCGTAGCCGGTCCAAAGAAATGTCCGCACCCTCGTACCCCCGCACGCCCGATTCCTCGCGGACCTGTCGTAGATCGTCATGGAACTGCCTCCTATCGCTCGGACCCTACTTTTCAGTCGAAGAAATGGGAGGCAGTTCACAGTTGGGTGCAGGCTAGAATCGTGTCGCAAAAGCCATATTCCTGTCATCAACTCTGAACATAGCCG
Source organism: Candidatus Collinsella stercoripullorum (assembly GCA_019117005.1). Lineage (GTDB taxonomy): Bacteria > Actinomycetota > Coriobacteriia > Coriobacteriales > Coriobacteriaceae > Collinsella > Collinsella stercoripullorum. The sequence goes on along the minus strand of DXAO01000023.1, from coordinate 20,202 downwards.
TTTCTTCTTCTCCTGTAATGAGAAAACTCGGGACCTGGTGTCCCGCTCGACCCTTCGGCGCATTCTCCTGCTTCTTCAGTGCTGGCAGCGCTTGCTAGATAGAAGGGGAGTGGGCACAGCCATATCGAAAGCAGCTGGTTGCCGACAAAGCAATCCACCGCAATACATATAAGCGCAATTAGAAGTGCAGGGCTGTTGTTTTGCGCAGCTTTTCGCGTCAGTAAGGTGTAAAAAAACAGAAGCGCCGCTCCAACAATTATCCCATACACAATCGGTACATAGATGAAGGCTGCATCAACAAACATGTATTGCATTGGATCAGATAGACCCACGGTATTGTTCATCTCAACATTCTGCCCAAACAGAGTAATGCCGAAGGTCTCAAGGGCGGTATTCTCGAGCCGCAGTCTTCCGGAAAGCAGGTCGTTAAGGATGGACATCGCACTGTTTGATTCCGAATAGAACACAGCAAGAGCGTATGATATGCAGAAGAGGCCAGGAAACATCATCGTAGTTGCAGCGATTAACGACCTCCCAACGGTCTTCTTCCGTGAGAGACCAGAAATGGCGAAGAGCACGAAAGCAACGATCAGCAAATAGAAGCGTAGACGCTCGAAGCATACGAGATAAATCAACATACCTCCGATGAGCCACAAGGAATGACGCAAGAATGAATACGATTTCCTAGTTATATACGCATAGCTGAGATAGAGAAAGAACCAGTACGTTGGAACTTTCGAGTAGTGATAGAAGCCCAGCGAATGACACTCAACAATTCTGCCATGCAGTTCTCTGACTACGATCGTGTCAGGGGTAATCCCGACAAGAGCGAGCAGCAGCGAAAGCGCCAACATGGTGCCCGCAAGCCGAAGAGAATGCCTGACGATCGACTCGAAATCGATGCCTGTTGATGCGAGCAGCAATACTGCGAATACGACCACTTGGGGGTCGCGGGCGGAAAGAAAGCAGGCGCCCAATGCTCCGCATGCGGCGATTGCGATGATAAATGCGATATGGCTTGCCCTGATCGAGAAAAGTCTGGGTAAAGCTATTGCAACAACTATCAAGTAAACAATATTTGTTCCGTTAAAGCCTATGTCCATGCTGCCGATAAAGCTGCCGACGATTAAGAGTGTGTAGGCCACAAAGAACAACCAATGATCATTCTCCGCAATCAAGTGCGAGCGAACACCCATGGTTATCATTTCGCCTCCCTTGAGTTCGCAAAGAACTCCTCCTTCAGATAACGACTGAAAAATGCAAGCGACAAGAGAATGAACAGGGCGATTTCGGCAAAGAGCCTCAGCGTCGGAGTATCGATGCGCGAGCAGATCGCCAAACATACCAACGCTATGACAACGGCCTTGATAAGCGCGGTGGCAAGATCGTGGATGTACCGTTTTGCATCCAACTGTTTCCAGGTTGCCAGCGTCTGATATATCGCGATGAAGTATTCGGCAGCTACAGTGCCGATACAGGTTCCCAGCGCGCCCAAAGTCGGAATTAGGGCCAGATTGATTGCAAGGTTGATGATGCCTGCGCCAAAAGTCGATCTAACGTACACACCGTCAAGCCCTTTCGGAATGAGATACTGAGTCCTGATGACATTTGCCCACGCAGTTGCCACGACGGCAAGAGCGAGCACCCGGATCAACATTTCGCACCGCTCGAACCCTGCCCCGAACAGGAAAGTGGACGCATCGTTTGCTACCAATATGAGACCACCGCACATGCAAGCACCCAGAATGCAAGCCAATCTCATGGAAGCCATGATGGGGGTCCGGTAATCGGCGGCGGCGTCCTTCATGATGAACGACATTCTTGGAAGCATCACGGTCCCGAGCGCCGTGATGACCGCAGAAGGAAGATTTGTAATCTTCTCGGCGTTCTCAAAGTATCCAAGCTCTGTAATTGATCCAAATGCTCCCAGCATCGTCTTGTCCATGACGTGATAGATGCTGAACGCCAGAACTGGAATGAAGAGGACTATGATTGGTTTGATATGGGGATGCAGGCCAGAGCTCATGGGAAGCTTGTATTGCACGTATCGAGGCGCGGCGGCAACTAGGAAGATGTTGCTGACAAGAGTTGAGCCGGACATTATTGCCGTGTATTTCCATACGTCATCAGGGGCTTTGACCAATAAGAGCATGAGGATAAGCGTAAATATCTTGACAGCCAGGTTGCGGGTTAGGGGGAGCAGAAATTGCTCCATCCCGAAATATAGCCAACTGATGTCGAAGCAAACCGAGATGAGAAACGGTGTCTGCAGAAGCGCAATGAAGGCGTAGTCGCCACTGAACGCAATCACGTAGCACACATAGCCTACGATTGCCAGCCCGCAGAGAGCGAGTTGTATGGTGTAAACCTCGGAGAAAACTTTTGAAAGCGCCGTTCTGTCATTTCGACATCGAGCAACCGACCGATTGCCGTGATTCGAAATGCCCAGCATGCCGGCAAGCATAAATAGATTAACGATTGAATAGGTGTACGAGTACGTGCCGATGCTTTCAGCACCCATCACGCGAGAGGTATAAGGCACCGTGATGAGCGGGAAAGCCATGATCAGCACCTGGTACCCGATATTGACCAGAAAGTTCTTGTTTTCGCTCTTCATTTGGTGCTGTCCAATGCGTCCCTTAGAAAAGATAGCGATTCGCTTCTCAACACCTTTCGGCGGCTCCTGCACTCCGCAAAATCCAGTGGTTCCAAGTAGTCCCGGCAAGAATCAAACTCTATGGGTATCAAACGGTCGTTAAGCGCAAGAGAGTCCATGAGGGTCAAAACCCTGTCATCGTCTCCGAACATGCCTCCGTTCTTTATCGTCCAGAACGGCCGCTCGAAAAGAACAGGGAAGATTGTTCCATGAAATGAAGTGGTCACGACAAGGGTGGCGTTGCGCATGAGGCGCAGGTATACGGACGGATCCTCTCTCTCGGGAAGAGAAAACCCCATCATATCCATCCCTTTGACGAAAAACGCCTTCGTGTTGAAACAGATGACCGGAAGGCCATACTTTTCTGCCATCTGCTTAACAAGCTTGTTGATGGACCGGTCATAGGTCGGAGAATAGTAAAAGATGTAGCGCTCTGGTGTAGGGAATGTCTTGTCTTCGATTTCTTCGTAGTCCTCGGCATCAAGCAACAAGGTCGGATCGAGGACAACGGGGGCGTTGCGCCCCGTCAGCTGTCGAATCCACTTCTGCCCGTTCTTCTCCCTTGTGGAGATATATGAAATATCGTCGATATAACCAGCATACTTTTTCGGTTCATTTGAGTATTTTGAAATGTCGCGCGCACCGAATGAAATCGCATACGCAACCTTTGACGCTTTCTTGACCCAAGGCAGAAAGTATGCGTCATCGCCATCTTCTATTGTTATGTTCCACACCTGGTCGCTACCGCAAATCACCGTGGAATATCCATCATCGCTAAGTTGGTCACAGTGAGAATAGTCACCGCTTGAAAGATGAAAGTGCTCTTGGATGAATCGCTCGTAGCAGGCATCGTTTCGTTCTATTCGTGATAAGTGCGCCAATGCAATAGCGTTTTTTACGAGAACCTTTAGGCTGGTCGCCTTCTGGAATGGACGGTAAAGCCTACGTTGTCCCTCGTTCGAAAAGTTGACAATCTCTGGCCAATGCCCCATGTCCTCCACTACCGTCTGGAGGGCGTAAGTTTGAAGCATAGAGCCGCAGTTATGGGATCGGTGAAATGTAATTATGCCTACTTTGTCTTTCATTAGATCTCAATCCATCTTTCTTCTGTAGATTTGTACCGAAGTGGAAGGCGGTATGCGCATGCCAAAAGCGCAAGCAGCCTGCGTTTGGTCATGAAATAGCTCACGCGCTCTTTCAGGTTCGATTGTCCGCTGACCTTGATAGATGAGAGGAGTTGCGCGTATTCAGTATTTTGGTAGAGAAGCCTAGTGCCTTCGAAGATTCTCCTCGTATCGTGCAGGGACGCGAGCTGCTTGGCGTAGATGAAAACGCTGCTGACAAAAGAGTAGTCAACACACGCCCTAATATGTCTCTCGTCGAATAGAGGGGACGCCGAAAGAAGCGTGCGCAGCGCATCGAGATAGGCAAGGTTCGAAGCGAGGAATCGCTCAGAAAATGTATGCGTTGCCGAAGTCCCCCTCATGCGGTAACGGTAGATGCTTGCATCCTGTATAGAGCACCTTGATGCATTCAAGAGCACTTCGATGTTAAAGAGGGCGTCCTCCCCGTGAATGATGTTCTCGTTGAATCGCGCGCGTGGGCCATTGACTGCGGCAAGCTTAAAAAGCTTGCTGCAAGCGGACGAGCCCGCCTGGAGCATAAGATCGGCATTGAGGCCAATAATGGCATCTATGACGCCGTCGATACTGCAATTGTTCCTACCAACACCGTAGTTTCCAATAAAAACTAAATCCGCTTCGTCGCTTTGTTCAAGAGCGCAATCAACCTTGCTCCGCCAACCGGGAATGAGAAGGTCGTCAGCGTCAACGAACATAATGTATTCTGCACCGGACCTGTCAATGCCGACGTTCCGAGCGGACGACACTCCTCCATTTTCTTTACTGACGAAAATCGCATTCTCGCGACCATTTATCGCGCTCTGGGCATGTGCCGCTGACCTGTCTGTTGACCCATCGTCAATAACGATGAGCTCGTCTCCTTCGGCGAGTTCCTTAACGATGGAGGTGAGGCAACTCTCGATGTAGCGTTCGCAATTAAATAGGGGCACAATAACAGACAATTCATGTTTGGTCATTTCGCAACCCTCCTCCGACGAACCCTCATGACGACGCCCGGAAAGAGTTTGAACAGAGCAAGCTTTATAGACTGTTGCAGGGAATAGCGGCGAGGTTGCGGCAAAAGAGCTGCAACGTCCTCCATCTTTCTGAGCAATGCTCCCTGTTCGTCCGGAGAAACCGCTTGCAGCCTATAGCTTGCCTCGCAGAGAAGAAAATCACAGTTAAAGGAGAGGGTCCGAAGAAGGGCCCCGTTCTCGACGGATAGTGTTAGAACAATCTTGTATGCGTCAAGCGCATCGAACCATCGCACATTGTCCAGGCTGTTCGTAGCGCTGTTCTCACCCTGCCAGTACAAGTAGTCGGCGGTTTTTAGCAAGGCGACATGCTTGCAGTGCTGTAAGACCTCATAGTTGAACAGGAGGTCTTCGCAAACGGCCACGTTCTCATTGAACCGTATTGAATAAGCGGTTATGAGGGACCGTCGATAAATCTTGCCACAACAATACCAGCCATAGGAGTCTGCAAACTGCAACGCTGCCTCATCCCTGCCAATGATATTAGGAACGACCGAATCGTTGCTGGTCGATGTTTCTAGGTTGGAAAAGGTGAGCAGACCGGCAGCGAGATCAACTTCTGGATTCTGGATCGCCTGAACAAGATTGCCCACGTATTCCGACGACACGACGTCATCGGAATCCACGAAGGTCAGAAACGTACCGGAGGCTGCAGCTATTCCAACGTTCCGTGCATGGGAAACGCCACTATTCGCAATCTCGATAAGCCGTATACCAGGATGTTCTTTCGCATATTGTCGTGAGATTATCAGAGAATCATCATCCGATCCGTCATCGACAAGTATGATCTCAAGCTCCTTGTAGCGCTGGGCCAAGAGGCTCTCTATGCAGATGGCAAGACGTTCGGTTTCGTTGTAAATCGGAACAATGACGCTTACGAGGGTCATGCCATCACGCCCTCTGGCGAGACGGTGCCGGCAGGTGTAGAGCGTTCAAGATAGAAGCGCGCCATGTCATCCGCCAAACCGTGAACGTCGTATCCGGCGTTTGCAACGACCGAAGCATAATCTTCACGAGAGAAGGGAGCATCAGCATCGGCGATTGCTCGGGCCCAGGCATCCAACCCGCCGTCAAGGGGGAGGAATGTCGCCAGATCCGTAATCCCTGTCTCCGCACTCACTCCTGTCGAGAAAAAGGAGGGACATCCGGAGGCCTGGGCCTCGATACCGACAAGCGGCAAACCCTCATAACGCGAAGGCAGCACAAACGCATCGAATGACTGATAAAGTCGATGGACGTCCTGCCGCTTCCCCAAAAAGCGCACGACCTTTTCAAGACCCAGCTCGTGAACCTTGTCTTCGAGGTGGCTCCGTTCACTCCCGTCCCCTACTAGGAGGAGAACGCAATTGTCCTTCAAGGAGGAAAGCTTCTTCATGACCTCGATAAGGAATGAGTAGTTCTTGCTCGCATGAAATCGCCCCACGCTGCCAACAACAAAGGCGTCTCTGTCGATACCAAGTTCCAAGCGCACATCTTTGCGAACGTCCTTGCGGAAGGAAAACTTTTCAACTTCAATGGCGTTGGGAATCAGGCGATAACCTTTTCCAGGAAACATGAAGTCTCCTGCTGCCTTTGAACAGGCAAATAGGTCTGTCGCATGGCGTGGGTATTGATAGCGAAACAGTTCTCGCACTATAGCTTTCGGCCCCTTCCCGAAACCTGCCGTATGAGAATGCGCTATGCGTGTAGGAATGCCAGCTCGCTCTGCTTCGACCATCCAGATACCGGAAAGGGTTTCCATATGCCCGTGAAGAACGGAATATTCCCTATGCTGGGAGAAGAACGTCCTTAATTCTCTAGCATAGGCAACCAGGTTGTAGTCTTCTCTAACGGATAGCTTGTAGATCCGTCCTCCCATCTGCTCGATTTCGTCGTCATAGAACTGGTGCTCCTTGTAATGGACAAGGAAATCGAACTGCACCTTCGATCGGTCAATGTCCCTATAGAGGTTCATGAGGAATGACTGAACGCCCGCAGGCTCCATCCTCTGCAGAAGATGGAGAACCCTTATGGGCGGGTTCTCCATCTCGAAAGTCTCCTCATTAAAAGCTGCGTCCATCTATCCGTCCCGGCAATCTATATCGAAGTGATGAGTTCGCGCAGTCGGGTGCAGAACTCCAGGTTGTGGCTTTGAAAAGCAGAGCCTTGCGGGGTATGGCGCACCTTGTCCAAAGCGGAGTGGAGAGTGTCCATCTCGTAGACAGGCACAATTCCGCCTTGGCGCTCGGCCACCAAACGTACGAACTCTACCTGGTGATTGTTGACATGTTCGCCGTACTCGACGCGCCGGGGCACGACGATTGGAACCTTGCCCGCCGCCATCGCCTCGATGAAGGAAGAGGGGCCGCCGTGGGTGACCACCGCGTCAGCTGCCTCCATACGCTCCCGCATCTCGAGGGTGGGCACGAACCTGACCCACTCGCAGTGCCTCGGCTCGTACGTGCAGTAGCCCGCCTGTATGAAGACCTCGTCTTCGAGCTTCCCGTCCGCGACGAGTTCATCTATCGCCTTCACCAGCCTATCGAAGGGCTGCTCATGTGTCCCAACGGTGACGAAGATCATCTTCTGGCCCCCGCCTGGTATCTGTTCCCGACGTAGCGGCCAGGATTGTTGAAGTTCAGCACCCTCGCGTAGTTGCCCGCCGCCGTGGCGCTGTCGGGGATGTCCTTCGTCACGACGCTCCCGGCGCCGATGGTCGCATTGTCCCCGATGCGCACGTTCTCCACGATGCAGACGCTCGGCTCAATGTAGACGTTGTCGCCTATGACCGCCGCCGCGCCGTCGGTGGAGCCGATGGTCGTGAACTGGCTGAGGTTGCAGTTGTCCCCGATGACCGCAGTCTCGTTGACGATCACCGGGCCTTCGTGCCCAATGTACAGCCCGTACCCGATCTTCGTCGAGCGCGGGATCTGGAAAATCTTCTTGCTCCTATTCATCGTCCAAAGTACCCATCCGATCGCCTTCTCGATTCCATGGGAATTGACCAGCCTGAACGCGACCTGCCAACGGAAGGTCCGGCTGTGGAGGTACTGGATGATGAAGAGAAGCGCCGACCCCTCCCCGCGATAGCGAACCAGGTCGCTCTTGACGTACTCGTTCATGGCATCTCCTAGAAAATCGGCCCTAGACAGACGGAGCCGGGGTATACCGACTGCATCTCGGGCCACTGGACGACGAACAGGTCGGTAAACCTGCGGACGAGCCTGCCGGTGAGCGTGGGTGCGTCCACGCGGTCGAATACCTCCACATAGACGGTCCTGACGCCCATGAGCTTGCCGACGATGAAGAACGGCACGGCAACCGCAGCCCCGGACGACACGATGAGGTCGGGGTGCTCGCGGCGGAGCACCCTGACGGCGAGCAGCGTGTTCCTGACGGTGTTCTTCAGGTTGCGGTTCGTCGGGAAGTGACAGTGGTACACCCGCTCGCCGGCGAGCGCGCTGTTTGCGTCCTCCTTGTCGAAGGTCACCCAGAAGCGGTCCGCCGCCTGATCGAGCACCGGCATGAGCATGCGCATATGGGTGAGATGCCCGCCGCTGGATGTCGGGATGCACACCTTGGTCTTCGAGAGGTCCATCAGTACGCCCCCTTCCCATCGAGCATGGAGCGCACGGTGCGAAACACGAGCCCGAGGTCACGGGAAAGGGAACTCTCCTCGATGTAATCCAGGTCGAGATCGACCATCTCTTCGAAAGAGGAGTCAGAACGTGTGGAGGCCTGCCACGCCCCGCCGCAACCGGGTTTGACGCACAGACGCTGCATGGCGCGCTCGTCGTACTGGATGATCTCTTTGGGCAGTGCGGGACGCGGGCCGATGAGGCTCATCTGACCGACGAACACGTTCAGCAGCTGAGGAAGCTCGTCAATAGAGTGCCTGCGGATGAACGCGCCTATTCCTGGGATGATCCGCGGGTCGTCCTTGATTTTGAAGAGCGGGCCGTCGGCCTCGTTGGCGTCCTGCAGGTCTCCCAGCATCTCGTCGGCATGGGGCACCATGGAGCGGAACTTCCACATGCGAAAGAGGCGGAAAGTGCCGTCCCTGCGCACGCGCCCCACGCGCAGCTGGCTGTAGAGCGGACCCGCGCCCGGCGACTTGATGCAGATGGCGGCGGAGAGCACAAGCCCGGGCACCAGCAACACGGCGATGGCAAGACTCGAAGCAACGATGTCGAAAGCCCGCTTGGTGGTACGGTAAGCATGACGATCCAGCAGCGGCCTCACACCCGAATCCTTACCACGCAGCATGCGCACCGCAACGGCATCGGTAACGTTGGACTCCAGCCAACCGCTATCACTCGTTTCGCTTGTCTTCGATGTGGGCGAGACGTACAGTGCCGCCTCCTCACGCGACGTCAAGCGAGCCTCCATGAAAGCATCTCGGGGCAACGAACGCCCCCCCCGCGAGGTTTTCGCGGGTGCCTGCATACCAGCAGCCATCTCGATTAACTCCCGACCCCGTGATTCCATTGGTTTCCCCTTGCCGCCCCTAGCTCTTGGACGGCACGTCGAGCGGCATCGTCTCCGCGAAGCCCGCTCCCCCGTCGCACACGCGCACGAAGCAGCGCCGCTTATGACGGTCGACCTTGCTCACGCGCGCCTCCTGACCGACGAGCGGACCCATCTGCACGTGCAGGACACCGTCCTGGATCACGCCGACGCTGTTCCTGATCACGTGCTCGCCGTCCATCGCGGCCTCGAGCCAACCCTGCGCCTCCGGCGCGAGCGGCATCCACGACCGCCCGAACTCCCCAACGAGTTCGGCAGCCGCCGTCGTCCGCGCCAGCGCTTTGGCCAGCCCGGAGACATCGCGCGTCGCGGCGAACGCGTAGCCCCGGTACATGCGCACCGTCTCGAGCCCCCACGCGCCCCCGCGCTTGGCCCAACGCTCCTTCCGGGGCGCGAACGCGTCCTCCAGAAGCTCGCCGGGGATGATTCGTTTGAGCAGGTCGCATACGGACTGCTCGCACCCCTCCGGAACGCGCAGCAGATACCAGCGCAGGTTCCCCTTGGGCACCCTGCGCCCGCACGGAAGGCCCATCGGCATGACGACATCAGCCATCGTGGCAGCGCTCATGAGCCTCCCTTCCCCGCACCTCATCGCGCCTCGGGGAAGGCCCTCGACCAAAAACCCAACCACTGGCCGAACACCTTGCAGCGCGAAAAGGTACACCTTTTCAACAGGGCGTTTATTACCTGCGTAGACATTTGGATAGGCGCTATGGAGGGTTGGTATGCAGCGCGTTTCGCACAAGGGGGGTGTGTATAATGAGGGATCGATATTGGGTTTGAAAAGGTGTACTTATTTCGGCAAAGCGAAGGGTCGTCGCGCGTTTCACGAACGCCCTGAGTCCTCTGCCGGAGCTACCTTGATGCTTCTATAGCGGTGCACGCGCCACGCGAACCCACGGACTGCCCTATAAGATTCCGAATCAAGAACATGCGTCGCATATACGACCTGCCCATGCGCACCATGGACGATTGCGTCGCGAATTGACCTGCGAACAGTCGCCCTATGCCATCGACCAGCCGCACGCAGCGGCCCTTCGCCATCGGTCGGGCATGCTGAAAAACGCGAAGTTCGATATTGTGTGCATCTTTTCCGACCCGGCGAGTAGACCGCCCGATTCGGTCTTGATTCCGCATCAGTCTCCCAGTTGAGTGCTTTATCTTACTGGAGTGCTTATCGAGAACCCGGAAAGATGCACACAATATCGAACTCCGCTGATTTGGCGCACCGCAAGGCGGACATCCGCCGCCGATCAGAGGGCTCGGGAGAGGAACATTGCTACCGGTTTTCGATGCTCCCGATGTTCTTGAGCTCGATGGAGATCAGCCCGTTCGGCTCGTTCACGAACTGCACGTACTCGGTGTTGCGCAGCATCTCCGCGGGGAAGGTGATCTCGATCCCCGTGTCCGTGCGGATCTTGTGGTTGCGCACCGCCGCGCGCTCCACCTGCGCGCGCTCCACCGGCACGTGCTCGGGCACGCGCTCCTCGCGGGCGCGCGCCTCGTAGCGCTCGCGCATGGCCGGCTCGTCCTCGAAAATCTCCTCGGCCAGGTCCCAGGGCGCGAGCTCCTCGTCCTCCTCGACGCGCTCCGCCACGACCTCCTTGGCGCGCGCCAGGGCGACCGCCGTGTTGGCGCCGTGCTCCTCGGCCACCTCCTCGACGATGCGCGTCACCGTCTCGATGACCTCCTTGCCCGACACGCCCGTGGCGCACTGCAGCAGGCCCTCCGGCACGATCATGGTGTCCTCGCCCGCGATCTTACGCTTCTTGTCCTGGTAGAACACCTCCATGGTGCTCGCCCGCACGATCGCGTAGCTCGCCACCTTCTGCGAGGGGCTCGGCAGGATGGCGTAATGCCGCGCGATATCGTTGCGCACCTCGCCGCCCTCGCGGTCCACCTCGTGCATGAACGCCATGCGGCTCACCATGAGCAGCACCGCGAACCACCGCACGTCATCGTCGTCATCGAAATCCGCCACCAGGATGTCGGTGGACTCCGCCTTGTCGGCCTTCGCGAGCTCGCCGGCGAAGAACTCGGCGATCTGCTGGGAGAAGTCGATGAACTCCCGGTCGCCGAACAGGAACGCCTTGAGCTCCCCGGCGAAGGCGCTGTCCTCGGAGAACGAAGCGCGCTTGTTGTCCGCGCCCGTCCGGGCCCGACGCAGGTGGGAGACCACGAACGACCGCACGGCACGCGAATCCAGGTCGAGCTCCCGCGCGCTCAGGACGTTCACGGAGGACTCGAAGTCAAGGATGTGCAGGATGGCGTGGTTGATCTTCATGCTTGCGGCTCCTTCGCGCGGGGCGCATCGGCGGTTCGGGCCTAGCAAGTATAGGACAAGTCCCCGCCGGCCCGTCGCGCGCCCCGACGCCCCGTGGCAAAACCGCACGAGCGCCGCGGGCCGCCCGCCCCATGCCGCCGCCGTCGCCGCTCGCCACCGCACCGCGGACGCCCTGCAGTGCCATGCCAGGCCGCACCCCCCCGTGCCGGCACCGGGCCGCCCGCACGAGCGCCGGCGCCCCGTCCGCAGCGCCCTCCCGCACCGCCCGCCCGTTCGGTGACGAAGTCACCGACAACCGGCCCGCCTTGCGCGTATGCTCGGAACCGATACGGAGAAGGACACTGAAAGGATACCCATGAGCCTGCTCGCATCCCTGTTCGGCGGACCGGACATCAACGACGCCGTCGCCGAGGCGCGCGCCACCGACGGCGCCGTCCTCATCGACGTCCGCACCCCCGGCGAGTTCGCCGAGGGCCATATCGAGGGCGCCGTCAACATCCCCCTCGACCGCATCGGACATGCCCGCGTTGCCCCGACGACCGCCGCCCCGCTGTTCGTCTACTGCGCCTCCGGCGCGCGCAGCGACCGCGCCTGCCGGGAGCTCGCCCGGCGCGGCTACACCGCCGCCCGCAACATCGGGGGCATCGGGCGCTGGCGCGGACCGGTCGTCACCGGGGCGCGCTGAGCCCCTGCATCATCCTGATCATCATCCGGAACAGAAAGGAACCGTCATGAAGGTCGTCATCATCGGGGGCGTGGCCGGAGGGGCCACGGCCGCCGCCCGCCTGCGCCGCCTGGACGAGGGCGCGCAGATCGTCGTCCTCGAGCGCACCGGCTACGTGAGCTACGCCAACTGCGGCCTGCCCTACTACGTGGGCGACGTCATCACGGACCGCGCGAAGCTCACCCTCCAGACCCCGGAGAGCTTCCGCGCCCGCTTCGACATCGACGTGCGCGTGCGCCACGAGGCCGTGTCGATCGACCGGGCGGCGCGCACCGTCACCGTGCGCGACATCGGGCGCGGCGAGGTCTACACCGAGTCCTACGACAAGCTCATCCTCTCCCCCGGCGCCCGCCCGGTCGTCCCCGACCTGCCGGGCGTCGACGGCGACCGGCTGTTCACCCTGCGCACCGTAGAGGACACCTTCGCCATCCACGACTTCATCGAGCGCACCGGCGCGCGCAGCGCCACCGTGGTGGGCGCGGGGTTCATCGGCCTGGAGATGGCCGAGAACCTGCGCGAGCGCGGCATGGACGTCACCTTGATCCAGCGTGGGAGCCATGTGCTGCCCGTCGTCGACGCCGACATGGCCGCCCTGCTCCACAACGCCCTGCGCGACGCGGGTGTGGACCTGCGGCTGAATGCGCACGTCAGCGGCTTCGAGCGGACGCCGGGCGCGATCCGCACGCTCGTGGAGGGCGGCGACGCCGTCGAGTCCGATCTCGTCGTGCTCTCCATCGGCGTCGCCCCCGAGTCCGCGCTCGCCCGCGACGCCGGCCTCGAGCTGGGCGTCCGCGGCTCGATCCTCGTGGACGCGAACATGCGCACGAGCGATCCGGACATCTACGCCGTGGGGGACGCGGTGCAGGTGGCCCACGGCGTCACCGGCGCGCCCGCCCTCATCGCGCTCGCCGGCCCCGCCAACCGCCAGGGGCGCATCGCCGCGGACGCGATCTGCGGGATCGAGCGGTCCTATCCCGGCTCCCTCGGCTCCTCGGTCCTGAAGCTCTTCGGCACCACGGTGGCGTCGACGGGCCTCACGGAGCGCGCCGCTGCCGCCGCCGGTATCGACGCCGACGCGGTGATCCTGTCCCCCGCCGACCACGCGACCTACTACCCCGGAGCGCGGACCATGGTCCTCAAGGTCGTGTTCGAGCGCGCGGGCGGGCGCATCCTGGGCGCCCAGGCCGTGGGCGCGTCCGGGGTGGACAAGCGCATCGACGTCATCGCCGTCACCATCCGCGCCGGCATGGACGCGGACGGCCTCGCGGACCTCGACCTCGCCTACGCACCGCCCTACTCCTCGGCGAAGGACCCCGTCAACATGGCCGGCTTCATGATCCAGAACATCCTGGAGGGCCGCGTGGAGCAGGTCCGCTGGGCGGAGGCGCTCGAGGCCGCGCGGTCGGACGGGGCAGTCCTCGTCGACGTGCGCACCGATGCGGAGTTCGCGCGCGGCCACGTCGAGGGCGCGCTGCACATCCCGGTCGACGAACTCCGCGTGCGCATGGGTGAGCTGCCGCGGGGACGGCGCCTGCTCGTGAGCTGCCAGAGCGGCCTGCGCAGCTACCTCGCCTGCCGTATCCTCACCCAGCACGGGTACGACTGCGCGAACGTGGCAGGCGGCTTCGGGTTCCTCGAGCAGACCGAGCTCGACCGCCGCGTGGCCACCGAGGGCGTGGGCGGCTGCGGGATGGCCGTGTAGCGGCCGCGCCCGGGCCGTGGGCGGACCCCGGCAGCGTACGGAGCGCGTGACCGCATGCCGGCCGCGAGCGGACCCCGGCAGCGTACGGAGCACGCGACCGAAGGCCCACCGCGGGCGGGTACCATAGGGACATACCCGGCGCCCGCAGGGACGCGGCATCTACGCCGCGCCGCCCGCGCGGGCGCCCGCCCGCCGCGCGAAGGAGCCCCCGTGACCGCACCCGATACCCGCATCCCCTCAGACGACCAGCTGGCCGACCTGCTCCCGTTCTGGACGGACATCGGCCCCGCCGACCGCGACGAGCTCGCCCGCCACGCGCGCGTGCGGCGCTTCGCCGCGGGCGACATGGTCCAGGGATGCGGGTACGGCTGCACCGGCGTGATCTTCCTGCGCTCGGGGTCCCTGCGCGCGTTCATGATGTCCGACCAGGGCAAGGAGATCACGCTGTTCCGCGTGGAGGCGAGAGAGTGCTGCGTGCTCGCCGCCTCCTGCGTGCTGCCGCAGATCACCTTCGACCTCGCCCTCTCTGCCGAGCGGGACAGCGAGCTCATCGCCATCGACCCGGCGTGCTTCGGCCGCCTGGCCGAGCGCGAGGTCCACATCGAGGCGTTCACCTACCGTCAGGCGCTCGAGCGGTTCAGCGACTGCATGTGGGTCATGCAGCAGGTGCTCTTCATGAGCTTCGACCGCAGGCTCGCGGTGTTCCTGCTCGACGAGCTCGCCCGCACCGGCTCGCCGACCCTCGCGATCACCCATGACCAGATAGCCCGCCACCTGGGCAGCGCCCGCGAGGTCGTCACGCGGATGCTGCGCTACTTCGCGTCCGAGGGGCTCATCGCGCTCTCGCGCGGCCGCATCGAGGTCGTGGACCGGGCCGGGCTGCGCGCCCTCGTCTGAGGCCCGCGGGACGCCCGCGACCGCGGCGGCCCCCGCAGTCCCGCATGGCGCGGCCGTGCGGAGCCGCGGCGAGCCGCCCCCGCCGCTGCGGGAGCCCGCGTCCGCGGCGGCCCCGCCTACTTGAGCACGCGGTCGATGGTCGCCACGCGGGCGAGCGCGCGCAGCACGTCGCCGACGACCGCCCGCTGCTCGTCGGGCAGCTCGTCCACCGCGGCGCGCATGGCGGGCAGGCTCGCGCGCCAGTCCCCGCGGATGTCGGCGAACCGCGACGCGCCCGTCACACCCAGCACGTCGAACAGGGTGTCCACGAACTGCCCGCGCTCCTCGGGCGTGAACCGGTCCATCCACGCCGCGAGGGTGGAGCCGAAGTAGCGCGAGCTGGCGGACAGGCCGGATGCGCGCACGAACGCGCACCCCTTGACCTCCCACAGGAAGGGGTTGTGCTGCATCACCGAGACGCCGCCGCTCTCCACCACCGTGAACTCGTGCTCCTCGTCCATGATGAGGCCGATGATGGACGATTTGGGGACCGTCTTGTCCACCCGGTCGCGGATGCGCCCGTAACCCTCGCACGCGAGGAACGACCGGTCGAACCCCGGGCCGTCGTGGGAGAAGACCCGCACGATGCGCCCCTGCACCTCCGGCTCGCACAGCGCCGCGGCGTACACGGCGAGGTTGCCGCCCTTGGAGTGCCCGCCGACATACAGCGGGCCGGGCACCGCCCGCGCGGCGCGGTCCAGGTAGGCGCGCGCCTCGGCCTGGGAGGGGACCGGCAGCTGGGACGCCATGTTGAAGTCCTCGCGCCACCCCACGAGCGTCGAATCCGTGCCGCGGAAGGCCACGTACGCGCCGCCCCCGGGCAGAAGGAAGGTCATGGCCGCGAACTGCTCGGAGGTCGCGCGGTCGGTCTTGAAGGCGAGGCCCGCCACGCGCGCGGCGCGGAAGCGCGGGCTCGCGCAGACGGCGAACAGCAGCTCCCGGCTGCCGTCGGGATCCCAGCTCGTCCCGAACATGGGGCCGAAGTCCTCGGCGCGCAGCAGCTCGTGCATGGCGGCGCCCTCCCAGCCGCGCGCGGCGCGCAGGTCCCCGCTCAGCCGGAAGTAGGACAGCCAGGAGAAGACGAGGCTGTCGACGGCGCACAGCGGGCGGTCCGAGAACGGGTCGAGGCGGGACTGCGCGTAGGTGAGGAAGGTGCCCGTCCGCCGCGGGGAGGGCGCGGGGGCCGGGCCGGACTCGCGCGGCGCGGCGCCGTCCCCGGGCCCCGCATCCGCCGCGGAGTCTCCGGGCGCCTTGAGCCGCGGGCGCGGGATTCGCGCCGCGAGCGTGCCCAGCACCCCGTCGGCCTGACCGCGCCGCACCTCGTCATCAGCCATGGTCCGCCCCCATCCGTCTCGTTCGACCCACGCGTCCATACTACTCGAACGCGGGCCGCGCCCTCAAACGCCGTCCGGGACGCGGCGCGGACGGGAGCCTCCCGGCGCACGGCCGAGCGGGCCCGCGGAACGCGGCGCGCCCCATCGCAGGGGCCCCGGCCGGGGCGACGGAGAGCAATGCCCCGCCGCCCGCCCGTCCGCGCGGCCGCGCGTCAGCGGAGGACCCAGGCGCAGGCGTCCTGCGGCAGCGCCCCGTCGACCGGATCGACGGAGGCCAGGACGAGCTCGCCGGCGGGCAGCGGCACCGGGCGGGCGCCGAAGTTCGCGATGCACGCGAGCGCGTGCCCGTCCGCCGCGGGCCGCTCGAAGCCCACCACCTGGTCGGGCTCCGGGCCGAGCTCGGATGCGGGCATCCAGGAAAGCGAGGTGTCCCCGGTCGCGGTCAGGAGCTCGACGCGCGCGGCGATGGCGCGGCGGTAGAGCGCGAGCATGGACGAGGGGTCGGCCGCCTCGGCGTCCGCGGCGAACCCGGCGAACCACAGCGGCTGCGGCAGATGGGGCGCGGCGGAGGGACGCGCGGGCACCCCGTCGGCGGACCCGTCGCCCGCAGGCGCGAGCGGCGCGGAGAACCCGAAGGAGCCCGTGGCCCCGTCGCCGAAGGACGCCGACCACGCGGCGGGCGCGGGCGCGTCGGCGGCCTCCCACGGCAGCGGCACGCGGCAGCCGTCGCGCCCCTTGATGGCGTCGCCGTGGAGGGTGCGGCGCGCCTGCGGGTCCTCGAGCATGTCCCACGGGATGTCGGCCACCTCGAACAGGCCGAGCTCCTCGCCCTGGTAGATGTAGACCGAACCCGGCAGCGCGAGCTCCATGAGCACGGCCGCGCGGGCGCGGCGCGTCCCGAGCGCGCGGTCCTCGTAGTAGGTCGAGCCGTCGCGCAGCAGCCAGTCGTTCGCGATCTGATGGTAGACGCGCGACCTCACCTGCGGCAGGCCGTAGCGCGTGGCATGGCGCGGCACATCGTGGTTGGACAGCACCCACGTGCTCGTGGAACCGGAGTCCGCGGCGGCCGCGAGGCCGTCGGCGATGGCGCGGCGGAACTCGTCGGCGAACCAGCCCGCCTTGGCGAACTGGAAGTTGAACACCTGGCCGAGCTCGTCGGGCGAGGCGTAGAAGCGCTGGTGCTCCGGCGCCACCCACGCCTCGGCCACCGCGAAGCGCGGCGGCTCGTACTCGTTGAACACCCGGCGCCATGCGCGGTAGATCTCGTGGACCTCGGGCCGGTCCCACAGGGGGTTGTCCGGAGAGCCGGAACCCTGGGCGGGATCCTGGTCGAGCTCGCCGAGCGGCCTGCTGTCGAGGTCCTTGGCGAGCGCGTGCGCCACGTCGACGCGGAAGCCGTCGACGCCGCGGTCGGACCAGAAGCGCAGGGTCCGCTCGAAGTCCGCGCGGACCTCGGGGTGCCTCCAGTTGAGGTCGGGCTGCTCGCGCGCGAACAGGTGCAGGTACCAGCTGCCGTCGTCGACGCGCTCCCACGCCGAGCCGCCGAACACCGACCTCCACCCGTTCGGCGGCAGCTCGCCGTGCTCGCCGCGGCCGGGGCGGAAGATGTAGCGGTCGCGCGCCGGGGAGCCGGGGCCCTGTGCGAGCGCCTCCCGGAACCAGGGATGGTGGTCCGAGGTGTGGTTGGGCACGATGTCCACGACGACCTTCATCCCGCGCGCATGCGCCGCGGCCACGAGGTCGTCGAAGTCCGCGAGCGTTCCGAGCCGCGGGTCGACGTCGCGGTAGTCGATGACGTCGTACCCGCCGTCGGCCAGGTTCGAGGGGTAGAAGGGCGACAGCCAGAGGGCGTCGACGCCGAGCTCGTCCAGGTAGCCGATCTTGGAGACGATGCCGCGGATATCCCCGAGCCCGTCCCCGTCCGTGTCGCGGAAGCTCCGCGGGTACACCTGGTAGACGACCGCCTGCTTCCACCAATCGGAACCCTGCGCCCTCATGGCCGACCCCTTTCGCATCGCCTCCCGCTCGCCGGCGGGTTGCGCCCATTGTAAGCCCCCTGCCTTGTACGTACAAGACAGAGGGCACGATGCGCAGGGCCGCCGGGGCGATGCGGGCGAGGGACGGGGCCCGCGGCGTCCACCGCCCGGCCGCTATCCCGCAGGGCCTTGCCCGCGGCCCGCCCGGTCGGCGGCGCCCCGGGCACCCCGCGCGGCCGGGGGCGCCGCCGGGGCGCCGCCCGCCTACACCTGCTGCAGGACGCCCTTCAGCCGGTCGGCGGAGCTCCGGAGCTCCTCGAGCTCCGTCTCGTCGAGCGAGATGGGCACGCGGCACTCGATCCCCTGCCTGCCCACGATCGTCGGCATGGAGATGGCCACGTCCGACAAGCCGTACTCGCCCACCATGAGCGCGGACACCGGCAGGACGCTCTTCTCGTCGCGCATGATCGCCTGGCACAGCCGCCTCACCGACATCGCGATGCCGTAGTACGTCGCGCGCTTGCGGCGGATGATCTCGTAGGCGGCGCTTCTGACCTCCTCGGCGATGCGCGCCTCTGCCTCCTCGTGGTCGAAGTGCCCCCGCATCTCGCAGAAGTCCTTGAGCGGCACGCCCGCGACGTCCGCGCTCGACCACACCGCGAGCTCCGAGTCGCCGTGCTCCCCGATGATATAGGCCTCGACGTCGCGCGGGTCGACCCCGAGGTGCGCGCCGAGCGCCTCCTGGAGGCGCGCCGTGTCGAGCACCGTGCCCGAGCCGATCACCCGGCTCTCCGGCAGGCCGGAGAGCTTGACGGCGGCGTAGGTGAGCACGTCGACCGGGTTGGAGACGATGAGCAGGATGCCGTCGAAGCCCGTCTCGCGGATGCGCGGGACGATCTCGCGGAAGATGGCGACGTTCTTCTGGGCGAGGTCGAGCCGCGTCTCCCCCGGCTTCTGCGCCGCGCCCGCCGTGATGACGATGATCGCCGCGTCGGCGGCGTCGGCGTAATCGCCGGCGTAGATGCGCATGGGGGCCGCGAACGGCGACCCGTGGCTGATGTCGAGCGCCTCGCCCTCGGCCCGGGCGCGGTCGACGTCGATGAGCACCATCTCCGAGAACAGGCCGCTTTGCATGAGGGCGAACGCGGAGGACGACCCCACGAACCCGCAGCCGACGATGGCGACCTTCCTGTCGTTGACCGCAACCTTGCTGTCGTTGTTCGCGGCCTTCCTGTCGATGACCGCGGCATCCTTGTCGTTGACCATGATGAATCCTTCCTCGCGGCGTCGGTCGCCCGACGCGGACGACGCCGGGGCGCGAACGGCACCCCGGCCCCTGTGCCCCTTATCTCCCCGATTCCG
The DNA here is from genome assembly GCA_019117005.1 of Candidatus Collinsella stercoripullorum. Classification (GTDB taxonomy): domain Bacteria; phylum Actinomycetota; class Coriobacteriia; order Coriobacteriales; family Coriobacteriaceae; genus Collinsella; species Collinsella stercoripullorum. The sequence continues at coordinate 567 of DXAO01000023.1, read as the reverse complement.
GATCGCTATCACGGGATCGCTGTATTCCTAGTGTTCTGCTATGTTTTTACACAGGACGCCCCGGCGGCGCGCTAGCGGATGCCGGAGGCCTCGATGGCGGCGCGCCAGCGGATGCCAGAGGCCTCGATGGACGCCCCGGCGGCACCGTTCCGTACCCGTCGAGACGAAACTGTGTTTTTGCACCAGACGACCCCAGCGGCGGCGCAGCTTGGTGCCCGTTGAGACGGATATTGATGTAACAGTTATGGTATCACCCGGCCGAAAGACACGGAATTGTCTCCGATTCCGTGTCTTTCGGCCGGGTGATACTGAGACAGTTACAGGCTAGGGCTAGGGCCGCCGCGAAGCCGTAAGCTCAAACGGCGCGCCAACCGCGAGGCAGCCGCGGCGGCTGCGAAACCGGAGCGGAATCGCGGCGCCCGGTCCCGGCGGCGCGCTAGCTGTTGTGTGCCAATAGGTTGTTTACGCCGGCGACGCGCGACATGGGCGGCAGGCCCCCGCAGGCGCTGTGCGGACGGGACCAATTGTAGTGCTCGATGTAGGCGGGCAGGGCCGAGGCCCTGCCCG
>DXAO01000022.1 GCA_019117005.1 Candidatus Collinsella stercoripullorum | reverse complement strand
CGGGCAGGGCCTCGGCCCTGCCCGCCTACATCGAGCACTACAATTGGTCCCGTCCGCACAGCGCCTGCGGGGGCCTGCCGCCCATGTCGCGCGTCGCCGGCGTAAACAACCTATTGGCACACAACAGCTAGGCGTCCTTGGTGGAGACGAGCAGCAGGATGCCGCCGATCAGGTTGCAGAAGATGAGCGTGCACACGCCGAAGGCGACCGTGTTGTTCTTGCGGCCCTTGTAGATGCCCCAGGTGTGCACGGTCATGGGGATGAGCCAGGCGAGCGGGATGACGGCCCAGCAGAAGACCACGCACGAGACGATGCCGAGGATGAAGGCGATGAGGCGCAGCGTCTGGTCGGTGGACGACATCGTCTGGACGCCTGCCGCCGGGTAGACGACGGGCGCGTTCTGGACGGGCTGCGCCTGGTAGGTGTAGGAGGGCGCGGGCGTCGGGGTCTGGGGCGCGGGGGCGGGCTGTGCCGCGGGCTGGGCCGCGGGCTGGGCCGGGGCGGCTTCGAGCGGCGAGCCGCATCCCGCGCAGAACTTGGCGCCTTCGGGGTTTTGCTTGCCGCAGACCGAGCAGAACATGGCAGCATCCTTTCACGAGGGGGGTCCCGTCCGCGCGCATGCGGCGGGTCCGGGTCCTTACGCTTTCGTAAGGTTCCTACAAGCCTAGCACGTGCGGGCGCCCCCGTGTTCCTCGCGGCCGCTGTTGCGCAACCGCCCGCCTCGCCGCCCATCGCGACACGGGGCCGCCCTAGCCGTCGCGATGGCGGCGGTGGCTGCCCTGCCTGCCGCCACCGCCCGCCGCCACCTGCCTTCATGCGGCGAATGTGCTGCCCCCGCCGGTGCTGTACTTGACGGGCGGTTCGGTATATCATTCGTTACCGTATGTTTCTATAGGTCGGGGCGCGCCGCCGCCGCGCGGTCCGGCTCGCGCAATCGATAAGGAGTCTCGCATGTCCGGACACTCTAAGTGGGCCACAACCAAGCATCGCAAGGGCGCGCAGGACGCCAAGCGCTCCGCGCTGTTCTCCAAGCTGTCCCGCAACATCACCGTCGCCGCCCGCCTGGGCAACGACCCGAACCCGGACAACAACGCCAGCCTGGCCGCCGCCGTCGCCAAGGCCAAGGCGCAGTCCATGCCCAAGGACAAGATCAAGAGCGCCATCGACAAGGCCTTCGGCGCCGGTGCCGACGCCGCCGTCTACGAGAACATCGTCTACGAGGGCTACGGCCCCGCGGGCGTGGCGGTCTACGTCGAGTGCCTGACCGATAACCGCAACCGCACCGCCGCCGACGTCCGCTCCGCCTTCAGCCACGCGGGCGGCAACCTCGGCACCTCCGGCTCCGTCGCGTTCCAGTTCGAGCGCAAGGGCCAGGTCGTCGTCGCCAAGGAGATCGTGGACACCGAGTCCAAGAAGGAGGCCATGAAGGCCAACGGCGCCGCGGGCGACGAGGAGGAGTTCATGATGGCCGTCGCCGAGGCCGGCGGCGAGGACTACGAGGACGCCGGCGAGGAGTGGGTCGTGTGGACCAACCCCGGCGACCTCATGGCCGTCTCCAAGGGCCTCGAGGAGCAGGGCATCGAGGTCAAGGGCTCCGAGCTCACCATGGTGCCCACCACCCCGACCGACGTCGCCCCCGCGGACGCCAAGAAGGTCCAGCGCCTCATCGACCGTCTCGAGGAGCTCGACGACGTCCAGGACGTCTACCACACCATGAACATGACCGACGAGGTCATCGCCGCCCTCGAGGAGGAGTAGCGCAGGCGCGGTCCGAGGACCGTGTCCCGATGCCGTGTACGCCGGGTCCGCGAGCGCTCGCGGGCCCGGCTTTTCCCGTATGATAGGGGTTCGGACCGCAAGCCGGCGGCCCGCCGGGGTATACGTATCCCATGCGCCGGGCATCCGGCGGGTGCCGCGATGATGGGCGAAAGGAGTGCGCATGCGCGCGATCAGGAAAATCCTCGCCGCGCTGTTCCTGGTGGCGGGGGCGCTCGTCGCGCTGTACGCGTCCCTGCGCCTGGCGGGCGTCGACACCGCCCGCGCCGACGCGCTGCTCGAGACCGACGCCGGCCGCATCGCCGCCTGGGCCTGCCTGGGCGTCACCGCGCTCGGCGTGCTCGCCTGCTCGCTCTCCGCGCTGCTCGAGCGCCCCGAGCCGGCCGCCGTGCACCCCCAGGGGGACCCGGGCATCGAGGTCACCCTGAGCGCCGTCGTATCGTGCGCGCGGGCCGCCGCGGCCGATGCGGATGCGCTCGTCGAGCAGGTCGAGGGGCGCATCTGCGGGCGCGACCGCGACGAGGTGCGCCTCACGGTGGAGGCCATCGCCCTGGTGGGCGAGGGTCTCGACGAGATCGCCTCGCGCATGCGGCAGCGCGTGGAGGACGCCTGCAGCCGCATGCTGGGCATCCCGGGGGTCCGCGTGCGCATCCGCTTCCTTCCGAGCAAGACCGTGACCGTGACCAAGGAGGTCTAGCGTGAGCGATTCCGATTCCAGCGCCGCCCGCAGGCAGCAGGTCCCCAAGCTGTCCATCGAGCAGGGCCCCGCGCCCGAGGAGCACGCGGACGAGGTCCGGGAGGACCCCGCGCGCCCCGCGATCGGCGCGGAGGCCGTCGGCTTCATCAAGGGGCTCGGCTCCTCGGCGTGGGCCTACGCCCAGTCGCATCGCTACACGGTGCTCTACGGGTTCGTCGGCTTCGTGCTCGCCGCGCTCATCCTCGTCATCGGCCTGTGGGCGACGATCGTGATCGCCGTGTTCACGGGCGTGGGGGCGGTGCTGGGCCAGATCCGCGACGGGGACAACGGCATCGTCAACTTCTTCCGGAGGCTGTTCGGCGGCAAGCGCTGACGCGGCGCCCGGAGCGGGACGCAACGAGGACGCGCCGCCAGCCGGCGCGGTCGAGAAAGGGGTTTTCCATGACCGATGAGCTGAAGATCGAGGTCGCCGAGGACGAGGTCGCGCCCGTGACCGACGAGGCGGCGGATGCTCCGGAGCCCGCCGACGAGGGGCTGTCGGAGGACGTCGACGACGAGGCGGACGACGAGCTCGATTCCGAGGACTCGCTCACCTACTCCAACGGCGTGATCGAGAAGATCGTCGCCATCGCCACGCGCGAGGCCGCCCACGTGCTCGGCATGAAGGGCAACCTCATGCACTTCGTGCAGGAGACCCTCGGCGCGGAGAACCTCACGAAGGGCGTCTCCGTCGAGGTGACCGACGACAACCGCGTGATCGTGAACATCTCGGTCATCATCGAGTACGGCGCCTACGCCCCGGCGATCTTCGAGGACGTCAAGGGGCGCGTGACCGAGCGCCTGGAGTCGATGACCGGGCTCGAGGTCGCGGGCATCAACCTGCGCATCGAGGACGTCATGACGCGCGAGGAGTACGCGGCGAGCCACAAGCACGCCCAGGAGGCCGCCGAGTAGGCGCGCAGCTGGGAAAATGGGAAAATAGGGACAGGTGATTATTTCCCAGGCCTGGGAAATAATCACCTGTCCCTATTTTCCCATTTTCCCAGTCCGCGCGTTCCGGCGCGACGACGCCCGAAACGGCTCCGGTCATCAACTTGTAACAACTTGCGCGCGCCCCTGCTCCCTGCTAGGCTAGACCACATGTTTACGACTGCTGCACATATCACGATGATGATGGTCATGGAGATGCCCTCGCCCGGGCACTTTGCCATGCCGCTGGACTTCGGCGCGCATGGGGAGACCGGGCGCCTTCACTAGGACGTCCCCGGCGGGGGACGTCCCGCCTTCTTCCGACAACCACCGTCATCGAGTGGAGCTTTCCCTGTGATCAGCATCCAACACGTCTGCAAAACCTACGACGTCCCCAAGAAGGGGCCGCGCCGCACCCGCCGCGCCGTGCTCGACGCCGCGGCGCCGGCATCCGCGCAGAGCGCGAGCCCGGTCCCGGCGGCGGCAGCCGCCACCGCGGCGACCGCCGAGGCGATCGCCGCCGCAAGCGGTCCGGACGGCACGGTCCGGGCGCTGGACGACATCTGCCTCGAGATCGCCGACGGGGACATCTTCGGCATCATCGGCATGAGCGGCGCTGGCAAGTCGACGCTCGTGCGCACCATCAACCTGCTCGAGCGCCCCACATCCGGCTCCATCGTGGTCGACGGCGTCGACGTCACCGGCCTGACCGGCGCGCAGCTGCGCGAATACCGCCGCCGCGTGGCCATGATCTTCCAGAACTTCGGCCTGCTCGCCCAGAAGACGGTGCTCGACAACGTCTGCTTCCCGTTCCTCGCGGCCGCGGGGAAGGTCACCGACGCCGACCGCGAGCGGGCGCTGTCGCTGCTCGAGCGCGTGGGCTTGCGCGAGAAGGCATCCTCCTATCCCTCGCAGCTCTCCGGCGGCCAGCAGCAGCGCGTGGCCATCGCCCGCGCGCTCGCGTGCGACCCGGAGGTCATCCTGTGCGATGAGGCGACGAGCGCGCTCGACCCCAAGAGCACGAACACCATCCTGAAGCTGCTCCGGGACATCAACCGCGAGACGGGCGTCACGCTCGTGGTCATCACCCATTCCATGGATGTGGTCGAGAAGATCTGCAGGAACGTGGCCGTGCTCGAGGCGGGCCGCGTGGTCGAGCAGGGATCGGTCGAGCAGGTGTTCGCCGACCCGCGCGCCGATGCGACGCGCGTCCTGCTGGGAAAGGTGGAATGGGATGCTTAACGACTTCATCGCCGAGTACGGGCTGCTGCTCGCCCAGGGCACCCTCGACACCTTCCTCATGCTGCTCATCTCCTGCGCGATCGCCTACGTCATCGGCATCGCGCTCGGGGTGGTCCTGCACCTCACCGCCCCCGGCGGCCTGAGGCCCCGCCCCGTGCTCTCCGCCGTCCTCGGCTGGGTGGTGAACATCGGCCGCTCGCTGCCCTTCATCATCCTGCTCGTCCTGCTGATCCCCGTGACCCGCACGATCGCGGGGACCACCACGGGCGTGCGCGGCGTGATCGTGCCGCTCGTGATCTCGACGGCGCCCTTCGTCGCCCGCATGATCGAGCAGTCGCTCGCCGAGGTCCCGCGCGACGCCGTGGAGGCCGCCGAGGCGTGCGGCGCGAGCGTGCCGCGCATCGTGTTCTCCGCGCTGCTGCCCGAGGCCTTGCCCTCCATCGTGCGCGGCGTCGCGGTGACGCTGATCGCGGTGCTCGGCTACACGGCCATCGCCGGTGCAGTGGGCGCGGGCGGCCTGGGCGATATCGCCATCCGCTACGGGTACTACCGCTATGAGAGCGAGCTCATGATCGTCACGGTGATCCTGCTGGTCATCGTGGTCCAGTTGATCCAGAGCGTCTGCGACCTGATCGCCCGCAGGGTCGATCACCGCTGACGCGCCCCGGTGCCGCGCGCACCGGGTCCGGCCCGCCCCCGTCCGGGGGAGGGCATCCGCATCGCCCCGCCGCGGGGCGCATTCGATTACGAAACGAGGTCTTACCATGAACGACATCACCATCTCCCGCCGCACCGCCCTGAAGACCGCCTTCGCCGGCCTCGGAGCTGCCGCGCTCGGCGGCATCGCCGGCTGCGGTTCGGACGGCGCCTCCGGTTCGGACGGCTCCGCGTCCTCCACGCTCACCGTCGCCGCGTCCCCCTCGCCCCACGCTGAGATCCTGAACGACTTCGCCGCCCCGCGCCTGGCCGACCAGGGCATCGAGCTGGTGGTCAAGGAGTACACCGACTACATCATCCCCAACCAGGTGACCTCCTCCGGCGAGGTGGACGCCAACTACTTCCAGCACATCAACTACCTCAACAACTACAACGAGGAGAACGGCACCGACCTGGTGAACGCGGGTTCCATCCACTTCGAGCCCATGGGCGTGTTCGCCGGCAAGTCCGACGACATCGAGGCGGTGGCCGACGGCGCCAAGATCTCCGTGCCCAACGACCCCACCAACGAGGGCCGCGCCCTGCTGCTGCTGCAGGACCTGGGCCTGATCACGCTGTCCGAGGACGCCGGCATCACGGCCACCAAGAACGACATCGTCGACAACCCCAAGAACCTCGACATCGTGGAGCAGGAGGCGGCGATGCTGCCGAGCACCCTGGCCGACTCCGATTTCGCCGTCATCAACGGCAACTACGCCATCGACGCCGGCCTGTCGCTGAAGGACGCCGTCGCCTCGGAGGACCCGCAGTCCGACGTCATCCAGCAGGAGTACGCCAACATCATCTGCACCTCCGCCGACAAGGCCGATGACGAGCGCATCGCCGCCCTCGTCGATGTGCTCACCACCGACGAGTTCCGCACCTACCTGGACGAGACCTTCGACGGCTCGGTCCTCCCGGCGTTCTAAGGCGCACCGGCGCACGGGGTCGCGCCCGCGCCGCGGGCTTCCCCGGCCCGCGGCCCATCAGATACCCGACCGCTCGCGGCCCGTCCCCATCGGGGCGGGCCGCGGCCGTCTGCGGGGCGGGCTCCCGCCGGGGGAGCGGAGCGTCCGCGAGATCGCGGGCATGCGGGGGAAGCGCCGCCCCGTCCCGGGTCGGCGCCGCCCTTCCCGCGTCCTGCCGGCGCGGGGTTGCGCAACGCCCGCGATGCGGAAATCCGGTATGGTGTATGCGGTGCCGCGAGCATGACCGTTGCGTTTCCGGACCTTGCGACGCCGGACGCGCCGGGACGGCGCGGCTACAATATCGGAACGGATCTTGCGGGGGCGCATCCCCGCATGGAAGATGGGAGAGCGCATGTTCTGCAACAAATGCGGCGCGCAGATGGGCGATGCCGACCGGTTCTGCCCCGCCTGCGGCGCACCGAACCCCAAGATGGCCCAGGCGCAGCCGGGGCCCGCGGTCCCGCCTGCCCAGGCGACGTCCGTCCCGGGTCCCCAGCAGGTCCCGGGTCCCCAGCAGGCCCCGGGTGCGGCGTGGAACCCCGGCCCCGCGCCTCAGCCGCCCGTGATCCCCGGGTACTACCCCAAGGGATGCCTGTCCCAGGCGTTCGAGGACATCACCAAGGTCCCCGGCGTCATGAAGCGCATCGTGCAGATCGCCCTTCTGCCCGCGGCCATCGCGTTCGTCTCCCTGCTGGCGCTCGTGATCCCGGTGATCGGCTGGATCGCCTGCCCGATCGGCCTGCTGCTCTCGTGGTGCGCGGGCATCTGCTGCAACGGGTACGCCATCGAGTGGGGGCGCGAGCTGTCGCGCGGACGCGGCTTCGATGCGAGCGGCTCCATCCTGCGCTCCTCGCTGTTCTCGCTCGGCTTCTTCAGCAGCTCGCTGTCGAGCCTGCTGAGCCTCCTCGCGTTCGTCCCCATGATCGTCGGCTGGTTCATCCTCGTGTTCGGCAGCATCGGCATCGCCGCGGCCAGGTACTCCATCGGGATGTCCGGCCTCGAGGGGCTGCTCGTGCTTCTGGTGATGGGCCTGTACGCGGTGTCCGGCGTGGCGAGCATCTTCCTCTCCATGTTCTCCGACGCCTCCGTCATGCACCTCGCCGTGACCGGGCGCGTGGAGAGCGGCTTCGCGCTCGGACGGGTGTGGAAGACCTTCAAGAGCCAGCTCGGCAAGCTGTTCTGCGCCTCGGTGCTCCCCGGTCTGATCGCCGGCGCGGTGCTGGCCGTCGCGATCATGGTGCTCGTGTTCATCCTGCTCGCGGTCATCGCCTCGTCGGTGAGCAGCATGGGCTACGGGTACTCCTACTCCTACTCGTACAACCCGATCCAGGCGATTGTGTCCGGCGGGTTCGTCACCCTGCTGATCATCGGCCTGATCGCCTTCGCCGCGTCGTTCGTCGGCGCGTTCGTGAGCGTGCTCAAGTACCGCGCGGTGGGCTACTGGGCGCAGCGCTACGCGCCTGAGTGGACCCACGAGGGGGATGCCGACTACACCTTCCGGCTGCCCGTCGGCCACGGTCCCGCGTCCGCGTCGGGCTCCGTCCCGGGCGGTCCGGTCCAGTAAGGATGCACCCGGCGCCCGCCCGCCGCGCCCTCGCGCGCCGCGGGCGGGCGCCCTCGTCTGAGGAGGACGCCATGTTCTGTCCCTCGTGCGGATCCCAGCTTGCCGACGGGTCCGCGTTCTGCCCGTCCTGCGGCACGCCCCTGCCCGGCTCGGCCCCCGCTTCGACGCAGCCCGGTTCCGCCCCCGTGCCGCCCGCCGGCGCGTACGCGCAGCAGCCCGGGTCCGGTGGCTACCAGCAGCCGGGAGCCTACCAGCAGCCCGGTGCCTACCAGCAGCCGGCTGCGTACGGTCAGACGGTCGTGAACGTGGCGGCGCCGCAGTCCAACGGGATGGGCACCGCGGGGTTCGTCCTCGCGCTCATCGGCCTGTTCTTCAGCTGGGTCCCCCTGGTGGGTCAGGCGGTGTGGCTCGTCGGCCTGATCCTGTCGCTGGTGGGCCTGGGCCGCGAGCCGCGCGGGCTCGCCATCGCCGGGACCATCATCTCCCTCATCGGCCTCATCCTCTTCATCGGGCTGATGGGCTGCGTGGGCATCGCCGCGCTCGGCACCCTGTAGGGACCGCCCCCGTCAGGGGCGTCGCCGTGCCCGGCCCCGCCGGGGGAGGGCTTTCCCGGCGAGCCGCCTGCGAGGGCCGCCCGCGCCCGCAGGCGGCCCCGTCCGATCGATCGAGCCTGCCGGCCTATTCCGCGAGGAAATCCGCCGCGTACTGGGCGGCGAGCATGCTCCCCTTGACGAGGACGGACTCGTCGATGCGGTAGTAGCAGGAGTGCTGGGCCCAGGTCGCGCCGATCTCGGGGTTGCGCGTGCCCAGGAAGACGAGCGCGCCCGGCACCGCGCGCAGGATCTCCGAGAAATCCTCGCCCGACATGGTCCCGCGATAGCTCCCCTGCGCCTCGGGGCCGAGCACGCGCTCCACGGCGCGGCGTGCCCGCTCGCTCGCGCGCGGGTCGTTCACCACCGCGTGGTGGGCGACGATGTACTCGGTGAGGCGCGCCTCGGCGCCCAGGGCCTCCGCGGTGCGCGTGCAGATGCGCTCGATGAGGGCGGGCATGCGGTCGTGCACCGCCTCGCTGTAGGTGCGCACCGTCCCGGTCAGGTAGGCGCTCCCGGCGATGACGTTGCGCGCGGTCCCCCCGTGCAGCTCCCCGACGGTCACCACGGCCGGCTCGAACGGGTCGAGGTCGCGCGAGACCACGGTCTGCAGCGCGTTGACGATCTCCGCCGCGGCGATGATGGCGTCCGCGCCGCGCTGGGGCATGGCGCCGTGGCAGGAGGTGCCCTCGACGTCGATGCGGAACCAATCCGTGCTCGCCATGCGCGGCCCGGGCTCGCACGAGACGGTCCCGGCGTCGACCTCGCTCCAGATGTGCATGGCGAACGCGCCGTCGACCCCCTCGGTCACCCCGGCGTCGATCGCCATCCACGCGCCGCGGCCGTTCTCCTCCGATGCCTGGAACAGCGCGCGGACCTCGCCGTGCAGCTCGTCGGTCATGCCCGCGAGGATCCGCAGGGCTCCGAGGAGCATGGCGATGTGGCAGTCGTGGCCGCACGCGTGCATGCGGCCCTCCTCTTCGCTCGCGTAGGGCTCCCCGGTGCGTTCGGTGACGGGCAGGCCGTCGATGTCGGCGCGCAGCAGGATGCGCCGCCGCGGGGTCCCCTCGGGCGCGTAGGCGTCGGGTGCGGTGCCGGCGAGCGTGGCGACGAGCCCGGTGGGGAGGGGCCGCTCGTAGGGGATGCCGAGCGCGTCGAGCTCGGCGGCGATGTCGGCGGTGGTGCGGACCTCCTCGAGGCTCAGCTCGGGATGGCGGTGGAAATGCCGCCGCCGGTCGATGACCCAGGGCTCGATGCGCGCCCCCTCCTCGCGGATGGCGCGGGCGATCTCCTCGGGCGTACGGGCGGCCTGTGGATCCATGGGACCCCTCCTTCTTCGATCGTGGCGCTTCCAGTATAGGCCGGGGACGCCGATGGGGGCGGAAGCGCCATCGGAGCCGGGGCGTCGGCGGGCGCGCTCGCGCCCATCCTTCGCGAGCACTGAAGAAATCTAAGTGCCGGGAATTGAGATTTTTTGACTTCGCGTTGTATAAGTCGGATCAGGTGGGTATTATTCTTGCCGTACGTAATGGTAAGGCCGGCCGGGGCAGCGCGTTCCGCCGGCGCAAAAGGAGGAATCCAGCATGAGTCTCAAGCCGCTTGGAGATCGCGTCCTGATCAAGCCCGATGCAGCCGAGCAGAAGACCGCCTCTGGCCTGTACATCGCCAGCAACGCCCAGGAGAAGCCGCAGCGCGGCGAGGTCGTCGCCGTGGGCGCCGGCAAGCTGAACGACAAGGGCGAGCGCATCGCCATCGACGTCAAGGTCGGCGACCACGTCATCTACGGCAAGTTCGGCGGCAACGAGGTCAAGGTCGACGGCGAGGACTACCTGCTCATGCGCGCCGACGACATCTACGCCATCGTCGAGTAGCTTCCCGCTGCAGCACACTTCGTCGAATCATCGCTTTGGAGGAATAGAACATGGCCAAGAACATCACGTTCGATACCGACGCGCGCGCCAAGCTCGCGAAGGGCGTCAACACCCTGGCTGACGCCGTCACCGTCACCATGGGCCCCAAGGGCCGCTACGTGGCCCTGCAGCGCTCCTACGGCGCCCCCACGATCACCAACGACGGCGTCTCCGTCGCCAAGGAGATCGAGCTCGAGGACAACATCGAGAACATGGGCGCCCAGCTGGTGAAGGAGGTCGCCACCAAGACCAACGACACCGTGGGTGACGGCACCACCACCGCGACCCTGCTCGCCCAGGC
>DXAO01000021.1 GCA_019117005.1 Candidatus Collinsella stercoripullorum | reverse complement strand
CCGAAGCCCGCGCGCACGCCGCGCTCGGAGCCCAGGCAGGTGTGCCCGCCGGCGCGCTGCTCGTAGAACTCGGTGAAGATGCCGGCCTCGTAGGCGTCGTGCCAGGCGGGCTCCTGCGCGCGCATGATGGCGTCGCGGCTCGCGCGGCCCGACCAGTACGGGATCACGATGTCGCGCTGGGCGGCCATGTCGTCGGCCGTCACGGTGAAGTCGACCTGCTCGCGGTCGTTCATGTTGCGCATGTCCTCGAGCGTGTGGCAGCACAGCTCGGGGAAGGTGGGCGCCGCCTGGGGGCCGCGGCCCTTCTCGCCCACGATGAGCTCGCCCGGCTCGATGGAGATGGTCTTGAGGGCGAAGTAGTCCCGCAGCACCAGGCCGCGCAGCTCAGGCGTGGAGACCGTACCCTCATAGCGCAGGTAGGTCGCCGTCTCGATGAGCGCGCGCTCCATGTCGAGGTAGGGCTGGGTCGTCTCGGACCGATGCCGCAGGCGCTTCACGCGCTCGTTCATGCCGCGGTCGTCCTCCCATGCGGCATGCGACGTGGTCCGCGTGGGCGCGGCGTGCGAGCGCACCGCGGCGAGCGCGTCGCGGATCGCTTGGAAGCGCGGGTCGTCGAGCGTGGAGGATGCAGCGGCCCGCTGGATGGCCGACGGTTCGCCCGCACCCATGGCGACCTTACCCGTACCGGTGTTCCCCGTCATATCAACCCCCGATTTCCACCTGGGAGAAGCCGCGTTCGCGCAGCAGGTCGCGCAGGTGCTCCATCGTCTGCGCCGAGGGCACCCTGAACGCGCCGGATGGCGCGGCGCGGCCCAGGCGCACGTACTTTCCGTTACCCGTTGTATGATACGGCAGCAGGCTCACCGGGTGCAGCCCCGCGTGCGACGCGATGGCCTCCGCGGCGGCGATGATATCGTCGTCGCCGCTGTTCACGGGCTCGACGACGGGCATACGCACGATGATGCGCGCGCCGTGCCCCGCGAGGTAGGCCAGGTTTTCAAAGATGGCCCCGTTCGGCGCCCCCGCGAGCGCGCGGTGCGTCGCCTCGTCGGCGGCCTTGATGTCGTAGAGCCAGAGGTCGACGAAGGGCAGCAGCCGCTCCAGATGCGCGCGGGGCGCCGCGCCGCACGTGTCCGCCGCCACGTGCACCCCCTCCTCGCGCAGCAGGCGGCACAGCTCGCCCAGGTAGCCGATGTCCTGCGCCAGGCACTCCCCGCCGGACAGCGTGACGCCGCCGCCCGATTTCTCGTAGAACATGCGGTCGCGCAGCAGGATGCGGGCGAGGTCCGCGGGGGCGGGGGCGGGCTCGCCGACGACCTCGCGCAGCCCCTGCGGGCACGCGTCCGCGCAGGTCCCGCAGGCCGTGCAGCGGGCGCGGTCGGTGCGGGCGGCGCCGGATACGGGGTCGAGCACGATGGCGTGCTGCGGGCAGGCATGTGCGCAGAGGCCGCAGCCGCGGCAGCGCTCCTCGTCCGCCATGAGCTCGGGCGCGAACGACTGCGACTCGGGGTTGTGGCACCAGGCGCATCTCAGCGGACACCCCTTGAAGAACACCGTGGTGCGGATACCCGGCCCGTCGTGGGTCGAGAACCGTTGGATGTTGAAGATGAGCGGGCTGGTCCCCATGCGGGCCTCCGAGATGCACGGCGATGACGGCGCCCACCATTGTAGCGGTGCTTTTCGGGGTGCTTTTCGGGACGGGGTCGATTTTGCTCACGTGATGCATTTTGGGACGGGGTCGTTTTTGCCCACGGGTTCGTTTTTGCCCACGGGCTCGTTCTCGCCGACGCTTTTCGGGACGGGGTCGTTTTTGCCCACGGGCTCGTTTTGCCCACGGGCTCACGGGGGGGCGACTCGCGGAAGACCCGTCCTGCCCGTACCCCCTACTCCCCGCTCGTGCGCACCCAGTGGCGGTCGTAGTCGCGCAGCAGCAGGAACATCATGGCGACGCCGAATGCGAGCGGGCGGACGCCCTCGTCCTCGAGCTCGATGCGGAAGACCGGACGACCTGCAGAGCGCAGCGCCGTGACCATGGCGATGAGCCCGCCATGGCGCCAGATGCTGAACTCGTCGCCCAGCACCGCGCCCTCGACACCTATGCCCTCGCCCTCGATGGTGTAGACGGTTCGAAACTCGCCCGGCTTCCATTCGCGTCTCACCTGCACGCGCTCGAACCCCGGCACGCGCAGCTGATAGACCGGATCGAAGGTCGCCCTGCCCCGATGGATGGCGCCCACGGCCTCTCCCGCACCGTTCTCGATGCGATAGTCGCTCATGCTGAACAGCGCGAACGTCCGCACCAGGCGAAACTCCGGCATACCGGCGCGCACGGCATCGATGCGCTCGTAGTTGCCGAACACCACGCTGCCCTGAGGCTCGGGCATAGCGAGCGTGATGGGCGCACCGGCATCCCTCGCGCCGGCGGCCTCCGCGGCGACAACCCGCTTGGACCCAGCCCCCTGGACACCGGGCTCGGACACCCCCGTCCCCACCACCAGCAGGCGGTTCCGATCGCGCGCGACGGCCCGAGCCATCACGTTCTCATCTCCCTTCACCATCTCGTCGATGGTTACGCCGAACAGGGCGCTCATGAGGACGAAGCTTTGGATGTCCGGCGTCGTCGCGCCCGTCTCCCAATTCGATACGGTGTTGCGCGAAACCCAGATGGCGTCGGCCAAGTCCGCCTGCGACATCCCCAGCGCCTCGCGCCCGCGCCTGATCTGCTCACCCACGTTCATGACGGCATCCCTCCCACATGGCCGCGGCCCGCGCGGCTACCTACCGTGTACCCCCACTGCAGCACAGGCGCGACGAACGCGCTGCACAAAGCCTTTGGCATCGCGGCAGACGGCGGACGGGCGCAGGCGAAAGACGATGCGCGTCCGTCATCGGAGGCAGGCGCGCCCGGCGGAGACGCCGTCGGCATCCATCGCGATCGCCCCGAACCCGAGACGGCCGCGGCGCGGCGCCCTATCTGCCGGCTCTTCGCGATCCACCCTGCGCCGGACCGTCTCGAACGCACGGTGCAGGGCTGCCCCTTCCGGGTTTTCCGCCCATCCCCCTACCAGGATCCGATGTCGCCCCCCCTTGACCTTACCGTTACGTTAAGCGCTATCGTGGAGCCCGAAGGGAGGGGCCATGGACGGATACCGCATCGGGGAGCTCGCGCATATGGCGGGGACCACCACGCGCACGCTGCGCTTCTATGAGGAGGCGGGGCTGCTCGCGCCCTCGGGCCGCAGCGAACGCGGCTATCGGCTGTACCGCAGCGCGGACGCCGACCGGCTGCAGGAGATCCTGCTGCTGCGCCGCTGCGGCGTGGCGGTGCGCGACATCGGCCCGCTGCTGAGCACCTCGCCCGCAGAGCGCGCCGAGCTGCTCGCACGCCACCTCGACCGCCTGCGCGACGAGCGGCGACGCCTGGCGTGCCTCATCGCCACCGTCGAGCGAACGCTCGCGACCTTGGAAGGAGAAGACCGCATGGCAGATGACGAGAAATTCGAGGGCTTCAAGCGCGACCTCGTGGAAGCCAACGAGAAACGCCACGGCGCCGAGGTGCGCGGGCGCTACGGAGACGATACGGTCGACGAGAGCAACAGGAAGATGCTGAAGATGAGCAAGCAGGAGTATGGGGGTTTCCGCGCGCTGGAGGAGCAGATCCGCTCCGAGCTGGAGCGGGCCGTCGACGCGGGAGACGACCCCGCGGGCGAGACGGGAGAGCGGATCTGCGGTATGCACCGCGCCTGGCTGGGCTTCACCTGGCCCTCCTATTCCGCGGAGGCGCATCGCGCTTTGGCGGAGAGCTACGTGGCGGACGATCGGTTCCGCAGCTACTACGACCGCTCCGTCGAGGGCTGCGCCGCCTGGCTGTGCGACGCGGTCGCCGCGCACGCGCGGTAGGCGCCGCGTATCGGGGAGCCGCCGATCGCCGCACCCCCGGCGGGACGACGCGATGGGTTGAAACGAACCCGTCCCCAACCGATCCCCGCCATCGGGGATGGGTTGAAACGGACCCGTCCCCAACCAACCCCCCCTATGGCAGACGCCCCATGGCGGGAGACGCGTCCTCTGCTACCCTGATATCGGAGGATGCGGTCGAGGAGGCGGGTGCACCATGGGAGACCGACGCAGGACCGGGTCGGCGGGCGGACGGCTGTACAGCCCCGGGGGCTGCGGCTGCGCCCTCGTGCTCGCGCCGCTGCTCGCTTTGAGCATCGGCCTGCTCCTGGCGATGGTGGGGTACGCCCTGGCATCCGTCGCCATGCTCGCCGGGGCCGTCGCCATCACCGTGCGCCTGCACCGCAAGCGCCCCGAGCGCGAGGCCGCCGGCCGCGGACCCGGGGCATGGCCGCTCGTCGCGGGCGCGCTCTACCTCTTGAGCGTGCCCTACCTGATCTTCTTCATCTGGTTCCTGTTCCTGTCGTCCCCCAGCTAAGGAGGGCCATGTCGCCCGACGATACGCCCCGCGCGCCGAGAGGCCGCGCGCTGATCATCGATGCCGACGCCTGCCCCGTCGTACGCGAGGCCCTCGCCTGCGCGCGACGCGCCCGCGTGCCCGTCGTCATCGTCGGCAACACCACGCAGAACCTCGCGCGGCACATCAGGCGCGACGACCCGCGCGACGCCGGCCATGCCCGCGGGGGCTCGGCGGACCGCCCCGGCTTCTGGGTCGACATCGTCGAGGTTCCGATCGGCGCCGACAGCGCGGACTTCGCCATCGTCGAGCTGCTCGAGGCGGGCGATGTCGTCGTCACCCAGGATATCGGGCTGGCGAGCATGGCGCTCGGCCGCGGCGCCGAGGCCATCGGGGTCCGCGGCCGCGTCTACACGCGGGCGACGATCGACATGGACCTGTTCATCCGCCATGAGGAGAAGAAGGTGCGCCGAGCGGGCGGGCGCACGCGCGGGCCCGCGGCCTTCACCGCCGAGGATCGCGAGCGGTTCGCGCGCAACCTCGCGCAGCTGCTGAGCTAGAAGGGACCGAAGGGGCGTCCCGGCGGACGCGCGGCCCGATGGGTTGAAACGAACCCGTCCCCAACCAACCCATCTCGACAGGTGCGCGACTCCGCATCACATCCCGAAGCCGGACAGGACGAGGCCCCAGAAGACGCCGACCGCGTAGATCAGCACGAGGACGATGGCGTTCTCGCGGGCGTTGCGGTTGGTGCGGAACAGCACGAGGTAGCCCACGCCGGCGCTCACGAGGGAACCCGCCATGAGCGCGCCGAAGCCGAGCACGCCCTCGAGGTAGAGCTGGGTGATCACGACGCTCGCCGCGCAGTTGGGCACGAGGCCCACGAGCGCGGCGGCGAACACCGCGAGCGCTCGGTTCCCGGAGAGGAAGGCCGACAGCGCCGGCTCGCCCACCGTCTCCAGCAGTGCCACGAGCACGCAGGTGACCAGGAAGATGAACACGGTCACCTGCACGGTGTGGGACAGGGCGCTCAGGACGATGGAGCGGACGGCGGAGCCGGTGCCGCCGTGCTCGCGATCGTGACCGCAGCACCCATGGCCGCCGTGGCCGTGCTCATGCCCGTGGCCGTGCTCGTGCCCATGTCCGTGGGGATGGCCCCCGCATCCGCGGTCAGCGTCGGGGGCGGACACGCCCCCGTGCCCCGCCCCGCATCCGCAGCGGTCGCGCTCGCAGAGGCGGTGGATGTGCTCGGCGCCCTCGCCCGCCTCGGCGAGCTCGTCGATGAGGTCGCGTGAGGGCGCGCCCGGCGCGGCGGACGGCTCCGACGGCGCCGCGCCGCGCGCCAGGCGGCGCAGGGCGGCGTGAGCGCGGGCGTTGCGGCTCAGCGCGCGCAGGACGAGGTCGATGGCGAGGCCGGTCGCCGCGGCGAGGGCGGCCTTGGCGATCAGGATCTGCGCGAGGGGCGCCGCATCCGCCCGCTCGGCCACCAGCAGCGGCAGCATCTCATCTGATGTGGACAGGAACACCGCGACGAGCGTGCCGAGCGTCACGACGCGACCCGCGTAGAGCGTGGCGCCCATCGCCGAGAACCCGCACTGCGGCACGATGCCCAGCAGGGCGCCCACCACGGGCCCCGCGGCGCCGGCGCGGCGGACCGCCGCATCGACGCGCTCGCCCGCGGCGTGCTCGAGCGCCTCGAGGACGAGGTAGGTGACGAGCAGGAAGGGCACGAGCGGCCAGGTGTCCTCGAATGCGTGCTCGAGGACGTGAAGCAGAAGTTCCATGGAGCGGCGCTCCCTTTCGTATAATCGAGTACCTGTGAAAGGTTAGTACCCTTCATGCGGCGGGCAAACGACGCGCCGCGGATTCAGGTATTGTATCCACGATAGTTTCATAAGGCAAACTATTCACGAAATCGGAAGGTGACGCGCGTGAACGTCAATCAGGCACTTGAGTACTCCATGCAGCCCTTCATCCCCATGTTCATCTACGGCGACTACGACGCGATGGAATCCGAGCGCCAGCGCGGCGAGGAGGCCATCAAGGCGCTTCTCGACGAATGGCGCGCAAACGACGAGCCGGGCTTCTCGTTCGACGTGATCCTCGAGCTCGCCGACCGCAACCGCGAGCTGTGCGACCAGATCGGCGAGGTCCGCCTGCGCAACCTGTCGAGCCCGCTGCTCGCGCGCTCGCTGTCCGACGAGGACACCTGCGCGGGCATCGGCAAGCTGCAGGGTCGCGGCGCCGGCGTCGTCGCGCGCGCCGTCCGCGGCGACCGCGACGCCTACGCCGTGGAATGGGTGCGCAAGCCCATCAAGGGCTGCGTTCTGGGCATCGACATCGAGACCACCGGGCGCGCGCCGGAGCGCGGCTACATCATCAACGTCGGCTGGGAGGTCATGGAGATGACGAGCGACGCCGTCCCGCACGACGCCGAGACCCACTACTGCGGCCTGCCCGAGATGTACCGCGAGGCCGGCGTGCCGCTGGCGGACATCCACCATATCCAGTGGTCCGACCTCGACGGCAAGACGCCCTTCCGCCAGGACGCGGCTCTGCACAAGACGCTGCTCAAGCTCATGAAGAAGTACCCCTACATGGCGCACAACGCCGCGTTCGAGGACTCCTGGTTCATGATGCACCTGCCCGGCTACGCGGAGGCGCGGCGTGCCGGCAAGATCCTCCCCATCGACACGCGCCAGATCTGCCGCTCCATCGACGAGGAGGTCCGCACCCTGCCGCGCGAGAGCGCGCCGGCGAGCCTCGAGAACTGGGCGCGGCGCCGCGGGACGCTGGCCGCCGACGCCGACGAGCGCCATCTGGGCCTCGAGGACACCGACCTCATGCTGCGCACCGTCCAGGCGGAGTTTAATCGCAAATCCATGTTCAAGGCGTAAGCGAGACGCCTCATATCCGCTTGCAACGCGGGCCCTTGCCGGACGGCATTCCGGCAAGGGCCCGCGTTTTTTCATTGGATGGGCTGTTTGGAGACGGGTTCGTTTCAACTTATCTTTCATGAACGCGAAGGGCCCGTCTGATGGGTTGAGACGACCCCGTCCCCGAACAACCCGTCGCCCCTACCATGGTACCCGCCCGCTGCCGGAACCGCGGGAGGAAGCTCGCCCGAGGCGTCACCCCTCGTCGGTCAGCCCCATATGCTCGGGCGCCTCGTCATCGGGGATGTACTCCAGTAGGTCTTCCGGCTGGCAATCGAGCGCGCGGCACATGGCCTCCAAGGTGGAGAAGCGCACGGCGTTGATCTTGCCGGTCCTGATGCGCGAGAGGTTCACCGGCGAGATGCCGATCGCGATGGAGAGGATGCAGAGCACGAAGCCGACCCGGCAGAACCAGAGCGCCACACCCGCGGCCCGGGAGACGCGCGAGGTCATCTCCTCCCGCATCGACGCATCTGCGATGCCGGGAGCCGACCCCCCCCCGCCGCCGCCGCGTCGCGTCGTCGCCCCACCGTTCCCACGCGCAACGGAACCAACTGGAAATCAGCCCCGAGCTGGTGGCGGGATGGAACCGCTCCCAAACGCAACGGAACCGACCCCCAAATCGTTCTTGACATATGAACATACGCTCATATAATCAGAGACATAATGTATGAACGACTGTTCATATGAGAAAGGAACGATATGAGTTCGAACCGCATCAGGGAGGACGTAGACGAGCCGAGCATCGACGATACCTCCGCCGTGAGCGCCCCGCCCCTCGCCACGTCCTGCTCTTCGGAGGACCTGCCGGACGAGGAGCTGCTCTACGACCTCGCCGACCTGTTCAAGGTGTTCAGCGATACCACGCGCATCAAGATCCTCTACGCCCTCATGGGACGCGAGCTTTGCGTGGCCGATATCGCCGAGGCGACCTCGACCTCCCAGTCCGCCGTATCGCACCAGCTGCGCATCCTGAAGCAGTCGCATCTGGTGAAGTTCCGGCGCGACGGGCGCAACATCAACTACTCGCTGGCGGATGACCACGTGTACACCATGCTCAACCAGGGCATGAGCCACATCTGCGAGTGAGCGGGCGAGTACGGCCCCGCAGCCCGCACCGCCCCCCGTCACGCGAACCGCGGCACGCAGGCCGCCCCGCACGCCCGACCGCCCCGCCTCCCCACGGGGCACCGTCTGAAAGGAACCATCATGCGCAAGACCTTCAAACTCGACGAGATCGACTGCGCCAACTGCGCCCAGAAGCTCCAGGACGCCATCTGCAAGCTCGACGGCGTGGAGAAGGCGACCGTCAACTTCCTGACCCAGAAGCTCACCCTCATCGCCGCCGACGACCGGTTCGACGAGGTCCTCGACCGCGTGGTCGAGCTCACCGCCGATATCGAGCCCGACTGCGAGATCCTGCGCTAGCGTGCGCGGCGCACGGGCGGCTGGAACCGGCAGGCGCCCCTATCCCGTCGACCATCCGAGTTCGAACCATCCAGGTGATCCATCATGAACAAGAAGCAGAAGCGCTGGAGGAACCGCATCATCCTGGCGTTCGCCATCTTCGCCGTCGTCTTCGCCCTCGAGGAGCTCGGCGCCCTTACCGCCGTCTTCGGCACGCCCGGGGACGTGTACGCGTCGTTCGTCCTCTTCCTCGTCCCGTACCTGATCGCCGGGTACGACGTCCTGATCAAGGCGGCGCGCAACATCCGCCGCGGCCAGGCCTTCGACGAGTGCTTCCTCATGACCGTGGCCACCATCGGCGCCTTCGCCATGGTCTTCTTCCCCGATACCGACCCGCATATGGCCGAGGGCGCCGCGGTCATGCTCTTCTACCAGGTGGGCGAGCTGTTCCAGAGCTACGCCGTGGGCCAGAGCCGCAAGTCGATCAGCGCGATGATGGACATCGCGCCCGACTACGCCAACATCGAGGTCGACGGCCGGCTCGAGCAGGTCGACCCCGACGAGGTGCAGGTGGGCGGCCTCATCGTGGTGAAGCCCGGGGAGCGCATCCCCATCGACGGCGTCGTGGTCGACGGCGCCAGCCAGCTCGACACCGCCGCCCTCACCGGCGAGTCCGTCCCGCGCCACGTGGAGCCGGGCGCGCAGGTCATCTCCGGCTGCATCAACATGACCGGCATGCTGCACATCCGCACGACCAAGCCGTTCGGGGAGTCCACCGTCTCGCGCATCCTCGAGCTCGTGGAGAACGCGAGCGAGAAGAAGGCGCACACGGAGAACTTCATCACGCGCTTCGCGCGCTGGTACACACCCCTGGTCACCGGTGCCGCCGCCCTGCTCGCCGTGGTCCCGCCCCTGCTCGGCATGGGCTCCTGGTCCGATTGGATCCTGCGCGGCCTCACCTTCCTGGTGGTCAGCTGCCCCTGCGCGCTCGTGATCAGCGTGCCGTTGTCGTTCTTCGGCGGCATCGGCGGGGCCTCCAAGCTCGGCATCCTCGTGAAGGGGTCCAACTACCTGGAGCTCCTCGCACATGTGGACACCGTGGTGTTCGACAAGACGGGCACCCTCACCGACGGCACCTTCAGCGTCGTCGCCATCCACCCCGAGGCCGACGCGGACGCGGACGCCCTGCTGTCCGCCGCCGCCCATGCGGAGGCGTTCTCGGACCACCCCATCGCGGTCTCGGTGCGCGAGGCGTATCGCGGCGCGATCGACCGCGCGCGCATCGCCCAGGTGGCCGAGGAGTCCGGGCACGGCGTGTCCGCGCTCGTGGACGGGCGCCGCGTGCTCGTGGGCAACGACAAGCTCATGGCCGAGCACGGGACGGTCTGGCACGATTGCGACCTCACCGGGACCGTGCTGCACGTGAGCATCGACGGGACCTATGCGGGCCACATCGTCATCGCGGACGTGGTGAAGGAAGACGCCGCCCAGACCATCCGGGACCTGCATGCTGCCGGCGTGCGGCGCTGCGTGATGCTCACCGGGGACCGCGCCGACGTGGCCGAGGCCGTGGGACGGGAGCTCGGGCTCGACGAGGTGCACGCGCAGCTGCTGCCGCAGGACAAGGTCGAGGCCGTCGAGCGGCTGCTCGCCGAGGAGCGCGGCGAGGGCAGGCTCGCCTTCGTGGGCGACGGCATCAACGACGCGCCGGTGCTCACGCGCGCCGACGTGGGCGTGGCGATGGGCGCGATGGGGTCCGACGCGGCGATCGAGGCGGCCGACGTGGTCCTCATGGACGACAAGCCGAGCAACATCGCGCGCGCCATGCGCATCGCGCGCAAGACCATGCGCATCGTCTGGCAGAACATCGTGTTCGCCCTGGGCGTGAAGGTCTTGATCCTCGTCCTTGCGGCGCTGGGCCTGGCCAACATGTGGCTCGCCGTCTTCGGCGACGTTGGCGTGGCGGTCATCGCGATCCTGAACGCCATGCGCGCCATGCGCGTCGGCGCCGATCGGGCGTGACCGGCGCGGCCCGGCGGATCCGGTGCGGAGCCGCGGCCACGGGCCCCGCACCGAGAGCGAGACCGCCCCCGGGGCGCCGGTCGCACGGCAGCCCCGGGGGCGGTTTTCCCCATCTCGGCTTTCGAGGGCGCGCCGCGGGGGCGCGGGGCCCCGCTACGCCGCCTGCCCCAGATGCGCCCTGAGCTTCTGGAAGCTGTCGTCGGACAGGCAGTGCTCCATATGGCAGGCCTCCTCGGCCGCGAGCCCGGGCTCGACGCCCGCGGCGACGAGCAGGTCGCGGAAGAAGACGTGGCGCTCCAGGACCTCGTGGGCCAGCGACGAGCCCTCCTCCGTGAGGCGGACGTCGCGGCGCACGACCTCGACGCAACCGCGTTGCTCGAGGTTGGTCAGGGCCTTCGATACGCTCGCCTTGGTGACGCCCAGGCGCTCCGCGATATCGATCGCGCGCACCGCCCCGCGCTCCTGCTGGAGCATCAGGATGGCCTCCAGGTAGTCCTCACCCGATTCGCGCAGTCTCATTGCAACCCTCTCGGCAGTAGTTAACGATGTCGAACTATACTACCGCAGGAAGTTGCCCATGGCAAACCCTCATCCACAGGACCTCCAGAGCCCCATCCCGCCACCGCCGGCGTCGCCTCCGGGTCGGGACGGCCGGGCTAGTCGAGCACCTCGACGAGTTCGATGTCGAAGTTGAGGTCCTTGCCGGCCATCTCGTGGTTGGCATCGAGCCGCACGCCCTCGGCGTCGACCTCGATCACCGTCACGGGCACCGGCTGGCCGCCGGGGCCGGACAGGAACAGGCGGTCGCCCACGTGGATCTGCTCGATGTTGGGGACCTGATCGGCCGGGAAGTGCAGCACGAGGTCCTCGCGGCGCTCGCCGTACGCCTCGGCGCACGGGATGTGGACGGTCTTCTTCTCGCCCACCTCCATGTCCATGACGGCGGCGTCGAAGCCGGCGATCATCTGATGCGCCCCGCAGGTGAACTCGATCGGCTCGCCGCGGTCGTAGCTCGAGTCGAACTGCGTGCCGTCATCGAGCGTGCCGCGGTAGTGAGCGCGGACCTTCTTGCCCTGGTTGGACATATCGTCCCTCATTTCATGTCGCCGCCGCGCCCCGGATGGGCGCGGACACGTGATGGTCACTATACCCGAATATCGCGCCGCCCTGCACCGCGGGACGCGGCGCTACCGCGCCAGCTCGGCATCGATGAGCTCGGCGAGCACCGCTCCCAGCTCGCGGCCGGCGACACGCATCATCTGCGGGAAGCGCGAGTAGTACGTGAGGCCCGGCGTGGAGTTGACCTCGTTGAACACGACCTCGCCCTCCGGGGTGACGAACAGGTCGACCCGGGCGAAGCCGGAGCAGCCGAGGGCCTCGTAGACGGTGCGGCCCGCATCGCGCACGCGCGCCATGACGTCGGCGGGGAGGTCCGCAGGGCAGCGGAGCTCGGTGTTGGCGCCCGGATCCTTCTCCAGGTGGATGCGGAAGAAGCCGTCGCCGGTGATGACGATCTCGTCGACCTCGCCCATCTCGGTGCCGCGCACGGCGTCGCCCATGATGGCGCAGCCGACCTCGACGCCCGTGATGGCCTCCTCCACGGCGACCTTCTCGTCGAGCGCGAACGCCTGCGCGAGCGCCTCGCGGTACGCGGCCTCGTCGGCGGCCTTGGACACGCCGATGGACGAGCCGCCGCGGGCGGGCTTCACGAAGACCGGGAAGCCCCCGCAGCGCTCGACGGCGGCGGCGCAGGCCTCGTCTGAGGCGCCGCGGTAGAGCACCTCGCAGGCGGGCGAGCGCACGCCGGCCGCGGCGGCGATGCGGTGCGAGGCGTCCTTGTCCATGCACACGGCGCTCGCCATGACGCCGCAGCCCACGTAGGGCACCCCGCAGCACTCGAGCGCGCCCTGCACCGTGCCGTCCTCGCCGCCCTGGCCGTGCAGGACGGGCAGCACCACGTCGACGGGAAGCTCGGAGAACTCGCCGTCCGCGAGCTCCAGGAAGCCGCCGCGGGCGCCCTCGCCGCGACCGGGGATGAGCACCACGGGGTTGCAGTCGTGCTCCTCCCACGCGCCGGTCACCACGTCGTCGACGTCGCCGGCGTAGTGGAACCACGCGCCGTCGCGGTCGATGCCGATCAGCACGGGGCGGAAGCGGTCGCGCGGAAGCTGGCGGATGACGTTGTCGGCGGATTTGAGCGAGATATCGTGCTCGGTGGAGATGCCACCGAAGAGGACGGCCACATCGATCATGGGCGGGGCTCCTTTCGACGCGCGGGGCGGGCGGGCCCATCCCGCCGGCGCCGTCGCGTTCGCGATGGGGTCCCATTATAGCCGCTCGCCCGGACGCGCCCGGGACGCCCACGCCCCGTGCACAAAGACGCAAGGCCCCCGTAAGGCGCGCGACGGCGCGGACCGCAGGCCGCGACGGCGCGATGCGCGAGGCCGGCCGTCTGCTATGCTGGGGCGCATGAACCGATCGAACCGCACCCCCGTCTCCGCCCCCTTCACGCTCCATGTCGACGCCGGCGGCGCCCGCATCCCCGTGACCGTCACGCGCAAGCGCGTGCGCAACCTCAACCTGCGCGTGCGCGGCGACGGCTCGGTGGTCATGAGCATCCCGGCGCGCACGCGCGTCGAGGTCGCGCAGGATTTCCTGGACCGGCGGGCGGACTGGATCGCCGAGCGCGTGCGCAGGCGCGCCGAGGCGGAAGCCGGACCGCGGCGCACCGAGGACCGCGCGGGCGTGCCGCTCTGGGGCTCCCTCGTCCCGCTGGCCGACGCGTTGAGACGGGCGGGTGTGCGCTTCGGCGCCGCCGCACGGCCCGCGACGTTCGGCGCGGCCCCCGTGCGCGACGAGGACGGGCCCACGGGCCTCCCGACCGAGGAGTACGACCGCCTGGTCGCCGAGCTCTACCGCCGCGAGGTCGCCCGCGTGCTGCCCGGGGTCGTAGCGCGCTGCGAGGAGCGCATGGGCGTCGCGGCGAGCAGCTGGAGCCTGCGCAGCATGAGGACGCGCTGGGGCTCGTGCACGCCGGCGACGCGCGCCGTCCGCATCAACACGAGGCTGGCCGCCTACCCGCCCGCCTGCCTCGAGTTCGTCGTCGCCCACGAGCTCACGCACCTCATGGAGCCGAGCCACAACGCCCGCTTCCACGCGCTGCTCGACGCCTGGTGCCCGGCGAACCGCGAGCTCTCCGCGCTGCTGCGCCTCCCCGCGCGCGAGGTCGCCCGTACCTGAGATCCCGCTGAGCCGATCGTCGCGTCGGCGCTACCTCGTGCGGACGATCTCCACCGCGACGGTGCGCAGCGGCAGCCCCACCGGCGCCCAGGGCTTCTCCAGGCGCACGCGCACGCCCATCAGCGTGTCGAACGTCGCCAGCAGGTCGTCGGCCAGCCCCTCGGCCACCGCCTCGATCAGCTTGTACACGTGGTCGCACAGGAAGGTGTCGACCCTGTGGCACACCTTGCCGTAGTCGATCGACGAGCGCAGGTCGTCGGTGCGCCCCGCCTCGCGCAGGCTCGTGTAGAGCGTGAGGGAGACGACGAACTTCTGCCCCAGCGCCCGCTCCTCGGGGTACACGCCGTGGTTGGCGAAGACCTCAAGGCCGTCGATGTGGATCTTGTCGGCTGAGGACAGGTCGTCCGGCGTCCAGCGGGCGAGCGCCGTCCTCGTGGCGGGCAGCCCCGCCTCGCGCCGTGCGAGCTCGGCGCCCTCGGCAGGCGTGGCCTTCTCCGGCAGGTGCTTCTGATGCTTCTTTCCCATATGATCCGCTCCTTCGTACGTGACCCCGCGGGCGGACGGGCGCTTGCGCTATACGCGCACCGCGAGGTTCCTGGTTTCCTCCGGCCAGTTGCATTCCCGGCTCGCGGGGCAGGCGAAGCACGGCCGCGACGCCTTGTCCGCCGCGCGCAGCAGCTCGGCCAGCGGGCGCGCGCCCGGGCGCGGGGCGCGGTCCCGATGCGCGCCGACCGCGTCAAGCAGCATCTCGCGCTCCGCGTCGGTGAATGAACAGCCGCTCTCTACCGTACCCAAAATCTCCCCCGCGATGCGCGCGCCCGCGGCGTCGTGCGGCTCGCCCGTCTCGTACTGGGTCGCGCGCCCGATGTCGTGCAGCAGGGCGGCGGCGTAGACGAGGTCGCGGGGGAACTCGGCGGCGCGCCCCGACTCAAGCACGGAGATCCACATGATGCGGGCCACATCCAGCAGGTGGGGCAGGCCGTGACGGCAGAAGGCGCGGTCGCGCTCGAGCGCCTCGATGCGCTCGAGCCGCTCCCGGTACAGCGGATGGCGCCAGATGGCGTCCACGCGGGGCATGTCGGCGAGCCCGAGCGGGACGGTCCCTTGCGGCGGCGCGGAGGCGCCCGGACAGGGCTCGGTCCCGCGGCCCTCCCCCGTCATGCGCGTCCCAGCATGCGGAAGAACCGCTCCTCCAGAGCGGGGTCGTCCGCGAACGCCCCGCGACGGGCGCAGGTGGCGGTCAGCGTGCCGGGCTTCTGAACGCCGCGCATGGTCATGCACATGTGCTCCGCCTCGATGAAGACGATGGCGCCGGTGCAGCCCAGGTCGTCCATCAGCGCGTCGGCGATCTGGGCGGTGAGGCGCTCCTGGAGCTGCAGGCGGCGGGCGAAGACCTCGACCGTGCGGGCGAGCTTGGAGAGCCCGGCGACGCGGCCGTCCGGGATGTAGCCGATGGCGACGCGGCCGTGAAACGGCAGCAGGTGGTGCTCGCACAGCGAGTGGAAGGTGATGTCGCGCTCCACGACGAGGTCGTTCGCATCGACGGCGAACGTCCGCGCCAGATGCTCGGAGGCCGTCGCATCCTGCCCGGCCATGAGCTCGGTGTACATGCGGGCGACGCGCTCGGGCGTCTCGAGGAGCCCCTCGCGCGACGGGTCCTCGCCGATACCCTCGAGCAGCAGGCGGACCGCCTGCACCACCTTTTCCTGATCGACCATGGACTTCCTCCCGGACGCTCGCCGATGACTGCGCTATCGTACCACCCCGCGCGCACGCGGGGGACGGGCGGTCCCGCGCCTACATGGTGTGCGTGGTGTAGACCTCCTCGTCCTGCCAGAGGCGCACGGCCTCCGCGAGCGGGACGCCGGCCTGCGCGGCGGCGGCGCGCGTGGCGGGCAGGTCGATGAGCCGCTGGTTGGACGAACCGCGGAAGCGCAGCGTGATGTCGTGCAGGCCCCGGACGAAGGGCCCGTCGACCAGGACGTCGATGCAGTCGAGCAGCCGGTCGGTCACCTCGGTGCGATGGCGGCCGCCCTCCATGAGCTCGTCGAGCGTGTCGCCCGTGAAGCACCAGATCGTCTTGCCGGACCCGCGCGGGAACCGCTCGCGCACGCGCTCGACGAAGCCGACGAGGCCGCGCTGGTTCTCGGGCTCCATGGGCTCGCCGCCCAGCAGCGTGAGGCCGTCGACGTAGAACGGCTCGAGGCTCTCGATGATCCGGTCCCCGACCTCGGCCGTGAACGGCTCCCCCGCCGCGAAGCTCCAGGCGCCGGAGTTGAAGCACCCCGGGCACCCGCGGCGGCAGCCGGAGACGAACAGCGAGGTGCGCACGCCCTCCCCGTTGGCGATATCCGAATACTTGATCTCGGCGTAATTCACGCGAACAACCCCTCGCAAGCGCAAGGCGGGAAAATAGGGACTGTCCCCATTTTCCCGCCGTGATGACAGTCGGACCGGTTCTGCGCCGCGGCTACAGGTGCAGGACGCGGTCGCGGATCTCCTCGGTGCGGCCCTGGTTCCAGAACTGCGTGCCGATGTAGCCGCAGGTGCGGCGCGCCACGTTCAGCTTCTCCTGGTCGCGGTTGCCGCAATGCGGGCACTCCCACACGAGCTTGCCGTCGTCCTCGACGATCATGATCTCCCCGTCGTAGCCGCACACCTGGCAGTAATCGCTCTTGGTGTTGAGCTCGGCGTACATGATGTTGTCGTAGATGTACTGCATGACGCGGATGACGGCCTTGAGGTTGTCCTGCATGTTGGGCACCTCGACGTAGGAGATGGCGCCGCCGGGGGACAGCTGCTGGAACTCGCTCTCGAACTTGAGCTTGTCGAAGGCGTCGATCTCCTCGGACACGTGGACGTGGTAGCTGTTGGTGATGTAGCCCTTGTCCGTCACGCCCGGGATGATGCCGAAACGGCGCTGCAGGCACTTGGCGAACTTGTAGGTGGTGGACTCGAGCGGGGTGCCGTACAGCGAGAAGTCGATGTCGCTGGCGGCCTTCCACTCCGCGCACTTGTCGTTCATATGCTGCATGACCGCGAGCGCGAAGCCCTTGCCGTGCTCATCGGTGTGGGAGGCGCCGGTCATGTACTTCACGCACTCGTAGAGGCCCGCGTAGCCCAGGCTGATGGTGGAGTACCCGCCGTACAGCAGCTTGTCGATGGTCTCCCCCTTGTCGAGGCGCGCCAGCGCGCCGTACTGCCACAGGATCGGCGCGGCGTCGGACAGCGTGCCCTTCAGGCGCTCGTGACGGCACATCAGCGCCTTGTGGCACAGCTCCAGGCGCTCGTCGAAGATCTCCCAGAAGCGGTCGCGGTCGCCCTTGGACGACAGGGCCACGTCGGGCAGGTTGATGGTGACCACGCCCTGGTTGAAGCGGCCGTAGTACTTGGGCTTGCCCGGCTCGTAGTTCTTGGCGCGCGCCACGTTGTCGAAGCCGTTGCCCGAGCGGTCCGGGGTGAGGAAGCTGCGGCAGCCCATGCAGGTGTAGCAGTCGCCGTTGCCCTCGGTCTCGCCCTTCGACAGCTTGTACTTCCGCATCATCTTCTCGGAGATGTAATCGGGCACCATGCGCTTGGCGGTGCACTTGGCGGCGAGCTGGGTGAGGTAGAAGTACGGCGAGCCCTCGGCGACGTTGTCCTCCTCCAGCACGTAGATGAGCTTGGGGAAGGCGGGGGTGATCCACACGCCGGCCTCGTTCTTGACGCCCTCGTAGCGCTGGCGCAGGGTCTCCTCGATGATCATGGCCAGATCGTGCTTCTCGGCCTCGGAGCGCGCCTCGTTGAGGTACATGAACACGGTCACGAACGGCGCCTGGCCGTTGGTGGTCATGAGGGTGACGACCTGGTACTGGATGGTCTGGACGCCGCGGCGGATCTCGTCGCGCAGGCGCTCCTCGACCACGGAGGAGACCTTCTCCTCGGGTGCCTCGAAGCCCAGCTCGGCGAGCTCGGCCTCGACCTGGCGGCGGATCTTCTGACGGCTCACGTCGACGAAGGGCGCCAGATGGGTGAGCGAGATGGACTGGCCGCCGTACTGGCAGCTCGCGACCTGGGCGATGATCTGGGTGGCGATGTTGCAGGCGGTCGAGAAGCTGTGCGGGCGCTCGATGAGGGTGCCCGAGATGACGGTGCCGTTCTGCAGCATGTCCTCGAGGTTCACGAGGTCGCAGTTGTGCATGTGCTGGGCGAAGTAGTCCGAGTCGTGGAAGTGGATGAGGCCCTCGTTGTGCGCGTCGACGACGTCGCTCGGCAGCAGCACGCGCTGGGTGAGGTCCTTGGAGACCTCGCCGGCCATGTAATCGCGCTGCACGGAGTTGACGGTGGGGTTCTTGTTCGAGTTCTCCTGCTTGACCTCCTCGTTGTTGCACTCGATGAGGGACAGGATCTTGTCGTCCGTGGTGTTCTTGGTGCGCTTCAGGCTTTGGACGTAGCGGTAGATGATGTAGTGGCGGGCGACCTCGTAGTGGTCGAGCGCCATGATCTCGTCCTCCACCATGTCCTGGATCTCCTCCACCGACACGGTGTGGCCCGCCTTCTCGCAGGCCTCGGCGACGTTCTGGGAAGCGAAGGCGATCTCGCGCTCCGAGAGGCGGTCAGCCTCGTCGACCTCGCGGTTGGCGCCGCGGATGGCGTTCGCGATCTTCTCGATGTCGAAGGCGACCTCGGTGCCGCTTCGCTTGATGATCTTCATGTTCGACCCTTTCGCCGTCATGGTGCGTCGATGTCAAGATACCGCGCCGCGTGGACGTTTCCCGGACCGTCTGGGCGGCCCCGGATGCGTCGCGCGGGCGCGCGGCGCGTCTCGCGACGGGTGCGCGCCGGCGGGCGGAGTAGGTGCCCGGGCGGCGCGGCGTCGGACGCGCCGTTCCATCATACGACAAGCCGTCTTCACTACATGCGGTAAACACGATGAGGGCAAACACAAGATGTTGTGTTTTTGCAGGTCAGAACGAAAGATTTGTTTCCCGACACATTGGCACCTCAACCGGAGCGCGAACACCGCGCGCCGCTCACCTGCGGCGTTCCCCGGCGCCCGCGCGCGGTCGTGGATTTTGGATGGTCCACAGGAATTCACGTTCGGCCCCCGCCCGGGGCCGCTCGGGGCGTCGGACCCAGATGTTGTGCGCGGGCCCTCGGACGGCCTGCCGCCCCGGACGCGGCGCCCGGGGCTGCCGGCCCTGCGGGTACAATACCCGCAGACGCGCCGCGGCAGGCGGCGCCCCCAGGAAAGGAAGAACCATGGCACGTATCTTCAACAGCCCCGGCAAGTACGCCCAGGGCCCCGACGCCCTCGCGGAGCTCGCCTCCTACGCCGCGCCGCTCGGCGCGAGGACCCTGGCCATCGCCACGCCCGCGGGCGCCGAGCGCGTCGGCGGGAAGGTCCGTCGGGGCTTCGAGGCGGCGGGCGCCGAGCTCGTCCTCGAGGACTTCGGCGGCGAGTGCTGCGACGCGGAGATCGAGCGGCTCTGCGCCGTCGCGCGCGGGGCCGGCTGCGACGTCGTCGCCGGCATCGGCGGCGGCAAGGTGCTCGACACGGCCAAGGCGGTCGCCCACTACCTGGGCGCGCCCGTCATCGTCTGCCCCACCGCCGCGTCGTCGGACGCGCCCTGCAGCGCCCTGTCCGTCATCTACACCGCCGACGGCGTGTTCGACCGCTACCTGTTCCTCCCCTCCAACCCCGACGTGGTCCTCATGGACTCCACGGTGATCGCGGCGGCGCCGACGCGCCTCATGGTCTCGGGCATGGGCGACGCGCTCGCCACGTACTTCGAGGCGAAGGCGTGCGTGGACTCCGAGGCGGACACCTGCGCGGGCGGCAAGGCGACCGCCGCCGCGCTCGCGCTCGCGCGGCTGTGCTTCGACACCCTCATGGCCGACGGCGTGAAGGCCAAGGTGGCGCTCGAGGCCGGGTGCCTCACCCCCGCCGTCGAGCACGTCATCGAGGCCAACACCCTGCTGTCCGGCATCGGGTTCGAGAGCTGCGGGCTGGCCGCCGCGCACGCCGTCCACAACGGCATGACGCAGCTCCCCGAGACCCACGCCATGCTCCACGGCGAGAAGGTCGCCTTCGGCACCCTCGTCCAGCTGGTGCTCGAGAACGCCCCCACCGAGACCCTGGAGCAGATGCTCGGCTTCTGCCTGGAGGTCGGCCTGCCCGTCACCCTGGCCGAGCTGGGCGTGGAGGACGCCTCGCGCGAGCGCGTCATGGCCGTGGCCGAGGCCGCCTGCGCGCCCGCCGACACGGTGGGCAACATGCCCTTCGACGTCACGCCCGAGATGCTCGCCGACGCCATCCTGGGCGCCGACGCCCTCGGCCGCTACTACGCGCTGGAGGACTAGCCCCCGCGCCCCGGGTCCCGCCGGACGCCCGGATGCGGGCCCGGCGGGAGGGCGCGCGCCGCGCGGGTGGTATAGTTGACGCGTATATCAGCAAGCTCATCGGCAGGCCCCTCGGCCTGTCGATTTCTCTATCCGGGAGGGCTCCATGACCGAATGGCTGGTCCGGCGCTTCGTCAAGGACAGCGGCAACACGGGCGACGCCGCCGTGCGCACCGCCTACGGCCAGTTCGCCGGTATCGTGTGCATCGTCTGCAACATCGCGCTGTGCATCGCCAAGGGCGCCATCGGCGCGCTCGCGGGCTCGGTGTCCATCGTCGCCGACGCGGTCAACAACCTCTCCGACGCCGCGAGCAACATCGTGAGCCTGCTCGGCTTCAAGCTCGCGAGCCGGCCCGCCGACCCCGAGCACCCCTACGGCCACGGCCGCTACGAGTACCTCGCGGGGCTCGTCGTGGCGGCGCTCGTGCTGGCCATCGGCATCAACCTGGTCGGGTCGTCCGTCGAGCGCATCCTGGACCCCGAGTCGGTCGAGTTCAGCGGCGCGCTCGTCGCCGTCCTCGCGCTCTCCATCGCCGTGAAGCTGTGGATGGCCGCGTTCAACCGCACCATCGGGAAGCGCATCGGGTCCGAGACGCTCCAAGCGACCGCCGTGGACTCCAGGAACGACGTCATCTCGACCGCCGCCGTCCTCGCCTCGGCCGTCGTCTCACAGGCGACGGGAATCCAGCTCGACGGCGCGGCGGGCGCGGCGGTGGGCGCCTTCATCGTCTGGAGCGGCATCGGCCTGGTGCGCGACACGGTCAACCCCCTGCTCGGGCAGGCGCCCTCCCCCGAGCTCGTCGAGCACATCCGGACCAAGATCATGGGCTACCCGGGGGTGCTCGGCACCCACGACCTCATGGTGCACGACTACGGCCCCGGACGGCAGTTCGCGAGCGCGCACGTCGAGATGGCCGCCGAGGCCGACCCCATCGAGAGCCACGACCTCATCGACAACATCGAGCAGGACTTCAAGAACGACGACCGCCTGATCGTGACCCTGCACTACGACCCCATCGTGACCGACGATCCCGCCGTGGTCGACATGCGCGGCTGGATCGACCAGGCCGTGAAGATCATCGACCCGCGCATCACCATCCACGACCTGCGCTGCGTGCCCGGCCCCACGCACACCAACGTGATCTTCGACTGCGTGCGCCCCGCCGACCTGCCCATGGGCGCCGACGAGCTGCGCCGGCGCGTGAGCCGGATCGTGCGGGACCACTACCCGCGCACGATCCCCAAGATCACCGTGGACGAGAGCTACGTGAGCTCGGAGCAGTAGCGGCCGCACCGGCCCGGGGTCCGTTGGGGGTTCGTTGGGGACGGGTTCGTTTCAACCCATGGGCCGCGGCGTCTCCGCCGGCGCGGCCCATCTGCCATGAAACCGTCTCGCAACGGGCGCGAAACGCAACCGCCTTCTTGGGCGCCCGTTCATCTTCCGGAAACCCGCACCCTCCATACTCGGCGCTGAGGATACCCCGCACGGCGCCCGGCCCGCCGCGCGGGCCCGCCGACGACGGAGCAGGGAGGGAAGCATGGACGCATACGGACCCGACGGCAGCGTGGGCACGGCCCCCTACACCGGGCTCGTCCCCCACACGCCCAAGATCAACCAGCAGCTCGCGCGCTACGGGGTGAAGTTCGGCATCTACCGGGACGGGGCCTTCACCGAGCGGCTCTTCCCCTTCGACGCCATCCCCCGCATCATCGACGCCGGGACCTGGCGGACGCTCGAGCGCGGGCTCGCCCAGCGCGTCGACGCCCTCAACGCGTACCTGCGCGACATCTACGGGGACCGGCAGATCGTGCGCGACGGGGTGGTCCCGGAGGACTTCGCCTTCGCGAGCTCCGGCTACCTGCCCCAGTGCGTGGGGATCGCGCCCCCGGACGGCATCTACAGCCACATCTCGGGCATCGACCTCGTGGAGGGCGCGGACGGCACCTGGTACGTGCTCGAGGACAACCTCCGCATCCCGTCGGGCGCCTCCTACCCGCTCATCGCGCGGAGCCTCTGCCGCCGGTGCGACGACACCACCTTCCGGCGCGTCCCGGTCGTGGACAACCGCGATTACGGCGCCCGCCTCAAGGCGGTGATGGACCACGTGAACCGCGGCGGCATCAACGTCGTGCTGACCCCGGGGCGCTACAACGCCGCGTACTTCGAGCACGCCTACCTCGCCGAGCAGGCGGACGCCCTGCTCGCCACCCCCGACGAGCTGTTCTGCGAGGACGGGAGGCTCTACTACCGCGACGCCTCGGGGATGAGCCGGGTGGGCGCGGTCTACCGGCGCGTCTCCGACGAGTTCCTGGACCCGCTGTGCTTCCGCCCCGACAGCCTGATCGGCGTCCCCAACCTCATGGCCGCCTACCGCGCGGGCTCCGTCGCCGTCCTGAACGCCCCGGGCAACGGCGCGGCGGACGACAAGGGCATCTACTACTTCGTGCCCAAGATGGTCGAGTACTACCTGGGCGAGCGCCCCATCCTGAGCAACGCCCCCACCTACCTGCCGTTCTACCCCGACGATCTTGCGTACGTCCTGGACCATGCGGACACGCTCGTCATCAAGGACGTCGCCGAGGCGGGAGGGTACGGCGTCGTCTTCGGGTCGTCGCTGGACGCCGCGGGCCTCGAGGCGCTCAAGCGCGCCGTCCGCGCCGAGCCGCGCCGCTTCATCGCGCAGGAAGTGGTGGATTTCACCTGCCTGCCGACCTACATGGGCGGCGAGGTGGTCCCGCGCAAGGCCGACCTGCGCGCCTTCGTCCTGAGCGGGGCGACCACGACCGTCTGGGCGAGCGGCCTTTCGCGCTACGCGCGCGAGGAGGGCTCCGCGATCGTCAACTCGAGCCAAGGAGGAGGGTTCAAGGACACATGGGTTCTCTCTCGCTGAACCGCATCGACCACCTGCTGTGGTTGGGACGCTACCTGGAGCGCAGCTTCACCACGCAGCGCTTCATCCTGAGCACCTACGACCGGGTCGCGGACCGCGCGCTCGACGACCTCGCGGGCGACTGGCGGGGCCAGCTCGCCGACCTCGGGTTCCGCTGCGAGACCGAGACGCCGCTCGAGTTCTTCCAGCGCTGCCTGTTCAACCGCGACAACCCCTCGTCGGTGGCGTGCTCCATGGACGCCGCCTACGACAACGCCCTCGCCTGCCGCGACGCGCTGGGGACCGAGAGCCTCGGGTACATCCAGATGGCGGTCAACGCCCTGGAGGCCGCGGGCGCCTCGGCGAGCCCCCTGCTCGACCTGCAGCAGGTGCAGGACAACATCATGGCCTTCAAGGGGTGCATCGACGACTTCGTGACGGATGACGCGGCGCGCTGCCTGGTGAAGTGCGGGATGACGGTGGAGCGCGTGGACCTGTGCGCCCGCCTGCGCTACCGGCTCGCCGACATCCCGCACGAGGTGGACCGGCTCGCCAGCCGTCTCGACCGCACGGGCGCCGCCTACAGCCGCCCCGCGTTCAAGGAGCTGGCGTCCATCGCCTCCTCCCCCTCGTTCCCCGACGACGCGGACGACGCGCTCCTCTCGCGCGCGATCGCGTGCGTCAACGGCATCTTCTCCTAGGACGGGGTGGGGCGCATGCGCATCCTCAGCTACTCGTTCGAGACCGCGCTCGAGATGAGCGAGCCCGTCCGCGAGCACGACTTCCTCCTCCGCTGCCAGCCCGCGAGCACGGCCGGGCAGACGGTCCTTTCCGCCCAGACCGTGGTGACCCCCGACACGGAGCTGACCGCGCAGGTCGACGGCTTCGGCAACACCGTGCTCGCGGGGCGGGTCGCCGCGGCCCACCGCGCCTTCTCGTTCCTGTCCGCCGGCCGCGTGCTCGTCGACCGCGCTCAGACCGTCCGCGCGCCGGCGCACCCGATCTACCGGCGGCCCTCGGCGCTCGCCGCCGGCGACGACGCCATCGCCGCCTTCGCGCGCGACGCCTCGGGCGCGGGCGCCCCCGCGGCGGCGGAGGACCCCTGGGGCACGGCGCGGCGGCTCTCCGGCGCGCTGCACGGGGCCATGGCCTACGAGCCGGGGAGCACGGCGACCACCACCTGCGCCGCCGACGCCTTCGCCCAGCGCCGGGGCGTGTGCCAGGACTACGCGCACATCCTCATCGCCGCGCTGCGGTCCCTGGGGGTGGCCGCCCGCTACGTCAACGGCCTCGTCGTGGGCGACGGCGCGACGCACGCCTGGGTGGAGGTGCACGACGGGAACGGCTGGCGCGGCATCGACCCCACCAACGACCGGGAGGTCGACGACGCCTACATCGAGCTCGCCCGCGGGCGCGACTTCTCCGACTGCCCCATCGAGGCGGGCGTGTTCCGGGGCGGCGCCGACCAGCGGCAGTCGCTCCACATCTCGGTGCGCGACCAGAGCATGCGGGCGTGACCCCGCGCCGGCAGGGGTTCGTTGGGGACGGGTTCGTTTCAACCCATGCCCGGCGCGGCCGCCGACGCGCTGGCGCAGCCGCGGCATCCCCGCCCGACGCGGCCGCCGACGCCCGGGCGCTCCCCTCGCCGGAAGGGTCCCCGGACGGTTGGCCGGAGCGGACCTCCCAATTTGCGATATCGTTCCCACAACGGATATACACGATTGCCACGAGTCTTGCACCGCAGCCCTCCTGTTGATCGAATCCGCTCGTAGAGGCCATAGAATGAACCCGTCTGGACCGAGATGCGAAGGAAGGACGGGACCATGGCAACCACCCGCAAACCTGCTTCCCAGGCGGCCGGCGGCGCGAACGAACCGGCGGCGCGCGGGAAGGCCGCCGACAAGGTGTTCGCCGAGCGCCTGGCGCGCCATCGCGATGAGCTGCGCTGGCTCTACATGGAGCTCTACGACAACGGCGATATGTTCGCCGAGCTCTGCGACGGGCTGAAGCGCTTCTTCGACGAGCGCGACAACAAGCTCAAGAAGCTCGACCTCGCACGCGAGGAGGCCGGCGCGTGGTACCGCGCGACCAACATGCTCGGCATGCAGATGTACATCGACAACTTCGCCGGCACCATCCGCGGCGTCGAGGAGAGGCTCGACTATATCGAGCGATGCGGCGTCAACTACATCCATCTCATGCCGTTCCTCGACACGCCCGCCGACAAGAGCCGCTCGGACGGCGGCTACGCGGTCTCGGATTTCCGACGCGTGAACCCCGCGCTCGGCACCATGGACGACCTTGCGCACCTCGCCTCCAAATGCCACACGCGCGGCATCAGCCTGTGCATGGACTTCGTCATGAACCACACCTCTGACGAGCATGAGTGGGCCCGGCGCGCCCGCGCCGGCGAAGGCGAGTACATGAGCCGCTATTTCTTCGTGCACGACCAGGGCATCATCGACCGCTACACGCGCGACGTGCCGCAGGTCTTCCCCACCACCGCACCCGGCCACTTCACCTACCTGCCCGAGCTCGACCAGTGCGTGATGACGCAGTTCTACCCCTACCAGTGGGATCTCAACTACCGTAACCCGCGCGTGTTCAACGAGATGATGTACAACTTCCTGTTCCTGGCAAACCAGGGCATCGACATCATCC
This sequence comes from Candidatus Collinsella stercoripullorum, assembly GCA_019117005.1. Classification (GTDB taxonomy): domain Bacteria; phylum Actinomycetota; class Coriobacteriia; order Coriobacteriales; family Coriobacteriaceae; genus Collinsella; species Collinsella stercoripullorum. The sequence continues at coordinate 20,493 of DXAO01000021.1, read as the reverse complement.
GCATCGATGCGGTCCCCTACATCTGGAAGCAGCTCGGCACCAAGTGCCGCAACCTCAAGCAGGTCCACACCATCGTGCGCATGATGCGCATGATCGGCGAGATCGTGTGCCCGGGCATCGTGCTTCTGGGCGAGGTCGTCATGGCGCCGGTGGAGGTCGCGCCGTACTTCGGCACCGTCGAGAAGCCCGAGTGCCACATGCTCTACAACGTGACCACCATGGCGACCACCTGGAATACCGTCGCGACGCGCGATGCGCGCCTGCTGCGCCAGCAGACCGACATCGTATGCTCGCTGCCCCGTAGCTACACCTTCCTCAACTATCTGCGCTGCCACGACGATATCGGCTGGGGCTTGGATTACGGGACGCTCTCGACGTGGGGCATGGCAGAGGTGCCGCATAAGACGTACCTGAACGACTACTTCCAGGGCCATACGCCCGGCAGCGTCTCGCGCGGCGAGCTCTACAACGCCGACCCCGTCACGGGCGATGCGCGCTTCTGCGCCACCACCGCATCCATGTGCGGCATCGAGGCGGCCGGCTTCGAGGGCAACGACGAGGCGATGGAGGTTGCCATCCGCAAGGACATCATGTTGCACGCCTACATGTTCACGCAGTCGGGGCTGCCCATCATCTACAGCGGCGACGAGGTCGGCCAGGTCAACGACTACACCTACAAGGACGACCCCGAGAAGGCCGAGGACTCCCGTTACATCCACCGCGGCGCGTTCGACTGGCAGCTTGCGAAAAACATCGACGAGCCCGGGTCTGTCCAGCAGCGCATCTTCGGCGCCTTGCGCGCGCTTGAGAATATCCGCCGCGACGAGCCGGTGTTCTCGGCCGACGCCGACGTGCGCACCAAGGATTACGACGACACCTCGATCCTGTGGGTCGTACGCAGCATCGGCGACAGGACGCTGCACGCCGTGTTCAACTTCAGCGACGACGCCAAGACCATCTGGATGCCCGAGACGGCCACGTACACCGACCTGGTGAGCGGCGAGACCGCCGAGCTCGCGACGATCGCCATGCCGAGCTGGGGTTTTGCCTGGATGCTGCGGTAAGGACGCCGCGGCGCCCTCTTTATCTTCACAAAAGAACGGTTTACGGTGCGGTTTATGGCAGGATGGCCGAGTATCACCGCCGATGCCCAGAGCAAAAGCGCTGGCAGCGCGCCTGCGGGTTCAGCGGTCTACTCGCCAGGCCTCCCATAAACCGCACCGTAAACGCACATGTGCTTCTCGGGGAGCACTCAGCGCCCGGTCGCGCTACCCCCGCGCGAAAAACGAGGCGTCGGCTTCGCGCCAGGGACGCAGGCGCGCGGGATCGACCTCCACGTGCGCCTGCTCGGCGACCTCGTGCCACTTGACGGTATAGCCCGCCCCGTGCGCGCAGAAGACCGAATCCGGCGTGTTGGGCAGATCGGCCTCCGGATCGTAGGCGGCCTCGGCAATCACGCGTTCCGCGTCGTGGCATTCCCGATACCCGGCATATTCGAGCGCCAGACGTCCAAGCCCCGCCGTGTAGCCCGTCACGTCGAGCGCGTACTCGCGCATCTCGGATGCCGGCGCGAATCCGACGAGCGTGGCGACCTCCCCCGCTGTCGCTGGCGGATCGAACGACGCCCCCATGCGCTGCAGGTCGGCGAGCGCCCGCCCGACCTTGTCCGCGGGCACCACCAGGCGGAAGCGGTACCAGGGTTCCAGCAGCTCGCACGTCCCCTGCTCGCGGGCGCACATGAGCGCTTGGCGGATGGCGCGGTAGGTCGCCTGCCGAAAGTCGCCGCCCTCGGTGTGCTTGGCATGCGCGCGACCGGCGAGCAGCGTGATGCGCACGTCGGCGAGCGGCGAGCCGGTCAGCACGCCGATATGCGCGCGCTCGAGCACATGGGTGAGAATGAGCCGCTGCCAGTTGCGGTCGAGGTCGTCCTCCGAGCAGCGCGTACCGACCTCGATTCCCATCCCGCGCGGCAGGGGCTCGATAAGCAGGTGGGCCTCAGCGTAATGCCGAAGCGGCTCGAAGTGGCCGACACCCTCCGCGGGCGCGCGCAGCGTCTCTTTGTACAGAATGCCGCCCGGACCGAAATCGACGGCTAGACCGAAGCGCTCCGCGAGCACCTGCTGCACGACCTCGCGCTGCACGGCGCCCATGAGCTGCACGTGCACCTCTTGCAGATGCTCCTGCCAGCTCACGCCGAGCAAGGGATCCTCATCGGCGAGTTCGCGCAGGGCGCGCACCACCGTATGCACGTCGTTATCGCCAGGAAGCACCTGGTAGGACAGGACGGGGGCGAGCAGCGGCGCCAGACCCTGCGGCTCGGCGCCGAGGGCACTGCCCGGCATCACGTGAGAAAGGCCCGTCACCGCGCAGATGCGCCCTGCGGGGACCTCTGTCACCGTCTGAAACGAGTCGGCCTGGTAGATGCGGACCTGATCGACCTTTTCCTCCCATACCTCGCCATGGTCGGTGCCCGAGGCGAACATCTTGGCGCGCAGCACCCCACCGGTGACCTTGAGCCATGCCAGCCGCTCGCCGCGCGGCGAGCGGCTCACCTTGTACACGCGCGCGGCGAACTCGTCGGGCCACGTGCGCTCGGGCATCAGCGAGGCTATGCCGCGCAGCAGGTCCTCGACGCCGTCGCCACGAAGCGCCGATCCCGAGAACACAGGGAAGATACGACGCTCGGTGACGAGGCGGCGAAGCGTCGTGGAGGAAAGCGCGCCGGTCTCGAGATATTCGTCGAGCACCGTCTCGTCGGTCGCCGCGGCGTCCTCCGTCACGGACTCGTCGGCAGCGAGCAGGGCCGCACCGTCCAAACACATCGGGTCAAGGCGCCCATGGACCTGCTGCATCAGCGCATCCGGATCGGCGGTGGCAAGATCCATCTTGTTGACAAACAGGAATGTCGGCACCCGATAGCGCGCAAGCAGGTCCCACATGGTCTCGGTATGCCCCTGGACGCCGTCATTTGCGCCGATCACGAGCACCGCGCAGTCGAGCGCGCGCAGCGTGCGCTCGGCCTCGGCGGAAAAGTCGACGTGCCCGGGAGCGTCGAGCAGCATGTAATGGAAGCCCTCGAAATCGAATGACGCCTGCGAGGAGAAAATCGTGATCCCGCGCTCGCGCTCCATGGCATCGCTGTCCAGGTGCGCATCCCCGCGGTCGACGCGTCCGCGCGCGCGGATGGAGCCCGCTGCGAAAAGCATGGCTTCTGCCAGTGTCGTTTTCCCCGCGTCCACGTGGGCGACAAGCCCCACGACCGCCTGCTTCATGCGCGCCTCCCGCTTTCGTATCGCGTCCACGATGGTAGCACGCTGAAGATGGCGAAACGCATGCCAAAACGGCAACGCGGTCTCGGTCGACGCGGGCCATTTTGCCCGAAAGAGCCCCTCTGGTCGATGGAGCAGCTCCCTCAAGCGCGCCGGGGCTCGTCCGATTTCGCGAAGCGAGTGCTTCGTTTTGGATTCCTCGAGTATCCCTGTGCTGCACAACAAGAAATCCGCAGGTACACGAATTGCAACCTCCGCGGTATACAAAGGGTTTTCAATATGAAGCACTCACTTCGCGAGAGCCTCGATCCTGATACGAGAAAACTGCTGGTCCCCAGCGCGGAGCGCACCGCTCGCCGAAGGTATCGGTATCTGCCCATGGGCACGATGGGAAAATGGAGTCGACCGTCACCATCGCCGGCAATAAGGGGATGAAACGAACACGTCCCCATCTGCACCATCTGCGAAAGGAATGCCGTGTTCGATCACCTCATCATCCATGCATCCGATCCCGCTGCCATGGCCGCCTACTACGAGCGCGTGCTTGCAACCGTGGGCTATCACAAAGGCGTGGAGTACCCGGGCGGCACGCAATTCGTCGACGACGAGACGGGCGACGCCGTCTGGATCTCGGCGGCCAAGGAGGGCATCGCGCCTGCGCCGAGCCATTACGCATGGCGCGCCAAGACCACCGATGATGTCCGGGCGTTCTACGAGGCCGCGCTCGACGGCGGTACCGATAACGGCGCCCCGGGCCCGCGCGACTACCACCCCGGCTACTACGCCTGCTTCGTGCTCGACCCCGAGGGCAACAACATCGAGGCCGTACTCCACGACTACACGGCGGACTGACGAGCCGGGCCGACCCCACCTGTCTAAGGAAGTGTCCATGAACAACGACATCGCGTATGTTGACGCTGAGTTTCGCCGTCGGTTTACCGACGAAGCGGGCCGGGTGGCGACCATACCGCGCAAGGACATCTATCGACAGGCACTGCTACGCTACGCGACGAGCCGCTTCGAAGCGAGGCGCACCTATACCGAGCAGGAGGTCAACTTCATCCTGCTGGATATCGTCGACGACCACGCGTGGTTGCGGCGCATGCTCGTCGACCTCGGATACCTCGAGCGCAGCGACGACGGCCGCGTATACCGTCGTATCGCGACGTAGCGTATCATGTGACAAACGGAAATCCGTCTTCGGCCCTCTGACGAAAGGCTGCCCATGAACCTCCGCATCGCGATCATCGCACTCGCCTGCCTCGGTGCCGTCGTCGGCATCGCCGGCTGTGCAGCCAACGGCACAAAGCGCGCCGAAGGAAGCGACGCGGGACAGCAAAAGGAACAGCAGGAGCTCGAAAGCACCGCGATGGTCCTTCGTCTAGGCGACGGCAGCCTGCTGCTTGTCGATCAGGACACCGAGACGCCCTTCGTCCCGACCGCGATCGGCGACGCCGAGATCGCCGGCATCGATGGCGCCGCCATCGCGCCCGAGGACCTCGAGCCCGGCAACGTCGTGCGCATAACCGGCAACGGCATCATGCTCGAAAGCTATCCCGGGCAGTATCCCGGCATCACGCGCGTCGAGGTCATCGACGAAGGGGCGCCCGAGGACGCTGCCGTCTACGATGGGCTCGTCGCCCAGCTCTGGAGCGAGCCCGACCCCTCGCAGCCGGCAAGCGCCTCACTCGACTACACCACCGATCTTGCGGCGGTCTCGCTGATGCCCCTCACCAACGGCTTCACCTGGAGCTTTAAAGAGGACGGGCAGATGCGGACCGTCGTGGCGGACGTCCCCCATCCCACGCAGATCTCTCGCGACGACATCCCCGATGCGCGCATCGACAGCGAAATCGAGGCCACGTTGGCCCTCGACCGCTCCGCCCGCTCGGTGTCGGTCACGCGCTGGAGCGAGGACGACATCGCAGCGGCTACCGAGAAGGCGGCATCTCCTTCGGATATCGATGCGGACGCGCTTCCCGGCCAACAGGTCGAAGCAGCGCTCGTCGACAGCACGGTAACGCTCGCTATCGAGCCCGGCTGGCGCTACTGCGTGAAAGTCACCTTCGGCGAAGGCACCGTGAGCTACGTGTTCACGGTGCGGTAAGCGAAAGGCCCGCTATGGATATCCTCGATGTTCGAGACATCGCGTTCGGTTACGGTCGTGCCAACATCTGGGAACAGGTGACGTTCTCGCTCGCCGCAGGCGACGTGGCGCTGCTTGTCGGCCCGAACGGCGCGGGAAAATCCACGCTCTTGCGCTGTCTTGCCGGCTGGGAGCGGCTCCGCGAGGGCACCATCCTGCTCAACGGAACCGCGCTCGAGCGCGCCAGGCCCACCGGGCGCAGCCGCATGGCGTTCGTCGCGGACGTCCCCGCGTTCTACGACGATCTCACCGCCTACGAGCATGTCGAGCTGTTGGGGCGAGCCAACAACTGGGACGACGAGCGTTGGGACGAGGCCGACCGCCTGCTCGAGCGCTTCGGCATCGCGCGCTTTTGCGACCAGTATCCGCAGAGCTTCTCGCGAGGCATGCGCGGGAAGCTCGCCTGCACGCTCGCCTTGGCCGTCCAGCCCGCCCTTTTGATGCTCGACGAGCCCACCGGTCCGCTCGACCCCACCTCCGCGCGCGTGCTCGAGGAGGAGCTCGCCCGTGCCGCCGCTTGCGGCTGCGCCATCATCATGAGCTGCCACCATGCGCTCGAAACGCTCCAGCCTACCTGCATGCTCATGCTCAAGGGCGGTAGACTGGAGCATCTTGACGGCCCCGTCGACGATGCGTTCTGGAAATCCGTGTAGGTGACGATCATGTTCGGCGGGCTTTCCACCATGCTTTGGCTCAAGCGCAAGCACCTGCGCGCCTCTGCCAACTTCTGGCTGTGGGCGGCCGGTGCTGACTTGGACGACACGCGCGATTTGAGCGAACGAATCTACCTGCTCTACGTGGCGGTCATCGTCTGCGGATGCGCTGTCGCGTGCTGGCTGTGGTTATTGGGCCTCGTTACCGGATCCGCGCAGACCGACAGCCCCGAGATGGCAGCCGTCACCGCCGATATCGCCCTGCTCATCGCGGGAGCCGCCCTTGCGCTCCCCGTCTGCGCGGCAGCCCTGTGGTCAGTTCGCGCCGCCTGGCGTGCACCCTGGGCCGTCTCCGCGCCCGACGCCGCCTGGCTCGCGCAGACGCCCGTGGCGCTTGCCGGCTGGAACCTCGTCGAACTCGCACCGCGTCTGATCGCGCGCGCCCTTGTGGGAGGTGCTGCGGGCTACCTCGTCGCAGCCTTCGCCGCAACGGCACTCGGCACCCAAGCCGACCTTGTTATCTGCCTGCCCTACGCGATGACCGCAGGTCTGATGACGAGTGCGTCGTATGCCCTCGCCTGGGTCGTCGGCGAGATCCGGCTGCGCGTCGCGGGCAGGCGGCGCCTCGCCCTCGTCTGCGCCATCGCCGCGGCGGGCATCATGCTCGTCGTCACGACCGGTGCGCTCCTCCCCCGGTTCGCCGGCATTGCTCAAGCGCTGATCTTCGGCAAGCCCGGGGCATCCGCACCCATCGCTGCTGCAGCAGGTACGCTTCTGCTCGTCGCGACGAGCGCGGTCGTCGCCCGCACTCTACCCGCCTGCGCGCTCACGTGCGATGCCGGCGACGCCTCCGTCTACGCGGTGCGCCGCATGGCGGTCTACAACCCCAAGCTCTACCGCAGCCTCATCAAAAGCCGTCGCGCGGCGCGGCGTCGCCCTATCGGCCACATGCCATGCATCAGGGGAACGGCAACGGTCCTCGCGCGCTCCGCCATCTCGCTCGTTCGCAGATACGACATGCTGCCGCAGCTGCTGGGGGCTGGCGCCGTCCTGGCGCCGATGGGCGTCGCGTTGCTTTCCGGCTCCCTTGCCGAGATGAGCGCCGCGTCCGGCATGCTCGGAGGGGCAACGGGCGGGCGCATCCTCGGTGCCGCCTCATGGCTGCTGTTTGCGCTCTCCTGTTCCGAGCTCCCGCGCGCAATCGCCCGGACGTTCACCGACGATATGGGCAACCGCTTCATGCGCGACCACTTGCCCGTGTCGACACCGGTACTGCTCGCGCTGGACGCTCTTCCCGCGCTCGCCGTCGCCGTCGTAGCGTCGCTTCTCGTCTGTATCCCCCTTGCTTGGAGCGCAGGCGTCATGTCGGCACTCGGCGCCTTCTCGTCGGCGCTGGCGCTCGATATCATCCTGGCGCTCTGCGGAGCGCTCGACGCAGCAGAACGAACACCCGGGAAGCTCCGCCTGTCCTGTGAGAGCGCTTTGGGGCTCTCCGCCGTGACCGCGGCGCTCATCGCCGCCGTCATACCGACCGGCCTCGCCCCGCTTGCGTTCTGGATAACCGCAGCCGCCGTAGCGACCATGGTTATACGGGCGCTCCGTTAGGCCCATCGGGCCCGCATACAGCCGCCTCTCGTCACGCGCCGATACCGTGGAACACCACATCGAGCACGCCGTGGGCGAATGCCTCGGGGTCGCCCGCGGCATCGACCGCCTCGCCGGCGTATTCGGAGATCGCGAAGGCGCCGATGATGGCGACCGCCACCAGATGGCTGTTGGCATCCGGCTTGACGAGCCCCTCGACCTTGGCCCGCTCGAGCTGCGCCTCGAGCACCGCGATGATGCGCTCCATGCGCCCCTTGATGTGCGGAAGCACCTCGTGCTCCACATCCCAGATGCCATGGGCGAGCGCAAGCGTAAGCGCGCTGCCGGGACGGACCGCATGCGCGAGTGCGCCGACGAGCCCCAGAATCGAAGCGCGCGAGGAAGGAGCCTGGGCGACCGCGGCCTCGACGTCGGCGACAAGCCCTTCCATCGCCCGATCGAAGATCGCCTGCACAAGTGAGCCCTTATCGGCGAAATAGTAGTAGAGGGCGCCTTTGGAGATGCCGCACCGATCGGACACCTCGCCGATCTGAAAGCCCGTACCGCCGCGCTCGACCATGAGCTGGGTTGCGGCGGCCATGATTTTCTCGCGCGTCGCGGCGCTCTTCGCTGTTTTGGCGCTCGCGCCACCCTGTTCCGTTCCGTCGGCCCGCTTCACCATACCGTCTCCTTCGCTCAGCTTATCCACCGGAAAGTGTAGCATCGCTTACGTTTTTTGAATCTTTTTCAAAAATCTTGGATGAGCGTGCATAAAGACCCATCCCCTCGGATACAACATTCCAACACTTTGTCATCGAACCGTCGTGGGGGACGCCGTGGGTACCGTTTTGCAAATCTTCATCAGGGACCTCAAGCGCATCGTGCGCAATCCTGCAGCCATCGTCATCGCGCTCGGCGTGTGCATCATCCCGTCGCTGTACGCATGGATCAATATCCTGGCCAACTGGAACCCCTATGAGAACACGGGGACCGTGCCGGTGGAGGTCGTCATCGAGGACGAGGGCGCGACGGTGCCCGGGCTGGGAGACATCAACGCCGGCGAGATGATTCGCGAACGGCTCGAAGACAACCATCAGCTCGAGTGGACCTTCTCCCCCAGCAAGGACGACGCCGTGTCCGAAGTCGAAGCGGGCCGCGCCTATGCGGCAATCGTCATCCCCCGCGATTTCTCGGCTACCCTTGCAGGGGTGGTCGACGGCAAGCCCGAAACGGCGGATATCGCCTACTACGTCAACGAGAAAGCCAACGCCATCGCACCCAAGGTGACCGACACCGGCGCGACCACGCTTGAGACCCAGATCGAGGGCGAGTTCATGCGCGTGGTGGGCGACACGGTGGCCGACAGGCTCAAAGGGGCCGCCTCATCTGCGACCGCAAGCGTCGACCAGGCGACCCAGGATGCTGCCGGAAGCCTGCACGACACCGCAGCGACGCTCACCGCGCTGGCAGACGATCTGGATGGCGCCCAGCGGCGCATCGACTCGGCCCGGCAGACCGTCGGAGACGCCCGGGGTGCCCTGAAGCAGATCGCGGACTCAAGCTCATCGCTCGCCGATTCGCTCGACCGCGCGCAGGAGGCACTCGGCACCGCGCGCTCCGGTACCCAGACGCTCGCAGGCCAGCTTGCAGGCGACATGGGCGCCGACGCAAGAACCATGGCAGGCATCTCGTCAAAGGCCTCCTACGACATCGGGGAGCTCGCTGGAGACATCGGCTGGGCGCAGGGCAAGATCGATGCCGCCATCGCGCAGATCCGTGCCCTCAACGATACAGTGCGCAACCTTATGACCTCGCTTGAGAACGCCCGCAACGCAATCGAGGCGCTCGACGGCGCCGAGCAAAACGGCCTGCGAACGCAAGCGCTCCAGCAGATCGATGCGGAAATCGACCTGCTTTCGAGTCTATCCGACGAACAGCTGGCTCAGCTCGACCGGCTGCAGGAGCTATCAGACGACATCAAGGCAGCCGCCGATAGCGTACGCGACCTGTCGAGCTCGGTGAACGGGAGCATTCAGGACGGGGCAGACGCCTTGAGCGACCTGCAGGCGCAGCTGTCCGGCGTCATCGGGCTGCAGATCTCATCCTCGCTCGACGCCTTCGCCGATGCGGGCGGGCGCCTGTCGGGCGCCGTGGGCTCGCTTTCTCCAATCGCGTCGCAGGCCGAGTCGTCCCTCGACCAGCTCGACGCCCTGCTTGCCCAAGCGGCTGACACCATCAAGGAGACGTCTTCCTCGCTCAGGGAAGCCGCGACAGACGTCGACGGGCTCGCCACCGACATCGACGCCCTCGGCGGCGCCGAGGCCCTGGCGTCCCTGCGCGACCTTGTCCGCCTCGACCCCACCGAGGTCGGTTCGTTCATGAGCGCGCCGGCCGTCCTGGTCACGCACGAGATCTTCCCCGTGGACACCTATGGCGCAGGCGTGGCGCCGTTCTACACCAATCTGGCACTGTGGGTCGGCGGCTTCGTGCTCGTCGCCATCTACAAGCTGGAGGTCGATCCGGAAGGCCTCGGGGCCATCGCTCCCTGGCAGGGCTTTCTCGGACGCTGGCTGCTGCTCGCGATGCTGGGACAGCTGCAGGCGATCATCTGCTGCGCGGGCGTGATCGCGCTCGGCATCCAGTGCGTCGTACCTGTCGCCTACGTCTTCGCGGGCATGGTCGAATCGCTCGTCTACGTCCTCATCGTCTATGCGCTCGCCGTCGCCTTCAAACACATCGGCAAGGCGCTCGGCGTCCTGCTCGTGGTGCTGCAGATTCCGGGCACCTCGGGGACCTATCCCATCGAGATGATGCCGGGCTTTTTCCGTGCCCTGCACCCTTGGCTGCCCTTTACCTACGGCATCGACGCCATGCGCGAGGCGGTTGCCGGATTTTACGGGGACTTCTACGTCCGCAGCCTGGCAACCCTGCTGCTGTTCGCGATACCGGCGCTGCTCGTCGGCATCGGCGCGCGACGGCATCTTGTGGGCATCAACACCCTGTTCGACCGCAGGCTCGCTGAAACCGATCTCATGATCGCCGAGCATGACGTCGCCGAAGACGCGCTCGATGAGCGCAAAGGCGAAAGCTTCGTGAGCGCTGGCGCCTGGGTCGCCGACCCGATGCGGGCGGCGCGCTTCGAGCGACGCTATCCGATGCTCATCGGTCGCGGACTGGTTGCCCTGGACGTGGTACCGGCGACCCTGCTGCTCGCCCTGCTGGCGCTTCCCGCTAAGTTCGCCCTGCTCATCTGCTGGATCATATCGCTCGCGGCGACGTGCACCTACCTCATCGTCATCGAGTACCTGCATGAACGTGCACGCGGCGTCCTTGCGGGACGCACCGGACACCCGCGCCGCCTGGCGACTCGTGCCGGCCACGCCGGCCCATCCGCCCCTGTTCATCCCGCCTCCCTCTCCGAAAGGTCGTAGCGCCATGCACTCCATCGTCTCGTTTTTCCGCCGCGACGTGCGGCACGCGCTCGCCAACGCCATCGGCATCGTGGTGGTCGTCGGCATCGTCGCCGTGCCGTCGTTCTACGCATGGTTCAACATCGCGGGCAGCTGGGATCCGTACGGCAACACGAAGAACCTGCGCGTCGCCGTCGTCAACGAGGACGCCGGCTACACCGGCGAGCTGATCCCCGTCACACTCGACCTCGGCGAGCGCGTGGTCGCGAACCTGATGAAATCGGACTCCATCGGCTACACCCCTACCACGCGTGAAGACGCCCTTGAGGGCGTGCGCTCCGGGAAATACTATGCCGCCGTGGTGATTCCCGAGGATTTCTCCGCCTGCCTGCTCAGCGGATTTTCGGCGAATCCCCGTCAGGCAAAGGTGGCTTTCTATCAAAACCAAAAGGCGAACGCCATCGCCGAAATCGTCACCGACAAGGCGTCCGCCGCAATCCAGCGCGATATCGACGAAGGGTTCGCCCGCACGGCGACCGACGTGGGCGCTGGCGCCCTCGAAGAACTGTGTCGCCTGCTCGATGACGACAGAATCGCCTCGGTGGCAGCTCGCCTCGATCAGGCGCTCGTGACGGCAGCGGACACGCTTGACGGCACCGCGCAGACCGCGCGATCGTTCTCCGACGTACTGGCCTCATCACAGAGCCTGGTCGCCGCAAGCTCGAGCTCGCTCGACGCTGCGCGTGCACCGATCGGCGACGTCTCCGGCGCCTGCACGCAAAGCGCCGACGGCCTGCGCGGTCTCGGGGACGCGCTCGACGATGCGGTCGAGGCGGCAGATGCGGCCTTTGCGCAGGGTACGGCCGGCATGGACGACGTCGATGCGGCTATCGACCGAGCCTTCGACACCGCAGACGGGCAGGCCGACAAAATCGTCACCGCACTCGACGAGACGAAGGGGGCTGTCGACCGTCAGCTGGAGTTCCTCCGTCGGCTCGCCGACGCCCTTGCCGACAGCGCTTCCCTCCTCAAAAGCCTGGAAGCGCAAGGCACGGCCGATCCGGCACAGGCCGCGCGCATCCACGAGGCATCCACGACCATCGCGGGCATCTGCGAACGCGTGGACCAAGCGATTACCGAACTCGAGGACCTATCGCAAGGACTTGAGAAGACATCGGGGGACATCGCACAAACGACGGTGGACGCCGACGACGCCCGCAGCGAGCTGCACACGATGGTCGCCGACGCGCGCACGAGCCTCGCCGATGCGCAGACGACCTATGATTCCTCGCTGCACGGCGCGCTCGACGAGCTTGCCGACAGCATCGACGATGCGGTATCGAATGTGGACACTGCCATGGAGGGGCTGTCCGGTGTCATGGACTCGGTGGCCGACGGCGCCGGCACCGCGTCTGCCGGCTTAGGCGATGCCCGTTCCTCCCTCGACAGCTCCGCGCAGACGCTTGATGCGGCCGCAGGCGGTCTTCGGGATCTTCAGCACCGACTCGAGAACGCCCTTGCAGCGAACGACTTGGACGAAGTCCGCACCATCCTCGTCGCGAATCCCGACGCAATCGCCTCGTTTGTCGCGACGCCGGTTCAGATGGACCGTCACGCCGTCTTCCCCGTCGACAACAACGGGTCCGCCATGACCCCGTTTTACACCGCGCTTGCCATCTGGATCGGCGGCGTGGTGATCGCGGCGCTCATCAAGGCGACACCGAGCAGACGTGCGCTCGCGCAGACAGGCTGCTCGCAGCCGCAGGCCTATATCGGGCGCCTTGCGCTCTTCGCGATCCTCGGCGCCGCACAGACCCTGCTCATCTGCGGTGGAGACCTCTGGTACCTGGGCGTCCAATGTGCCCATCCCGGCCTGTTCGTGCTCGCGGGCCTCGTCTCATCGTTTGTGTTCGTGAACATCATCTTCGCCCTCACCGCATCGTTCGGCGATGTGGGCAAGGCCGTGGCTGTCGTGCTCATGGTGGTGCAGGTCGCCGGCTCCGGCGGCACGTTTCCGCAGCAGATGCTGCCGCCCCTCTTTCAGGCGATCTACCCTTGGCTGCCCTTCGTGCACGCCGAGGGCGCGATGCGCGCGGCAATGTTCGGGGTATACGGGGACGATTTCTGGATTGAACTCGGCCTGCTCGCGCTCTATCTGATTCCGTCCTTGCTGCTCGGCCTCGTGCTCAGGCGCCCCGTGATCCGTCTCAACGAGCGCCTCGAGCACGCCCTCGAATCGACCCGTATCATGTAGACGTGCGAAACGGGGGCAGGCGCAGCTCTATCGCGTGTTCGACGGGGCTGCGCCGGTCCCCGTCTTGCCGTCCGCCAAGTGTCGCCCTCAGTACCCAGCCCCAACTTGTCGCGCAGGTTTAACCCGGCCCCGATTTGCCGGTAGCGTGGTGGTGGCAAACAGCGCGCGGGAGGTAGCATGGAGCGGACAAGGCACGGCAGCAACACGTCATCCGATCGAGAACCCGGCGCGCTCGCTATCCTCGGCCCCGGCTATCTCGCCGCCATCATCTGCGGCGTCCTCATGCCCGTCATCGACTCGACTCTCGTTTCGGTGGGCATGGACACCCTCGTCGAGGCGTTCGGCTCGGACACCATCACCATGCAGTGGGTGAGCACCTCCTACCTGCTTGCACTGGCAGCGGTCGTGCCCATCACGAGCTGGGCGCTCATACGCTGGAGCGGCAGGCGCCTGTGGCTCGGCTGCCTCGTGCTGTTCGTCATCTCGTCGGCCTGCTGCGCCGCGAGCACGACGACCGCCGCGCTGATCGGCTTCCGTGCGATCCAGGGTATCGCCGCGGGCATGATCCTCCCGCTTACGCAAACCCTGCCGGTCATGGAGGCGCGCCGTGCCGGGATAACCCGCACCGCAGGCATCGTCGCCACCATCTCGCTGCCGATCTCGCTCGGCCCCGTACTCGGCCCCGCGGTCGGCGGCATCATCTTGAACTCGCTGTCCTGGCACTGGCTCTTCCTGGTAAACATCCCGCTCGGCATCCTCGCCATTCTGCTGGCGCTGCGCTTCATGCCGCGAGACGCCGCCGGCGCCGACCATGCAGGACGGCTCGACCTCGCCGGTCTCGCCCTCATCTCGATCGGCCTTGTGCTCGTGCTGCTCGGCCTGTCCAACATCGCCAGCCAGCCCGCGAGCGTGCTGATCGATGTCGCCCTCCCCATCGTCGCCGGTATGGTCTTGATCGCGGCCTTCTGCCAGCACACGCTCCGCCGCACCGAAAGCCCGCTCGTAAACATCCGCTTGCTTGCACTGTCCGCGTCGCGCGCCGCGAGCATCGCGTCGTTCTTCTTCGGCGTATGCCTCTATGCCGCCCAGTTTGTTTTACCGCTGTGGTGGCAGCAGATGCACGGCGCCACCGTCTTCGAGACGGGCGAGTATATGATGGCGCAGGGTATCGGCGTGCTCGTGAGCCGCATCTTCGTGCGGCACATCATCGACCGCTTTGGCGACCAGGCGGTGTCGGTGACCGCGTTTTTGCTGCTCGCCGCCACCACGCTGCCGTTTTGCATCGCGCATGACGCGCCGACGGTCCCGCTTGTCGCCCTGCTGTTCGTGCGAGGACTCGCCCAAGGTACGGTGAACATCCCCATCAATTCGGCGGTCTACGTCGGCCTCTCCCCCGAGCAGGTGCCGCACGGCACCATCCTCGTGCGCACCATGCAGCAGGTCGGCTCCTCGTTCGGCACCGCGATCGTCGCCATGGCGCTGCAGACGGTTTCACTTGCCACGGGCGGCACCGGTGACCAGAACACCCCGGAGGGCTTCGTCGCCGCCATCTGCGTGCTCGCGGGCGCCGCCGTCGTCGGCGCTATCGTCTCCTGCCTGCTGCCCAAGCGCGAGGACGAGCTCCTGTAGTCACCCGCGACGCCAGCGCGCCGCACGCAATCGCTAACCGATCGTCAACGATTCCTCGGGCAGCGTCGCATGGCCGATTTCCTCGTCGGTCTCGGCATCGATGACCGTGACGTCGAAGTGCCAGTCCGCCACCCCATCGAGCGCCTGAAGCGTTATGCACATACCCGGGATGCCCATGAACGCCTTGCCGGTGAGCACGGGACTGTCCAACAGCGCAGGCATGATGGCGATGGACATGCCCGTGTGGTCGTCGGCGATCTCGAGCGAAGCGACCTCGTCGGATTCCCGCAGCGATGCCGTGTAGTCCTCGAGGGCCTCCTCGATATCCGCCCGATAGTCCTCAAGCTGACCGTCGGTGAAGACGAGCACCAGATCTCCGCCGTCCGCCCGCGCCTCGAGGGCGAGATCGGAGACGTCGGCGAAATCCGCCGCCAACTCATCGGACTCCTGATCCATGAAGGTGAGCATCGACGCCGTGAGGCGAACCTCGCGGACCTCATCGAGCGACGCATAGAAGTCGACCGTGGGCTTCCAGTCGTACACGTCGATGGGAAACGAGCTCTCCTCGTCGGGAGCGCCGATCCACGTCAGGACGACATCCGAACCGACCGCGGGCAACTCATCGGTCCCCCATCCGGAAAAATCCGCCTGCCCCTCCTCGCCTTTCGCAAACGTGCCCCAGGCAACGGACGAGTCGCCGGGAGGCTCCAAGATGAGCACCTCGGCGGTCAGTTCCCCATCGTTTACCGAAAGAACCCGTGCGCGCGTGCACCGGGAAACGGCATCGCCGCCTGTACCCTGCTGAGAGGCGCAGCCTATACAGACCAGCAGGCCGACCAGGCTCAAAACAGCCAGCAGGACGGGCGCAGCGAAACGACGAGCCATGCGGCCTCCCCTCTCGACGCGGGTGCATCGGACAACGGTTCGGCTCGATTGTCGCATGCCGCCCCGCGAAGCGCTCGCAGGAAAAAAGCCGACGGCGAGAACCGTCGGCGCAACAGGCTCACGGCAGACGCTGAAAGCTCGAGACGTGCCGATCCGCCATGTCGGAGGGGGGTCGCGATAGACGAGCGCCGGAGCGGATGCCGACGATGCGCGGCTAGGGCGCGGCAGGTGCCTCCGGGGCCCCGGGGGCGGAGACATCGACCTCGCCCACCCGGCTGATCTGCTCGATGAGGGGAAGCCCTGTCGGGTCGTCCACCTCGACGCCGCCGAGGACGACGGTGTCGTCGCGCAGGTCGATCTGCGTGTTGAACACCGCAGGATCGAGTCCGGAGGCGATGAAGCCGATGCCCGCGAGGACGATGCCCGCGGCCACGAGCCCGCCCGCCACAGCGAGGTAAACCTTTTTCGCGCTGGTCATGATAGCCGCTCCTTCCTAGGCCGCGAGGTGCGCGGCCACGTCGTTCCCCTCGCCCCTGCCCTTCCAGAAGGGTGAGACGGCCTTCCTCGCCCAGAGCGCCGAGAGTCGCGCGATCTGCTTCGAGACCGCCCAGGCGCCCGCGCCCACGAGGAGCGCCGCGCCGATGAGGCCGAGCCCGCAGCCCAGCATCGCGATCGCATAGGGGATATGGCCGATCGAGATTCCGGCCGCCGTGAGCGTAAGCGAAGCGACCCCCACGGCCCCGAGAGCCGCGGCGACGATCCACACGCAGAGCGCGAGCACCCAGATGCACGCGTAGACGCTGAGCGCCACGGCGACGAACGCGAGGAGCAGGGGCACCCAGACCAGAGACCCCACGACGGTGAGGACCCAGAGCAGCACGGTGCTGCGCCGGCGCGTCTTGGCGATGGCGCGCGGCACGGCGGGCAGGTCGTCGAGCACGGCCTCGGCAACCGCCCCGGGTGCCCCGATCGCTGCCACGGCCTCCTGCTCGCTCATCCCGTCCTCCATGCGGTCGGCGATGGCCTCCGCGTAGAACTGCCTGGTCTCCTCGACCTGATCTGCCGGCAGGCATGCCAGAAGCTCGCCCAGCCGATCAAGGAACTCGTCCCTCGTCATGATCGCGCCTCCTCGACGTAACGGTAGATCTCCTGCACGGACGGCCATTCGGCCAGGAACTCCTCGATGCGCTCGCGCCCGGCGTCCGTGATGCGGTAGTACTTCCTCAGTCGCCCGTTGTGCTCGGCGGAGCGCGCCGTGATGCATCCGGCCCTCTCGAGCCGTTTCAGCAACGGGTAGAGCGTGGACTCCGTGAGCCCCATGCTCGCCGGCACGTCCTTCACGATCTGGTATCCGTAGGACTCCTCGCCGGAGACAGCTGCGAGCACGCACGCCTCCAAGAAGCCGCGCTTCATCTGCGCCTCCATCCGCACACCTCCTCTCGTCTTATACTGTATGACACATACTATATGTCGTAGAGTATAAGACGTCAAGGGATATTTTGAGAACGAGGACGACGGTGTCGTCCCGGGCACCCGGGAGAAACCCGGTTGATTTCTCCCGGGAAACGTCAACCGGCGCTCCTTTGATTCCACCTTCGCTCGACCGCATACTGGAGATGACAGCCGGCAGCCGCCCATCCATCGCATCAAGGGAGGAACAGATGGTCGAACGCATCAACATCTGCCGTACGATCGCGCGCGAGCGCCGCCGCATGGGCATCACGCAGGAGGCGCTGGCCGCCCACCTGGGCGTCTCGAAGGCCGCGGTGTCGAAATGGGAGCTCGGCCAGAGCCTGCCGGACGTGAGCCTGCTGCCGCGCATCGCCGCGTACTTCTCGCTCACCTTGGACGAGCTCTTCGATTGGCGCGACGAGCTCACCGAGGCGGAGTCCGCCGCGCTCTACGCCGAGGTCTACGCGCTGGCGGAGACGGATCTCGACGCGGCGCGCGAACGGCTTCGCGCGCTCGCGGCGGAGCACTACTCGGACGCGAACCTTCTGCTCATGCTGGCGTCGCTGCTCACGGCATGGTCGGCCGGCATGGCGTCGCCGTTCGCGCCCGCGGACGCGACGGGCGACGCAGACGGCAGCGGAACCGACGGCGCGACGGGTGCTGTGCCCGGATCCGCGGCGCTCGCCCTCATCGACCGCGCTCTGGAGATCGCGACGGAGGCGCCCGTGCTCTTCCTCGCGCAGCAGCAGAAGGCGACGACGCTCTTCCAGACAGGGCGCTATGAGGAGGCCGTGTCGCTGCTGGAGCCGCTGGTGCGCCGGCAGGACGCGGGCGCCCCGACGATGCTGCTCGCCTCTGCCTACTGCAGGCTCGGTCGCGATGGCGACGCCCTCGACCTTCTGCAGATGGAGCGGCTGCGCGCGGCGAACTTCGTGCTCTCGTCGCTCGCGCAGGAGATGGGGATGCGGGATGACGCGACGTTCGCACATGACGCCGGCGCAGCGGCGACGGCGGTGTACGACGCGCTGGGCATGGGCTCGCTGAACCCGTGGTACCCCGTCAGCATGGCGCTCGAGGAAGCCGAGGCGCTTCGTCGAGCAGGCGAGCGGGACGGCGCCATCGAGGCCCTTGCGCGCGCGGCGATGGCCGCGGGGCGCGTCGACCCCCGCTCACCCGGCCTCTCGGCATCCCCGTTCTTCGACCGCGTGGCGGACCGCGCCGACCCGGACCGCGTCAGCTCCGCGTGGGCCGAGCACAAGGCGCGCCAGGCCGACGAGACGACGGCGGTGATGAGGCGGGCTGTCGCCGAGCGGGCGGCGTCGCCGGAATGGCGCGACCTCGCCGGCGACGATCCGCGCTATCGGGAGATCGTGGCGTCCGCACGGGGGCTTGCGGATGAAGAGGCGAGCAGATAAGGCGCGCCGGACGTCGCACGCGGCAGCCGGGCGCCCGTCCACGGCAGCCGGACGTCGCACACGGCAGCCGGACGCCCGTGCACGACAAGGCGCCCGCCCGCGACCCAGCATCGACCAGAAGGCACCTGACCGTGCAGCAAGGGAGCTGAAACAGAAAAGGCCGGAGGCTCATTGCCTCCGGCCTGCGTTCTCGTGGTGGGCGTTACAAGATTTGAACTTGTGGCCTCTTCCGTGTCAGGGAAGCGCTCTCCCCCTGAGCTAAACGCCCGTTCAGGGTGCGCGTTTCAGCGCGGGAAATAATATACCGAACACCCGCGACGCTGTAAAGCACCAATTTGAAAAAGTTTTCGCTCCCCCACAACTCGCCGACTATCCCGCGCTCGGCAGCGAAGTCGGCAGCCTCCTCTGCACCCGTCCCCCTCCCGAAACAAAAGCGTGCACGCACGCGATCGTCTCGCCTGCAGCCTCCGTCAGCGAGACGATGGCGTCCATGCACGCGATTGTTTCGCCTGCGACCTCCACCAGCGAGACAAAGGCGTCCATGCACACCATTGTTTCACCGGCCTCCGGCACGAGCCGGCGGACGCCGCAGCGCTCCACCGGCCTCCGCCGGCGAGCCGCCCCGTCCCTATCGGTCCGCAGGCGGAAGCTTCCCGCCGATCTGCATGTTCTCGAAGGTGTCGGCTATGAAGTCGTCATCGAAGTGCGTGTCGACGTACACCTCGAAGGGGTTGCTCGGCGGCACGCCCCGATGCCGCTGGCCCGCGCGCCAGAAGCACGCCACCGTCATCACGATGTCGAGCGTCATGAAGGCGGTCAGCACGCCCACCACGACCACCTGCCGGGTCGTGGTGGGCTGGCCGATGCGGTAGATGAGCTCGGGCATGATGACCTTGCACCAGGTGAGCCCGATGAGCCCCCACATGGCGAGGAAGCGCCAGGCGACCCATTGGGTGATATGGTCCGGCAATCCGAGATAGGTCCACGACTCCGCGTTCGCGAAGCGCTCCATGCCCCATCCCGTCGTCTGCTCGAGCGCGCCGCCGAGCAGGGCGGAGAGCAGGAAGATCTGCCACCAGGGCCGATCGCGCACCTGCCACAGGCAGACGGTGAGCAGAACGGCCCCGCAGCCGTACAGCGGGGAGAACGGCCCCCACACCAGCCCCACGCGGCTCTCCACGACGCCGAACATGACGAAGGTGTACACCGTCTCGAGCACGAGCCCGAGCACCGACGCGATCAGGAAGATGATGATGTACTGGTAGATCGAGGGCGGATGCGCCTCGAGGTACTCGTTGCGCAGGAAGGTCTTCGTGTCGCGGATGATGCGCCGCTGGGCCTTGGCGAGCTTGGCGCGCATGCGGCGCCTGCCGAACCGCTCGACCTCGCGCCAGACCGCGCCCTCGTAGACGCTCTCGTCGAGGATGCCCTCGGACACGAGGCGGTTGAACTCCCGGCCGGACCCGCGGGCGTCATGGTGCTTCTGAACGAGCCAGATGACGGCACGGCAGAGCAGGAAGACGAATATGATGAGCAGCGAAATCCGAAACAAGGCTACCTCTCGACGACGCGCGCTGGATCCGTTCTCTCAGGATGCCATTGTATCGCACCGGATTTTTTAGATTCCCCCTTGCGGCCCCCTCGCAAATCGCGTATAGTACTTCTTCGCAAGCGGACATGGCTCAGTTGGTAGAGCACAACCTTGCCAAGGTTGGGGTCGCGGGTTCGAGCCCCGTTGTCCGCTCCATCGCATGCAGGGAGCCGGTTTTACTCGAATCGGCTCTTTTCATATCGGC
>DXAO01000020.1 GCA_019117005.1 Candidatus Collinsella stercoripullorum | reverse complement strand
GTCGTGTCCAAGCATTACAAGCCTAAGAACTCTCTCATGTCTCCGCGCTTCTCCGGCGTCAAGACCTTCATGCGCATGGAGCTCGTCGAGGACGAGTCCGTGCTCGACGATGTCGACTTCGCCGTCCTCGGCATCCCCTTCGACACCTGCGCGACCTTCCGCGTCGGCTGCCGTCAGGGACCGGCCTCCATCCGTGAGATGTCCGCCCTCGCCGCCAAGCCGTACAGCGGCCCGCTGGGCGTCGACATCTTCGAGGAGTGCTCCGGCGTCGACTACGGCGACCTGGGCTCCGTCCCCGGCTACGTCGAGGACTCCTTCGACGTCATCAAGAAGGGCATGCTGCCCATCTTCCAGAAGGGCGTCGTCCCCGTCGCCATGGGCGGCGACCACTCCGTGACCCTGCCCGAGCTGCGCGCCTGCGCCGAGGTCAACGGCCCCGTCGCCCTCATCCACTTCGACGCGCACTACGACACCATCGACAAGTACTTCGGCAAGGACTACACCCACGGCACCCCGTTCTACCATGCCGCCAAGGAGGGCCTGGTCGACACCTCCAAGTCCATCCAGGTCGGCATCCGCGAGGGCCTCTACGGCCCCGAGGACCTCACCCGCTCCTCCGATCTGGGCTACGCCGCCATCAAGGCCGACGAGCACCACAAGATCGGTAACGAGGCCGTCATCGAGCGCATCATCGAGCGCGTGGGCGACGCCAAGGCCTTCCTGACCTTCGACATCGACTACCTCGATCCCGCCTGCGCCCCCGGCACCGGCACCCCGGTCCCCGGCGGCCTCACCACCGCCGACGCCGAGGTCATCGTGCTCGTGCAGGACTGCACGGACGACACGTGCATGTTCGCCCCGGGCTTCGCCACGATGTTCGGCAAGCCCACGGTGGGTCTGGTGAGCAAGGTCGACATCGCGGAGAGCGAGGAGGCCATCGAGCAGGCGCGCGAGAAGCTCGAGCTGGCCGGGTGCGACCGGATCTTCTATATCAGCAACAAGGATCGCCGCGGCGTCGACGACGTCAAGGCCTACATCGGTCTTTCGGAGGAGTAGACGATGGACACGTTCGTTTTAGGGGCGCAGATCGCAAGCGGTGCGGGCGCGCTGGACAAGCTGCTCGAGCTGTCGTGCGACCGCGCGGCGGTCGTGTGCGACCCGTTCATGGCGAAGTCGGGCGCCTCGCACCAGGTCACCGACCGCTTGGATTCGATCGGCTGCGCCTGGGAGCTGTTCGACCGCGTGGTGCCCGACCCCACGGTCGACGTGGTGAGCGCCTGCGTGTCGCTGTTCATGGAGGTGCGCCCCACCTGCGTGGTCGCGCTCGGCGGCGGCTCGGCCATCGACACCGCCAAGGCGGCGAGCTACATCTACACGCGCACGGCCCAGGTCGACCGCCCGCTGTTCGTCGCCGTTCCCACCACGAGCGGCACCGGTTCCGAGGTGACGAGCTTCTCGGTCATCTCCGACCCCGAGGCGGGCGTCAAGTACCCGATCGTCTCGGACGAGCTCCTGCCCGACCACGCGATCCTGGACCCCGAGCTCACCCGCACCGTCCCGCCCACGGTGACGGCGGACACCGGGCTCGACGTGCTGACGCACGCGCTCGAGGCCTACGTCGCCACCGATGCGACCGACATGTCCGACGCGCTCGCCGAGAAGGCCGCCGCCGTGGTGTTCGAGTGCCTGGAGCACGTCGTGGAGCACGGGGACGACATCGCGGCGCGCGAGCGCATGCACAACGCCTCCTGCATGGCGGGCGTGGCCTTCAACAACGCCGGCCTCGGCCTGTGCCATGCCATGGCGCACGCGCTGGGGGCGCAGGTCCATCTGCCGCACGGCCGCTGCAACGCGCTGCTGCTGCCCCATGTCATCCGCTTCAACGCGAAGGACCCCGCGGTGTGCGCCCGCTACGCCCGCATCGCCGCGCGCGTGGGGTGCTGCTGCCATACCGACGCCGTGGCGGTCGAGGGCCTCGTCCGCAAGATCGAGCAGCTGATGCGCGCCGTGCACGTCGCGCCGGCCATCGAGGACGAGGAGCGCCGCGCGCTCGCCCGCGAGAAGGTCGACGCCATGGTCGCCAACGCGCAGAAGGACCGCTGCATGCCCACCAACCCGGTGAGCGCCTCCCCGGAGCAGATCGCGGAGCTGTACCGCGCCATCTGCTAGCCCGCGGCGGCCGGGTGCCGCATCCGCCGCGCGCCCGTCCCCGACGCGGGCGCGGCGGGGACGCCGCCCGGCGTGAGGCCCCCGCGGCGGCGCGCCCCATCGAGACAGGAAAGGTGATTCCCATGGAAATGAGCCAGGACGTTCTGAAGTCGCTCGTCGAGAACGTCGTCCGCGCGACGCTCGAGGCGTGCGCATCGGGCGCGCCCTACAAGCACGTCGACCCGAGCGGGATCATCGGCATCAAGACGTCCCGGGTCGCCCTCGAGCCGTTCGAGGGCCGCTCCGACGTGCTGCTCGCCGACGTGACCACCCTGGAGGAGGCGCCCCGTATGGGCTGCGGCATCATGGAGCTCAAGGATGCCGCGTCGTTCGAGTGGACGCTTACCTACGACGAGTACGACATCGTGCTCGAGGGTACGCTGGAGATCGAGATCGACGGGCGCGTCGTGTCCGCCGCCCGCGGCGAGATCATCTACATCCCCAAGGGCAGCCACATCCACTTCCAGACGCCCGACCACGCCAAGTACGTGTACACGGTGTTCCCCGCGGACTGGCAGTAGGGCTGCGCCGGAGGCCGGCTGCACCGGCTGAAGGCCGCGAACCGTTTCAAGAGGCCCCCGTGCGGGGTCGAGCCGCTTGCGTGCCCAGGCGGCTCGGCTCCGCACGGGGGCCTTTTCCGGCGGGCGGGGGCGTCGCGGCGTCATGGCGCGGAGGCGTCCTGCCCGTCACCATATCGCGCCCGCCTGCCGGCCGATGCGCCGTCGCGTCGTGGTTTCCTGTAGTTTCTGTCGGCGGTATTCGGTTTTCGGCGGACGGGCCCGCGCCCCGTCGGCGCCTTGAGTACCATCAGCCGCGTTCGATGTGGTTCCCACCGGGTCGGCGCGCGGTCGGCGCGACCGGGGCCCCGGTGGCGCGGCGTGACGAGAGAGGCCCCCATGCAAGAGGCGTTTTTTTCCTTCATCAGCAGCTTCGGATACCTCGCGGTGTTCGGGCTCATCTTCCTGGAGAACGTCTTCCCGCCCATTCCGAGCGAGCTCATCCTGCCCCTGTCGGGCTTCCTGGTCATCCAGACGAGCATGGAGCTCCCCCTGGTGATCGTCGCGGCGACGGTCGGCTCGGTGACGGGCGCCTTCGTCCTCTACGGTATCGGCAGGCTGCTGTCCCAGGACCGCCTCGAGTCGTTCTTCGACACCCGCCCCATGCGCCTTCTGGGCTTCCATTCCGGCGACGTCTCCAAGGCGATCGGCTGGTTCGACCGGCGCGGGCAGATCACGGTGCTGCTGTGCCGCTGCATCCCGGTGGTGCGCAGCCTCATCTCCATCCCCGCGGGCACGGCCAAGATGAACCTGGCGCGCTTCAGCCTCTACACGCTGATCGGCTCGGCGGTGTGGAACACCGTCCTGTGCAGCCTGGGGTACGCCGCCGGCGGCGCCTGGGAGACCGTGACCGCGCAGGTCGAGGGCTTCTCCGACATCGTCAAGGTCGTCCTGATCGTCATCGCCGTCATCGTGGTGGCGTTCTGGGTCGTCAAGCGCGTGCTGCCCGCCGTGCGCGAGGGGCGCGGCTCCTCCGAGGGCACGCGCGACGGCGAGTAGCCCCGGCAGCGCCGACGGGCCCGGGGGAGCGCCGGCGCGGCGTAGCCCTAGTCCTTTGAATCCGATGTGAGCACGCGGACGAGCTCGGTCAGCTCGGCCACCTGCTGCTCCAGCGTGCGGATGCGCCGCGCGTTCTCCGCGATGCACTCGCGGTTCGCCATCGACGCCTCCTGGACGGGGTCGGGCATGTTCTCGCGATGGCGCTTGGCGTCGAAGGTCGCGTTCATGACGCGGCACCCGTTGCGTCGCACGACGCGCCCGGGGACGCCCACCACGGTCGAATCGGGCGGCACGTCCTTCACGACCACGGAGTTGCCGCCGATGCGCACGTTGTCGCCGATATGGATGTTGCCGAGCACCTTGGCCCCGCTGCCGACGGTGACGTTGTCCCCCAACGTGGGGTGGCGCTTGCCCGTCTCGTTGCCCGTGCCGCCCAAGGTGACGCCCTGGTAGAGGGTGCAGTCGTCGCCGATGACGGTGGTCTCGCCGATGACGACCCCCATCGCGTGGTCGATGAACAGCCGCCGCCCGATCTGCGCGGCGGGGTGGATCTCGACGCCGGTGAAGAAACGGGTGACCTGGGACATCACGCGGGCGAGCCCGCGCATCCGGTGGTTCCACAGCCAGTGCTCGGGCGTGTGCGCCCACTTCGCGTGGAGGCCGGGGTAGGACAGGAAGATGACCAGGCCGTTCTGCGCGGCGGGGTCGTTGGCCCGGACCGCGGCGATATCCTCTTTGATGGTGGTGATGAAGCCCATCGAGCCCTCCCTCAGCCTCGCGATGCGTTAAGTATAGCGAAATACTAGGGTTTATCGGCCCTCGCCCTCATCCTGTAACAACGGAGGTCCCCGCGGCCCGCGGCCCGCCCGCGCCCGCCGGGCGCCCGGAGCGCGCCGTCATCCACGTTAAGCTTTAGCGGCGTAAAGAAAAACCGCACCGGGCACCGTGCGCGGGAGTAGAATCAATCTCACGCGCACGGCGCGGCGCCCCTCCCGCGGGGCGTCGCGCCGCATCGCGCCCACATGCCACCTCGTCATCTATGCGGAGAAGAAGGAGCATCCCATGGCGGTTGAGAAGAAGGATATCGATTGGGGCAGCCTCGGGTTCGCCTATCGTCCCACGGACTACAGCTACGTGTGCACCTATCGCGACGGCGCGTGGGAGGAGGGCGGCCTCACGACCGACCACTCGCTCACCCTGTCCGAGTGCGCGGGCATCTTCCACTACTGCCAGGAGGTCTTCGAGGGTCTCAAGGCCTACACCACCAAGGACGGCGACATCGTCTGCTTCCGTCCCGACCTCAACGCGAGCCGCATGGCGGATTCCGCCCGCCGCATCGTCATGCCGCCGTTCCCCGAGGACAAGTTCATCGAGGCCGTCAAGATGGTCGTCAAGGCCAACGAGGCCTGGGTGCCGCCCTTCGGGTCGGGCGCCACGCTCTACATCCGCCCGTTCATGGTCGCCACCGGCGAGGTCATCGGCGTCGCCCCGGCTGACGAGTACCAGTTCCGCATCCTCGTGACCCCGGTGGGGCCGTACTACTCCGGCGGCGTCAAGCCCGTCGCGGTCAAGGTGCCCGAGTACGATCGCGCCGCGCCCCACGGCACCGGTGCCATCAAGGCGGGGCTGAACTACGCCATGAGCCTGTACCCCAGCGTCCAGGCCCATGCCGAGGGCTTCGCCGACAACATGTTCCTCGACCCGCAGACCCATACCTACGTGGAGGAGTCCGGCGGCGCCAACTTCCTGTTCGTGGACAAGGAGGGCACGCTCGTGGTTCCCAAGTCCGCGACGGACTCCATCCTGCCGTCCATCACCCGGCGCAGCCTGGTGCAGGTCGCCGAGGAGATGCTCGGCATGCGCGTCGTCGAGCGCCAAGTGGCGTTCTCCGAGGTCGAGTCCGGCGCCTTCGTCGAGTGCGGCATGTGCGGCACCGCGGCGGTCATCAGCCCGGTCGGCAAGGTCGTGAACGGCGACGAGGAGATCGTCTTCGCGAGCGGCATGGAGGAGGTCGGGCCCGTGATGCGCAAGCTGCGCGAGACCCTGACCGGCATCCAGGACGGCGAGATCGAGGGTCCCGAGGGCTGGATCCAGAAGGTCTGCTAGCGCCCCGGGGCGCCCTGCCCCGAGCGGCCCGCGGATAGGTTCGATGCGCGCCGGCGTCCCGAGATGGGCACCGGCGCGCTTTTCGTGACGATATCGAGACGGTCTGGGGCATCGGCTTCAAGCTGCGCAGCCGACGGCCCGAGGGCGAGGATGTCGGCGGCTTGTGATACAAACCGACCCCCTTTGTCAAGCGGCTCCGGGTTCTGCATAATGGAGGGGTCTCTTGCGTCCTGACGCAACACACCCCAATCGCACCATCTTCCCTCGGGAAGACGCAGAACCAAGGAGGCACCATGGAGCCCAGGCACCAGGCCATCGCCGCCGGACTCGCCCTGACGCTGGCGATCGGCACCGTCGGCACCCCGACCATCACCTATGCGAGCACCGATACCGGCACCGAGCGCGCCGATTCGCTGGAGGGCGCCGCCGCGAGCGGGTCGTCCACCGGGGACGGCACCTCGACGGGAGACGATGCCGCCGAGGAGGAGCTGCCCGCGCCGGCGGAGTACGACCGCGCCGACGACTACGTGGAGGACCCCTCAGCCGAGGGCATGCCCACGATCATGACGCTGTCGCTCAACTCCCTGTTCAGCGGTCGCAGCGCGCGCGTGTCCATCACGCCGCAGAGCCTCTCGAGCGAGATGAGGTACTTCGCCGAGAACGAGAGCGGGAGCAACTACGACCAGGGCTTCAGCTACGGCGACGGCTACAACGCGATGGGGTTCTACCAGTTCGACCGGCGCTACTCGCTGCTCGACTTCATCGAGGCCTGCTACAGCTACGATCCCTCCAAGTATTCGATGTTCGCGGCGGTCATCGAGCGCGGCGACGAGCTCCAGAACGGCGCGATCTACGACAGCTCCACCAAGCAGCTTACCGAGATCGGCCAGCTCGCCGAGGACGCCTGGCACGCCGCCTACGCCGCGGACCCCGCCGAGTTCTCCGCCCTGCAGGACAACTTCGCCTATCAGGAGTACTACCTGACGGTCGAGCGCATCCTGCGCAACAACTTCGGGGTGGACATCTCCGGGCGCGCCGATTGCGTGAAGGGCCTCGCATGGGGCCTGTGCAACCTCTTCGGCTCCGGCGGGTGCCAGAGGTTCTTCAAGCTGGCGAACCTGTCCGACGACATGACCGACCGCGAGTTCGTGAACGCCCTGTGCGACGCCGTGGTGGAGAACGTCGGCGGCTACACCTACGGCGAGAGCTACCGCGCCCGCTACGAGCGCGAGCGCGCGACCTGCCTCTCCTATATCAGCGAGGACGAGGCCGCGGCGGAGCAGCCCGGCAGCGGCTCGGATACCGAGACGGGCTCCGATGACGACGCGGCTCCCGGGGACGATGCCGTGACCGGCGGCGATGCGACCGGTGGCGATACGGCCAACGACGACTCGGCCGGCGGCGATACGGCCGGTGGTGACGCGGCCGGTGGTGACGCTGACGGCGACGCGGCCGGCGGGACGGACGGCGATGCGGGGGCGACGGAGCCCGACGACGGCTCCGCATCCGCTGACGGCCCCTCCTCCGACGGCGGCACCGCAGGCGATACGGGGACGACCGACCCCGCCGGCGACTCCGCATCCGACGACGGCTCCTCCGACGGCGATGCCGCGAACGGCGACGTCTCCGACGGCGCGAGCGGCGATACCTCCGACGGTGCGGCCGATGACCCGGCCGGCGACTCCACGGGCGACCCCGGTTCCTCCGACGGTTCCGGCACCTCGTCGGGCGGCGATGAGGCCGACGGCTCCGATTCGTCCGACCAGGGCGGCTCCACGCAGGACGGCGCTGCGGGCACCACCGGCTCCCCGTCCGACGGCGCGGCGGGCGATGACGGGCAGAAGACGGACGATGGCAACTCCTCAGGCGGCTCGTCCGACACGGGATCCGGCTCCCAGGACGGGGACGGGTCCGGTGCGAAGCGGGAAGCGAACGGCTCCAAGGGCGGCGACGCCGCCGAGCCCGAGCGCCTGCCCGCCACAGCCGACGCCGCGAGCATCGCGCTCGCCGTGTCCGCCGGCCTGTCCGCGCTGGGCGCGGGGGCGGTCGTCGCCGGCAAGCGCTCCGGCGGCGTGAAGGACCCGTTCGTCGACGGCTTCCGCGAGTAGCCGCGGCCGCATATCCCTATGATGCAGGGCGCGTCGGGCTCCGGTCCGGCGCGTCATTTTATAGCTGCATAGCATCCTTATGAAACCTGCGGAAACCGTCCTGCTTCTGCATGGAAACGGCTCAAAAGCCGCATCCGAGGGATTGGATGCGTGGCGGGCGGGGAGATGTGTACGGTTTCCAGGTGCGAATCTTCCGTATGGCCGGCACCCTCCGACAACATCGCAGGAACCAACTGGGACGTTTATACGGGGTGCGGCGCATACGGCGAACCGGCACCTCGAAATCGTACACATGCCGCGCGCGGGCGGGGATTTCACCGTATGCATGGATGTGCATCCGCGGTTTCCCTCCCGTCTCGCCCGCGCTTGCTGTCCGTCGCCTGCAGCACGGCACCGCGCACTGCGAATGCTCCGCCAAGATAAAGAATACCCTTGCCCCAGACACTCCATCATAGTAAAGTGGAGCCCGTTGCAATGGCAGCGCCCGCCGCCCGCGGCGCGCTCATGATGGGGAAGGTTCAGACCATGAAGAAGAATCGACTGTTCGCGCCTCTGGCCGCCGGGATGGCGCTCGTCTGCGCGCTGGGGCTCGCCGCGTGCGGCGGCGCGCCGGCCTCCGACGGCTCCGCCTCGGGATCGGCCGCCGAGGACACCTCCGCCGAGATCACCACGCTCACGGTGGGCTTCGACCAGTCCTATCCGCCGTACGGCTTCGTGGGCGACGACGGCGAGTTCACCGGCTTCGACCTCGACCTCGCCGCCGAGGTCGCCGAGCGCAACGGCTGGGAGGTCGCCTACGAGCCGATCGACTGGGACGCCAAGGACACCCTGCTCGACTCCGGCGCCATCTCCTGCATCTGGAACGGCTTCACCATGGAGGGCCGCGAGGACGACTACACCTTCTCTGAGCCCTACATGCTGAACGGCCAGGTCATCGTCGTGAAGGCCGATAGCGGCATCGAGAGCTTCGACGACCTCGCGGGCAAGACGGTCATCACCCAGGTCGACTCCGCCGCGCTCGACGTGCTCCAGGGCGACCAGGCCGACCTCGCGGCGACGTTCGCCTCCCTCGAGCAGATCGGCGAGTACAACACGGCCTTCATGCAGCTCGAGTCCGGTGCCGTCGACGCGGTGGCCTGCGACCTGTCCATCGCTGAGTACCAAATGGCCGCCAACCCCGACGCCTACGTGCAGCTGCCCGACATGCTGTCGGAGGAGCACTACGCCGTCGGCTTCAAGAAGGGCAGCCAGCAGCTCGCCGACCAGGTGACCGAGACCCTGCGCGAGATGGATGAGGACGGCACCATCGAGGAGCTGTGCGCCAAGTACGCCGAGTACGGCATCTCCTACGATAACTGGGTGCTCGAGTAACGGTCGGCATGCCGGCGGCCCCCGCGCGACGGGGACCGGGGCGGGGAGCCCGGGGCGCGCATGCGGCGCGTCCCGGGCCGATGTGAGAGGAGCGGCGCCATGGATCTGGCGACCATGACGGGGATGCTGCTCGAGGGGTTCGGGACCACCGTGCAGATCTTCGTGCTCACGCTGGTGGGCTCCATCCCGCTGGCCGTGCCGGTGGCGTTCGCGCGGATGAGCCGCATCGCCCCGCTGCGCGCCGTCGCGCGCATCTACATCTCGATCATGCGCGGGACGCCACTCATGCTGCAGATGTTCGCGATCTACTTCGCCCCGTACTACGTGTTCGGCATCGAACTCACCCCCGATTCGAAGTGGTACGCCTGCATCGTGGCGTTCATCATCAACTACGCGGCGTACTTCGCGGAGATCTACCGGAGCGGCATCCAGTCGATCCCCCGCGGCCAGTACGAGGCGGCCGAGGTGCTCGGCTACACCCGCGCGCAGACCTTCGCGCGCATCGTGCTGCCGCAGGTGGTCAAGCGCATCCTCCCGGCGATGGGAAACGAGGTCATCACCCTGGTGAAGGACACCTCGCTCGCCTTCGCGATCGGCGTCGCGGAGATGTTCTCGACGGCCAAGGCGCTGGTGGCGTCCCAGGTGAGCATGGTGCCGTTCGCCATCTCCGCGGTGTTCTACTGGGTTTTCAACTTCCTGGTCGAGCTGCTGATCGGCGCGGCCGAGAAGCGGCTGGACTACTACCACGACTAGCGTTCCGCCGTGGGTGATCGGGGGCCAGGGACTGGGAAATCAGGGACAGGCACTTATTTCCCAACGGCCGAAGGTGGCCGCATCCCGAATGGGCTTTGCCGTGGGAAATAAGTGCCTGTCCCTGATTTCCCATTTCCCGGTCCCAAACGGCAGGAGCAGGTAAGGAGAGGCACATGGTTGAGCCCGTCTTCGCGATGGAGCATGTGGACAAGGCGTTCGGCGACAACGCCGTGCTGCGCGACATCTCGCTCGAGGTGCGCCCCGGCGAGGTCGTGGCGGTCATCGGCCCGTCGGGCGGCGGCAAGTCGACGCTGCTGCGCTGCGCGACCATGCTCGAGCAGATCGACGCCGGGGAGCTGCGCTACGGCGACCTCACGGTGGCGTCGACGGGACCGGACGGCCGCGTCACCTACCTGCGGGGCGACGAGCTGCGCCGCGCCAAGAGCCGCTTCGGTCTCGTCTTCCAGAGCTACAACCTCTTCCCGCACATGTCCGTGATGCGCAACATCACGGACGCCCCGATCGCGGTGCAGCGCCGGGACCGTGCGGAGGTCGAGGCGCAGGCGCGGGCGCTGATCGCCAAGATGGGGCTTTCCGGCTGCGAGGACAAGGTGCCCTGCCAGCTGTCGGGCGGCCAGCAGCAGCGCGCGAGCATCGCGCGGGCGCTCGCCCTGAACCCCGACATCCTGTTCTTCGACGAGCCGACCTCCGCGCTCGACCCCGAGCTCACCGGCGAGGTGCTGAAGGTCATCCGCCAGCTCGCGGCCGAGCACATCACCATGATCATCGTCACGCATGAGATGGGGTTCGCCCGCGACGTGGCCGACCGCGTCGTCTTCATGGACGGGGGCGCGATCGTGGAGCAGGGCGCGCCCGAGACGGTGCTCGGCAACCCCGCGCACGAGCGCACGCGGGCGTTCCTGGCGCGCTACAGCGGGTAGGGTAGGGGCCGCAGCGGCCCCTACGCCTCCTCCTTGATGAAGTTGATGGCCTCGCGGATCTTGTGCAGCGAGGTCGAGGTCTCCGTCAGGCGGAACATCATCGCGGTGTACAGCGAGTCGATGATGGCGAGCTGCGCGTAGCGGCACGAGAGCGATTCGGGCCGGTAGCTCGTCTCGTCGGAGGTGGACACGAAGGTGATGTCCGCGTACTCCGAGATCTTCTGCGAGGGGTAGCTCGTGATGAGGATGACCTTGGCGCCCGCGTTGTGCGCGAGCTTGGCGGCCACGTACATCTCGTGCGTGACGCCGGTGTGCGTGATCACGACGGCGCAGTCGTCCGGCGTGAGCAGGGACGCCTGCATGAGCTGCATGTGCGAGTCCATGATGGCGTGGCAGGGGATGGGCGAGCGCAGGAACTTCTGGTACGCGTCGAGCGCGATCACGCCGGACTCGCCGCAGCCGTAGAACGAGATGCGCGCCGCGCCGAGCAGGTAGTCGAGGGCGCGCTCGAGGTCGTCGGCGGACAGCAGCGCGAGCGTGTCGTTCAGCGACTTGGCGCTCGAGTGGATGATCTTCTCCGCGACGGTGAGGGGGTCGTCGTCGGGGGTCACGTTCTCGTGGATGGAGATCTGCGGGTCGAACTCCTCGGCGAGCAGGTCGGTCCTGAAATCGCGGAAGCCGCGGTAACCGAGCTTCTTGGTGAACTTGAAGACGGTCGAGTCCGCGACGCCGAGGTTGGCCGCCATCTCGTTGATGGTCATGCGCGAGGCGAAGCGCGGGTCGTCGAGGATGAAGTCGGCGATCTTCTGCTCCTTGGCGGAAAGCGCCGGCATGAGGGATTTGATTTTGAGGAGTACGGTGTTTCGTGCCATCCGAGATCCCAACGTCGAGGTCCGTCGCATGCACGGGAAAGGGCGTTCCGCGGCGACCGTATCCGCGCGCGACTTGCTTGTAGAAAAATATACCGAAATCGGTCCAACCCCGCGTGCCGGTAGGAGAAAAAAATTATTTTCTAATTCGGGGCTGTCCGCTTAGTCCGTATTAAGATATCACCCATGAGGGAACGGTAGGGGAACGGTCCCGAGATCGCCCTTCCTTCCGGTGAACGGTAGCGGGTGCGGTGAAAAATCCAGCACGACGGGTTTTGGGAGAACGATACGACTAGAGGTATGTAACTGGTATTTTGATTATATGGGGGTGTCTGGGGAGCGCCGTGAAGCGCTGTAGCACAACCTCACTGAAAATACCTCAACTTTTCGGCAGGCGATAACTTATACACCGCTCACCAGAAAGAAAAAATTTTCGCTGGGAACAGTCAAAAAACACATACTATTTTCTGCATAGGGGCAGCTATGCCCAAGGTATGTCTTGACAGGGGAGGGTCCTGGCAAGGCGAAGGGGAAGGCGGGGAAGACGCACTCCGCCGCCCCCGGAAAAGAGGAGAGAAAGGAACGGCATAATGTCAATTCTGCAAGCATTGCTGATTGCCCTCTTCGTGGCGGCAGTCGAATCGCGCGCACTTGGTTATGCGACCTTGACCATGCGTTTCTCGCCGCTCATGGCGGGCTTCGTGGTGGGCGCGGTCCTCGGCGACATGCACACCGCCATGGTCACCACGGCCACGATCCAGCTCATCTACATGGGTGTCGTCGCCCCCGGTGGCGCCATGCCCTCCGAGCCCTGCGTGGCTTCCGCCATCGCCGTGTCCACCGCCGTCATCGGCGGCCTGGACCCCGAGGCCGCCGTCGCCATCGCCGTGCCGGTCGGCCTGATGGGCAGCTACCTGTATCAGCTCCGCTTCTTCCTGAACACCATCTGCGTTCAGAAGATGGACGCCTGCGCCGTCAAGGCCGACTCCCGCGGTCTGGCCCTGTGGATCGGCCTCGCCCCCTCCCTCATCGGCTTCGCCCTGTTCGTCCCGACCATGACCATCGCCCTGTACCTCGGCGCGCCGGTCATCTCCGACGTCATGAACGCCATCTCCGAGGGTCCGGTGCTCCACGCCCTGACCGTCGTCTCCGGTGGCCTCGCCGCGCTCGGTATCGCCATCACCATGCACGTCATCGGCTCCCGCAAGCTGCTCGTGTTCTTCTTCCTGGCCTACTTCCTGGTCGTGATCACCACCTCCGCCGGCGTCAGCATCACGATGATCACCTGGGCCGTCTTCGGCGTCATCATCGCCTTCTGCTACAACATGTTCACCGCGAAGGCCGACGCCTAAGCGCGCCCGGTCTGCTGAGAGTTCAAGAAAGGAAGGTATACACCGATGAGCGAAGCTGTCGAGAAGCTTTCCCAGGATTACCACGACTACCTCGATGAAGACGGCATGATCCACGCCGATCCCCGCCTGATGCTCGGCGAGGAGAACAAGCCCGAGGAGATCACCAACAAGGACCTGCTCAAGACCTGGTTCCGCTGGTGGTGGGCCAACGAGGTGCCCCACACCTTCGACCGCATGGTCGCGCCCGCCTTCTGCTTCGGCATGATGCCCGTGCTGAAGAAGCTCTACAAGAACCCCGTCATGCTCGGTGAGGCCTACCAGCGCCACCTGCAGTTCTTCAACACCCAGGCGGTCTGGGGCGGCGGCATCATCTCCGGCATCACCGTCTCGCTGGAGGAGGAGCGCGCCAAGGCGCTCAACGCCGGCGAGGACGCGCTCGACGCCACGATGATCCAGAACACCAAGATCGGCCTGATGGGCCCGCTGGCCGGCGTCGGTGACTCCATCGACTCCGGTACCGTCCAGTACATCTTCATCGCCCTGTTCCTCGGCCTGTGCCAGGAGGGCAACCCGCTCGGCGCCGTGCTGCCGTTCGTCTGCTTCGCCTCGGCGACCTTCATCTACGGCTTCCTGTTCACCCGCATGGGCTACACCATGGGCCGTCGTGCCGCGCTCGAGGTCATGAAGGGCGGCCGCATCAAGTCGATCATCGACGCCCTCGGCGTGCTCGGCCTGTTCATGATGGGCTGCATGGCCGCGAGCTACGTGACCATCACCACCCCGATCGCCTTCGAGATGTCCGGCAAGGAGTTCGTGCTCCAGGACACCCTGAACGGCATCCTGCCCGGCATCCTGCCGCTGATCGCGGTCATGAGCCTGTACTTCTTCTTCCAGAAGAAGGGCATGAAGGTCACCCAGGCCATGCTCGGCTTCACGGTCATCCTGATCGTCCTGGCCGTCATCGGCATCCTCTAAGCTGAAGCATCCGGTAAGCGAACACCTCGAGAGAAAGCGAGCACCAGCGTATGAACAAGGTCCTCATCATCACGCACGGCCTGTTCGGCATCGAGCTCAAGAAGAGCGCCGAGATGATCATGGGCGAGCAGGAGAACGTGGACGCCCTGGGCCTCGTGCCCGGCCAGTCCGTGGACGACCTGCGTGAGAAGGCGTTCGAGATCGTCGAGAAGAACGAGGCCGAGGGCGCGCACACCATCATCATGTGCGACCTCATGGGCGGCAGCCCTTCCAACGTGGCGCTCGCCTGCGTGGCCAAGGTCGACTGCGACGTGATCCTGGGCGTGAACATGCCCATGCTGATCGAGACGATCCAGCAGCTCGAGATCGCCGAGGACGGCCATGAGCTGGCCAACACCGCGCTCGAGGCCGGCAAGATGGGCGCCCGCCTCATCAACCGTTCCAACCTCAAGGGCTAATCGTTGAAAACGGGGTACATCTCCCAATACGGGGGATGTGCCCCCTGCTTGTAGTCATCCGCTAGGGATTGGAGAACCAAATGTCAGAGATCACCCTCGCACGCATCGACGATCGTCTGGTCCACGGCCAGGTCATGCAGGTCTGGACCAAGGGCAAGGGCACCAACTCCGCCTACGTCATCGATGACGCCACCGCCAACGACGAGTTCATGAAGGAGATCTACGAGTCCACCCAGTCCACCGGCGGCCTCAAGATCAAGGTCTTCTCCGCCCAGGGCCTCGTCGACCAGTGGAACGCCGACCAGTTCGGCGACGACAAGGTCGCGCTGATCTTCAAGTCCCTGGCCTATGCCAAGGTCGCGGTCGACGGCGGCGTGCCCATCAAGGAGCTCAACGTCGGCGGCATCGCCATCAAGCCCGGTTCCACCAAGGTCATCGAGTCCGTCGGCCTCACCTCCGATGACGCGGACATCGCCAAGGCCATCGGCGACGCCGGCGTGACGGTCTACTTCCAGAAGATCCCGTCCTCCGAGAACGTCTCCCTGGCTTCCGCGCTGGCCAAGTGCGGCAAGTAGCCGAGGACTCATTCGCAGGCTTTCGATTCGTACGGAAAAGGGTAAGGTACGCAACGCATGGACTATAAGATCGCCATCGTCAACTCCTCCTCGTTCGGCACGCGCTTCCCCGATCAGATGGAGCGTCTCCAGAAGATCGGTACCGTCGAGCGCGTCCGCGTGGCGGGTGACGCCCACGGCGCCGAGCTCGCCGAGGCACTGAAGGATTACAACATCATCATCTCCTCGGTGACCCCGTTCTTCGACGCGGAGTTCTTCGAGCACAAGACCGACCTGCTGCTGCTTTCCCGCCACGGCATCGGCTACAACAACGTCGACGTCAAGGCCTGCAACGCCACCGGGTGCATCCTCACCACCGTCTCCCCGCTCGTCGAGCGCGACGCCGTGGCCGAGGGCGCCGTGGCGCTGCTGCTCGACGCCATGCGCCAGGTGAGCGACTCCCACGTCGCCGCCAACGAGGGTCGCTGGGCCGAGCGCGCCAAGTTCGTCGGCAACGGCGTCTCGGGCAAGACGCTCGGCATCATCGGCTGCGGCAACATCGGGTCCCGCGTCGTCGAGATCCTCGCCCGCGGCTACGACCTCAAGGTTCTCGCCTGTGATCCTGTCCAGCACGAGGATTGGGCCGAGGGGCTGCGCGCTCAGGGTGTGGACATCACCTACACCGACCTGGACACCGTGGTCTCGTCCTGCGACATCCTCACGCTGAACGCCGACCTGAACCCCACGTCCTTCCACATCCTGAACGCCGACTGCTTCGCCAAGATGAAGAAGGGCGTCTATGTGGTGAACAACGCGCGCGCCGACCTTATCGACCAGCCGGCGATGCTCGACGCGCTCGCGGACGGCACGGTCAAGGCCCTGGCCATCGACGTCATGCACGACGAGCCGCCCGCGGCCGACGACCCCTATTTCAACCACCCCAAGGTTCTCGTGTGCCCGCACATCTCCGCCTACACGGAGGAGTGCCTGCGCGGCATGGGCGAGAAGTGCGTGGGTGACGTTGAGCGCTTCGTCGCCGGCGAGGAGCCGGTGAACGAGATCCGGGCCTAGCCTGGACCTTTCGGGCCTGCACCTTCCCGCGCACCCGCAGGAGGGTGCAGGCCTTTCCTTTTGTCTATCGACGGTAATCGGCGGCATGCGAGCGTAAGGAGTTCCGACGGTGGGTCCGTTTCAGGCAGTGCTTTTCGATATGGACGGCCTCATCTTCGATAGCGAGCGGTTGTGTTACCGCGCCTATCTGCGTGCGGCCCGCGCCTTCGGGTTCCAGATGAACCCGGCGCTCTACATGAGCCTCTGCGGCCGCATCGAAAGCGAGGTCGTGGCGGGGCTCAAGCACGCCTTCGGTGACGACAAGGACGTCGCCACCTGGCGCGCCTACATAAGGAAGCAGAAGAACGCGGTGCGCATGGAGCAGAACGGCCGCGTGGGCAAGAAGCCCGGTCTGCTCGAGCTGCTCAACTACCTCCAGGAGCGCCGGATCCCCTATGCGCTGGCGAGCTCCTCCGCCCGGTCGCTCATCGACCAGTACCTCGAGGCCGAGTACCTCTCGCACGCCTTCCCCCACATCATGGACGGGACGAGCGTGCGGCGCGGCAAGCCCGACCCCGAGATCTTCCTCAAGGCGGCCGAGCTCATCGGCGCCGATCCCGCCCGCACGCTCGTCCTGGAGGACAGCCTCGCGGGCATCCGGGCCGCCAACGCGGGCGGCTTCACGTCCGGTTTCATCTTCGACGATCTGACCGGAATGGACTCCATCACCACGGGCTACCCCATCCTGGACCAGCCCGAGGGCACGTGCGAGGGCATCCGCCGCGAGGCTGTGCTGTCCTTCGACACGCTGGCCGACGTCGCGGACTTCCTCGAGGTCCTGCGCTGAATCTGAAACCTATGCGAGGTGCATCCCATGGAACAACTCGTTGTCTATAACGACCTGCGGAAGCTGACCGCCATCTCGGTGTCCTACGCGCTGATCGGCGCGTGCATCGTATGGCTCGGGTTCACCCAGGGCGACGGCATCCTGTGGCGGGTCCTGTCGGTGGTCATCGCCGCATGCTTCGTCGCGGGCATCGTGCTCAACACGCGGAAGATGATGAACCGCTCCCCGCTGTTCGTCTACACGCTCGACGGCGTGACCGATTACACCAAGCCGCAAGACGTCATCACCCTGCCGTGGAGCCAGGTGCTCAACGTGCAGCTCAAGGCCGCGAACACCAACGACCTCATGCTCGACGTGACGGGCTTTCGCACCGCCGACCAGCTCGACGAGATAACCCCGGAGATGCAGGCGCAGATGGATGCGAACGGAACCGACCGCGTCTACTACATGCTCGAGCTCTCCGGCCTGTGGGTGCGCCGCCAGCGCATCCAGGACGCCTTCGACTGGCTGCGCGACAACGTGGGCGAGCGCTTCCCGGACATCGTGTTCACCGGGTTCAAGGACCCGCTGTCCAAGGTGGGCAGGAAGGCGGGCTGATCCCGGTATCCGGGACGTCCCCGGGCGGGTGCCCGGGCGCGCGTCCGAGAGCGCCCGCCGGGCACGACGCCCGGGCGGGCCGAAGACGAGGCGCCGGTGTCGCTGCCGGTGCCCCGGGCGCCGGGTCCACGGGGCCCGGGACCGTGCCGCGCGGCGCGCGGTGCGACCGACCATGAACCAAGGGGGTGCGAACATGGCGAAACGGGCTCTGCTCATGAGCGCGACGGACGACGTGGCGACGGTCACCGAGGCCGTGTCCGCGGGCGACACCGTCGTCGTGTCGACCAAGACCGGCGAGGCGGCCGACGAGCTCAGCGCGCTCGCCGACATCCCGCGCTTCCACAAGATCAGCCTGCGCTCGCTCGGGTGCGGGGCGAAGATCTACAAGTACGGGCAGGTCATCGGCCGTGCAACGGAGTGCATCGAGCGCGGCGGGTACGTGCACGTCCACAATATCGAGAGCATCAAGACGGGGGTGCGCGCATGAGGGGCTACCGTCGCCCGGACGGGCGCATCGGCATCCGGAACCATGTCATGGTCCTGTCCACCTGCGGCTGCGCGAACG
The DNA here is from genome assembly GCA_019117005.1 of Candidatus Collinsella stercoripullorum. GTDB lineage: Bacteria > Actinomycetota > Coriobacteriia > Coriobacteriales > Coriobacteriaceae > Collinsella > Collinsella stercoripullorum. The sequence goes on along the minus strand of DXAO01000020.1, from coordinate 3,701 downwards.
TCGTCGCCCGACGCATCGCCGCGGCGGTGCCCGGGGCCGTGGCCGTCCCGTGCGCCAAGGGGTGCGGGCAGGTGGGGACCGGCATCGAGATCATGCGCCGCTGCCTCAGGAACCTGGCCGCCAACCCCAACGTGTTCGGCACGCTGCTCGTGGGCCTCGGCTGCGAGAGCACGCGCCCCTACGAGCTCGCCGAGCGGATTCGCACCGCGCTCGACAAGCCGCTCGAGGTCATCACCATCCAGGACCTCGGCGGCTCGGAGCGCGCGGTCGAGCGCGGCGCGGAGCTGGCGCGCGCCCTGGTCGCGCGCGCGGCCGACGTCGAGCGCTGCGAGATGACGCTCGCCGACCTCGTCTTGGGAACGAACTGCGGCGGGTCGGACGCCACGAGCGGCCTTGCCGCCAACCCCGTGGTCGGCGTGGTGAGCGACGCGGTGGTCGCCGCGGGCGGCACCGTCATGCTGGGCGAGACCACCGAGCTCATCGGGACCGAGGACATCCTGGCCGACCGCGCGAACTCCTTCGAGGTCGCCCAGGACATCTACCGGATCGTGGGCGGGCTGGAGAACAGCTTCGCCGAGACGGGCGTCGACGTGCGCGGCGCCAACCCCTCGCCCGGGAACATGGCCGGCGGTCTGTCGACGCTGGAGGAGAAGGCCCTGGGCGGCATCTCCAAGGGCGGGGTCTCGCCCATCCGCCAGGTGGTGCCCTACGGCGAGATCCCGAGCGAGCGCGGCCTCGTGATCATGGACACCCCGGGCTACGACATCGAGTCGGTGTCGGGCATGACGGCGGGCGGCGCCCAAGCGCTCATCTTCACCACCGGGCGCGGCACTCCGATCGGCAACCCGCTCATCCCCGTGATCAAGGTGACGGGCAACTGCGAGACCGCGGAGCGCATGGGCGACAACATCGACTTCGACGCCTCGGGCGCCATCGAGGGGACCGTCACGATCGGCGAGCTGGGAGCCCATCTGCTGAAGCTGTTGGAGCGCGTCTGCGACGGCGAGCAGCCGGCGGCCGAGCGCCTGGGGTTCGACGACTTCGCCATCTTCCACAACCAGGAGGTGTGGTGCACCTGCCTGCCCTGAGGGCGGATGCGCCGCCGCCACGAGCGTGGCCCTGTGCGGATACAAGGAGAGGGAACCGAAAGAGAGAGGAAGCAAGATGTCGACTGAGTACATGAAGCAGAACGGGTTCTACGGGCAGGTCGAGAAGACGGGCGTCGTGCCCGTGGTCGTGCTCGAGAAGGTCGAGGACGCCGTGCCCATGGCGAACGCCCTCGTCGCCGGCGGGCTGCCCGCCGCCGAGGTGACCTTCCGCACCGCCGCCGCGGCCGACTGCATCCGCGAGATGTCCGAGAAGTGCCCGGACATCCTGGTCGGCGCGGGCACCGTGGTCAACCTCGCCCAGTGCAAGCAGGCCGTGGAGGCCGGCGCCAAGTTCATCGTCTCGCCGGGCTACGACCCCGAGACCGTCGACTGGTGCATCGAGCACGAGGTGAACATCATCCCCGCCGCCGTCACCCCGACCGAGATCATGGCCGCCATCAACCGCGGGCTCGACGTGACCAAGTTCTTTCCCGCGAACCTCTACGGCGGGCTCGCCGGGATCAAGGCGCTCGCCTCGGTCTTCGTCGGCCACCGCTTCATGCCCACCGGCGGCGTGAACACCGAGAACGTCCGCGATTTCCTGAGCTGCGACGCCATCATCGCCGCTGGCGGGACCTGGATGGTCAAGCCCAACCTCTTCGCCGACGGGGACTTCTCCAAGGTCGAGGCCATCGCCGCCGAGGCCGCGGCCGCCGTCCGTGAGATCCGCGGCTAGGGACGCCGCATGCGCGGCCGCGTGCGGGCATGCGCACGGCCGCGACGAGATGGTCTTCACGGTGCGCGGCGGGCTGCAGGGGCATCGCGCCCGCCGCGCACCGGGAGATAGATGCCGTGATGAATTGCACATGGGAGAGAGGATGTATTCATGGCAGTAGAGTTGGACACCGCGATCAAGTTCGGCGCCGGGCGCGTCCGCTGCGAGCAGGGGCTGCTCGAGCAGCTGGGCGAGGAGCTCAAGCGCTTCGGTTCCAAGATGCTGATCGTCGCCGGCCCGCGTTCCTGGGACGCCGTCAAGGACCGCCTGGTCCCGAGCATGGAGGCGGCGGGCGTCGACTGGCAGCTCGAGATCTGGACGGGCTGGTGCTGCTACGAGGCCGCCGAGGAGCTCGCGGCCAAGGCCCACGAGTCCGGCTGCGACGAGATCGTCGGCGTCGGCGGCGGCAAGATCACCGACCTCGCGAAGGCGGTCGGCGAGGTCGCGCACCTCGGTGCGGTCAACATCCCCACCTCGGCGTCCACCTGCGCCCCGTTCACCTGCATGAGCGTCATGTACACCGCCGAGGGCGGCAAGCTGCGCTCCTGGCGCTTCGACCACGAGATCGACGCGGTCTACATGGACCTCGACGTCATCGCCAACTGCCCGATCCGCTACAACGCGGCGGGCGTCATGGACGCCATGGCCAAGAAGATCGAGATGCTGAACGGCCAGCCCGAGATGCACCTCGAGGACACGCCGATCGACGTCTACACCGCGTACAACATGGCCGCCTACGTCTACGGCGTGCTCGATGAGATCGCGCTGCAGGCCATCGAGGACAACCGCCGCCACGAGGTCACCAAGGCGCTGACGGACATGGCGTTCCTGAACGTCATCACCACGGGCGTGATCGCCAACACCACCAAGAGCTTCCGTCAGTCCGAGCTCGCGCACGTGATCTACGACGGCGTCCGCACGCACTTCACCCACGAGGCCGCCGAGGCCATCCACGGCGAGATCGTGGCGGTGGGCCTGTTCTGCCAGCTGTACTTCAACGGCCTGAAGGACAAGGAGGACGAGCTGCGCGAGTTCATGCGCAAGATGGACCTCCCGCTGACCCTGGGCGAGCTCGGCATCGAGCCGACCGAGGAGAACCTGAACACCATCGAGGAGTACATCGTCAACTCGCGTCACTACAACAGCGACGACCCGGCGGACCGCAAGCGCCTGCACGAGGCCGTCCGCGAGATGGTCTAGGCCCTGCCGGTTTCGCGCAAGCGGGCCGGATGCGCGCCATCCGGTCCGCCCGCGCGCGGGCCGATGGCGTCGCGGTCGCGCACCGACGTCTGCCGGCCGAGGGTCGTTCGCGCTGTGCTGCGGGCAGGCATCGCGCCTGCGACGTGGTACAGTTATCAATACGGTCAATGCGTCCGGGACGTCGCTCCCGGACCCGTAGAGCTCACGCTCGCAAGTAAAGGAGATGTAGTCCCATGTATTCCGAGGAGACCACCATCGTCAACGCCACCGGTCTGCACGCCCGTCCGGCGTCCCTGTTCTGCAAGACCGCTTCCGGCTTCAAGTCCAACGTCACCGTCAAGAAGGCCGGCGACGAGGGCGACGGAGTCAACGCCAAGAGCATGCTCGCCCTCATGACCCAGGGCCTCTCCTGCGGCACCGCCATCGTCATCTCCGCCGACGGCGAGGACGAGCAGGATGCCGTGAAGGCGCTCGTCGAGCTCATCAAGAGCGGCTGCGGCGAGTAGCCGGCAGCCCCACGATCGGGTTGCCCGGGGCCCCGGCGGGATCCATCCCGCCGGGGCCCCGTCTCGTTATGGGCCGTCCGGGGGCGGGTCCGTCTCAACCCATGCGGCGCGCCGCATGGGTTGAGACGGACC